>CABPCG010000022.1 GCA_902405995.1 uncultured Collinsella sp.
GCGGGCCGTGTTCCGCTATGCGGTTGTCAATTTGCGAAAGAAATTATGCGTCACCACTTCAGTTTCATTAGACATATATCAATCCTTAAGTGGAACAAGAAGCTTAATAAACGGCAGTATTTGAATTGCAATTATCTTATCGCTCTGGCGGATGGGGTGTAGGGCTCAACATCGGTAACAGATCGAGAGGCAGTCGAGCTAAACAAAATAGTGCCGTCGCAGCGATGGCTGATACGGCACCAATCTCTAAGAAATTGATTTAGTAGAAGGCTAAAGACTTCTGCAATGGCTGCATTCACTTCTCCCCTGGTCTCACTTAAACGAGGCCTTAGCAGCGATATGCGGCAGCCAAGAGCGCTGTTCCCAGAATGAAAAGCGTTAAGGAAGCGGAGATCCAGTTGTTGTCGGCGGTCTTGGGGAGTGCCGCTGCAGTCGCAGCGGCGGTTTTTGGTTTGGAGGACGCGGTCACCGTGGTCTTGGTCACCGTCGTCTTGGTCGTTATGCTTGTCTTGGGCGACGTGGCCGCTGGCTTCACCGCGGGATCCGTCGCCGACCCCGTACCGGGTTGATCTGCAGCAGGACCGGCACCACCATCAGGCTTGCCCGCCCCGCCACCAGGCACATCGACCCCATCAGTCTCCCCCGTTGACGGCGTGGCCACATCGGGCTCAACTACCACATGCGGTGCTACCGCACCGGAGGCATCCACCACGCCACTAGCACCAAAGCCCCCGCCAGCAGGCGTCACAAACCGTGCGGCCACGAGCGACCCGCCCGCGCACGCAACACCGCCGTCGGCACCGGTCGCATCAAGCCACGAGGCGTCGACGGAAAGCCGACAGCCGGACGCACCATCGCCAAGGCCCGCATCTTGCAGATACACGCCGTAGGCGCGCACGCCCGCTCCGGACCCGGCGCCCGCGGCAACGACGCGCCCGCCGCCGCGCACGGCCATGTCGCCGGCAATCACGCCGGCGACCGACTCGTTTGTAATATCGGCCCCGTCTGCCCGCGCATCGACGGTGCAGCCGTCAACCACGAGCGCCTGCGACACGTGGATCCCGCACTGCGAGCCCGTCGCCGTCAGGGTCCCGGTGCCGCGAAGCGTCAGGTTGCCCCACACCTCCATGCCGCACAGCGTGATGTCCGCATCGGGCGCATGCGACTCCGTCACGGAGTTCTGCCCGGCAAGCGTCAGCACCAGGTCGCCCTCGGCGCCGATGGCCTCGCCCGCGTAGCCATTAAGCTCCAGGTGGTCGGCATCGGTCCAGACCCAGCCGGGGCCCGACACGCCCGGCTCGCAGTACGTCGCGCCCGCGATGATGAGGCTCTCCGCGCCAGCGGCATAAGAAGGCCCGCCCAGCAAAACGCATAGGCAGGCCATGGCAACAATCGGAATGTAATGACGGCTGGTGTGGGACTTGGCAGCAAACATACCTGCTCCGATCTTCGCAGGAGCCAATAGAATGTGCACCAGAAAATGCCCTGGTAGCAGCAATTAATAGTTTAGCGAGATCAATGCGGGAGCAAAGAGAAATCGTGTGGGCAATGTCCACAATTAGGTGTAAATCGTTTTGCCAGTCGGTGAAAGGAGGGATCAACGGATTAGATATCCATCTTATTAAAGTCGATGGAATATCCCATGGACTTGAGTTCTTTCAAGAGGCCGAACTCCCAACTGTCTGTTCCGGTATAAACGACGCCCTGTAGATCGGAGGGAATCTCGATACCTTTGTCAACAAGAATTGCAACGTTTTCCCTGCCAAGCCGACCAATAAAGTATCCGGCTTCAAATACAACATTTTGTCTAGCCCTGGGCTTTTCCGACTGTTCTGCCTGGGCTCTTCCTTCGTCGTACGCCGTAAAAAGGCATACCGCTCCTGCTGCATCGCCTTCAATTTCCAGCTTTTCGATGATTGTCTTGCCCTGATTTGACTGCTCGTTTAGGACAACCGCCGTTAGGCCCTGCCTTTCGATGATTCTCGCGACCCTTTCTCTAAGCTCTCCGTTGTGACCATGAACGATAAATACCTTCGAATAATCTCCAACATTTGCAGTCGATCCGGTTTCCCCTTCGTCTGAAAACTCATCAAGGTATGTCTCCAGCACAGCTTTTGCACTGCGCAGGCCGTCCGCACAGGCTTCAACGAAAGCCGAGTCGGGCGTACCGGAGGTGAAGAAAGACAACGAGTAGCTGATTTTGTTAAAGCTTTTAAATTCGTAGCTGTCTTTTCCAAATCGCCTAATTAAAAGCCTGTCCGCCCTTGTCTTCCATGCTTTAAAGTCAGGCGAACTAGAGCTGATGTATTTCTTTGAAAGTTCGTCTGCTGTTTCGCACAACTGCTGCAAAATTTCAAAATCAGACATTAAGCCTTCTTTCTATAACCAATAACGGAGCTAAGAAGCATCTTATTCCAATGAGCGGCCAAATCTCTTTACTGTTTCCTCGGTGCCCCTATCGGAGATGGACTTGCCCAGTGCGAACTCAATAGCGTCCAGCAAAGCCATGACGCGAGCTTTGAAATAGGCATCAAAGTCATCATTAATGAACGCATCCCAGTCAATGAGATTCGATTCGATGACGGAGTTCACAGTGTTCGATGTCAGCTTTCTTAACGAATTTCGCTGAGTAGACGCTGGGGGCCGCGCCTCCAATTTCTGTGCCCGAATAGGAGTACGAGCACGTCGGTCAAGATGCATTCGGTGGTCAACATGGCGGGATCTATCTGCGAGCGGAAAACAAGCGGCGCTGCTAATGGTAGCGCCGCTCGCATCATCAAAGAAGAATCGTTATCGATTGTCTCTGGGACTTTTCGTTCAAAACCAGAGCATGTCGACTACTGCTTATCGAAGTACATCCACCCTACAGGCTGCATTAGATCGTAATAATCGACGGGCGTTTTGAAGCGAATCCTGTCCAAATAACCACGCTTTTCAGCAACCAACTGCATCTGTCTGCGTCACGGCAAACTCTTTGAATTGGCGTTGCGGCAAGTTTGTCTTAAGAAAATAAGGCTGTTAAGACAAACCCATTTTGACGTTTACGTAACGTCGACCATCGATCAAGCCATATTATTCGGAGTTAGAATTATCGCCCCACGACGCTGAGCCGGTGACCATCCAATGATTTTTGGCATCGATATAGACATCGCCAATCTGATTGTCCAAGCATTCATCGGACTCGTTACCTTGGGGGCCTTGATTGCCGCACTCTGGCAAAGTAACCAGAGCAAAAAGAACAGGGAGGACGACATCAAGCGGCATCAGCCATCCCGCATATCGGCATGGTACGAAGGGGATCGAAACCGAACTGATCAGCCCGAGGACAATCGGTTCGTCTGGCAATTCGTCGTGCTTCGAAACGAAAGCGAGTCCCCCGTCTACGACGTAATCGTCACCTGCGTCGGGATTAGCGGGGCCGGCCCCTCTTTCAAAGGTGAGGATAACCGCCCCGCTTATCCCAACCGCGTCTGCGTCGGCACGCTTCCTCCTGGAGCATGGTGCATATGGCTCCCGACGGAAGGGCACGGAATGGGAGTACGCACGGCACCCGAAACGGCTTTCACCGACGCAAGCGGAACTTCATGGGTTCGGCGGGGCAACGGAAGGCTCGAGGAGATCCCTATGGAGCCAACCTCGTTCTACAGGCTGCCCCTTCCCTTGACCTGGCACGGATGCAAGAAGCTGACCGAGTAACCCCTTGGCATCGTCGTTTCAGGCATTGGGTTTTCCGGACTGGGACGCGAACTTCCCCAGATGTTCCGGATAACGGGAAAGTCAGAACTATTCGGGTTTGCGAGGCGGGATCGAGAGAGCGACTCCGCCCTATTATTTCGATGCGTCCATGAATTGAAGTGAGATCGGCATCATCACCTCGAAGCACTTACATACAGATCCATATGGCAAAGGCAGCAATTCGCCACCTTGGTTGCAGCAGCGGAGGTTATTACTCAGGATACAAGCGGAAGTAGCCAAATAGGCGCTGGGCGCAACCGAGACGCAGCCAGAGAAGGGTGACATGAGAGTTGTTTCAGAGGATTGGGGTGATATGGATGAAGTTGACTGGTAAGTGCATCTCCAGGTTCAACGGATGGCTGATCAAGGCCGTCTTTAGGTTCACGTAGGGATCCGCTTTTGCTGACGAACAAACACGTGATTGATTTATGGCTTCCAGACGCTTAGCGTGTCTGGAAGCTCATTTATTTTATTGTCAGCAACCACGAAGCCAGCGCTGAACCTCGCCCTAGTAATTGCAACATAGAGCTTGGAGCGTGTCTGCGGCTTCAGATCCGTCGAGGCATCTTGCAACCAAGAGGCCATATCGGCAACTGGATAAATCAAAACATGGTCATATGTTCGGCCTTTTGCTTTGCCGAAGTTGCAGATCGATGAAGCGTTCGCGGTCTGAGTGGCGACGCTACGTCTCAAAATCACTGGATCCAAAAACTCGCAATACCTTTGCGCAAGTGACTCTGGAATGGCCCAAACTCCATTATGGGTTTCATTTGAGGCGGCGCGCAAAGATGCGGTTGGTGAAAACTCCGGATAAACCATGTTTGCGAATCGCCATTCTTGATTTGCTGCTTTTTCGTTATCTTGTCTATGCAATGCAACTGAAACGCATCGGTGTCTCATCTGCAAATACTCGTAGGGCGATAAATGATTATTTAGCCGATCCTTCTTCGAATCCGAAAAGCAAACCGTCCTCATTTGGTAAACAGCCCCGTTCGACGCATTCCAAGATTAGCGCTTGCAATAATTTTGCAGAATCGGAAACACAAGACTCAGAAGGTTGTTTTCCCTCATGAACGGCTTCTGACCTTGCTCTATATAGTTTCTTTATTTCTTGCTGTTTTTGCTTGCCTCCTCCAAGAAACAAAGCTGCGAGAGTACTGACACGAAAAACAAGTTCGCTCCGGACTCCAAACAATGACTCAATCCCAGCCCATATAATCGCCATTTGAACTGAAGGTCGAAGCGATTGCTTGTAGCTCCACAAGGAATTCACCGCGGTCTCAAATCGCGTGTTTTTATCAAACAGTTCCCATGCGTCCCGATAATGCTGTCTTATCCACTGCTTCTCTGAATCGTTGATCACTTTCAATTTTCTTGGAATGAACAACCTTGTAGAAAGAACAACATTGATTGCCGAGCATGGCGAAAAATCTTCTGTCCGCGAATCGCTCTGAACATGCCAATACAATTCGCAATTCAAAAGCGCGGACAATAGAACTATTGCAGATTGGGCATTCCAAACTCGAACTGCAAGCTCTTTGCCCTCTCCAACAACGCGCAACTGAGCTGTAGTTTTCCTAAGGACGGCAATCAAGACACCTAAATCGGTCTCATCTC
Source organism: uncultured Collinsella sp. (assembly GCA_902405995.1). GTDB lineage: Bacteria > Actinomycetota > Coriobacteriia > Coriobacteriales > Coriobacteriaceae > Collinsella. The sequence goes on from CABPCG010000022.1 coordinate 5,353, forward strand.
CGCTGCCATATTTCATCACAGAATTTATCATGTCGTCCGGCGAGGCCTTGCACGTGGCCGGCAATAGAGAGAGGTGTTGCGTAAGCGGCAGCTCTTCGTCTATGGTTAATCCCATTAGGTATAGATATGAAGCAGCAGCCGATTCATTTACAACAATCATCATCTTCGCCCCCCTGCCATAGCGCTCTATACCTAATCCATCCGAACAGCGCCAAACTGAGAGACGTCGATTTCGCCCTACATGAGTTTGGGAAGCAATGCGTCACGCAGTTCGCCAAGAGCCTACGACTTGAGTATATTAGCCTATATGAGCTCAAGAATACCATTGAGCGTCGAAGTCGTTCTTTCTATTGCACAAGCTGGAGCAAACGGGACGTTCATCGACTTAATGTTTTTTAATGCAAGCTTGGTCTGAACGGCACCAACAGTTCCAAGCCTAATAGCTTCCATGCCCATTGAGCTACGAAGAAAGAAATACGACCACGCCGCAAAGTCGCCTTTAAACGAAGTAAGTTTGTTGCAATTCTCTGTGAGGTTTGCCTCATCGAGCGTTTTTCCGATATACGCCGTAAGGCCAATCGTTCCGACAACGGAAACAATTAGATCGCCAGTGTTGACAACGTAGCGCGAAATATTAGATCGTGTTTCATCGTCGATATATAGCATTTCCGAAGTGAGTAAGAGAACAGAAGCGTTGTTTAAGTCGCGGACTCGAATATATGATGAGAGTTTGCCTCTGCAATTAGCTCTGAACCTTTAGGGAGCCTCTAACCGCCCTTGACTTCGCAGAATGACTCGACTGAACGGTAATGATTTTCTCGCTTGTTCTCTTCAATTGTTTGAGCAAAAAGGGCTTCTCCGAGTTCAGCTAAATAATCATTTACCGGAACATAGGCCTGCACTTCAGAATTGTTTCCATCGAACCAAGGGGAAAGGAGCCCCCGGTGGAAGCGATGATCAATATGGTTCTAACACAGATGTAGCCGGTTCTAGACTATCTGCAGATAAAGCAATCTTAAAAGCAGTGCTCGAAAGCACTATGTGTAGCCATGCCGAAAGCAGCGTGCCCAGCAACTCGAGTCTACTCGGTCTCTTCCTTACCGACAAGGAAGTCGAGGGGTGCTCTCCGAGAACAATCGCGTACTACGAAAGCACCCTCAAACCATATGAGGCATGGATGGAAGAGAAGACGATGCTGAGCGAAGACGGCCGAATCGTCAGGGTGGACAACCCATGGTGTTCGTTCTACATCGACACCGAGCTGGCACCTGCGCTAGACGAGAGCAGGTGCGGGAAATGGATGTTCTACTTCAACGATATCGAGTTCGCGGAGGAAGTCTGCCGCAAGGCGGCCCTCGGAATGGTCGTCGCGGAATGCAAGCACAGCTCATTCGAGTCCGTTATCGAGAACGGCAGAGGCGTCGCCTGCTTCTACCTGAACTTGGACGACGTCGAAGCACATCGCCGCGTTGTCGCATTCATGTTGGAGCATGGCCTGGTTCGGAAGACGAAGTCGGGGAAGCTGTATAACATCGGCTTCAAGTTGGATGACCAGGCACGGGCGGGAGAATATGGAGCCGGTTTCAAGGCACGAATCACGTTGAGCGATCGCTCGAATTAGGCGAATTTTACCTGCGAAGAACAATGAAGGGCGGGGGTGTATCGGCTAATGCCGAACACCCCCGCCCTCGACGCGGTTAAAATAGCGAATGATTGAAGCGGATCAGCCTGGTTCCGCCCTCTTCCCTAATCCCGCTTAAACAAATCCCGCGTGTACACCTTGTCCGCCACGTCCGCGAGCTCATCGCTCCAGCGGTTGGCGACGATCACGTCGCAGCCGGCCTTGAAGGCCTCCAAGTCGTGGGTCACCTCGGAGCCGAAGAACTCCGGCGCGTCCAGCGTGGGCTCGTAGACCACCACGGGCACGCCCTTGGCCTTCACGCGCTTCATGACGCCCTGGATGGAGCTCGCGCGGAAGTTGTCGGAGTTGGACTTCATCGTCAGGCGGTAGACGCCCACGACCGGCTTCTCCTTGCCGGCGTACACGCGGTCCCACACCATCTGCAGCACCTCGTCGGCGACGAAGTCCTTGCGCGTGCGGTTGGCGTCCACGATGGCCTCGATCAGGTTCTGCGGCACGTCCCTGTAGTTGGCCAGCAGCTGCTTGGTGTCCTTGGGCAGGCAGTAGCCGCCGTAGCCGAAGCTGGGGTTGTTGTAGTGCGACCCGATGCGCGGCTCCAGGCAGACGCCGTCGATGACGTCGCGGGTGTTGAGGCCGCGGACCTCGCAGTAGGTGTCGAGCTCGTTGAAGTAGGCGACGCGCAGCGCCAGATAGGTGTTGGCGAAGAGCTTCACGGCCTCGGCCTCGGTGGTGCCCAGCACGAGCTCCGGGATGCCCACGGTGCCGTCGGCGTTCGCGCGCTCGAGCTCGGCGGGGTCGGCGCCCTGCGCGAGCAGGCCGGCGAAGCGCTCGGCGGCGGCCACGGCCTCGGAATCGTCCTTGGGCGCGCCCACCACGATGCGGCTGGGGTGCAGGTTGTCGTATAGAGCCTTGCTCTCGCGCAGGAACTCCGGGCTGAAGAAGATCTTGGAATCGCCCAGCCTCTCGCGAAGGCCCGCGGTGTAGCCGACGGGGATCGTCGACTTGATGACAATCCAGGCGTCCGGGTTCACCGAGCGCACGGCGGCGATGGCGGCCTCGACGGAGCTCGTGTCGAAGAAGTTCCTATCGCTGTCGTAGTTGGTGGGCGTGGCGATGACGGCGTAGTCGGCACCCGTATAGGCCTCGGCCACATCCACGGTGGCGTGCAGGTCGAGCTCGCGCTCCCCCGCCTTGGCCTCCGCCAGGAAGCGCTCGATCTCGTCGTCCTGGATGGGCGACAGGTAGTCGTTGATCTTCTCGACTTTCTCGGGCACGATGTCCAGCGCGTGGACCTCGTTGTGCTGCGAGAGCAGGACGGCGAGGGACAGGCCGACGTAGCCGGTACCGGCAACAGCGATCTTCATGTCATTCTCCAATTGTCAAAGAACAGTAATCAGCATGAAAAATGGCCCCTGCTACAGGGCCATGATTTGCTAAATGTTGTAGTAGCGCTTGTACCACTTGGCAAAGGCCCTCAGGCCGTCCTCGAGCGGCGTCGCGGGCTTGTAGCCGAGATCGCGCTGGATCGCCGTGGTGTCGGCGTAGGTGACGGGAACGTCGCCGGGCTGCATGGGAACGAGCTGCTTGTGAGCCTCGAAGTCATAGTCAGCGGGCAGCACGCCTTCCTCCACCAGCACGCGCTGCAGCGTGTCGACAAAGTCGAGCAGGTTCTCGGGGTGCGAGTTGCCGATGTTGTAGACGCGGTGCGCGGCGAGGGGCAGCCCGTCCTCGCCCATCTGAACTTCGGGGGCGGCGTCCATGACACGCCTGACGCCCTCGACAATGTCGTCGACGTAGGTGAAGTCGCGGCGGCAGTCGCCCATGTTGAAAATCTTGATGGTGTCGCCGCGGCGCAGCTTCTCGGTGAAGCCGAAGTAAGCCATGTCGGGCCTGCCCATGGGGCCGTACACCGTGAAGAAGCGCAGCCCGGTCGCCGGGATGGAGTAGAGCTTTGAGTAGGCGGCCGCCATGAGCTCGTTGGACTTCTTGGTGGCGGCGTAGAGCGAGACAGGCGAGTCGACGCGGTCCTCCTCGGAGAAAGGAACCTTCTTGTTGCCGCCGTAGACCGAACTGGAGCTGGCGTAGACCAAGTGCTTGACCGGGTGGTGGCGGCAGGCCTCGAGCACGTTGAAGAAGCCGACGAGGTTGCTCTCGAGGTAGGCGCGCGGGTTCTCGATGGAGTAGCGGACGCCCGCCTGGGCAGCGAGGTTCACCACGACGTCGAAGCCGTTCTGGGCGAACAGGCGCTCGATGAGGGCGGCGTCGCACAGGTCGCCGCGCACGAAGGTGAAGCGGCCGTCCGTGTCGACCTCGGCCAGCATGCGGAGGCGCGCGTCCTTGATGCCAGGGTCGTAGTAGCTGTTGAGGTTGTCGAGTCCGACGATGGCATCATCGGACTCCTCGAGCAGCTTCTTGACGAGGAACGCGCCGATAAAGCCGGCAGCTCCTGTAACCAGTACTTTTCTTGCCATGTTGTCCTCTTCCGTTTTCAAAGTTCGATGACGGCTAAATTCGCCTATTTATGTAGCCTTCTGTGGCATTCTTGCACGGAATCACCTTACAAGGATTGCCCAGAACTATGGAATGGTCGGGCACTTCGCAATTGACGTAGGCACCAGGTGCAATCAGCACATCGCTGCCCACCTTTATGCTTCCCACGATGGTGGCATTCACGCCAATCCAAACATCGTCCCCGATGGTGGGCACGCCTTTGCGCTTGCCGCGGTTCTCCTGACCGATGGTCACGCCCTTGTGGATATTGCAATTTCGGCCAATCTCAGCGCTAGGATTGACGGTAATGTTGAACGCGTGACCTAAGTAGAGTCCCTCACCTATCTGGGTTTTCCAAGGTATCTCCAATCCATAGCGCTCGCGCATCCGTGCTAGCATCAGTCTCCAAATGGGGTTCCGTGAAGTCCGTGCTTTACGGAACACCCAGATGAACCTGAGTGCATGGTTACTGATAATCGACGAGCCTTCCGGCCACCTCGCCTTATCAAGGGAGTAACCCCCCCCCACTGACCCTGAGGATTTTATATGTTTAGTTGCTATAGCCAAAACGTTATCCTTCTATAGTGTTAGCTTATTCAGATAACCGTGCCTCAACGTAAGCACGCTTCTCGTCCCATGTCATGTGCTTGGTCATGAGAAAGTCGCCATCGTGCTTGTCGCGGTACTCTTCAACCGTACAGATGGGTCGAGCTGGTACGCCGGCGACAACCGTGCCATCGGGGACGTCGTGAGATACAACCGCGCAGGCCCCCACGATACAATCTCGGCCGATGGTGACGCCCGGCAGAATAAGCGCATTCATGCCGATGTGACAGTTGTCACCTATGGTCACGCGCCCAAAGCGATCGCAATCACTAAGCTGCGGATGCATATGGCGAAGCACCCAGCAACCGCCATCGTGGGTAGTGATCTTCACTCCCGCCGTGATGCGAACATTTTCACCGATAGTGACTAGATATGGCTCGGAACCGAAATCATAGCCATTGAGGATCTCGCATCCCTCCCCAATAGTAAGTCCACGCTTTTTGAGGGTTGCCAACTTCTTTTCCGTCGAAGCGAGCTTCCATTTGATCTGAGAAATCACGCTCATACCCAATTACTCCTGTCAATGTTTCAGGTTACGGATGGCCACGTCCGAAAGAATTTTGCTATCTATCTTGAAGGTAAACTTGCGCTGACAGTGTCTGTCCATTCAGAACTTGACCATCTTGGAACAGCTAAATCCGCTCACAGCACCATAAACTTCGGACTTCTGGGTTTAACTAAATTTTCACTCTGCCTTCGATGGGCGGAGGCCTCGCCGTGCTATCACCTTAGCTGGGATTCCGCCGCAGACGCAGTAATCGGGAACGTCCTTTGTAACAACGGCGCCAGCAGCGACGACACAACCGTTACCGATATTAACCCCTGGCATAATCATCGCCCTGCGACCAAGCCAGACGTCGTTACCTATAGTCACGGGGCGACAGTCTTCATACCCCTGAAGGCGCATTGGCCTTTCTATGTCACCATGCGCATGATTACGCGTGTAGATGACCACCTCCGGGCCCATCATCACATCGTTGCCGATGACGCAGGGACCGAGAATCTCGCAGTTGATTCCAACTCCAGAGTTATCCCCCAGCGAAAGGTCGGAGCCAAACGTGGCCCCTCGCTCAATATTAATATTCTTGCCTGCGTTCAAAATGAATCTGCGAGAAACCCACCCCCGAAGGCGTTTTGCTAAACGGCTGTGCTGGGACTTTGGAAGCCATTTTGGCAAAGCAGCATAGATAACCCTCCAGATACACTTGGTACTTAAATCTCTAGACATTCTTTCACCTATCTCGCAATTAACAGCTTACTGGGGAGACGGAGGGCCTGGACGGCCGCATTGTATATGGTCGAGAGTTTGTCGCTCGAATAAGTCAAACAGAGATAAAGGGCTATATATAACATTATGAGCACGGCATCAAATAGATAAGACTTTGGCAAGAATGTCCTGACAAGAAAGACTGCGACAGAGCAAGATAGAGCTGCGACAAAAACTGGAGCGCAGTTCTTGAGCATGCGCCTTGGGCTCAAACCAACTAGAAAATGAGAAACCACCAGTGTGATGACCGTCAAACATAGTTGGGCCAAACCTGCCGCAACCGAAAATGCCCCCCATCCATTTGCACATGCAAGCGAGAGGAGCGGGACCAGAATCACAAGGTATGCGAGCTCGACCATCATGGAATACATGGGCTTGCCCATGCTCCGGTATGCCTCTGCGCATATGTTGTTTAGCACAATTTTGATTGAACTACTGAAGAAGAAGAGGCCAAGATACAAGGAGGCATCGAGCCATTGGTCGCCAAGGCATACAGTGATAACGAGATCCCGGAACAACAGGAGGCAGCAGCACATGGGGACCAGCACGTACGCGAGACAAGCTTGAACCTTATAAAGAGTGGCGTCAAACGCCTTACGGTCGGAACTAAGGCGGGAAAGTGAGGAAAACAGAATAGGCATTACGGAAGACGTCACTATACCCATGACAGCAGTTCCCATCTGCGTGGCTGTCTTATACAAACCCACTTGGTTTTGAGTCATGGTGTTCGCAACGATAAACGTTCCCGCCCAGGAGACCAGCCAGATAGAAATCGTCTCCAGCAATGTCCACCCACTAAAGGAGAACATTTCCCCTAGCTCTTTAAATGAATAGAAGAAGCAAGGCCTCCAACTCGATTTGACTGTTAAGAAGACACAAATAAACACATTGCTTGAGATGGTGCCGAACACCATGGACCAATAATCGAAGCCAAGCAGCGCAAGGGAGACCGAGACCCCAAGCATCACCACTGAAGAAATGACCTTGGACTTAAATAGCACCCGATAGTCGAGTGCACGCTGAAAGAGACCGGTCTGGACACTTATCAGGGCGGTAAGAAGAATGGAGAAACCCGCCACTACGAGAACCATCCCGAGACCAGGATTCCCCACTGCAGTGGCAATTTGCTCATTGAACGCCGCAATGAGCATCCATAAGCCAAGGGAGACCGTAAGGTTGGTCCAGAAAGCAACACTCGCCGATCTATGAAGATCGTCCTTGCAGCAATACTCGTGTTGGACCAAATACTTCTGGAAACCAGCATCTGAAAACACGTCAGCGAAGGAGGTCACCATTGTCACAGAGGCCACTACGCCGAAGGCTTCAGGCGTAAGCAGCCTCGCGAGGACCATTGTGGTCAGAGGTGAAATGAGTTTTGCTGCGACCTGAGAGGCAAAAGCCCATCTTGTCGCAGAAGCGGCCTTGTCACCGAGTTGAGCTTTGGAATTTGCAGGATTTGCAGTTACGTCAGTTCTGTCAATCATCGACCTGCGGTCCAATCATGTCGCAATAGCAGCATAGATACAAAACGAGAAAATAGCCGCTGTTGAATAATTCGCCGAAGATTCCGCAGATTAGGAACGACACGAGGCATGCGCTCAGAGCGACTCTGACTTGCCAATTCGTAGTCCCGGCCAACGACTTTATCGCCATGACAACTAGGGCGATAAAGATAGTCAAGCCCGCAAAACCGTACTTGAGCGTGGTGTCCAGATAGGCATCGTGGGCATGATTCACAACCCAGCCGGAGTCGTTCATCAGTCTCGAGTGGGAAACCGTGAAAAACCCCGTTCCAAAAGGGTCATTGGAAATCCAGGACATCGCATCGTCCCAGATACTGGTCCTACCGGTGAAAGAGGCATCCCTTCCCAAGCCGTTCTCTATGACAGAGCCTAAGAGAGGCACCCTGCGCAGAATAACACAAACGAAAAACACAACGGCAGTGAAGACTCCCCCGACAACAGGGTCGAGTAGCACGGGCTTCTTCGAATTGGTCAGCATTGAGAACAAAAGAAGAGCGCTAAAGAAAAGTAGAACAGCAAATGAAGTCGCTGAGTCGGAGTAGTAGGCCGAAAGGATGCCGATGACCGTAACAATGAGAGTACGAACCGTGGTTCCCTTGTGGCGGACCACATCCAGGAGGTGAGAAAGAGCGATGGCGGGGATAATCCAATTGCGTAACTGGTTTTTGTGACCCAGGAGCCAAACGCCCGCCATTGCATCGGGATCGCCACTTTGGTAGTAGCCCGAGGGATGCGACCGGAGGCTGATAAGGATGAATGCCGCATTGGCGATGACAAGGAAGCCGATAACATAGAATGCCACAGTAACAAAAAGGACCGAATCGCCTTTCAGGCTCACCTGGGTCACCAGGCAAATCAGCACCATAGAAATCAACGTTTGAAGGTAGAGAGTGGAAAAGTCGCCCTTCAACGCGGTAAGGACGAGTCCAAGGGTCACAAACAGCACCGTTGCCAGAGTGGGGTAATCAAGTTTTATTGATCGCGCATTAATGAGCAAATAGGCAATACCAAATATGTAGCCGACCATTCTCAATGGCCGAGAAATAGCTCCCAGCCCGATAAGGCCAAGCTGTGACGGGGAGAAGCATCCAAAGATAAAAGTCGCAACAAGCAGCGCATTTAGCAGGCAATTGCCATCGCGTGGGCTTCTTACATTTCTTGTTTGGCTGAACGTAAATCTAGTGAATGAAAGCATCTATGAGCCGATCCGTCAACATCTTTGGGGAGCATGAATTTAATATGCTTTTTTTAGCATTAATGCCCAGCCTACTTCGGAGTGATGGGCTAGCGAGCAATTCCCCCACTCGCTCCGCGAGCGTGGGAACGTCGTCGATTGAAACAAGATATCCGTTCTCCCCATCGGAAATGAAATCACTCGGGCCTGTGGGGCAGTCCGTGGAGATGCATGGAAGACCGGATGCCATCGCCTCAAGAAGCGAATTTGGCTGTCCTTCGTATCTGGACGTAAGAACGTAAACCCCAGCTTTTGAGAAAACGCTCGGCACATCTTCAGTGCTGCCCATCAACTTACAAATATCGGATAGCCCAGCTTGTTTAATTTCATTTGAAATGTCCTGGCGTAAGTCGCCATCACCATAGATTAGAACTTTAATGATTCGTCCCTGATCGCGAAGTAATGAAACCGCCTTGAGCATCATGATGTGATTCTTCTGTTCAACAAGCCTACCGACCATGACCACAGTATCGGAAACAGTTGGATCTACCTCGAGTTCAAGGAATTCGTCTGAGATGGGATTGGGAATGACGACCATCTTGTCTCTAAGGCTCTTGGGGAAATACTCTAATTGAGCCGTGTTCTGAACGAAGCAACCATGAGAGAACCTCATGGTTGCTAAACGGACAGCACGCATAACGCTAGAGCCAGGAACCAAGGCAGGATTATTTCTCACCGTCTGTATTAACTTGGTGTTCGTACCAACTGTAGCGGCAAACGTATAGAGACAAATGAACCAAAGGAACGGGATAGCGTAGTCAATGTTCAATTCCTTGAGCGCATATCTAATTTTTAGAATGCGATCGAATGGACTCGAAGCGGCGTACTGGCTATCGTCATTATAGAGGTACACCTTCCTCACGCTTGAATCTAACCTGTATTCCGAGCCTTGCGGAAACATCAAAACCACGCTTACCTCAAAGCCCTCCCTAGAGGACAACTCATTAGCGAATACGCTCAGTACGCGCTCGGCTCCACCAGAGGCTTTCAGGTGTTGAGCTAGAAAAGCAACCTTCACCGATGAATCCCCTCTATCTCATCAAATATCTGGGAACTGACGACCTCGGGAGTGTACGCCATGAATCGTGACAAGCAAGATTTGCGCATGGCCATGCGTTGGTGATTGTCGAGCTGCATAAATTTAGCCATCTCACTGACAAGGAGCGAATTATCTCCCAGCTCATAGCCTAGGCCGGTGACGTTATCCTCTAACATTTCAGCGTAGTACTGCCATCTTGCAGCTATAACGGGCACGCCAGCCGCAAGAGCATCGATAATGGTACCTGGAATGCCCTCTGTTTTCCATTTAGTCGGAAACAACAGGGCATCATAGGGCGCCACAGCCAGCGCACTTTGTTCAGGAGGGACGCAACCCTTGTACTTCACGTGAGGACATTCTGCCAGTACGTGCTCGAAATCAGTCTTGTAGACACTGTCGACGGGACCGTAGACGTCAAGGACGCAGGCTAGCCCTTCGGCATTCAGCGACTCAACGGCACGCGCAGCGTCACCCACGCCCTTCTGTTCGGTCACACGGCTAAAAGTACAGAAGCTGAAGGGCTCGCCGGCAGCATGCATAGGGGCCTTCAACGCACCTGCAGTCTGATCAAAGTACTTGAAGTTAGGTAGATACTCGGCATTGGTCACGCCCTTTTCGGCGAGCATATCCACTAGGTCACGCGACTCGACCCAGTTAACTTGGAACGAGTTGAGGTAGTTAACCCACTTTGGATACTTATCGAGATCGTTGGCGAGCGAACCACCAATTAGATTGTGATAGACACGTTTGCCCATGAACCTAGAAGCGAAGAAAAGAAGCGGGAAAAAGACCCTGCGCCCATTGATAGCGAGCGACACCACAATGTCACTACACGAAACCAAGCAGCGCGCAAAGTTTGCCATGACAGCCAAGGCGCGGTGGCGATAATCAAGAGTGTCAACCGTGACAACATTCTCAGCGCCATAATGCTCACAAAGCATGCGATAAGTCATGCGAGTCTTGACTGTCTGGCCATCGAACATAGTTTTGTCGGGATCAATACGACCAATGAGACCAATTTTTTTTGAAGTAGAATTCACAGCATCGTGCCCTTAACGACTATTTTAAGAAATAGTTAGTTGCCCACAGCCCTCAAGAAAGTAGTAAGAATGGTCGAGGAGCAAGAAATCATTCAAAGCCAAGAACGTGATCCTTCGCGAAAGATCACGCATTCGTTAGAATGATTTTTCGCGACAGAATAATTTAAGTTCATGCGCTAGAGCCTCCAGTAGCGGTACCCAGAGAAATCCGCCTTGTCGAGAATGCTTTTGACGTCAACGAGAACTTTCTCGGAGTCGGCCTTGGCAGCGAAGAGAGCCTTGTAGTCTTCACTCGTCATGGACACAAATCTGTCGTGGGCGACTGCAACTACAATCGCGTCGAGGTCGAGCATCTCCTCCATCGGGACGAGGTCGACCCCGTAAGAGCGCTTAGCATCAGCCGCATCCGCCCAAGGGTCGCAAACCAAGGGTTCGATACCGTACTGCGCGAAGCGCTTGAGGATGTCTTCGACCTTAGAATTGCGAACATCGGGACAATTCTCTTTGAAGGTGATACCAAGCACACCGACCTTCGCTTTGGCCGGGGCCAGACCCGCTTGGACCATCTCGCGGATGGCCGCGTCGGCTACGAACTCACCCATACCGTCGTTGACCTTACGACCCGAAAGAATAATCTGACTATGATAGCCAAGCTTCTCAGCCTCGTAGGTAAAGTAGTAAGGGTCGACGCCAATGCAATGGCCGCCGACAAGGCCGGGCTTGAAGCCCAAAGCGTTCCACTTGGTATTCATACCTTCGACGACCTCGGATGTGTCAATGCCCATACGGTCAAAAACCATGGCAAGCTCGTTCATAAACGCAATGTTAATATCCCGCTGGGAGTTCTCAACGACCTTGACAGCCTCAGCGGTCTTGATGGTGGAGACAGGGTAAGTACCGGCGGCAATTACAATGTCGTAGACGTTCTTAATTTCTTCGAGGGATTCGGCATCCTGTCCAGAGACAATCTTGCGAATAGTAGTTAGCGTGTGAACTTTGTCGCCAGGGTTGATGCGCTCGGGGCTATAGCCGACCTTAAAATCAATACCACACGTGAGGCCGCTTTCGCGCTCGAGAATAGGCACGCAGACGTCCTCAGTGACACCCGGGTAGACCGTGGACTCGTAGACCACGATAGAACCAGGCTTGAGGTGCTTACCCAGGGTCTCAGACGCACCGATCACGGGAGTTAAATCGGGAGTCTTGTCTTGGTTGACCGGCGTGGGCACCGCGACAATGTGGAAACGGGCCTCTTCGAGTGCGGTGGCATCTGAAGTGAACGCGACGGACGACTGGGAGACGGCATCGTCGCCGACCTCTTTAGTGGGGTCGAGCCCAGCTCTGTACTGGGCAATCTTACGCTCGTTGATATCGAATCCAATGACCTTGACGTGTTTGGCAAACTCAACGGCGATAGGCATGCCGACGTAGCCAAGACCAACGAGCGAAAGTTTAGTGTTCCCATTGAGAAGATCTTGGTAGATGCTCATATTATTTACTTCCTATTCTCTTGAAGATTGCATGATAAAGCTGCCAGAACTGGCAATATGCCGCGTAGAGCAGCGGCAGATGCTCTACGTTTCGGTAGATATTCCAAGTGCGCTTCACGGACTTGATAGGATCACTCGACAGTGACCCTGCGCACTTGCGGTAAACAGCAAGTGGTTCATCGAGGCCATGGAGGGTATGCCCGGCCTTCATGACCTGACACCAAGTCGCGAAGTCCTGACCGCGCCTTATGTCGGGCATGACAAGAAGGGACCTATCGACAATGTTTGTGTCAAATAGCAGCGAGTGGCTGCAGGTAATCGTGTTCTTGAGAAACTGCTTATAAGTTATGGAGCTCGGTACATGAACATAGTTGATATGCGCCCCGTTCTCTTTGATGGTCTCGTAGGACGTGAAACACGCCCCGTAAGCGTTCTCGGACATGAAGGCGATTTGGCGCTCCAACTTTTCGGGGCTCCAAAGATCGTCGGAATCGAGGTAGGCGATATATCGGCCACGCGCCTCGCTCAGAGCTTTATTGCGCGCCCTGGCTACGCCCTGATTGATTTCTTGCTGGAAAAACCGAAGACGAGGCTCACTCGCGCAAAGCGACCGGACAACTCGAGCACTACCATCGGTCGAGCAATCGTCAACAACGATAATCTCCAAGTTGCTCATAGTCTGGGCCGACACGCTCGCAATTGTCTGAGCAATGTTAACCTCGCTGTTGTAGCAAGGAATGATGACTGAAACGAGAGGCGAGGTCTCTTGATCCGAATGCCGCTGACTCGTAACTAGTGTCATTTACCGGTCCTCCTAACAAGCATCACCTTGAAGGTCTCGAAAAATACGTCAATGTCGGTCTTGACATTTGCGTCACGCGCGTATGCGAGCTCTATCTTTTGGCGTAAGCCGTTCTCAAACGTGGCAAGGTTGCGCGGACCGCACTGCCAAGCGCCCGTAATACCCTGGGGCACGCTGAGAAGGACAGCACGATCTTCGGGTGCGTAATTCTGCACTTCGTCGATAGTGATAACGCGCGGCCCAACGATGGAGATCTGCCCTAACAGCACGTTGAGAAACTGTGGGATCTCGTCGAGACTCGTCTTGCGAATGAGCCGTCCCAGACGCGTAATGCGTGGGTCGTCATCCACTTTTCTTTCACGCCGCCAGGTGGCCAATTGCTCTGGGGTGAAATACTTCTCCACATCATCGGCATCCGCAACCATTGAGCGAAACTTATAAATGCGAAACGGCCTGCCGAGTCTTCCAACTCGCTCCTGAGAGTAGATAGGGCTGCCTTTGGTGTCGAGGGTGATAGCGACTGCCAGTACAGTACATGGCACCAGGCCCAAAAAGCACACCAAACCGCTGAAAATGATGTCGAAAATGCGCTTAAGGGCGCGGTACGACACGGGACGGTTGTCTAAGGAGCGGCAGAGATCTGCAAACTCGGGGGTGCCTGGTGCGGGGATGGACTGTGACCGTATGAACGTCGCAGCTCCTTCACGACCATCTTCACAGATGTCCACGTGCACGTCAGGTTGAGCGGACGTGGTAATGATATCGTCCTGTATGGTTATACGTCCCTTTGCTGGAGAAGCGCGACAATATGGCTTCTCAAGCGCATGCAACGAGGTATGTAACGCTGCTGAATTATCGGATTTGCTTGTCAACTGTTCCTTCAAACCTACGTCCCCGACCTCGGGGATCCTCCCTGTCCCGTTAAACATTCGCCCGTAGTTAGGCGATCGCCTTTTTAAGGTTTCGCATCGTGCGCTGCTCGGCTGAAAGCACGGCAAGGCCAACGCGCGTAGTTACGCGTCGGCCGCACAGGTCGAGCTCCAAAAAAGCAGTGCTCTTGCGTCTGTTAATGGTTTTGATAAGGCCTTCGTGGCCCAGCAGCGGACCTGCCGTCACTACGACCCGGTCACCGTCTTTTAGGGCCTCGCTCATGGGCACTACGCGGTCTCCCGCATGAGTAAAGCTGCCAATAAGCTGGACCTCTTCTTTTGCCAGCGGCACAAACTGACCGTCCTGAGAAAGCACCCGAGCAAAGTCGCCCATGCACAGCAGATACTGTTGCACGGTGCGGGGATCTGCCGTATCGCAAATGAGATAACCGGGAAAGAGCGGCTTGGTCGTGTTGACCCATTCGCCGTGTACCTTAATCTCGGTTTGAAATTGGGGAAAAAAGAGCTCCTGCATGGAACCAGCTGGCACCACACGCTCAATGCGCTCGCGCATCACGTCTTCGCGACCGTTTATGACCTGGATCACATACCACACGAGCACCACCCCCTTGCTTTCTTACGTGTGGCTCACGGGGTTTGGGTATGGCTTCGCCAGGGCGCTTGTGCGCAAAGGCGCTCCATATTCAAACCCTGAGCCCAGTTAGACAAGCACGTGGCTCTACCTCACCGTGAACGGTATGTATAAACGCAGCTGCTAGAGACGCGGACGTGTATCGCAAAAAAGACCGCATCCCCAGCTGGCTGCGTGCAGCCCAGTCAAGCGGGTACAAAACTGGACCGCACGCAAACAGCTGCAGAACTGCTGCGATTTGTCATGAAATATCAATTCGAAAGAACAGCTTGCACATTGACAAGAACAATGCCTTTCAATGCGATACGCATGACGACGCTATTGGGGATCGTGGTTTTTCTGGCACCGCCGTTACGGCCGGATGCTGATCGACCCTGCGCTTTGCGGCTAGCTGGAGCCGTGAGCACAGTTGAACCCATGTAACGTTAAGTATCCTAGCACAGCAGGCGACTCATACGTTTTGGGGTGTGTTGAGCAACATATTGTTTATTTACCGTGGTCATGGGGGATATTGCGCCGTCTTGCACACATCGCCGCAGGTTTATGGGGGTGTGTGGGTTGGTGAACAATGCCTGAGTTGTATTACTGGCGGCGTGAATTGCTCAAACTATTATGTTTGGCTAACAAACTTTGTACAAAACCGGGAAGGTAATTGCACAACTTTTTGCGAGTGTTGGCGTGGGTGTCGCATTGCTAAGATGCTCATTGCGCAATAGACACGCCTGGCTACAGAGTCAACGCATTTTAGGCAGATTGTTGGGCAGCTTTTGGGATGCAGCTAGATGTGGGCGTAAGGTTTATCGGGCGAGGTTGACGATCCCGTCACCCAGTGCGAGGCTATTAGCCAATTGAGGAGAATATATATAGAACATGCGTTCTATATCTGATAGAATAGAGTCAAAGGTATACGGGCAATGTGAGCCGGTACGGAGGCCCCCAATGGTACGTATCGGCGAGATGGATGCTTTATTCACAGAAACCGTCACTCAGAGCCCTTAGGCAGGTAAGCGCCCCTGCTGGCCGGCACCCATAAAGTTCGGCAGACAATCGAGTATCGAATTGGACATGCATGTGCCCAATGGATTGATGTGGAGCGCGAAAATGAATGGAAATCAGATTGTTCTCTTTGAATCCAACGACCGAGAGGTCACGATTCCTGTTGTAATTGACAAAGGAAGCGAAACTGTATGGCTGACCCGAAATGAGATGGCAGCGCTGTTTGATAGGGATGTCAAAACAATCGGCAAGCATATCAACAACGCTTTAAAAGAGGAATTAAGCGACGATGATTCAGTTGTCGCAAAATTTGCGACAACTGCTGCTGACGGCAAAAGATATCAAACTGATCATTACAGCTTAGACATGATATTGTCCATTGGATACCGCGTTAAATCTCAACGCGGTGTTGAATTCCGTCGCTGGGCAACCAATGTGCTCAACAAGTTTATTATTCAAGGACACGTTGAAAACGAACGTAGACTCGAGCAACTAGGGACAGTCGCTCAGATTATCGAACGTCTACCCGAGGACCTCGGCTCTCGTGAGATACTCGATATCGTTGAGAGCTATATAGATGTCTTTAAACTGCTCGATGAGTACGATCGTGAATCCATTGATCGGCCCAAGGGACAAACTGGGGTATACACACTCGAATACGAGCTCTGTATGAGATTAATAGCCCAAATGCGCAGCCGATTTACGAGCGACCTGTTTGGCGTAGAAAAAGATGAGTCCTTCCGCAGCAGTATCTCGGTAATCAATCAGTCGTTTGGTGGCCAAGACCTCTATCTGTCCGTACAGGAAAAAGCAGCAAATCTGTTGTACCTCATCATCAAAAACCATTCATTTCTCGATGGAAACAAGCGAATCGGATGCAGCCTCTTTCTCTACTATCTAGATCGCAACGGACTGCTTTTTCGCGGCTTAGACAAACGAATCGCAGACAGCACGCTTGTTGCTGTCGCGCTCATGATTGCTGAGTCGAGACCTGAAGAAAAAGACTCCATGGTCTCGCTGGTTATGAATTTTTTGGAGTAGATGAAGAGGCTGGCCCACAGCCTTGTATTTAGGAGCAGGTTTCAATCTGGAGGCTTTGGAATAACCCCATTTGGAGTCTCTCCCCAAATGGGGATCAAAAGATATTGCAAATAAAAAAGGCCACTCGATTGAGTGGCCTTGCATTCACGATGGTGGAGACGAGGGGGATCGAACCCCTGACCTCTTGACTGCCAGTCAAGCGCTCTCCCAGCTGAGCTACGCCCCCGTGACGAGGAGATACTATAGGGGAAGTTGACGCGGCGTGCAAGGACTTTTTTGAGTTGATTGTCTTACTTACGGGTTTTCCTGGGACGGGGCTGAATTGACTGATTTTGACTTCGGCAAAATCAGTCAATTAACCCACCGTCCCGATAAAACCCTCACGCGGCGGCACCTTACTTGTAGAGGAAGGCGATTGCGGTTCCTTGGTGGACTTGGATCATGGCCGTTTTTCGAACGACATTAGAGATGCCGGTGTCGGCTAACAGGCCTAGGGGGCTGTGATCTAGTTCCCACTCTAGGCCGTGTTCGCTTATCTCTGTGTTGGGAGCGACGGCGATGATGGAGAAGGTTTTACCCTCGGCGCTCTCGATGGTCCAGGTCTCGTCCTGGTGCAGGATTCTGGCCGTCACTTCGTCTTCTTCGATCCAGACGGGGGCGTCCGCATAGCCTGCCAATAGCCCTAACACAGACAGGGCCATATCCGGGCGGCCGCCCGTAGCGCAAGTCGCAACCACTTCGGCACCCTGCCAGCGACGGCGGACGGAATCGAGCGCCAGCGCCAGATCGGTATAGTCCTTGTACGGGTCATGGCGTTCAACTTCAAAGTCGGTGGCGGCATCGACCATCGCACGGCCTGCGTCGCTCACCGTATCGGCATCCCCTACATATACGTCGCAGCCAAGTCCCGCGCCCAGCAGCGCGTCGAGCCCTCGGTCCACGGCGACAACGTGGTCGCACTCCCCCGCCAGCTGGCGTAGCAGATCCGCGCTCGCCACCACCAGCGAGCCGCAAACCACTAATACTTTGCAAGCCACGGCCCTCGCCTAGCCCTCAAACGAAAGCACGCGGGCCAGATCCAGCTCCTCGTAGCTGTCGATAAAGATATCGCAGTTGCCACGCACTTCGTCGCGCTTCATGCGGCCGTGCGGGTCATAGATGCCCACGCGCTTAAAGTCAGCGACCCCAGAGCTCTTTAGGCCAAAAACGGCGTCCTCAAACACCCAGGCGCGCTCAAACCTGCACCCATGACGCTCCTCCAGGCGACGCAGCGCCAGCTCGTACACATCGGGGAACTGCTTGGAGCGCCCCGCCTCGCCCGTAGTGGTCACAAACTCCGTGTAGGCATCGAGCCCGGCGCCCGCAAGCGCAGACTTAACCAGCTCGGCTGGCGTAGACGTGGCAACGCACATGGCAATGCCCGCCGCCTTCGCCTGCTCCAAAAATGCCAAGAGCCCCTCGCGCGGTGGCACCTTGGAGTAGCCATCAATCAGGATGTCGCTCAGCTCGCGATACAGCTCCTCGCCATTCGCTCCAATACCCCAGGTGTCGTGGTAGGCCTGGCACTCATCCTCGAGCGACAAATGCTCAAACTGGGCAAAATCGTCGACCGTCACGTCAACTCCGTGGCGTCGCAACAACTCGGGCTGTGCATAGCCCCAGACGGGGGTGCTATTAACCAGTGTGCCGTCGCAATCGAAAATAAAAGCGACATTGGGAGCAGCGGTCTGGGACATAAACGAACCTTTCGATGTCAAATGGTAAACATCCTGCTAAAAACGTTTTACCAAACGTTAATCTAATAGTCTAGAAACTCTATTTGGTAAAACTGTCAAGAGTTTTACCATCGCAATTCTGCCAGTGGTATAAACATGGCGCTCGCCGATTAAACGCCGTCGCAAATCCACTTTTCTCCATAAAAGTAACGAACAGGTGTTATCGTATTTCGTGCCGAAAGTTCCACCGAGCACGCGAGGTGGAACGAATCATAGAACTATCGCCGTCCCCTCGATTCGTGCAGCCTTGGACCTTTCGCATCTAGTCACCAAGGCAACACGCTGCCGCGTCATGATGGGATCAAACGTGAGCGATACAAAGCTAAAGCCAGCAACCAAAAAGCCTGCTACCCGTAAAGCCGCCCCGCACGCACCGGAGCTCTCTAAAGACGATGTCTACCTGTTTGGCATTGGCATGTGGGAGCGCAGCTGGGAAAAGATGGGCGCGCACCCCGACACGCATAACCGTACGCGCGGTTGGCGCTTTTGCGTTTGGGCGCCCGACGTAAAGAGCGTCCATGTCATTGGCGAATTTAACAACTGGAATGAGGAAGCCAACCCTCTGGTGCCCGTGCATACGAGCGCTATCTGGGAAGGCTTTATTCCTGGTGCCGAGCAGGGCCAGCTCTATAAATATCTCATCGAGACCAACGAGGGCGAAAAGCTCTACAAGGCCGATCCGTATGCCTTTAAGGCCGAGTGCCCTCCGGGTACTGCGAGCGTGCTGTGGACACTCGACGGCTATAAGTGGAACGATGCCGCATGGCTCAAGCGCCGTGCCAGCCACAACCACATGTCACAGCCCCTTAACATCTACGAGGTGCATATTGGCTCGTGGAAGCGCCATGGCGACGCACCGCAGGGCGAGCCGGACGAGTACGGCAACTACCCCGGCCCCATGGATCCCTTCCCCGCGCAACGCGGCGAGTTCTACACTTACGACGACCTGTCGGTGGAGCTCGTGGACTACGTGCGCGACATGGGCTACACGCATATCGAGGTCATGCCGCTTATGGAGCATCCCTTCGATGGCTCCTGGGGCTACCAGACGACCGGCTACTATGCCGCCACGTCGCGCTATGGCGACCCGCAGCAGCTCATGCACTTTATCGATGCGTGTCACAAGGCGGGCATTGGCGTAATCATGGACTGGGTGCCCGGCGGTTTTTGCGCCGACTCCCACGGCCTTGCCACCTTTAACGGCCACATGCTGTTTGAGCACGAGATTCACCCCAACTGGGGCACGCACAAGTTCGACTTCGCCCGTGGCGAGGTCCGCTCCTTCCTGGTCTCCAACGTGCTGTACTGGCTCGAGAACTTCCACGTTGACGGCATTCGCATGGACGGCGTGTCCAGCATGCTGTACCTCAACTTTGGCATCGACGATCCCGGCCAAAAGAAGTTCAATAAGTACGGTACCGAGGAGGACCTGGACGCCAGCGCTTTTATCCGCCAGGTCAACTGCGCCGTGGAGGCCCACTTCCCTGACGTGATGATGATGGCCGAGGAGTCCACCGCGTGGCCGCTCGTGACCTATCCGCCGCAGGACGGCGGCCTGGGCTTCCACTACAAGTGGGACATGGGTTGGATGAACGACACCCTGCACTACATGCAGACCGATTTTCCGTGGCGCCCCGGCAACCACGGGCTGCTCACGTTCTCCATCATGTACGCCTTTACCGAGAACTTCATCTGCCCGCTGAGCCACGACGAGGTCGTACACGGCAAGTGCTCGCTCATCGGCCGCATGCCGGGCGACTGGTGGCGCCAGTTTGCCGGCCTACGCACGCTGGCTTTCTATCAAATGACACACCCCGGTGCCAAGCTCAACTTTATGGGCAACGAGATCGGCCAGTTTATTGAATGGCGCTACTACGAGTCTATCCAGTGGTTCCTGACCGAGGAGTACGAGACCCACCGTCATCATCAGGCGTTTATCAAGGCGCTCAACCACCTGTATACCGACGAGCCCGCCCTGTACGAGCGTGGCTACACCGACGACGGCTTTACCTGGATCGACGCGGACAACTCCAAGCAGTCCATCGTGAGCTTTGTGCGTCAGGGCGAGGACGTCGACGACGACCTGGTGATTCTGATCAACTTTGACCCGGCGAGCTACGAGAGCTTCCGCGTGGGCGTGCCGCGCGAGGGTGATTGGGAGGTCATCTTTGATTCCGACCGCCCCGAGTTTGGCGGCAGCGGATACGCCGGCGATGAGCCCTACACCTGCTCGAGCGAACCCTATCCCTGGAACGGGCAGATGGACTCCATTGAGATAAAGGTGCCCGGCCTGGCGGGCGTGGTGCTTAAGCGCCGCGGTCCCAGCAGCTACAAGCCGCCCGTGGTCGAGGAGCCCAAGAAGGCGACGCGCAAGCGTGCGTCCTCGGTGAAGCCCAAGGCCGCGGCCTCTAAAAAGGCTCCGACTAAGGCGAAGGCCACCAAGCCCGCTGCCAAGGCATCGGCCAAGTCCACCACGACCAAGAAGGCAGCCACTAAAAAAGCTGCTCCCAAGACCAAGTCTGCTTCTGTTAAGCCGTCTGCCAAGGATGCGTAACAAAACCGTTACAGCTGTAATTACCCGCCCCGACGAGGCGTAGGATACATGTCATAACCGTTCCGGGAGAAACATCCCCGGGGGAAAGGAACGTATGAATAAGATCTTCGACAACAAGCAGGAGTTTACCGAGCTCTATCGCGATGCCGTCATGAGCATCAGCGGCAAGAGCGTCGAGGCCGCCAGCGACCTCGACCGCTTTAACGCCCTGGCCAAGCTCGTGGCCGAGAAGGCGCGCACCGTTGCCACCAAGAGTGACGCCCGCGTCACCGCCGAGGGCAAAAAGCGCGTGTACTACTTCTCGATCGAGTTTTTGATCGGCCGCCTGCTCGACAACTACCTGCTCAACTTTGGCGTGCGCGACATGGTCGCCGAGGCGCTCGACGACATGGGCTTTGACCTATCCGTCATCGAGAACCAGGAGCCCGATCCGGCCCTGGGCAACGGTGGCCTGGGTCGTCTGGCCGCGTGCTTCCTGGATTCCATGGCAGCCGAGGGCATTGCCGGCTACGGCAACGGCATGCGCTACCGCTACGGCCTGTTTAAGCAGGAGATCGTCAACGGCAGCCAGGTCGAGGCCACCGACGAGTGGCTCACCCACGGCTATCCTTGGGAAGTCCGTCGTCAGGACAAGGCCGTGACCATTAAGTTTGGCGGCCGCGTCGAGGGCTTTGAGGAGAACGGCCGCACGTTCTACCGCACGGTAGACACGCAGGACATCCTGGCCGTCCCTTATGACATCCCCGTCGTGGGCTATGCCGGCGAGACCGTCAACAAGCTGCGCGTCTGGGCCGCCGAGCCGGTCGAGGAGCACTTTGATCTGGAGGCCTTCAACCGCGGCGACTATGCTCTGGCCGATGCCGAGCGCGCCGAGGCCGAAGCCATCAGCGCCATCCTCTACCCCAACGACGCCGGCGAGCACGGCCGTCTGCTGCGCCTGAAGCAGGAGTACCTGTTTGTTTCGGCCGGTATCTACAGCCTGCTCGACACCTTTGAGAAGGAGCACGGCGCGAACTGGGAGCTGCTGCCGCAGTTTGTGGCCATCCACACCAACGATACCCACCCCGCCATGTGCGGCCCCGAGCTCATGCGTATCCTCATCGACGAGAAGAAGCTCGAGTGGGACGACGCTTGGAACATCGTGACGCAGGTCGTGAGCTACACCAACCACACCATCCTGCCCGAGGCCTTGGAGAAGTGGCCTATCGGCACGTTCTCCAAGCTCCTCCCCCGCGTGTACCAGATCATCGACGAGATCAGCCGTCGTTGGCACGAGTCGTTCGACACCACGAAGGAGGGCTGGCAGGAGCGTCTGCGCCAGACCGCCATCCTGTGGGACGGCGAGATTCGCATGGCCAACCTGTCTGTGATCTGCAGTCACAGCGTCAACGGCGTGGCCAAGATCCATTCCGACATCATCAAGAACATCGTGCTCAAGGACTTCTATGCCCTCACGCCCGAGAAGTTCAACAACAAGACCAACGGCATCTCGCACCGTCGCTTCTTTGCCGAGGCCAACCCCACCTACGCCAAGCTCGTGACCGAGGCCATTGGCGATGGCTGGCTCAAAGACGCCTTTGAGCTTGAGAAACTCAAGGAGTTTAAGGACGACACCGAGTTCCTGAAGGCCGTGGGTGCCTCCAAGCGCGCTAACAAGGAGCGCCTGGCCGCCTACGTCAAGGCCGAGACCGGTCTGGTTATCGACCCCAACACCGTCTTCGATGTCCAGGTAAAGCGCTTCCACGCCTATAAGCGCCAGCTCATGAACATCATGAAGGTGATGGACATCTACAACCGTCGCATCGCCGATCCTAACTTCCACGTGACGCCGACGACCTTCATCTTTAGCGGCAAGGCTGCCTCGAGCTACACCTTTGCCAAGGAGACCATCCGCCTCATTAACTCCGTGGCCGACGTCATCAACAACGATGCCCGCGTCAACGAGGTCATGAAGGTCTGCTTTATCCCCAACTTCCGCGTGAGCAACGCCCAGCTCATCTACCCCGCCGCCGAGATCTCGGAGCAGATCTCCACGGCCGGCAAGGAGGCCTCGGGCACGTCCAACATGAAGCTCATGATGAACGGCGCCATTACGCTGGGTACCCTTGACGGCGCCAACATCGAGATCGCCGATCTGGCCGGCCGCGAGAACGAGGCCATCTTTGGCCTGACCGCCCCCGAGGTCGAGCAGCTCTGGGCATCCAACAGCTACTTTGCGTGGGATACCCTCAACGGCGACCGCGAGCGTCTGGGCCGCGTGATGGACGAGCTCAAGGACAACACGTTTGCGGGTCTTTCGGGCAACTTCGAGAGCATCTACAACGAGCTCATGAACAACAACGACCCCGACCTGGTCATGGCTGACTTCCGTAGCTACGTGGATGCATGGGAGAACCTCACGGGCAGCTACGGCGACCAGGAGACCTGGAACCGCAAGGCCCTGCTCAACACCGCCTCGAGTGGCTGGTTCTCGTCCGACCGCACCATTCGCGAGTATCGCGACGAGATCTGGCACGCATAAAGCGCGCGAGCTCCCTTTGCCGCACGGCATTACTCGACGGGCGTGACAGTGCGCCGCGCCCGTCGCTAATGGGTTAGGAACATCGATGACAGAAGGAGAAATCGATGAGTAAGAAAGAATGCATCGCGATGCTCCTCGCAGGAGGACAGGGCAGCCGATTGGGGGCACTCACCCAAAAGATCGCCAAGCCGGCGGTTAGCTTTGGTGGCAAGTTCCGCATTATCGACTTTTCGCTGTCCAACTGCTCCAACTCGGGCATCGACACGGTGGGCGTTCTGACGCAGTACCGTCCCTACCTGCTGCATGCCTACGTGGGCTCCGGCGAGGCGTGGGATCTGGACAGCCGCGACGGCGGCGTGTCGATCCTGCCGCCGTACGAGACGCAGACCGGCGGCGCCTGGTATGCGGGCACGGCCGACGCCATTACGCAGAACCTCGACTACATCAAGGCGAACGACCCCAAGTACGTTCTGATTCTTTCGGGCGATCACCTGTATCGCATGGACTACCGCAAGATGCTCAAGACGCACATTGAGAACAACGCCGACCTCACGGTGAGCGTTATGCCCGTGCCGTGGGAGGAGGCCAGCCGCTTTGGCATCCTGACCACCGACCCCGAAGACGGCCGCATCACCAAGTTCACCGAGAAGCCCGAGAAGCCCGATTCGAACCTCGCGTCCATGGGCATCTACATCTTCTCGGCCGACGTGCTGATCGAGGCGCTCGAGGAGGACGCTCTGGACCAGCGCTCGAGCCACGACTTTGGCAAGGACATCATCCCCAAGCTGCTCGGTGAGAACAAGCGCCTGTACAGCTACGAGTTCCACGGCTTCTGGAAGGACGTCGGCACCATCGCCAGCTTCCACGAGACCTCGATGGACCTGCTGGGTAACAACCCCGAGTTCGATCTGTTCGACAAGAACTTCCCCATCATGTCCAACATCACCACGCGTCCGCCGCACTACATTGGCCCGGACGGCCGCCTGGACGACTGCCTGGTCTCCAACGGCTGCAAGATCTACGGCACCGCTCGCCACTCGATCCTTTCGACCGATGTCATCATCGAGGAGCGCGCCGTGGTCGAGGACTCCGTGCTGCTGCCGGGTGCGCACGTTAAGAGCGGCGCGCACATCTGCCGCGCTATTTTGGGCGAGAACTCCACGGTCGAAGAGGGCGTGAAGCTCGGCTCTGTCGATACCACCAAGGATACGGCCGTCGTTGGAAATGACGTCGTTATCGGGAAGGGGGAATGATCCGATGATCAATCGCAAGGCCATCGGTTATATCACCGCTAACTACTCTTCGTCCTACGGCAGTGTCCTGCTCAAGGACCGCCCCATCGCGTCCGTTCCGTTTTTGGGCCGCTACCGCCTGATCGACTTTCCGCTGTCCAACATGATGAATGCCGGCATCAAGACTGTCGGCGTCGTCATGCCGGGTAACTACCGTTCGCTGATCGACCACGTGGGCTCGGGTAAGGACTGGGGCCTGGACCGCAAGAAGGGCGGCCTGTTCATGGTGCCCGGCAACGCGTATGGCACCACCAAGGGCGGCATGCGCTTCTTGCTGCGCGACATCATCTCCAACAAGACGCTGTTCCAGCGCTCGGAGAAGCCCTATGTCGTGATGATGGGCACCAACATCATCTTTAACATGGACCTCAACACCATCATCGAGGCGCACGAGAACTCCGGTGCCCAGATGACCGTGGTGTACTGCAAGGCCACGCGCAACGTCGATGACGAGACCAAGCTCGAGATTAACGAGAACGGCCGCCTGACGGGCGTGAGCGCCGGCGTCGTGTACGGCGACAACGCCTCTATGGACTGCTGCATCGTCAACCGCGAGACGCTGCTCGAGATTATCGACCACTACCAGGCCGCCGACTATCTGGACCTGCTCGAGGCACTCCAGGGCGACTTTGGCAACATCGACGTGTGCAGCTACGAGTACAAGGGCGAGGTCGTGGGCGTGTTTAGCGAAAAGTCGCTGTATCGCCGCAGCATGGACCTGCTCGACCAGACCGTGGCCGACCAGCTCTTTGACCCCGAGCGCCCGATCCTGACCAAGGCTCACGACGTGCCGCCTTCGCGCTATGCGACCGGCAGCCACGCCTGCAACTCGATCATCTCGGCCGGCTGCATCATCAAGGGCACCGTGCGCAACTCGATCCTGTCGCGCGGCGTCGTGGTCGAGGAGGGCGCCTCGGTGACCAACTCGATCATCAACCAGAGCTGCATCATCAAGAGCGGCGCACGCGTTGAGAACGCCATCCTGGACAAGAACAACGTGGTCCCCACCAACACCGAGCTTCGCGGCACGCCCGAGAACATCCTGGTGCTGGGCAAGGCTCCGTTAACTTCCGACACCACCATCGTACGTTAACGTTGGCACCGCAACATCGCTCGTAACATGTAGAATAGCCGCCCGGTTAGCGCCAGGCGGCTATTCTCGAATTGCAACATGGGAGACAATATGGCAGATTCCAGCAAAAAGATGCAGATTGTGTTTGCCTCGGCCGAGTGCGCACCGTTTGTGAAGACCGGTGGCCTGGGCGACGTGGCGGGCTCGCTGCCTGCGGCGCTTGTGCGCGCCGGCGCCGAAGTTATCGTGATGGTGCCTAAGTACGCCACCATCAAGGATGAGTACAAGGCGCAGATGGAGCACTTCTCCGATTTTTACGTGAGCCTGGGCTGGCGCAACGAGTACTGCGGACTCGAGAAGCTCGAGCACGACGGCGTCACCTATATGTTCATCGACAACGAGCGCTACTTCGCGCGCGACTATCCGTACGGCTTCTTTGACGACGGCGAGCGTTTTGCGTTCTTCTCCAAGGCCATCACCGAAAGTCTGCAGCACCTGCCGGCCGGCTTTGAGTGCGACATCCTGCACTGCAACGACTGGCAGACGGCACTGGCGCCCGTGTTCTTGCGCGAGTTCTACCAGGGCCTGCCGCTGTACGACCGCGTCAAGACCGTGTTCTCGATCCATAACGTGGCGTTCCAGGGCCAGTTTAGCGACACCGTGATGGAGGACATCCTGGGCGTGGCGCATATTCCCGCTGCCGCCTCGCAGCTGCGTTGCGACGCCTGTAGCGTCAACTACATGCTGGGCGCGCTGCGCTATGCCGACGCCATTACCACGGTGAGCCCCACCTATGCCAACGAAATCCAGACACCCGAGTTTGGCGAGGGCCTGGACGGCGTGCTGCGCGAGCGCTCCTACGCGCTGCAGGGCATTTTGAATGGCATCGACGTCGCGGGCTTTGACCCGGCGACCGACAAGCGCATTGCCGCCAACTACACCGTCGAGGACCGCTCCGGCAAGGCCGTGTGCAAGGCCAAGCTGCAGGAAGAGCTGGGGCTCGAGGTGCGCGACGACCGCCCGCTCATGGTGATGGTCACGCGCCTGACGCGCCAAAAGGGCATGGATCTGGTCATGTACGCGCTCGACCGCATTCTGGCCGGCGGCGTTCAGGTGGCCGTGCTGGGCACTGGCGACCGCGACTACGAGGACGGCCTGCGCTACTTCCAGGACAAGTACCCCGGCACCATGGCCGCACGCATCGAGTTCGATCCGGCGTTGTCGCAGCGTATGTATGCCGCCGCCGATATGTTCCTGATGCCTTCGAAGTTTGAGCCCTGCGGCCTGTCGCAGATTATCGCCATGCGATACGGCACCCTGCCGATTGTTCGCGAGACCGGTGGCCTGAAGGACACCGTGATCCCGTATAACGAGTTTACCGGCGAGGGCACGGGCTTCTCGTTTAGCAACTTTAACGGCGACGAGATGGGCGACGCGGTGTTCCGCGCGGCACGCCTGTTCTGGGACAACCGCGATGCCTGGAACCAGCTGGTCACGCAGGCCATGAGCCAAGACTTTAGCTGGACGCGCTCGGCCGACAAGTATCTGGACCTGTACTTCTTTATGCATCCGGAGATTGAGCGGCCGGCGGCTGTTGTCGACGAGCCTGAGGCTGTTGAGGAGCCCAAGGCCGAGGAGAAACCGGTTGAGGCTGAGCCCGTTAAGGCCGAGCCTGTGATGAAGGTCGAGGCTACTCCCGAGTCCGAGCCCGAGGTGAAGCCTGCCGCGAAGCCCACTGCGAAGCCTGCGGCAAAGAAGACCACGACTCGTAAGACGACGGCTAAGAAGGCCACCACGACCAAGTCGGCGACAACCAAGACCACCGCTGCCAAGTCAACGACGACGCGCAAGCGCACGACCGCCGCGGCCAAGAAGGCCGCCGAGGCCGAGGTCGTTCCCGAGGTAAAGGCCGAGACCGCCACCGCCGAGGCTAAGCCTGCGGCAAAGACTCCGGCCATGACCGCTGCCAAGAAGACGACCGCGTCCACCAAGAAGGCAACGGCAGCCAAGAAGACCACGGCTACGAAGTCGACGACCACGAAGGCCGCTACGACGAAGGCCGCCGCGAAGACGACCCCGAAGGCAGCCGCAAAGCCGGCCGCCAAAGCCGAGGAGACGCCCGCTGAGACAAAGGCTGAGGAAGCTGTCGAGGTTAAGCCGGCCGCCAAGACCAGCACGCGCAAGCGCGCTACGACGACGGTCAAAAAGGCCACGACCAAGACAGCCGCTTCCAAGGCAGAGGCTAAAGCCGAGGACAAGCCCGCAGTAAAGGCCGAACCGGCGCCGAAGGCCGCTGAGGTCAAGACCGCTCCGAAGGCTTCGGCAAAGGCCGAGCCCGCCAAGGAGG
>CABPCG010000023.1 GCA_902405995.1 uncultured Collinsella sp.
CCCCCCGACGAGTGCGTAATTTTGTATCTTGTTATGTACGGAATAGTTCCGTACAATATAGCAAAGGAGGTTTTACCATGCCAACGATTGAGAAGCAGCGCCGTATGGATCTAAGGCTGACCGAGCGTCAACGCCTTACTTACGAGCGCGCCGCGGCCTTGCGCGGGCAAACTCTCACCCAATGGGCCACAGCTCACCTTGACGAGAGCTCCGCACGTGACATCGCCGAGGCGTCAACAACCTATCTTTCTCCTGATGGTTTTGATGCATTTTGCGAAATGCTCGACTCACCCATGCCCCAAGCCGCAAAAGCGTTGCTCGACCGTAAAGCGATTTGGGAATGAGCACGTTTACCAAGCCCGTTCAACTCCCCGTTGGTCAAGGCATCGAGGCTTTCCACTGCGGTAATACCCTTGTAGACGGATGGGCTAAAAACAGATCAGCCTCGGCGCGAAGAAGAGGGTCGGCGGTTATATACGCATCGTATTACGACGGCGCAGTCGCCGGGTTCTATACGCTATGTACGCACTCCGTAGCTCGCGAAAATGTTGACGGAGGATGGTTCGTTCGGAACTCCCCCTCCCAAGTTCCCGCAGTGTTGCTTGGAATGATGGGGGTTGATGAGAAATTCAAGGGGCTTGGTCTGGGAGCTTCACTGCTCAAAGATGCCATCGAGAACGCCTTGAAAATTTCTGCCCTAGCAGGAGCGCGAGCTTTAGTTGTCGATCCAGTAGATGATGAGGCGGCAGCATTCTATGAACATTTTGGCTTTGCCACCCTACCGGGCACCAACCGAATGGCGCTGAAACTCTAGATCGTCGGGCGACATCTCCTCCAGCTCCCAGCATGCCCTAAGTTACCCTACAGATAATGACTATTGATGAAATGTAGGGTAACTAACCGAGGCATCTTATGAAGAACTCACCATACCGCCCCTACGCCACATTCCAGGGTTGGAGTTCGTCGCCCAGGCGAACGATGCAGTTGTAGAGCACGGTGTGGCGCTCGGCTGGGTTGGCGTCGCGATGAAAATGTCCGTAGTACCAGCGCTTGTAGTCCAAGCGATCTTCCAGCTCATCAAAAAAAGCCGTAAGCCGATCAACATCGGGGTAATTCCAGCCGGGCGCCGGATAGAGCGTGGGCGAGAGCATGCGCGTGGAGCAGGTGTGGGTGACCACGTAGTCGACCTTCCAGCCCACGCTATCGAGCTTTGTCCGCGCTTCCTCAAAGTTGCGCTCACCCGGCAGCTCCTGCGGCCACCAGCTGGAATACGGGATGCGGTATTCCTTGTCCACGCTCGTGGCGCCGCCCATGGTAAAGATCGTTGAGCCGTCGAGCTCAAAGACCTCGCCGCGCGTCAGGCGCCGTATGGACGAGGTATCCGACAAGCGCTGGGTCAGCCCACCGTGCCACAGCTCCATGGAGCGCTCCGCCCAGTGATCGAAGCGTTCATGGTTGCCATCGACGAACAGCACGGTATAGGGGCGCGACTCCAGCCAAGCGATATCGGCACATTCCTCGGCAGAGAAATCCCACGGAAAGCCAAAGTCGCCCGCGATAATCAGATAGTCGTCGCTCGTCAGTCTATCCCCAAGTTCCCAATCGCGCAGCTTTTGCATGTCGACGCCACCGTGAATATCGCCCGTCACATAGACCGTCATCGGATTACCACTTCCCTCTTATAGGCTTCGAGATCGTGCTCGACCTGTTCGTCGCCCGTGACGTTGACCCACCACGGCCATTTAACGCAACATACCGGCTCGTCTACCTGCGCAAACCACAACTTGAGCTCATCCAGACTTACTGGGGCGTAGCCGTTAGCGTCCACGCCCACGTCATAGCGCAGCAGTCCCTGCCTGCGGTTGAACCCGTTATACGCGCAACCGCCGCTGTGGATATGCCCGTGCAGATGCCAACTGCCGTGCGACATGCCCTGCCAGTCGGCCATGGGATAGTGGCTCAGCACGATTTTCTGCCGATCGATCTTGAGCACGCAAATGGGCGGCTCGACGATAAAGGCATCCGCCACCGCAGGCTGCGTCCAGTCTTTGTCGTGGTTGCCGGGCAGCAAATGGACGCGTTTGCATGCGATGCTTTTGCGCAGCTCGTAGCCATCTTGGACCGTCATCTTAAAGCTGAAGTCACCCAAAATGTAAAGCTCGTCATCCGCAGCGACCTTGCTGTTAATGTTGGCGACCATGACATCGTTCATCTGCGCAACAGTCGACCAAGGCCGGTCGGCGAGCCGGAGCATGTTCTCGTGTCCAAAGTGCGTATCGCTGGTAAACCAGATCATGGGGACCTCCTAACGCTTTTGCTCAAAATAGCCACTCGCAGTCTCACCCTGCTTGTCGGCACATCGCACTTCGATCGGCACAATATCTTGGTAGATAAGGCGATGCTTGTCATCGCGCCATTCATCGTCATGGTAATGGCCAAAAAACCAGGTGCGGTAGTCGAGCCGCCCGTCGAGCTCGCCCAAAAAGGCCTGTAGCGAATCATCGTAGAACTCGCGATTGCACTCCATGCACAGCTCGTCCGCCAAATCGACCGGTGCCTCGTGCGTCACAACATAGTCGACCTTCCAGCCCACGCGGTCGAGCGAGGCGCGGCAATGGTTCATCTCGCGCTCGCTCGGCATCTCCTCGGGCCACCACGTCTTTCCCTCCTGGCGCCACTGTTTGTCATGGCTCGCGGCGCCACCCATGGCGAGCACTGTGGCCCCCGCGATGTCGAACACCTCGCCGCGCATCAGGTGCAGCACGTGTGGGCGAGCCTTGTGAACGAGACCCCCATTCCACTCTCGCATCGGCAGCCCCGCCAGCAGACGATGGTTCTCGTGATTGCCGTCGACAAAGCACGTGGTCCAGGGCTTGGACTCAAACCAGTCGAGCCAGTATTTGTCGGTGTTCGAGCCGCTCCATATAAAGCCAAAGTCACCGGCAACGATCACCACGTCATCGCGTGTCAGCGTTCGGCCCAATGGCCAAGCGCGCGACGAGAAGCGGCTCGCACCGTACTCGGCAACACCGTGAACGTCTCCGGTAACGAAAATGGACATCTAGCAACACCTCCGCGCTGTGCGGCTCTGGGCAAATCGATAGCAGAAATTGCAGGCAGGCCCCGATATCTACACCCCTTAGGGCTTACCCCTCGTTCTTCCACCCAAACGGGTCAAACACCCAAAAGATCAGATCGAGCACGCCGCCGGTCATCATGGCGCCGGCAAGGGCGATGATGACGTGCAGGGAACTGGCACTTCGGAGCACGTCGAATGGCCCCAGAACAGCCAGCAGCGCGACCGCTGCGCCGGCTGCGCACAGCGCGAGGCACGGCCCCGCGT
The DNA here is from genome assembly GCA_902405995.1 of uncultured Collinsella sp. Lineage (GTDB taxonomy): Bacteria > Actinomycetota > Coriobacteriia > Coriobacteriales > Coriobacteriaceae > Collinsella. Next base: position 3,344 of record CABPCG010000023.1, read on the forward strand.
CCTTGACGCACTTCTTTGCGAGATGCTTGCTGTTGTCACTCATTGGTATCGAACTCCTTAGAGGGTCGTTGTTCAGATGCATGCCGCCGCGACGGAGCATGGCGGCAGGGTAAGTGTCACATGTCGTGCGGACACATTTGAGTTACCCTACAAATTATTAGATTTGATAGAATGTAGGGTAACTACTTGGAAGGGAGGCTCCATGTCCGTCTTAGAAGATGTCCTAGAAGAGGAATACGCACGCTCGATCCACCTTCTGGGCCTCATGGAGCAGGAAATTGGCCTCCTTCCAAAGGGCAGCATCCGCATGCGAAACATAAAGGGTCGCGAGTACTGCTACCTCAACTATCGAGTCGGCGACAAGGTCAAAAGTGACTATGTCCCTGCTGCAAAGGTTGATGAGCTACGAGCCAAAATCGAACGTCGAAGGGCTCTTGTGACCGCCATCAGAGAACAGAAGCAATCTCAAAAGCAAATCATACGTGCGTTGGGAAGGATACCGAATGCCGACTGAGCAGCAACAAGCTTTCTCAAAAGTACTTGACCTGGTCGAGGAAGCAGGATGCATAGACCACGTTGTCCTCATCGGGTCTTGGGCGGAATTTGCCTACAGACAGGCAGCCTCGTTGACAAAGTGATCATAAAACCCACAGAACGCTCTAAGCCCCAAGCCTGCCCATCAAGAAATCGACCGCAGAGACGATTTTGATGCCGTCAATGTCGGTCGGATGGCTTCCCCGGCGAACGACGATGATCTTCTCGTAACCGCCGGTGATCTTCTCGAGCGACCTAAGCTCAAATGGACGCAGCTCGCACTCGCGCGTCGCCTCCTCGTCAATCGACTCTGCAACCTGGGCATCACGAAAGTCTTTCAACTAATCGAGATATCGATTCTAGGAACAATCCGGTTGTCCATTGCTCGCCCAAATCTGCAAGTTTTTCTCATCACATGACAAGAACTTGCGAATTCTGCAAGTTCTTCTCACGTAGCGACAAGAGCCTGCATATCCGTCCGTGGCCATTTGCGGTCGGATTCTGGCGAGACCATGACAAGTAGCTTGCCACATGGCCGACACGGAGCCATGGCATGCGCGGAATCTTGGGGCAGGACTTCTCCCGGCAGCCTATAAGACAAAAACACATACACATAGATAGAGAGAAGCCCAGCAAGACACGGTACCAATGTCACGGCCGCAAACTTGAATAGCCGATAGTCTAAAAATCACATGCGCTCAAAACACGAACGATCGATCTGTTATCCTGGCGCCAACATAGTCTTTCGAAAGGTATGGCCGGGATGACTACGCAGCAGCAGATTGATATTGAATTCGACTCGCTTGCACGCGAGAACGATTCACCCAAGCTCATCGCCAACTCGAAGGCGACCGGCGGAACACTACTATCCGTTATCAAGGAGCAGCTCTCTACCTGCAGCTCTTTTGACTTTTGCGTAGCGTTTGTTGCAGACGGCGGCCTTCAAATCCTGGTCGAGGCGTTCCAGGAGCTCAAACAGCGTGGCATTAAGGGCAGGCTGCTCACGTCCACCTATCTCAACTTCAACTCACCCGATGCGTTTCGAAAGCTCCTGGAATACGACAACATAGAAGTTCGCGTATTCCAGGGTAATTTGCATGCCAAGGGATACATTTTTGATAAGGGCGAAACCAGCACGGTCATCGTCGGCAGCTCCAACATGACGCAGACCGCCCTCACCTGTAATAAAGAATGGAACGTGCTGTACCAGACTGTCGAGAACAGCCGCCTGCTCGGAGAGCTTAGAGGCGAGTTTGATTCGCTGTGGAACGATACCTCAACCGCTTTGCTTTCCCAAGACTGGATTGAGAACTATGCCGCATATCGATCGGCACGTCCGTCAAAGCCCAAATCGAAACCGACGTTCCAGGCAACTGTTAGCCCAACCACGAATGACCTCGAAGAAATCAAGCCCAATAAAATGCAGCAGCGCGCCCTTGAGGCGCTCGACGTAATCCATCGCAAGGGCGAGACCCGCGCCCTGCTGGTCTCGGCAACCGGCACCGGCAAGACCTTCCTTTCGGCGTTCGATGTACTCGCGTTTAAACCCCGGCGCGTCCTCTTTCTTGCGCACCGCCGGCGCATTATTGACGCCTCCCGCGCAAGCTACGAACGGCTCTTAGGTAGTACCTATACGTTCGACACTTATCAGACAGGCAAGGATATAAGCAACGCCACCTGCGTGTTTGCCATGTGTTCTTCGGTCGCCAAGCATCTGAGCGATTTCCGTCCCGATGAGTTCGACTACATCGTCATCGACGAGGCCCACCGCACGGGATCCCAGGGCTACCAATCCATCATGTCGCACTTTACACCTCGGTTTTATCTGGGCATGACCGCTACGCCCAATCGCACCGACGGCTATGACGTCTTTGCCCTATTCAATCACGTCATCGCGTTCCAGATCACGCTGCAGGATGCCCTAGCCGAGGAGATGCTTGCCCCTTTCCATTACTTTGGCATTCACGATCTGGAGATTGACGACGAGACGGTCGAAGATACCGCCCTGTTCGGGCGCTTGACGTCCGACGGGCGCGTGCGCCACATCACCGAGAAGATTGAAGAATATAGCGTCACCAAAAGCAACCGCAGGGGCTTAATCTTCTGTAATCGAAACGCCGAGGCCGAAGAACTATCGCGCAAATTCAACGCTCTCGGATATCGAACGGTTGCGATTAGCGGTCAAGATTCCGATGAGGTCCGCGACGCCGCGATCAGCAGGCTTGAAGCCGGCGAGCTAGAGTACATTTTCTCGGTCGACATCATGAACGAAGGCGTCGACATTCCCTCGCTCAATCAGATCATCATGCTTCGACGCACCGACTCCGCAATCATCTTTATTCAGCAGCTCGGCCGTGGCCTGCGCCTGGACAGCGGCAAGGAATACGCACTGGTACTCGACTTTATTGGCAACTACCAGAGCAACTTCTTGGTGCCCATCGCGCTTTCAGGCGACAAGACGTACAACAAAGACCGCCTGCGCCGTCTTGTCCAAGAGGGCGATTCCGCGATTCCCGGATGCTCAACGGTAAGCTTCGACCGCATTTCCGAGGCGCGCATTTACAAGGCCATCGACGGCGGCGACTTTACCTCCGTCAGGTTTTTGAAAAACGAATATCTCGACTTGCGGCAAAAACTCGGCAAGATCCCTTCGCTGCTCGAATTTGATCGCAATGGCTCCATCGATCCGCTGCTTATCTTTAAGAACAGTGGTCTTGGTTCCTACCACGCATTTCTTTCCAAATACGAGCCGGACTACACAGTTCGATTTTCCTCTGATCAAACCAAGATTCTCAAATTTATTTCGCAAAAGCTCGCCGCGGGCAAGCGATTCGAAGACCTCTATTTGCTTCAAACGCTTGTCGAGGCCGGATACGAGGGCTACCGACATATGCGTGAGGCTGCGCTCAGGAACTACCGCGCACGGCTTAAGGACAGCGCCGTTAGGTCGGCAATCGCAGTCCTAAAGGGCGACTTCGCCACTCCCAAGGATTTCGTCTCCCTGCTTATTGACGATGGATGCGGACCTCGCCTGACCGAAGTGTTTGCAAGCGCCCTGCGCAACGCAGAGTTCAAGCGTCAGATTCTCGAGGTGTTGGATTTTGGCATTGCGCGCAACCGACTCGATTATGCCGAGACATACGAAAACACAAATTTCGTTCTCAACGCCAAGTACACGTACGAGGAGGTTTGCCGCTTGATGAACTGGGAAAAGAACATCAACGGCCAAAATCTTGGCGGCTATTTCTACGACGAGAAGACCAATACATTCCCCGTGTTTATTAACTATGACAAGGCACCCGACATTAGTGAGTCAATTCAGTATGAAGACCGCTTTGTTTCGCCAAGCAAGCTAGTTGCAATCTCTAAGAACAACCGCACGCTCAACTCCCCCGAGATTCTGCGCCTGCAGGCATGGCCGGGCAACGGGCTAAAGACGTATTTGTTTATGCGTAAGAACAAGGACGATAAGGGCGGTAGGGAGTTCTATTTCTTAGGCGAAATGCATCCGACCGGCGAGTTCGAAGCCATTAAGACTAAAAGCGGCGACAACGCCGTCGAAATCGAATATGAGCTCAATGCGCCCGTGCGTCAGGACATTTACGGATTTATGCTCAGCAATCTTAGTGGAGCCGAGTAACAAAAAGGAGCGAGGCACCATGTGGCACCCGCTCCTTTCTTACTTAAGTCCAAGTTTCTTTTCGAGTTCCCTAACGACTTTAACGTCCGCCGGAAGCCAATCGACATCCCACAGGTTATTGGTATCGAGCCACTTCATGTCCTCGTGAGCGTGCTCTTTGAACTCCCCCGAAAGGATGTTAGCCAGGTAGCACTGCATCGACAGGTGGAACGTCTCGTAATCGTGCTCGACCGTGCAAAGATAGTCGAGGTTACCGATCGTGACCTCGAGCTCTTCTTGAATCTCGCGCACGATTGCCTGCTCGCCGGTCTCGCCCGGCTCGAGCTTGCCGCCCGGAAATTCCCAGCCGTCTTTAAACTCGCCATAGCCGCGCTGGCAGCTCAGGATTTTTCCGTCCTTCTGAATAATCGCTGCTGCAACATTGATTGATTTCATAACTAGTTATCACCTCTCCAGTTGAGCTCAACCAGTATAGGTGATCGACACAGGTCAGCGCGGCGGAATGCCATAAGAGTCAGCATGCATATTCGCGTTACCCGTTTAGCACCATCAGCAAAGGCCTCATGAGCTCGCGTCTTTTGGCGGTTTTAGAGTTCTCTTCTACAAGATCTTTCAGCCGTTGCGTGTTGAACCCTCGCCCAAGTGCGTCGTTATAGGCATCAATAATTAATGAGGGGTCCTCGCAATCGAGGCAAAGATCGACAAGCGTACGCTCGGGCTTGGTTACCGGCAGGCCGTCGAGCCAAACGATATCCTGCTCAGCAATCTCGCGCTTTGCAAAAGAAAGGGATTTATTTCTTGTATTGATGCGCATGGGTGCGGTCATCCTGTAGGGAGACAGATAGAAATCGCCCATTTGCTGTAGGTTCGCCGCAGTCGTACCGCTCACGGCAATGCCATCCCACTGGCGCTTTCTCTCCCACGCGCAAAGGGAAGGATTGGTGAGCTTCCAAAGAGCGTTGAGCTCGTCGGTGTCTCGGCGCTGCGTTCCGGACATCCGGTAGGCGCCGTGGCATATCCGTTCAAGACGCCCCACACGGCATGAGTGTGCCAGTGCGTCTCGAGAGATGTCCATGCGAGCCGCCTGGGCCGTGGTAAACACGCCCTCACTCTCGGAAAGCTCGCTTATCGCCGTTATGTTGCTAAAGTACTTCATGCTGCAATTGTAGGATATTTTCATACTTTTGCAACGTGATTATTGATCCATGTGATCCGTTTGCCTTGTTTATCCCATTTCTGACGCCGTTTTACACCGGCGCCCCATCCCTCGCTATCGAGCTCTAATACTTTTCCGCGAAGTGAACGTCTGTTTTTGGATCCCTGAAGCATCCGCAGTTTTCATCGACAAAATCGCAGGATTCCAGTATCGAAACCGCAGGAAACGGCACCTTTAAAGTGTCGATGCTTCGGGGGTCCGATTTAGCTCGTTCACTTCTCAGAAAAGTATTAGACCTCGCTGCTAGCTACCCAGAAGGACACCTCTCCTTCCCCACCGCCACCCAAAAACTCATCCAACATTAATCTTGGCTCAAGAATCGCTTAATCTATAACCTGCACTATAGAGTTCGACCAAGGGCGGGGCGGCGCAACGCAGACCGCCGAACGCAACGCTCGCACCCGAGCAAATTGCCCGGCGTCGCGCCCATCGAACGAAAGGACAGGTCATGGACGACCTCGAAAAAGTTGAAACTATCCGCACCAAGTGCAACGTGAGCTACACCGATGCCAAGGCCGCGCTCGACGCTGCCGACGGCAACGTTTTGGACGCCATCATTTGGCTCGAGTCGCAGGGCAAGACCCAGACCACGTCGGCGCATGCCGCCACCAAGTCCGCGCCAGTCGATGAGCCCTCTGCCGAGATGGTCGCCGCGCAGGTCGCTTACGAAAAGTCGAGCGAAAAGACCGACTTCTCCAAGAAGATGGACAGCGTGTGGGAGTACCTCAAAAAGCTCTTCCGCCTGAGTCTGGACACCAAGTTTATCGCCACGCGCCGCGATGCGATCATCCTCAACATCCCCATCCTGATCCCCATCGTCGCGCTGTTTGCCTGGGGCGCCACGATATGGCTGATGCTGATTGGCCTGTTCTTTGGCATGCGCTACCGCATCGACAGCGACGGCGACGTGCCCGGCAGCATCAACAACCTTATGGATAGCGCTGCCAACGCCGCGGACGACATCAAGCAAAATCTCAACGACGACAAGTAATCGCAGACGGGGGCACGCATGGCACGGATCTTGATCGTAGAGGACGAGGAGAAAATCGCCCGCTTTGTGACGCTCGAGCTGGAGCACGAGGGCTACCAGGTGGAACACGCCGCCGATGGCCGCACCGCCGTTGACCTGGCGCTGGAGCGCGACTACGATCTGATTCTGCTCGACGTACTGTTGCCGCAGCTCAACGGCATGGAGGTCTTGCGACGTGTCCGCAAGCACAAGGATGTGCCGGTGATTATGGTCACCGCGCGCGATGCCGTGATGGACAAGGTGGCAGGGCTTGACGCCGGTGCTGACGATTACCTGACCAAGCCATTTGCGATTGAGGAGCTGTTCGCACGGATCCGCGTGGCACTGAAGCGCTCGGAGGCCGTGCGGGCGGCTTCGGGCGTTGGCGGCGCCGGTACTGGGGCGGGCGCGGCAGGCGGCGCGGGCGCCGGTATCGCCACAATGTCCCCGGCAACCGACACGACCCAGACCGCTGCCACGCCCTCCCACGCCGCGCTTACCGTTGACTCGGTTGCGCTCGACCCCGACCGCCGCGAAGTCACGGTCGGCGGCTCGCCCATCGCGCTCACGGCCCGCGAGTTCGACGTCCTCGCCCTGCTTATGGCGCACGCCGGCACCGTGCTCACGCGCGAGCGCATCGCGCATGAGGCGCTAGGCTACGACTACGTGGGCGATACCAACAACGTCGATGTGCACATCGCACATTTGCGCGCCAAGATCGAAGACGCTGGCGGCGCCCGCATCATCCAGACCGTGCGCGGGGTGGGCTATGTCTGCCGCGCATAACGCCGAGGCCAAGCGCGTCACCTCCATCGCCCGCGCCATCAACTGGGGCTATATGTGGCGCCGCTTGATGAGCTACGTCTGGCTCGATCTGTTGCTGATGGTGATTGCGGCGGCGATCCTCGTCTATGGATACAACCAGACGCTGCCCGACAGCGCGTTTACCGCAGGCTGGATTCCCGGCGCCACCGTTCACGGCATGTCGCTGACGCCCGCACGCGGCTGGGACCTGACAACGCTCACCTATACCGTCGAGTTTGCGCGTACCACCAAGACCTTCCCCCTCGCGCAGGACCTCGTCGCGCTATGGCCTCTCTACCTTGTCGTTATGGGTTGGCAGGTCATCAGCGTGCTCAACATGCTCGGCGGCGCCCGCCGCGTGCGCCGCACCATGGCGCCGCTCAACGACCTTGCCTTGCGCGTGGACGAGCTCGGCCGTATGCAGCTCTCCGGCGGCAAGATGGAAACGCTGGAGCAGGCCATCGAGCGCGCAAGCGTCGACTCGCCGAGCGTCACCACCGGCGACGCCGACCTGGCAAGCATCGAGGTCGCACTCAACCGCCTGCTGCGCCAGATGCAAGAGGCCAAGCTGCAGCAGATGCGCTTTGTCAACGATGCGAGCCACGAGCTGCGCACGCCCATCGCGGTGATTCAGGGCTACGTGAACATGCTCGACCGCTGGGGTAAAAACGACCCGGACGTACTGGCAGAGTCCATCGCCTCGCTCAAGGCCGAAAGCGAGCACATGCAGGAGCTCGTGGAGCAGCTGCTGTTTTTGGCGCGCGGCGATGCCGGACGCACGGCCCTGCGGCATGCGAATACCAACCTGGCCGCACTGGTCGGCGAGGTATGCGAGGAGTCGCAGATGATCGATGCCGAGCACACGTATCGGCTGGCTTTTGACGCCTTGCTTGCCAGCGACCCGCGCTGCGACGCGTCCGTCGACGTGGCGCTCGTGAAGCAGGCTCTGCGCGTGATCGTGCAGAATGCCGCCAAGTACTCGGATGCGGGAACGCCCATCTCGTTTGGCGTAGCGCCGGATGCGGGCATGGGCACGATCGACATAAGCGTTGAGGACGAGGGTATCGGCATGAACCAGGAATCCGCAGCTCACGCGTTCGAGCGGTTCTACCGCGCCGACAACGCGCGCGATGCCGGCGCGCAGGGCTCGGGTCTGGGGCTTGCCATTGCCAAGTGGATCGTCGATAGCCATGGCGGTGTCATCGGTGTGACCTCGGTCGAAGGGGTCGGCAGCCGCTTTACGATTCGCCTGCCACGGTAGGGATGCCCCCTCGTGGATCGAGGTCTAATACTTTTCCCGAGAAGTGAACGACCATATTCGGACCCCCGAAGCATCCGCATTTTTCGGCCGCAAAATCGCAGGATTCCAGCATCGAAACTGCAGGAAACGATGCCCTTAAAGTGTCGATGCTTCGGGGGGCTGATTTGTCTCGTTCACTTCTCGGAAAAGTATTAGACTTCGGTTTTTTGACCGTTGCAAAAGTCGATCCCTCGGCATAAATAAAGGGATAAGGCCATACGGCCCTATCCCTTTTTGCTAACTAAAGCAGCTCGTGCGCTACTCGCGGCACAGGTGCACGGCGAAGCCGGCGAACTCGCGCTTAAAGTACACGAGCTTGGTGCTACCGTCGGGCAGCAGCGCGCGCGACTCCTCGTTGACCTCGAGCCCGCGCTCGGCAAACCACTTCTCGGCCGCATCGATGTCGTTGACGGCAAAGCCAATGTGGCCCTTGGTGCCACGACCGTTCTGCTTCATAACCTCGACCAGCGAATCGTTAAAGTACGAAACCGGGGTCTCGATAACGGGCAGGCCCATCATCGTCGAGAACAGCTCCGCGATCTCCAAGGCGTCTGCCGGGTCGGTGGCGTTGATGCCCACATGGGCAACGCGCATGCCAAAAAGCTCGACCGGGTTGGCGTTCTGCTCACTCATACAGTCAGCGCCTACTGAGCCATGACGTCGAGGACGGCCTTCTCGGCAGCGACGCGGTTCATGCCCGTCATGAAGGGCACGCCGCTCACGTACGGGCAGGTGAGGCCCTCGGGGGCAACGGTGGTGGCGATCAGCAGGTCGGCGCCCTCGTCGCAGTAGTCCTTGGCCTCGGAGATGGCACACTGCACGATCTCATACTTGCCGGCATAACCATTGGCGTCGAGCATGGTGGCGACCTTCTGGGCAACAAGCGTGGAAGTAGCAGCGCCAGCACCGCAAGCCAAAACGATCTTCTTCATAGGTAATGTCTCCCTTCATGGTTTACTTTAGGTAAGTGTACCGCAGCGAGCGATGGCACTCAGCCTCGATGAGCTTTTATGCCAGTTTGCTTGCGCGCTGCGTATAATACATCTAGTACGTGTTGTCATACCGCTCGCTTTATGAGCGACTAAGGATCCCAATATGCCCGATTCCCGCACACTCTGGACCGCCGTCGTTATCATCTGCATCGCCGTGTCGGTGTTCTTTAGCGTCAAAAAACGCACAACGTTCAAGCGCCTGCAGCAGCTTATGGCTGCCAAGCAGTGGGACGAGTTCGATCGTTTGCTCGACGGCAGACTCACCAGCATGCTGTACCCGCGCTACAACCGCGACTACCTGCGCCTGAACTCCTATCTGCTGCGCGAGGACCACAAGCGCGCCGATGAGATGTTCGATTTGCTGCTGGGGCTCAATCTGCCCAAGATGCAGCGCGTCGACCTGGTGATCAAAGCCTTTAACTACTACGTTGGCCAGGAGGACCGCAAAAAGTCCAAGGAGCTTCTGCACGAGATCAAGGGCTTTGAGGGCGGTCAGGCCGAGGCAGTCGCACACGAATGCCAGCTGATGTACGACACGATGATCCTCAAGCGCCACAACGACATTCCCGAGCTGGAGCGCATGCTCGAAGAGGCCGGTGACGACAAGGTCAAGAGCTGCCGTCTGGAGTACCTGCTGGCTCTGCAGTACCAGAACAAGGGCGACGAGGCAAAGTTTGCCGAGTACTTGGAAAAGTCGGGCCAGCACTCGATGGCTGTCAACGCGTAACGGGCGGCTTGTGCTAGACTTCTAGTCTCACGGGGGCGTGGCGGAATTGGCATACGCAGGAGACTTAAAATCTCTCGCCGCAAGGATTGTGGGTTCGAGTCCCACCGCCCCTACCACGTATTGTTTACGGGCCCGTGTCCCCAAGGGATGCGGGCTCGTTTCTTCTGGATGCCGGTGGGACTCGAACCCGCGAGGGGGCGAGCGTAAAGCGGACGCGCAGCGTCCGTAGCGAGCCGGCGAGGGCGCCGGCAGGCGGCCGAAGCCGGTGCGGATTTGCGCAGCAAATACGCGGACGTCCCACCGCCCCTACCATATGGAGCTTTCGAGCCCGTGTCCCCAAGGGATGCGGGCTCGTTTCTTTTTCACGCCGGCGGGACTCTAAGTTGCGGTGGAATAGTTAGAGGGTGCTGAGGCTGGGGGTCCAGGCGATGGTGGAGGTTTTGCCGTCGAGGGTCTCGTTGATGGTGGTGGCCATGCCAGCGAGCAGGCTGTTCTCGCTTACGGTGAGCGCATCGTAGCCACCGGCGCGCATGAGCTCGCGAATCACCACGGCGCCGGCCAGAATCACGCCCGCGCGCTTGGGCTGCACGCCTGGCAACGCGGCAATGCTCTCCACGTCCAGCGTGGACATGCGCTCGATAGCGGCAGAAATCTGCTCCATCGAAAGCTCGCGCAGGTGCACAAAGCTCGAGTCGTACGGCTCCAGTTCGTGGACCAGCGCCACGAGCGTAGTGACGGTACCGCCCACCGCGACCAGGCGCTCTGCACGCTCATAATTGCTCGGCAGGCCCTCAAAATAGGCGGAGAACTGCTCGCCCGCCCACGCGGCGGCAACCGCGAGCTCGCCGTCCGCGGGCGGCAGCGCCGAGAAAAACCGCTCCGTCACGCGACGGCAACCGATGTCCAGCGAGCGCGTTCCCTCCAGCGCAAAGACCCCGCGCTCCGGAGCGTATACGCCCGTCGCGAGCTCCGTGGAGCCACCGCCCGAATCGGCGACGATAATGCGTTCACCGGCAAAGTCGTGCGCCACGCCAAAAAATGTCAGGCGTGCCTCGACCTCGCCCGGAATCACCTGCGGTTCAAGCCCCAGCTCGCGCAGGCCGTCCAGCAGCAGTGCGGCGTTGGACGCATCGCGCGCGGCACTCGTGCAGGTGGTGCAGACGCACGCGGCCCCAAAGGTGCGCGCCTCGTCCACAAACATGCGGCATGCGGCGAGCACGCGCTCGACCGCCGCCTCGCAAAAGCGGCCCGTCGCGTCCACGCCCTCGCCCAAGTCGGTGATCTCGGTATGCTTGAACGATTCCACGATCGCCCCGGCCTCGACCTGCGCCAGCACCAGTCGCGACGACACCGTTCCCAGGTCGATCGCGGCCACCTTATATCGTTTGCAATCTGCCATTGCGGGCTCCCCTCCGGGCGCTACTCGCCTACTCGCCGCTGGACGCGACCGTCTGGCCCTCGACGCCGTTAAATCCAAACAGCATATCGAGCGTCTGGATGTACCACGGTGCGTCCTTGCCGACCTCTTCGATCTCTTTGGCCACTTCACTGGCCTTCTTGGCGTTTGAGGACTTTTTGCTCGACGACGAATCCGAATCATCGTCCAGGCCCAGCACTTCAATCCTCTTCTCGCCGGGCATCGCCATGCCCAGTTCCCGTGCCCGATCCTTAATGCCCTCTTCCGAGAGCCACTTGTCAGTGTCTTTTTTCATCTCATCTTTGTATTGCTCGCGAATCTCGACCTGCTTGGCCAAGATGTCGTTCGAGCGTTTTGCAACGTACAGGTCGCGCACGGGGAAATACAGGCTCACGAGCGCCAGAGCCACCACGATACCGATAAACAGCGGACGCAGAGAGCCATGCGTAAAGTCATAGATTGCCTTGACCACCGCATTGTCGTTGGCGTAGCGCATAAAGTCCGAGCCCGAAAGACGGCTCGAAGGCCTGCTCGATTTGTCGTGTGCCTGAGTCGAGGGACGCGATGCATGCGACGAACGTGGCGGGCGCACCGGTCCATCTGCCGAAGTATTCGATTGAGCATTGGGGCGCGAGGTGCTTGTCGGGCGCTGCGCGGAGCGGTCGGCACCGGCGTAGGCGGACCCACCGAGCTGCACCGTGCGCGCACGGCGAGGCGACGGCTCACGCGAACCGACGGAATAGTACCTGTTGTCATAAATCTGATCCATGTGCGCCTTGTGCGGTTGAGGTTTGTTTGCGCTAAGTATTCTAGTTATAGCACGAGCACACGCAACGCCTTCGGCGGCCTTTGCTCGACATAAAAAAGGCGCTGAGCCATATGGCCCAGCGCCCAATGGTGCTCAACAGCGCCCGGCTGGAGCAAGGCGAATCCGAGTCTTCCCCGCCCCCGCGAGCTCCGCGTGCCTAGCGAATGTTGTAGAACGCGGCCTTGCCGGCGTAGCGCGCGCTGCCCTCAAGCTCGTCCTCGATGCGGATGAGCTGGTTGTACTTGGCGATACGGTCGCTGCGGCACGGGGCGCCCGACTTGATCTGGCCGGCGTTGACGCCCACGACCAGGTCGGCGATCGTGGAGTCCTCGGTCTCGCCGGAGCGGTGGCTCACGATGCAGGCGTAACCGGCCTCCTTGGCGGTCTCGATGGCCTCGAGCGACTCGGTGAGCGTGCCGATCTGGTTGACCTTGACCAGAATCGCGTTGGCGGCACCCAGCTCGATGCCCTTCTTGAGGCGCTCGGTGTTGGTGACAAACAGGTCGTCGCCCACCAGCTGCACCTTGTTGCCAATGCGACGGGTGAGCTCAACCCAGCCGTCCCAGTCTTCCTCGGCCATGCCGTCCTCGATGGAGATGATGGGATAGGTGTCGACGAGCTTCTCCCAGTAATCAACCATCTGGGCGCTCGTATACTCCACACCCTCGCCCTTGAGCTCGTACATGCCGGTCTCGGCGTTGTAGAACTCGGTCGAGGCCGGGTCCATGGCGTACATGAAGTCGACGCCGGGCTTAAAGCCAGCCTTCTCGACGGCCTTGGTAATGTACTCGAACGGCTCGGCATTGGTCTTAAGGTTGGGCGCAAAGCCGCCCTCGTCGCCCACGCCGCCGCCCAGGCCGGCCTCGTGCAGCACGCCCTTGAGGGTGTGGTAGACCTCGGCGCACCAACGCAGGCCCTCGGCAAAGCTCGGGGCGCCCACCGGCATGATCATGAACTCCTGGAAGTCGACGTTATTGTCGGCATGCACGCCGCCGTTGAGGATGTTCATCATGGGCGTGGGCAGCAGATGGGCGTTGACGCCGCCCAGGTACTGGTACAGCGAAAGACCCGCCGACTCGGCAGCGGCGCGGGCGACGGCCAGCGACACGCCCAGGATGGCGTTGGCACCGAGCTTGGTCTTGTTGGGGGTACCGTCCGCGGCAATCAGCGCGGCATCGACGGCGCGCTGGTCGAAGGCGTCGAGGCCCACGACGGCGTTAGCGCACTCGTTATTGACGTGCTCGACGGCCTGCGAAACGCCCTTGCCCAGGTAGCGACCCTTGTCGCCATCGCGCAGCTCGCAGGCCTCAAAGGCACCGGTCGAAGCGCCCGAAGGCACCATTGCGCGGCCAAAGCTACCGTCCTCGAGCACGACCTCGACCTCGACAGTGGGATTGCCGCGGCTGTCGAGCACCTCGCGACCGTAGACGTCCAAAATATCGCTCATGTTGTCTCCCTCTCACTTGGAAACGTAATGGATGCAAACGACCGGCTGACCGCGCACCGTCGGTGCGTCTCCGTAAGTTAGCCATGTCGCACTTTTTGCATTATGCCCTAAGTTAGCCGAGGGATACACTTGATTTTCGAAAAATTTAGCGGGAACGATGAGGCGTGTCAGCCCGTCGTTCCCGCAGTCTTACTCCTCCGCCTTTGCAGCATCCCACAGGTCGTTGAGGCCGTGGGTCGAAAGCTCGGCAAGATCCACGTGAGCACCGGCCGCCATCTGCTCCATCGCAGCCCAGCGACGGCGGAACTTGGCCGTGCTCGCGCGCAGGGCGCTCTCGGCGTCAATCCCCTCTTTGCGCGCGACGTTGACTAGGGCAAAGAGCAGGTCGCCAAATTCCATCTCGCGCTCGGGCGAGCCGGGCGCCTCGGCCTCAAACTCGGCACGCTCCTCGGCGACCTCGTCCCACACATCCTGGACCGTCTCCCACTCAAAGCCCACGGCCGCCGCCTTGCGCGACACCTTCTGAGCTTGCATCAGCGCCGGCAGGTGCGTGGGCACGCCGTCGAGCAGACCCTCGGGCGCAGCCTCGCCTGCCGCCACGGCCTGGTCTTTGGCGGCCTTCTCGGCAAGCTTGACCTCGTCCCAAATCTTGAGCACCTCGTCGGAGCTCTCGGCATCCGCATCGCCAAACACGTGCGGGTGACGACGGATGAGCTTGGCGTCGATATCGCGCGCCACATCGGCAAGCGTAAACTCACCGGCATCCGCCGCAATCTGCGCATGCAGCACCACCTGCATGAGCACATCGCCCAGCTCCTCGCGCAGATGCGCCACGTCGTCCGCCTCAATGCAATCGAGCGCCTCGTAGGCTTCCTCTATCATGTTCTTGCCAATGCTCTGATGCGTCTGCTCGCGGTCCCACGGGCAGCCGTCGGGCTGACGCAGGCGCCAGATGGTCTGCACCAGATGCTGCAGCTCGGCCGACGCGTCTACCAGCGTGAACAGGTCGCGCGAACCCTCGGCATTTTGCTGAGCCATATGCTCGGCCATGGTTATTCCTCCTCCAGGATCACGTGACGGAACGCGCCGTCCTCGTAGATGCCATAGCTGTGCGTGCCGTCCTTGGGGATGCTCACGCTGCCGGGGTTGAAGAGCCACAGGCCCGGGTGCACAGCGCTTGCCTCGTTAACCTTGATGTGCGTGTGGCCGTAGACGAGCGCGGAGCCCTCGGGCAGCGCGGGCGCGTGGTCAACGCTGTTATGCATGCCGGCGCCAAAGACGTGGCCGTGCGTCAGGAACAGCTCGCGGCCGGTCTCGTCGAACAGCGTGGCGTAGTCGGCCATGACGGGGAAGTCGAGGACCATCTGGTCGACCTCGGCGTCGCAGTTGCCGCGCACCGCGATGATGCGGTCGGCCAGGGCGTTGAGCAGCGGAATCACACGCTTGGGGGCATAGTCGCGCGGCAGGTCGTTGCGCGGGCCGTGGTAGAGCAGGTCGCCTAGCAGCACGATGCGGTCGGGCTGCTCGGACTCGATGGCGGCGACCAGGCGCTCGGTCCAGTATGCCGAGCCGTGGATGTCGGAGGCGATGAGGTATTTCATGGTGGTCCTTTCGGGTGGGGTTGATGGGGCTGGACGTGGCGTGCCACCGGCCGCGTTACTCAAATCGCAGTGCCGAGGCTTGTGCCGCCTGCATCACGCGCTGGAGCGGCACGTCGTACTCACGGGCAAGGCGGGCGCAGTCCTCGTACTCGGGCGCCGCGCGCTCGCTGCCGTCGGGCAGGGTGGCTACTTTGACGGCCACCTCGCCCCAAGGCGTCGCCACCTGCTCAAAGCGGCGCGGCAGGCAGACGCGCTCCATAACCTGGCGGCGGATGCCGTTGGTCGTGGTTTCCAAAAAGATGATCGTCTGCAGGCGGTCAATGTCCTCACGGGCGCAGATTACCTGCAACTGCCATCCGGGGCGGCCCTTTTTGCAGTAGAGGGGCAGCCAGTGCACCTCGCGGGCGCCGGCCTCGCGCAGGCAATCGGCGGCATAGGCGAGTACCTCGGGCGACGCATCATCGATGTCGCACTCCAGCTTGACGATGGTTTCGGGCGCATCGGTCTCGCGGGACAGCGGAGATGTACTTCCACGTTGCATACGGTCCGGATCCTTTCCGCACGGGCTCGTTTTATTCACCCAAACGCTAGCACATCGAACGTGGCACAGGCGTGACTTTCGTCCGTCGTCGCCCTTGCCCCTATCCAAACATGTACGTCAGCCTCCAAACATGTCATTTTTTGTCGGTTTTGGAGGCTGACGTACACGTTTTGGAGCGGGCCGCACACGATCAAAATTGCGCCCGCATTCCGTCCACCACAAAGTTCGCCGCACTCAACAATTTTGAACTTTCTACGCAGTTCATCGGCTAAAAATTACCCTCGGCATACTTACCCGCTGCACGATGTTACTCTAGTTGCATTTGGCTAACTAAACGGCTGCCGAGGACCCAGCCCGGCACCGTTACGGCATAGGAGGTTTCATGTTCGAGAAGCGGCTCTTCTCCCTGGTTCCGCAGGCAACGCCCTACATTGTGGCGAGCGTCCTGTTTAAATGGATCGCGCTGATGGCAAACATCACGGTGATGTGGATCCTCGCGCGCATTCTGGGCGGCATCGTTGCCGGCGGACTGCCGGCTGCACTCGCCGTCGACGCGCTCGCGCAGGCAACTCCGCCGCTCGCCGGCGCCATCATCGTGCGCGCCGCCGCCATCTATCTGGCGCAGCGTTCCGGTGACAAGGCCGCCTTCAAAGCCGTCCGCCGCGTGCGCTCGCTCGTCTACGACAAGCTCACCGCACTCGGCCCCTCCTACACCGAGACCGTCCCCACCGCCGAGGCCGTCCAGACCAGCGTCGAGGGCGCCACGCAACTCCAGGTGTACTTTGGCGGCTACCTGCCGCAGCTCTTCTTTGCGGGCTTGGCACCCATCACGCTGTTTGTACTGCTCGTGGGCCAGGCGGGTCTTCCCGCCGCGCTGCTGCTCGCCTGCGTTCCGGTCATCCCCGTCTCCATCATGATGGTCATGCGCAACGCCAAAAAGATCGGTGCCGAGTACTGGGGCAGCTATGTCGATCTGGGCGGCATGTTCCTGGAGGCCGTGCAGGGTCTCACCACCCTTAAGGTCTACCAGGCCGATCGCAGCTGGCACGAGCGCATCAACGCAGAGTCCGAGCGTTTCCGCACAGCGACCATGCGCCTGCTGGTGATGCAGCTGCGCTCCATTTGCGTTATGGACCTGGTCGTCTATATGGGCGCCGCGCTCGGCATTATCGTAGCCGCGCTGCAGCTCGCCACGGGCAAGATTGGCTTTGAGGCTGCCTTCCTCATCGTCTTTCTGTCGCAGGAGTTCTTTTTGCCCATGCGCCGCCTGGGATCGCTGTTCCACACGGCCATGAACGGCATGGCCGCCTCGCGCCGCATGTTTGGCATTTTGGATACGCCCGAGCCCGAGCGCGGCGATGTTGAGCTTGACGGTCGCGGCGATATCGAGCTCGCGGGCGTGAGCTATGTATACGGCAACCGCACGGTGCTGGACAGCGCCAGCGCGACCATTGCGCACGGCTCGCTCGTGGCACTCGTGGGCGAAAGCGGCGGCGGCAAGTCCACGCTCGCGGGGATTATCGCGGGCCGCAAGGGTGCCTACCGTGGCAGCGTTCGCATTGGCGGCGTCGAGCTGCGCGATGCCACGGCCGCCTCACTCATGCGTGCCGTCACCCTGGTGCCCACCAACGGCTACCTGTTTGCCGGCACCCTGCGCGACAACCTGCTGCTCGCCCAGCCCAACGCCACCGACGCCGAGCTTTTGCGCGCGCTCGGCCGCACGCGCGTGGCGGCCTTTGTGCAGGCCAACGGCGGGCTCGACATGGTGATTAACGAGGGCGGCACCAACCTTTCGGGTGGCCAGCGCCAGCGCGTGTGCATGGCACGCGCCCTGCTGCACGACTCGCCGATCTATGTGTTTGACGAGGCTACGAGCAATGTGGACGCTGCGAGCGAAGCCGCGATCGGCGAGGTCATCGCATCGCTTGCCGGCGAGCACACTGTAATTGTGGTGGCACACCGCCTGTCGACGATCGTGGACGCCGACCAGATTCTGGTGCTGGAACGCGGTCGCATTGCCGAGCGCGGGACTCACGGCGAGCTCTTGGCAACCGCGGGCGCCTATGCGCGCATGTGGAACAGCCAGGAGCAGCTCTCGGCATATGCGTATGCGGAGGGTGATGCCGAGGATGCCGGCGCGGTTGAGGCTGTTGACGGCAGCACCGCCCGTACCGATGGCCTCAACGGTGCCGGCTCGTCTTCCGCTGCCGCGGTGCCTGACTCCGGCCGCGCCCGTCGCTCGGCGCCGTCCATCATGTGGCGCATGATGGGGCTCGTCCGACCGCTTGCCGGCTGGCTTGTGCTAGCCGTCGCGCTGGGCAGCATTGGCATGCTCACCGCCGCGTTCGTGCCGGCCTTTGGCGCCCTTGGCCTTATGGCCGCGCTGGGCCGCAACGCCTTGGGGCTTGGTCTTATCGTCACATGCGCGGCCTGTGCCGCCTGCGGCATCGCGCGCGGGCCGCTCCACTACGGCGAGCAGCTCTGCAACCATTACATCGCATTCCGTCTGCTCGCACACATTCGCGACCTGGTGTTTGGCGCCCTGCGCCAGCTCACCCCCGCCAAGCTCGAGGGCCGCGGCAAGGGCGAGCTCGTGAGCCTGGTCACCTCGGATATCGAGCTGCTCGAGGTCTTCTACGCGCACACCATCTCGCCCATTGCCATAGCTCTGGTCTGCACCGTTGTGTTTGAGGGCTTTTTGCTGGCTGTGAGCCCCGAGCTCGCGGGCATCGCGCTCGTGGCCTACGCGGTCCTGGGCGTGCTGCTGCCCCTGACCTCGGCCAAGGCATGCGGCACCACCGGCCGCCAGAGCCGCGAGGGCGCCGGTAAGCTGGGCGCCTTTGTACTCGACAGTCTGCGCGGCGCGGGCGAGACCGTCCAGTTTGCCGGTGGCACCGATCGCAGCCGTGCCCTGGGCAAGCTGACCGAGCAAGTCGGCGCCGTGGACGCGCGCCTCAAGCGCCGCCAGGCGGTCAGCGAGGCCGTAGCCGATGCGCTTATTCTTGTGGCTAATCTGGTGATGCTCGGGCGTGCGCTGCAGCTGGTGGCTGCGGGAACGATTGACTTTGCCGCAGCGTTTGTCGCCGTCTTTACCTTTGTGTCGTCGTTTGGCTCGGTGATGGCCGTGAGCCGCCTGGGCGCCTCACTGCAGGAGACGCTCGCCTCGGGCGCACGCGTGCTCGATTTGCTCGACGAGCAGCCCCAGTGCGCCGAGGTCGCCGATGGACAGAACGTTGAGTTTGCCGGCGCCGCAGCCGAGCATGTGAGCTTTAGCTATGTGGGCGGCGTGGACGCGGGCGGTGCGGGCGCCACAGAGCAGGTCGCGAACGACACCGCTGCGAGTCTCATCCTCGACGACGTGACCTGCACCTTTGCGCCCGGTACCATGACCTGCATCATGGGGCGCTCGGGTTCGGGCAAGTCGACGCTGCTTAAGCTGCTCATGCGCTTTTGGGACCCCGCAGCCGGCACCATCACGGTGAGCGGCGTCGATGCCCGCCACATCAACACGGCGAGCCTGCGCAGCCACGAGGCCTATATGACCCAGGACACGCATCTGTTCTGCGGCACCGTACGCGAGAACCTGCTGGTCGCGCACGCCAACGCCACCGATGCCGAGCTGCTCGACGCTTGCCGCTCCGCCTCACTCACCACGCTCATCGACCGTCTGCCGCAGGGACTCGACACGCCCGTTGCCGAGCTGGGCGACTCGCTTTCGGGCGGCGAGCGCCAGCGCATCGGCCTTGCGCGCATCTTCCTCAACGACGCACCCTTCATCTTGCTCGACGAACCCACCAGCGCGCTCGATGCTCTCAACGAGGCGTCCGTGATGCAGGCAATCGACGAGCTCAAGCGCCGCGGCAAGACCATTGTGCTCGTGAGCCACCGTGCCAGCACCTGCGCGTTTGCCGATTTCTCGCTTTCGGTCGAGCACGGGAGGCTGAGCTAATGGCGCGCCCAGTCGACACACCGGAGCTAGCACGCAAACGTGAGCGTGAGGCCCAAATGGTGTCGCAGATGATTGCGCTGTGGTGTCGTGGGCATCATGGCGGCGGGCATGTGGTCGAACAGGCTGGCGGCGATGAGTCCGTGCGCGTGAAACTCGGCCTTCGAACCATTACGCTCTGCCCCGAATGCGCCGAGCTGCAGAAATACGCCATCGCGCGCATTGAGCACTGCCCGCACATGGGCACCAAGACATTTTGCTCGGCATGTCCTTCGCATTGTTACCGGCCTGCCATGCGCGAGAAGATCCGCGAGGTTATGCGTTGGTCGGGACCGCGTATGATCCGCTATCGCCCCATCACCGCCGTGAGACACGCGATGGTAACAGTGCAGGCCAAACGCGCGGCGGCACGAAGCAAGTAGTCGCCGGCGCCGGCACGCGCCGCCCCGCCTTTCCACTCGATTTCGGCACCCGGCGTGCGCGGCGTGTTGAGAGCTGCACCATTACAATGGAGCGGATTCACCAAATGCAAAGGAGTCGCCATGCCCGCCTGTCCGCTGGTCGATTGCCATACTCATACCTCGTTCTCGGACGGGCACGCCTCGTTCGAGGACAACGTCCGTGCCGCTGCTGCCGCCGGCTGCCGCGTCATGGTCTCGACCGACCACCTTACCCTGCCCGCCAGTATGGATGCTAACTGCGAGGTGCAGGTCGTCGAGGGCGACTTGCCGGCACATCGTTTGGCCTTTGAGGACGCCCGCAAACTCGCCGCGCAGATTGCGCCGGAGCTCACCTTTATCTACGGTTTTGAATGCGATTGGTACGAGGGCTGCGAGCCCTTGGTAGAGCACTGGTCCCAGGGCGCCGTCGTACGTCTGGGCAGCGTGCACTGGATTGGCAACCCGGGCGATATTGCGGCAGGCGCCGCGGGCACGGCAGGGACAGAGGACGTCGCGCGCCCCGATACACCCGATTCCCTTTGCGGTTGGATCGACGACGATACCAACTTGCATGTTTGGGAAAACTTAGGCGTGCGCGGCGTGTGGGAGTGCTACGTCGACGACTGGTGCCGTGCTTGCGAAAGCTCACTCAACTTTGACGCGATGGCCCATCCCGACCTGGTCATGCGCTTTTCGAAGGACGGCTTTGCACCCGACTTTGACCCCGCGCCGTTTTGGGAGCAGATGGCCGAATGCGCCCACGATACGGGTCGCCGCGTTGAGGTCTCGACCGCCGCACCGCGCAAGGGGCTCGACGATTACTACCCCGCGACCGGGCTGTTGCGCCGCTTCGCCCATGCCGAGGTGCCCATCACCTTTGGCTCGGACGCGCACCGCGCCTGCGACATCTGCTGGAACATCCGCGAGGCCCAGGCCCACGCCTACGACTGCGGCTACCGGGCCTTCGATATCCCCCACCCCACCGGCGAATGGGAATCCACGCCCCTCGCCTAACTAGTCGTTTAAGAACGTCCCCAATGACTAGTGGCGGCGGGCGTTGAGTTCGCCGGCCAGTTCGTCGAGGGTGATGCCGTAGCGCTCGAGCGTCACGAGCAGGTGGTAGATCAGGTCGCCGGCCTCGTAGCGGATGTGATCGTGGTCGTTATCCTTGCAGGCCATGATCACCTCGCTCGCCTCCTCGGCAAGCTTCTTGAGAAGCTCGTCCTCGACGTCGGTCAGCAGACGCGCGGTATAGCTCTCCTGCGGCGGCGCATCGCGACAGCCGTGAATCACCTCGGCCAGTCCCGTCAGCGTCTCACCGATGTTTCCCGGCTGCACGTTAGCTGTTCTGACTCCCATGGTTATTTCCTCTCGTTACTGCAGCGTAAAGTAGGTACCGGTCTCATCGAACCGAGGCTTTGCGCCCTTTTTCTCAAAGAACTCGACGATGACGGCATGGGCCTCATTGAGCCTTTCCTTCTCGGCCTCGAGCCAAAGCGACTGCGCCCCGCAGGCATCAGTCAGGTGCACGCGGCATGGCACGCCCGCGCGGAGGAGCTCGGTGTTGCATTCGGCGACCTCGAACGGCGTCACGACTTTCATCGCACTCCCCCTTCCACGCGCTTAAAGAAGCAGGTACGGTTGCCGGTATGGCAGGCCGGGCCCGGTGAGTCCACCTTGACCAGCAGCGTATCGCTATCGCAGTCGGCCCAGAGCTCCTTGACCTCCTGCATGTTGCCACTCGTCGCGCCCTTGTTCCAGAGCTCCTGACGGCTGCGACTCCAAAACCACGTGGTCCCGGTCTTGAGCGTCAGCCCCACCGATTCCTCGTTCATCCAAGCAACCATAAGCACCTCACCGGTGTCATGCTGCTGAACCACGCAAGGAATCAGCCCGCGGGCGTCGTACGTAAGTTTTGAAGGATCGGTTATCTCTTCCATTTCTCTCCCCAAATTCAAACTTCGCAGGTCGGCGAGGGTTGTCCAGGTGCCCGAGATTCCGAGCGACAAGCCCGACGACGCGTACTTAAAGTACGCGAGGAGGGTTGGAGCCGGAAGGTCGGGCGCCTGGGCAAGCCGCAGCGCTAGAAGTCCAACCTGACAGGGATGCCTTGAGAGGCCATATATTCTTTGACTTCGCGAATGCTGAAAGTTCCAAAGTGAAAGACGCTGGCCGCCAGTACGGCGTCGGCTTCGCCCTCGATCACGCCCTCGGCAAAATGCTCGAGCGTGCCCACGCCGCCGCTTGCGATCACCGGGATCGGCACCGCGCGCGCCACGGCGCGGGTGAGTGCCAGGTCAAAGCCGGCCTTGGTGCCGTCGCGGTCCATGCTGGTGAGCAAGATCTCACCGGCGCCGCGACGAGCCGCTTCCTCGGCCCACGCCACCGCATCGATACCCGTGGCGTTGCGACCGCCCGCCGTGAAGACCTCCCACTTGTCGGCATCCGGCTGACCGGGCAGGCCCACGCGCTTGGCATCAATCGCCACGACCACGGCCTGGCTGCCAAACGCCGCGGCGGCCTGGCTGATCAACGACGGATCGCGCACGGCGGCAGAGTTAAGCGACACCTTGTCGGCACCGGCGGCAACCATGGTTCGCATGCCCGCCAAGTCGCGGAAACCGCCGCCCACGGTATAGGGAATAGCGAGCTCCTCGGCCGCGTGCGCCGCCATCTCGATGGTCGTCGCGCGGTTGTCGCTCGTCGCGGTAATGTCCAGGAAGACGACCTCGTCTGCACCCTCGCGGTCGTAGGCGCGCGCCAGCTCCACCGGGTCGCCAGCATCGCGCAGGCTCACAAAGTTGACGCCCTTGACCACGCGGCCGTCCTTAACATCCAGACAGGGAATCACGCGTTTGGCAAGCATGGGCTACTCCTCCCCTCGCGCGGCGGCCAACGCCTGTACCAGCGTAAAGTTGCCCTCGTAGAGCGCGCGACCGGTGATGGCGCCCTCAATAGCGCCCTCGCCCACCGCGGCGAGCGCACGGATATCATCGAGCGTCGAGATGCCGCCCGACGCCACAACGGGAAAGCCCGCGACCTCGGCCACGTGGCGATATGCTGCCACGTCGATGCCCGTCTGCATACCGTCGCGCGCGATATCGGTATACACCAGATGTTTAAAGCCCAGCTCGGTGAGCTGCGCCACGGCGTCGTCGAGCGCCACACCCGCGCCGTCGCGCCAACCATTCACCTTGACCTGGCCGTCACGGGCGGCAATGTCTGCCACCAGTAACTCGCCAAAGCCTTGCGCCGCCACCTCGGCAAATCCCGGCTCGGTCACGAGCACCGTGCCTAGCGCGATGCGACGCGCGCCGTAGCCGGCCAGCTCGTCGATGCGCGCGAGCGAACGAACGCCGCCGCCCACGTCCGCGGACAGACCGTCGACGCCGCAGATGGCCTTAATCGCTGCCGAGTTGGCAGCGCACGCGTCCTCGTCCTCGCCAAAGGCAGCGGACAGGTCGACGACGTGCACCCAGCTCGCGCCCTGCTCGGCAAAGGAGCGGGCAACGGCCACGGGGTCGTCAGAATACACCTTACAGCGGCTCCGGTCGCCGCGCTCCAGGCGCACGACCTTGCCGCCGATCAAATCGATTGCGGGAAACAGAATCATCGGCCGGCCCCCTCGACGATGCTCACGAAGTTCTTAAGGATGCGCTGACCCAGCGCAGAGGATTTCTCGGGATGGAACTGGCAGCCCCACACGTTGCCGTGGCGCACGATGCACGGGAAGCTCCGTATATAGTGCGTGCGCGCCAACACATCGGCGGCATCGACGTCGTCGGCCACCGCGTAGCTGTGAGTGAAATACATGTTGGCGCCCTCGGCAAAACCGGCAAGCAACGGATCGGCCGCACCGGCGGGCGTCATGCGCACCTGGTCCCAGCCCACATGCGGGACCTTCAGACGGCTCGACTCCAGGTGCGTGCACGAGCCACGCATGATGCCCAGGCCATCGACCCAGGGACCACCGGCCTGCTCGGAGGCATCGTCGTCCGCGTCCGCGTCCTCGTTCGCAGGCACGCCCTCGTTGCCGCGCTCAAAAAACAGCTGAAGGCCCAGGCAGATGCCGAGCAGCGGAGTTCCGGCGGCAACGGCATCGAGCACGGCCACCTCCTCGCCGCTCTGACGCATAAAGGCGATCGCGTCATAGAACGCACCCACGCCCGGGATGACCAGGCCGTCGGCGTTGCGGATCTGCTCCGGATCGTCCGACGTGCAGGCGGCAGCACCGGCGCGCGCAAGCCCGCGCACGACGCTCGACAAGTTGCCCTTGTGGTAGTCGACCACCACGATCTTCGGTTCGCCCACGCGGCCCCTCCACTTCTCATCATCCAAAACCACCACAAAGAGGACAGGCATCTTCGTGGTGGTTTTACCCTTGTGACGGTTACAGCGAGCCCTTGGTGCTGGGGATACCCTGCACGCGGGGATCGAGTTCGCAGGCGCGGCGCATCGTGCGGCCCACGGCCTTAAAGGCGGCCTCGATAATGTGGTGCGAATTGCCGCCCGCCAGCTCGCGCACGTGCAGCGTGAGCTTGGCATCGCGCGCAAAGGCATAGAAGAACTCGACGGCCAGCTCGGTATCAAAGCTGCCCACGCGCTCAGTCGGCACGGGCAGCTCGCAATAGGCCTGCCCGCGACCCGAGATATCCACGGCGGCCATCACGAGTGTCTCGTCCATGGCGATCGCCGCGTCGGCAAAGCGCGTAATACCCGCCTTGTCGCCCAGCGCCTGGCAAAACGCCTCGCCCAGCACAATGCCCGTGTCCTCAACGGTGTGGTGCGCGTCGACCTCGACGTCGCCCACCGCATGCACCGTCAGATCGAACAGGCCATGGCGGCCAAAAGCGTTGAGCATGTGGTCGAAAAACGGCACGCCGGTCGAGATATCGCACACGCCAGATCCGTCCAGGTCGAGCTTTACGACAATGTCGGTCTCGCCCGTCTTGCGGGTTACCTCGGCATAGCGGTCCATCTACATCTCCTCCTTCACCAGCGCGGCAAACGCGGCCAGCACCTCGTCGTTTTCCTGCGGCGTACCCACAGTGATGCGCAGACAGTCCGCAAGCCCCGGCGCGTAGCTAAAGTCGCGCACCAAAATCGAATACTCGTCGCGCAGACGCTCGCGCACGCGCGTGGCATGCGGCGTGCGCACGAGCACAAAGTTCGCCGCGCTCGGCCATGCCTCCACGGGCATGCCCTCGGCAGCCATTGCGCGCAGGGCGCACAGCTCGCGCTCGCGCTCGGATGCGATCTGTGCCACCACGGGCGTGTAGGCATCACGGGCACGCACGCAGGCAAGTGCTGCCGCCTGGCTCAGCACGTTAACTGAATAGATCTGGCGAATCGCCGCGAACACGTCGATGACTTCCGGCGCCGCGATCACGTAACCCAGACGCGTACCGGCAGCGCCAAACGCCTTGGACAACGTATGCAGAATCACCAGGTTGGGATGCTCGGCGATAAGCCCCTGCGCCGTGGTGACCGCGCCAAACGAATCGTCGGCAAACTCCACGTAGGCCTCGTCAACCATTACCATGCCGGGGCACGCATCGCACAGCGCCGCGACAAAGTCGAGCGGTGCCACGTCACCCGTGGGGTTGTTGGGCGAGGTCACGATTGCCAGGTTGCACTCGGACGCCGCCGCAAGCACGGCTGCCTGGTCGAGCTCAAAGGTCGCGGGGTCGCGCCACACGTCGCGCACCTCGGTCTGACAGAGCGACGCAAAGAACGCATACTCGCTAAAGCACGGCGGGCAGTTGAGCAGGGTCCGTCCCGCGCCGCCAAACGCCAACAGGTAGTTATAGAGCAGCTCGTCGCCGCCGTTGCCCACGCAGACATTCTCGCGCGCCACACCATGCCAAGCGGCAAGCTCGTCACGCAGATCGTTGGACATGGGATCGGGATAGCGGTTGAGCGGCGTGGCAGCCAGGGCGGCGTCGACCGCCTCGCGCACGCCAGCCGGCACGGGATAGGTGTTCTCGTTGGCCGAAAGGTTGATGCGCGTGGGCGTAAAGTTGGGATCGTAGGGCTCAATACCGGCCAGGTAAGGCTGGACGAGCTCCTTCATGCGAGGCGTGAGTTCGGCCATATTAGGCCTCCCCGCCGGTTACGCCAGCGCCATCTGCGCCTGCAGCCGCCAGGTCCACGCCCTCGGCAACCGTCGCCACGGCGTCGCCCGGCCAGGCAACCTTGGTCAGGTCGGCCGCGGCGAGCGACTCGGCGCTCACGGCATCCTCGCCCTGCTCCAACACGCGGCGACGCAGTGCGGCCGAAAGCGCGTGCGCCCACAGGCCCTCGGCCTCGGCCAGACGCTGCGTAGCGGGAGCGTCGGAGAGCAGGCCCTCGGGCGTATAGCATATAACGCTCGAGCGCTTAACGAACTCTTCGACCGAAAGCGGGTTGGAGAACATGGCCGTGCCGCCGGTCGGCAACGTGTGGTTGGGACCGGCAACGTAATCGCCGAGCGGCTCGGAGCTCCAAGCGCCCACAAAGATGGCGCCGGCGTTGCGAATGCCGCCGAGCAGGCCCATCGCATCCTTGCAGTGCAGCTCAAGGTGCTCGGGCGCCACGGTGTTCACGGCCTCGACGGCGGCCGCCATGTCGGCGGCCACCACGATGGCGCCTTCGTTATCGAGCGAAGCGCACGTAATCTCGGCACGCGGGGACTGCGCTACCAGAATGTCGATACCCGCCTCGACCTCACGCGCAAACTGCTCGTCGCAGGTCACCAGATAGCAGGCCGCCAGCGGATCGTGCTCGGCCTGAGCCATCAGGTCGGCCGCGACCACCATAGGCTTGGCCGTGGCATCGGCCAGCACGCAGACCTCGGAGGGACCGGCGACCATGTCGATACCCACGTCACCCGAGACAATCTGCTTGGCAGCGGCAACAAAGGCGTTGCCCGGGCCGGTGATTTTGTCGACGCGCGGAATGGTCTCGGTACCGTACGCCAGCGCGGCCACGGCCTGGGCGCCGCCCACCATATAGATTTCGTCCACGCCGCCGAGCTTGGCCGCCGCGAGCGTATACGGGCTAATCAGTCCATCCTTTTGCGGCGGGGTCACCATGACCACGCGCTTGACGCCGGCAACCTTGGCGGGAATGGCGTTCATGAGCACCGTGGAGGGATACTGCGCGCGGCCGCCCGGCACGTAGATGCCGGCCGCAGCAAGCGGGGTCACCTTAACGCCGAGCATCGTGCCGTCCGCACGCGTGGTAAACCAGCTCTGCTCGACCTCGCGCTGGTGGAACTCGCGAATCTGGCGCGCAGCCTTTTCGAGCGCGGCGACAAAGGCCGGATCGAGGCCTTCGAGCGCGGCATCGATCTGCTCCTGCGGCAGACGGAAGCTCTGCAGCTCAACACCGTCAAAACGCTGGCAGTAATCGCGCACCGCGGCATCGCCGTTGGCACGCACGTTGGCCACGATATCGCGAGCGGCGTCGACGATGTTTTGCGGCAGCACGCCCTTACGGTTGAGCTGGTTGGTAACGAGGCGCTCACCGGGAGCAAGCTTGATGGTCTTCATTTCGGTATCCCCTATCGGTCGAGGTTGTGTTCGAAAAACGAGAGACCGGGCGGCGGCGCCAGTCGGCCCGCCGCCCGGACGTTGGGGCGCCCGTGCGTGCTCGCGCTATTGTGCCGAGCCCGCAACGGGCTCAAAATGCTTGTCCTTCACGGCTGCCGCCAAGCGATCTGCCAGATTGCGTACGCGCGGATCCAGACGTGCGGCACCCGGATTGACAAAGAAGCGGGCCGTGCAGTCCATAATGCGACCAGTAATAACGAGGTCGTTATCGCGCAGCGTGGCGCCCGTGGCGGTAATATCCACGATGCGATCGGTCATGCCGACGATGGGACCCAGCTCAATGTTACCGTGCAGCGAGACGATATCGGCGTTCACACCGCGCTCGGCATACCAGGCGCTCGCGATGCGCGGATACTTGGTGGCCACGCGAAGCGACCCGCGACGGGCATAGTTGCGCTCGGCCTGGCCGGCGCGCCACGCGGGCTCCGCCTCAATGAAAGTGCACAGGCCGTAGCCCAGATCGACCAGCTGCAGCAGGTTGAGGTCTGCCTCGATAAGCGAGTCCCAACCGCAGATGCCGCAGTCGGCACCGCCACAGCCCACAAAGGCGGGCGCATCGCTGGGACGCACGATGACAAACTCGATATCGCCGACCGTACCCTCGCCGGCACGCGTGTCGCGGCCGCGCACGATCAGGTGACGGCCGGGATCGCGCAGCTCCGAGACATCCAAGCCCGCGGCCTCGAGCACGTCGAGCGTGTCGACCTTGAGCGAGCCCTTGGGCACGGCAATGCGCAGCGGACCCTCGGCGCCACGGCCCGCGGCGCGATCGCCATCGGAAGCAGCGTCCTCGGCCGAGGTGTGCGCAGCCTCCAGACGCTCGAGCGAAAAGGCGAAACCCGCCGCCGGTACCTCGATGCCGTCGCCAAATGCGCCGGTAAAGATGGAGTCGTAGCGTCCACCCGAACCGACCGGATCGGGCAAGCCACCGGCATAGGCCTTAAAGACCAGACCCGTGTAGTAATCGAACGAGTTCATGATGGAGAAGTCGAACGACAGCACCTGGGCGTCCTCGGGAGCCAGGCCCTCGACCAGGGCGCGCAGCTCGCGCGTGAGCGGCGCGACAATGCCCGCCGCCGCCAGAAGCACATCGACGCGGTCGAGTACCTCGGCGCCGCCGTGCAAGCGCGGCAGCTCGCTAATGGCAACCTTGACGGCATCGGACTCGGCGCTTGCCGCCACGCGGGCATCGAGGCCCACAAAGTCGTTGGCGTGCACGCAGCGCAGGGCCTCGGCAGCCAGCTCGCGATCCTCGCACGCCGCGAGCAGCTCCTTAAACGGACGCACGCTACCTGCGATAATGCGCGCATCGGGCAGTGCCAGCTTGCGCACGGCCTCGGCCACGAGCGATACGATCTCGACATCGCCCGCGGTATCACCCGCACCGATAAGCTCAAAGCCCAGCTGCGTAAACTGACGCGAGCCGGCGGCATTGCGCTGGCACTCGCGAACCACCGGTGCCTCGTAGCGAAGGCGCAGGGGCAGGTCGGCCGCGCGCATGCGGGTCGAAACTAGACGCACGATCGGCAATGTGTTGTCGGGACGGACCACCAGCAGGCGGCCATCATCGTCAAAAAGCTTGAACGGAGTATCCGCGATGCGGCCGCCTTCCTCGAGTGAACCCTTGTCCTCGAGCAGCGGCGTCTCGACCGGAAGGTAATGATGCTCCCTGAGGCAGCCCTTCACCGTATATGCGATCTCCTCGCGCGCCTGAGCCTCCTCGGGCAATATGTCCAGGAATCCCCACGGTGTGGCCGTCATCTGGTGAGCCTCCTCATGCTGCGTTTCATATAGAGCAGAAGACCGGCATAGCTCCGCCGGTCTTCTGGGTACTTTAGCATACTAGAGCGCTTGCGGGGAAAATCGTCTCTCTCGGCTCACAGCGTATTCATTTGGAAACATTGGAACGGATTGCCCGCGGCCCGCCTCTACAGCGAAGGGCATCGACAGTCCATCCGAAAAAACGTCCGAGCTCCCGCTCGCTCAGCGGAAGAGTTTACAGACGAGGGCCGGGGAGGCGTGCTTTGTTTTG
>CABPCG010000024.1 GCA_902405995.1 uncultured Collinsella sp.
CGACAAACTTAACCGCCCCCCCCGGCAGGCGCGCTGCGATAACTGAGTCGGTCCAAGAAATATCGTACGAAAGGAATTCTGGCTGAATTACTGTTCGTATGTGAGATCCGGTTGATGGGGCTTTGTATGCCCAACTTGAGGACTGAGGAGTGTCCCGGGGTGCCGACAGGAATGGAACGTCCCTAAGTGCCGGGCTGTATGAAAAAGGCGGGGGCTCCTGGTGGAGTCCTCGCCTTTGTTACAGGGGGCGATGAAATTCGCGAACTGTGGGATTAGATCAGGCGAGCGTTGATCGTCTTGGCGATCTCGGCGGCGTCGGTGGAACCCTTGACGGTGGCACGGAAGTCCTCGTCCATGAGCGCCTCGGCGACCTTGGACAGGATTTTGAGGTGCGTAGTGCCGGCCTGGGCACCGGGGATGAGCAGGGCGATAGCCACGTTGACGGGAGCGCCGTCCATGGTGTCCCAACCGGTCACGCCGGACTCGTCCTTGACGACGATGACGGCAGCCTCGGTAATGGCGTCGGACTTGGCATGCGGGATGGCGAAGCCCTCCATCATGCCCGTGGTGCCCTCGGCCTCGCGGGCCAGGAAGGCGTTCATGACGGCGTCGGCGTCGCTGGCGATACCGGCCTTGACGGCCTGGTTGGAAACGAAGCTCAGAGCCTCGTCACGAGAAGCGAAGTCCTCGGCGACAAAGACATTCTCGACCTTCACGAAGTCGGCAGCCTCGGCCTTGGGGGCCTCGACGGCAGCGGCCTTGGGAGCCTCAACCGGCCTGACTGCAGGAGCGGCCTTCTGGTTCTTCTCGAAGTCGTACTTCTTGAAGGCCACGAACAGGATGCCACCGACCACAGCGCCGATGAGGATCGCGAGGACCCACAGCGGACCGTTCTCGACAACGGGCAGGACCAGGAAGCCACCGTGAGGCGCCGGGTCGTGAACGTTGAACATAATGGTCAGGATCGAAGCGATAGAGGAACCGAGCATCATGATGGGCATGACGGGCCAGATGTTCTTGGTCATGAACGGAATGGCGCCCTCGGTGATGTGGGTGCAACCAAGGATGAGGTTGACGATACCGGCGTCGTGATCCTCCTGGCTGAAGTACTTCTTGCCGACAACGACGGCGAAGGTTGTGATCAGCGGCGGAACGATGCAAGCGGCGGAGACGGCAGCCATGAAGTTGGTGCCGAAGTTGTAGGTATCGGTGCCAACGCCAGCAGCCAGTGCCTCGGTGAGCATAGCGGTACCGGTGACGTAAGCAGCCTTGTTGACCGGGCCACCCATGTCAAAGGCGCACATGCAGCCGATGGCAAGACCCAGGACAACGGCGCCAGAGGCGGACAGGCCCTTGAGGAAGTCCATCATGGCGGTGTTGATGGCAGCCATGGGGCCGGAAATACCGAGCATGGCCAGGCCGACGATAGCCGTCGAGAACAGCGGGTACAGGAAGATGGCCTTGAGGCCGTCCAGGTTCTTGGGCAGACCGGCAAAGACCTTCTCGAGCAGCAGGATGACATAGCCGGCGAGGAAGCCGCCGACGATGCCGCCCAGGAAGCCGAAACCCACGCCGGCGCCACCGGCGTCGATCATACCGGTCTCGGCGTTAACAGGCAGGCCCTGGATGGCGATCATACCGGCAACAAAACCGGGGACGAGCGCAGGACGCTTGCCGATGGATTCGGCGATGTAGGCGGAAAGCACCGGAACCATGAGGTTCATGGCGATGCCGCCGATGATCTTGAGCATCGCAGCAAAGCTGTTGTAGTCAGACGCAGTCGAATCGAAAGACGTAATGCCCCACAGGAACGAGACGGCGGTCAGAACACCACCGGCAACGACGAAGACCAGCATATGGCTGACGCCGTTCATAAGGTGCTTATAGATGACGTGGCCGATAGACTCCTTCTCCTCGACCTCGTCCTCGACATCGGCAGCGGCTGCAACCGTGCCGTCGCTCTTGGCGGCGAGCGCGCGGTCAATCAGCTTACCGGCGGCCTCAACAGACAGGGCCTTGGAAACACCAACGGAAACCATGGGCTTGCCGGCGAAACGCTCAGCCTGGACATCCTTATCGGCTGCGACGACAACGGCCTTGGCGCCAGCGATCTCGCTCTTGGTGAGCTCGTTCTCGACACCGACCTGGCCATGGGTCTCGACCTTAATGGTCAGACCGCGCTCGGCAGCTGCCTTCTCTAGCGCCTCCTTCGCCATGAAGGTGTGCGCGATACCGGTCGGGCAACCGGTGGCGGCGATGATGTCAAACTTAGCCATGTGTCCCTCCTTCTTGAGTACTGCGCCCGCAGGCGCTCCCCTACACGCGCGTCCTTGCGCGCTTTTCCACAACTGAAAGATACCAACCTACCGTCCGCGTGAGAAGAGACAAGGCGCAATTCTCCGGTGAAAGGTTCTTTCATAACCGTAAACGGTAAATGAAAGTTTACCATCAACACTTGAAACGGCAAGGTGTATCTTGTAATTGAAAATCCCCCTATACTATGACATTACAAACGAGTCCATTTTTCATGCCAACCAGGAGCCATCCATGACCGATAGTAGCAAGAGCGCACTTTCCCTCATTAGTACCCACCAGGGATACAGCGAGTCCGAGCAGCGCATTGTCGACTATATATTGGAGCACCAGTCCGAGGCGCCGCGCCTGACGGCCGCCCAGCTCTCACGAGCCGCCGCCACGTCCGAGGCGACGGTTTCGCGCTTCTGCCGCAAGCTGGGCTTTGGCAGCTTCCGCAGCTTTCAGTTTTCGTTGGCGCGCGACTTGGAGAGTCAGCGCAACGAGGGCCTGACTGACGAAGTCTCGCTCGACAACATGGAGCAGAGCCTTAAGAACATCCTGGCTGCAAAGGTGAGCGAGCTTAATGCGACCATCGACGGGATCGACCACGATACGCTGGCGGCTGTTGTACATGCCCTTAAGTATGCAGGGGTTATTGAGTTTGCGGCTGTGGGCAATACGAACGCAGTCGCGCTCGATGCGACGTTTAAGTTTTCGCAGCTGGGCCTGCGCTGCATGGCGAGCACCATTAGCGAGACATCAATCGGCTTTGCACTCACGTTGCGCCCCGGTGACGTCATCGTGCTCATCTCAAACTCCGGCAAATCGCGCCGACTGAATCGCATGGCAAAAGCAGCTCGCGACTGCGGTGCCACCGTAGTCGTCATCAGCAGCGACAGCAAGTCTCCACTCGCGCGCCTGGCAGACTACACTTTTAATACCGTCAACCACGAGGCGCTGCTGACGACGGGTGACTTTGCGTTCTCCAAGATCAGCGCCACGATGATCATCGAAGTTATCTACAACTTCCTGCTGCCCGAGATTGAAGACGCTCGCGAACATATCAGCTACTACGAGGAGCTCATCCAGCCGGACAAGGTCGTTGAGTAAAACGCGTAGTGGGACAAAAAATTTCAGTCTATTTTGTCCCACCAACACCGCTGATACGACCTAGCCTCGAACTTCTTCGAGCATCTGCTTTGCGTGGGCCAAGCTTGCCTCGGACTGATCGCCGCTCAACATGCGGGCAATCTCGGCGGTACGCGCTTCGCCGGTTACCTCGTCCAAATGCGTCTGGGGAACATCGCCCGGCTCCTTGCTGACAACATAATGCTTGTCGGCCATGACGGCGACTTGCGCCAAGTGGGTTACGACAATCACTTGATGCGTAGCGGCAAGATCGGCCAGCACACCAGCAAGAGCACGAGCCGTGGAGCCGCCGACACCGGCATCGACCTCGTCAAATACCAGTGTGTCGACGCCGTCAGCATTACCCAAGACCACCTTGCTCGCCAGCATGACGCGGCTGAGCTCGCCGCCCGAGGCAATGCGGCGCAGGGGACGCGGCGTCAAGCCGACACCGCTGCGATACAAAAGCTCGTAGCTTGAAGGACCCGCCGGCGTCCACTCGGCGCGTGGAAGATCACGCGACTCCCAAACGAGCTCGGCGCCGCCCATCTCCAGGCGCGCCATTTGGCGGCCAACCTCGTGACAAAAACGCGGAGCAGCGGTATTACGCGCACGCTTGAGTGCCTTGGCGGCAGCGAACAGCTCGCGCTCGGCGCTCCCGAGTGCCTCACGCGCCTTTTTGATCTGTTCATCGCCATCATCGACCAGGGACAGCAGCTCTTGCGAGCGATCGCGCATGGCAAAAACATCGTCCATGGTGGGACCCCACTGACGCAACAGGCCCTTGAGGTCGGAATACCGCTCACGCATGCGAGCGAGCTCGCGCGGGTCGAAGGCGACGCCATCGCGATAGGCACGAAGCTCGTTCGCGCTATCCTCAAGGGAGATGCAGGCATCCGAAAGCGCATCGGCAATGTCGCCCAGTTTGCGATCGACGGTAGCCATGCGCGACAGTTCTGCCACGGCGCCGTTCACGGCATCGAGCGCTCCCCCTTCGGAAGTAAGCGATGCATGGGCATCGTTGGCCGTCGCCACCAGCACCTCGGCATGCTCGGAGCGCGGCAGCAGCTCCTCGAGCTCCTCATACTCACCCGGCTTGGGGTCAACCTCGGCGATACGCTCCAGGGCGAAGCGCGCCTCCTCGACGCGACTCCCCTGCGCTCGCGACGCCTCCTCTACGCGACGGACCTCCTTGGCAGCCGCACGCGACGCCTTAAAGCAGACACGGTACTTTTCCAGCGCCTCGAGCGCAGAGCGACCAGCCCAGGCATCGACCATGGCAACATGATGTGCCGGATCGAGCAGGCGCTGGTGCTCATGCTGGCCGCACAGATCCATCATCACGCCGACGCGCTCGGAAAGCTCGCGCACGCTGGCAATGCGACCGTCAATCTTCACGCGGCTGCGGCCCTCGGCAGAAAGGCTACGCTGTACGGTGAACCCCTCCGTGTCGTGCGGACCGTCGAACAGGCGCGCCTCGACGCTCGCCAGCGCCTCGCCCTCGCGCACCGTCGACGAATCCGCGCGCTCGCCCAAAATAAGCTTGAGGGCCGAGAGCAGCGCGGTCTTGCCGGCGCCGGTCTCGCCGGTCAAAACCGTTAGGCCCGCACTCGGAACCAACGTCGCCTCGCGAATGAGTGCAATGTTGGAAACCTGCAGCTCATCGATCATGACGCACTCCGTAGAACACGCGGCTCACGGAGTTATAGAAGCTCTCGGGACCGTAATCGAGAAGCAGCACATCTCCGGGACCGCGACGCACCGCCACGCTCTCAACGGTGCCATCGCAGGTAATAAACTGTCCATCGATAGCGATCGCCGGAACACTCGGACGGTCATCAGACATAAAGATCTCGATGACATCACTCGGCGAGGTCAAAAAAGCGCGAGCCTGAATGGTATGCGGGGCGATGGGCACACAGACCATACCCGTGTAATCGGGGCTGACAATGGGACCGCCGGCGGAAAGCGCATAGCCGGTGGAGCCGGTCGCCGTCGAAACGACGACACCGTCGCCGCGCAGGCGATCGATATGATGGCCGGACACCGTGATGTCAAACTCAACCATATCGGACAGGGGGCCGCGCGTAAGTGCCATATCGTTGAGGGCAAACGTGCGCACGACATCCTTCGTGCCATCGTCGCGCACGGACACGATATCCGCGGCGATGGTGGCGCGGCGGCTCACGTGCAGCTCACCGGACAGAGCATCGCTCACGACCTGCAGAATGTCGCGCTCCTCGGGGCTCGCAGCAGTTAAAAAGCCCAGGTGACCATAGGAAAGACCAAGGATAGGAATCTCGCGATGGTTGAGGATGCGGGCAGCGCGCAGCAACGTACCGTCGCCGCCGAGCGTAATGACCAGATCTGAGCCATCAATATCAGGCGTGCTTTGAATCTTCGATCGCTGGTCGGCAGCCCATGCGACCTCGTAGCCCTGGCGCGAAAGCCAAAGCTCGAGCATCAGGCCGCTCTCGACCGCCTCTTGCTTGTAGTAATTGGGAACCAGAAAGACCTTCATAGCGTTGCAGCTTTCTCGCTCAAAGCCGATACCTGGGATTGCAGCTCATCGTCGGTGCGTTCACCAGGGGCAAACCTTGTGCCGTACAGGAAAAACTCAACGTTGCCCTTAGCGCCATGGATGGGCGACACGCACACGTCAAGCGGGAACAGGCCCTTGGCGGCAAAAAGCTCAATCGCCGCCACGAGCGTATCGCGGCGGACGGCGGGGTCGGTCACGATACCGCGCTCGCCCACCAGCGCAGCCGGCGCCTCAAACTGGGGCTTTACGAGCGTGCAGAACGAACCCGAAGGCTTCAGGCACGCCAGCACGGCGTCGATGATATTCGCGATGCCGGTAAACGAGACATCACATACAGCCAGGTCGATGGCACCGGCATAGCCAAGCTCAGGCAGCTGCGTCACGTTTGTGCGCTCATGCAGCGTCACGCGATCATCCTGACGCAACGACCAATCGAACTGGGCGCGACCCACATCCACCGAGACAACGGTCGCAGCTCCGCGCTTGAGCAGGCAATCGGTAAAGCCGCCGGTAGAGCAGCCCACATCCAGACAGCTAAGGCCCGTCGGATTGATGCCAAACGCATCAAGCGCGCCTTCGAGCTTAAGACCGCCGCGGCCAACATAGGGAATGCGCCCCTTCACGTGCAGTGGCAGACCCGGAATCACCTTAAGGCCCGGCGAAGTCAAGCGCTCGCCGCCACTCGAGACCAATCCGGCCATAAGAGTGCGAAGGGCATCCGCGCGATCGGCGCAGATGCCCTGCGAAATCAGTTCGTCATCAAGACGCACGCGTTTCATGAATGCCATCAACCATTCGTATCCGGAGATGCGGCCTAGCTATCCTGGGATTCGTTTGCCGCATCCTCATCGTATTCCTGCTCGAGCTTATCGGCCTCACGCGGCGTCAGCTCAAACTTGTCGACCATATCGACCGCGCGGGAGCCCAGCTCAATCGCTTCGTCAAACAGATCGAGTGAACGCTCCAAGGACGTATCCTTGGAGCGAACGGTAGCGATGATCTGGTCCAGACGGTCCGAAATCTCGTCAAAGTTGCGGACAGAACCCTCTGGCATGGCTACTCCTCGACGGAGTCGGCCTCGACGGCCTCAGCAGCGTCCACATCCTCGGCAAGTACACCGGCGGTAGCCTGAGCGGCAGCGACCTTGGCGGCAGCCTCAGCAGCCTGGGCCTCCTCGCGAGCGCGATCCTCGGCCAGCAGTTCCTGGTACAGGTCCTCGCCCGGCAACTCCTCGCTGCGCGCGATCTTGCCCAGCACGCCGTTGACGAACGACGCGGACTGGTCGGTGCCATAGGCCTTGGCAAGTTCGACGGCCTCGTTGATCACGATAGCGTCCGAGACCTCTTCGTCGGTGAGGAAGCGCATCTCGTAGACGGCGATACGCAGCAGATTGCGGTCGGCGCCGGGCATGCGCATAAGATCCCAGTTCTTGGCGACGGCGCGCAGGGCACAGTCGATGCGATCGATATGCTCGTAGGCACCGCGGCACAGCTCCAGCGCATAGGGGTCGAGGGGGCCCTTCGAGATCAGGAAATCGCCCTCGAGGACGCGCTCGAGCGGGCTGTCCGTGGCCTCGGCCTGGAACAGCAGCTGCAGCGCCTGACTGCGGGCAAGCGTACGCCCGCGATAAACCTTAAGGCTCAAAGGTTACTCCTTGGGGAAAACGAGGCCGTCGATGCAAACGTCAACGCGCTCGACCTCAACGCCCACCTGGGCATCGATGGCAGCGACCACGGCAGCGCGAACGGCCTCGGCGAGTTTCTTGAACGGATAGCCAAAGAACACCACAACGCGCACGGTGAGTGCGAGCTTGTCGCCGACGACCTCGGTCTCGACCGCCGGCTCGGAAGCCGGGGCCTTGGACGAGAGCATCATGGAGACAAGGTTGGTGGCAAGGTCCTTGACGCCAACGGAGGCGATGCCCTCGACATCCGACACGGCGCGCGAGACGATGGCGGTCAGAACATCGGGCGAAATGCCGATGCCGTCAATCTTGATTTCCTGGGGCATGAGTCCTCCTAGAAGAGTTGGTTGCTAGACGCGGGAGACGAACTTGCCGTCGCGGGTGTCAACCTTGATGACCTCGCCCTCGTTGAGGTACATGGGGACCTGGATGACAGCGCCGGTGTCAATCGTGGCCGGCTTGGTGGAACCCTGGACGGTGTCGCCCTTAAAGCCCGGGTCGGTCTGGACGATGGTGGTCTCGATGAACATCGGCGGGGTCACGCCCATGAGCTCATCGTCGGCGAAGAGCAGCTGGCAAATGTCGTTCTCGCGCAGCCACTTGGAGTTCTCGCCCACCATGTCGTCGGGAACGGGAACCTGCTCATAGGACTCGTTGTCCATGAAGATGTAGTCGGTGCCATCGTTGTAGAGGTACTGGAACTCACGGGTGGTGAGCATGACGCTCTCGAACTTGGTGCCGGCGTTGCAGGTGTTCTCGACGACGCGGCCGCTCTTGATGTCGCGGGTCTTGTAGCGCACAAAAGCGCCACCCTTGCCCGGCTTGACATGCTGGAACTCGACGATGGTGTAGACCTTGTCCTTAATGCGGAGACCGAGGCCGTTCTTGAAGTCGGCGGTAGAAATGGTAGGCATAGCGACCTTTCTTGTTATGGGCAGAACGCACAAGCGTCCAAATTACATACGACCGAAATTATACACTTGCAGACGGCGCCTGCAGCGAGCGCATAAAAAGAGAACGCGGGGCGTCCGAATTGCTCCGGACGCCCCGCCCCAAAAATCTATCGAAATGGGCTAGCAATCGATGACGTGCAGGTCGTGCGGGGTCTTGGTGAAGGGCTCATATCCGTTCTCGGTGACGACGCCGTAGTCCTCCAGGCGCACGCCGCCCACACCGGGCAGGTAGACGCCGGGCTCCATGGTGACAACCGAGCCGACCTCGATGATGTTCTTGCTGCGGTTAAAGTTGGGCAGCTCGTGGATGTCGATACCAACGCCGTGGCCCAGGCCATGGTTGTAGTAATCGCCATAACCGGCATCGCCGATGATCTTCTTGGAAAGCTTGAAAATGTCGTTGCCCTCGACGCCCGGATGGATGGCGGCGACGCACTCCTCGTGCGTACGGCGCACGAGCGCGTACAGGTCGAGCTGTTCCTGGGTAGGCTCGCCCATCACGACAGTGCGCGTCATGTCGGAACGATAATCGCAGTAGCCCGCGCCGTAATCCATGAGGACGAAGTCGCCCTTCTCGATGACACGGTCACTCGGCACGGCATGCGGGTTGGCGGTGTTGGGACCGCTCGCCACAATGGAACCGAAGGCCAGGCTGTCGGCGCCGTTGGCGAACATAAAGTTCTCGAGCTCGTTGCGAACCTGCTTCTCGGTCATACCGGGTTTAATAAAGCCGAGCATATGCTGGAAGGCGGCATCGGTGATCGACTGCGCATGGCGCATGAGCTCGATCTCCTCGGCATCCTTGATGGCGCGCATCTTGCGGATGTCGTCGTGCATCAACGGCAGCATACAGGCGACAGAGCGGTCCTCCAGGCCGCGCTGAATGCCCTGGTAGAAGTTAATCTGCATGTCATCCTCGACAGCGCAGACGCGGCACTTGTTGGCCGCGATCTTGCCGGCGACCCAGCCGGGAATGGTGCCCTCGTCCATGTCGTAGACCCAGGGGCTGCCGGCGGGCGTGTTCTCCTCAAAGCTGTTGAGGTAGCGCGAGTCGGTGTGGAACAGGCACTGGTCAGCCGTAATAAACGCGGCGTGCGGGAACTCGAAGGTGTAGTCGAAGACGCCCTTCACGCCCGTGAGCCAACGAAGGTTAGCCTCGTCGCGCACCACGATGGCATCGTAGCCACGCTCGACCATCAGGGCACGGACACGCTCGATACGACCGGCAGGACCGGCAGCAAACTCAGACATGCAGTTTCCTTTCTTGTTGTCTCTATATAGACGGGACGGGTCTCAACCGAACGACGGAATCGCATGCGATCCGCAACCGATTGAAAACCCGCCCCTCAACATGATACGAAAGACGATGGATGTCAATAAATCTTAGAGAAGTTCTTTGCGAGAAGCCAAGTAGGCGTGAACATGGCGCTCAAGAACCTCGTCCTCAACGCTCGTTAGACGAATGGCGCCGAGTGCCGCGGGCAGCGGCAACATGCTACGGTTTGAGCGGGCAAACTGCTGCCTGCGGAACTCCTCGATATATGCGACAGGCTCCAGATCGAAGGCAAGTTCCTCGATACCAAAGTCCTCCAGGCAGTCATCGACCTCAAAAACGTAATCGATATCGAAGTCGCAGGCATCATGGGCGAGGCGCGCCTCAAAGCGCATGCCCTCGGACGACAGCTGGTAGGCAGGGACCTGCGAAGCGGCATCGCCCAAGCAGGCGCGCAGGGTGCGCTCCCCCGTCTTGCCAAAATCGAGCGCATGGCGGGCGCTCGGGTTCGTGGCCATCAGTACGTCCTTGCGGGCAGTCTGAGACCACTGAACGGCATTGACGAGCGCAACCTCCTCGCCCGAGAGAATCTCGGGGACGGTCTCAGTAAACTGATTCCAGCGGGACTTGCTGCTCGAAAGCATGGTGACAACGAGCACCGCATAGCCGAGCTTGAGATCCTCGGGGTCCGCCTCGCGTACAAGGTCGAGGTCACACACGACCAAGCCCGGCTCGGGACGGAACGCGATAGCGGGAAGCGCATGCGCCGACGAGGCGACGAGCGGCTTCATGGTCGTCGCGACCGTGAGCATGGCGTCGAACGTCGTCGGCAGCAAGGCGCACTCGGTGCGACCGCACCACTGATTGGCACACCAGCAAACGACCGAGCAGGTCGCCGTGTCGCCGACAGCGACAACGAGATCGTCGCAGGTAATGCCGTTAGCCGACAGGGCGCCAAAGACGGTATCGGCATCGGCAAGAGTAGCACCAGCAGGGGAAACCTCGAGGACGAGCAGCGACACGGCAAAACCGGCGTCAACCAGTGCATGCTCGACAACCTCGCCAAATCGCTCGGATGTGGCGTCGTTCCAAACCACCATCGCGCGCTTGGGCTTGCCCACAGCCGAGGCAAACATGCGCGGCAGCTCCTCGAACGCGCCCAATCCGACGCGGACATCGACGCTGCGGTTTTGGAAATTGATAAGTTGACGGCGAATCATAGCAGTCCACGCTCCAAAAGCATCTCGGCACAAAGGTAGGAAACGTCCTCGAAGGACTTGTTGCGAATATCAAGGGTAATATCGGCGGCCCGGCGATACAGCGGACGGCGATGCTCAAACAGGCGCGCAGCGTGCTCGGGCGAGCGGAAATCGGGCCGGGTATCGGAGCGGCGAATCTGGCGCAACGAGTCCTCAAAGTCGCCTTCGAGGTACACACAGGTACCCATCTCGTGCATCAGCTCAATGTTCACCGGCGTCTCGACGATGCCACCCCCGCACGATACCAGCAGGCTGCGCTCGCTTTGAAGCGAACGGAGTGCCGAGGTCTCGAGTTCACGAAAACGATCCTCGCCCTCGGTCTCAAATATCTCGGTCACCGACTTGCCGCATCGACGCACAACCAAACGATCGGTATCGACGAATCGACGCTTGAACATAGTGCCCACGTTGCGCGCAAGCGTCGACTTGCCCGCGCCCAAAAAGCCGATAAAGAAGATATGGTCGCAGCCGTGTTTGATGTGCTGAGACATGGCGAAACCTATTCCTCGCAGGGAAGGTCGCGCAGGGCCCGGCGCTCAAAGATACGGAAGATCTGCGTGTACCACAGGTCCTGGGTCGCCTGCGGCTTGACCAGAATAGTGTCAACGCCGGCAAAATTACCGCTCCACACGTCCGTGTACAGCTGATCGCCGATCAGCACCGCCTCGTCTGTCGTGGCGCCCAGACGCTTAAGACCCGCCTTCAGGGCAAACGGGGCGGGCTTCATGGCGTGGCTGATAGCCTCGAGCCCCAGCTCGCGCGCCGATGCCATGACCTGGTCGCGATGCCAGTTATTGGACACCATACACAGCTTAAAGCCCTTGGCATGGGCGGCTTCGAGCCAAGCTGAAACCGCAGCGGGAACCTGCTCGGTATCGCGCGGCACCAGAGTGTTATCGCGGTCGAGTAGAATGGCGCGTTTGCCGTCGGCCCACAGGGTATCGAGGTCGATGCGGTCAACTGAGGCAACATATCGTTTGGGGCTAAAAATCCTCATGATCAATTCCAAGACTGTTGGTGCTCTTCGTAGGTCTTCGAGAAATACTCCTCGTCCTGTGTAATGTAGAAATACAGGTCATCAGAGTCGGTCGGCTCAAGGCTAGCCTTGAGCGCCTCGAGCGACGGAGAGCAGATGGGCGTGGGCGGCAGGCCTTCATGCTTATAGGTGTTATACGGACTATCGCTCTGCAGGTCGTCGGCGGTAACCTCGCCGCCGGTGACATACATCATGGTCGCATCGCTATTGAGGTAACGCAGGCCATCGAGCTTGCCCGCCAGACGGTTATAGAAAACCGAAGCCACATGCGCGCGCTGATCGGCGTTGAGGCCCTCGCGCTCGACGATCGAGGCAAGGTTAACGATGTCGTAATCGGACATCTCCACGCCATAGCGCTCCTTGATCTTGGCCTCGCAGCTGGCAAAGTCAAGCGACTTATACTCGGCGTTGAACTGGTCAAGCATGGCGCGAATCACATCATCGGCAGACGGGTCCTTACCCAACGAATAGGTCTTGGGGAATAGGAAGCCCTCGAGCGAATCGTTCGCGGCATCTTTAAGGAAAGCGTAATCATTCACATAATTGCTCGCCTTGGCCTGGTTAAGGAAGTCTTCCTTGGAGATGCTGTCGTATGCCGCGGCCACGCGATCGGCGACCTGGTCGACCGTTAGGCCCTCAGGGATAGTCAGCGCATCGGAGCCGGCATTGGGCCCCTCCATGAGCTGCTGGACAACCTTGGTCGCGTCCATGAGCGTGGTAAACGAGTAGGCGCCAGGCTTAAGCGACATATCGGCATTGAGCTTTTTGACCGCCGCATAATAATCCTTGGGGTCTTCGACGATATGGTTCTCGGAGAGAATCGAAGCGATGGTATCACCCGAGGCGCCATCGGGAATCGTGATAGTAACTTGCTGGCCAGCAGCAACTTTCGCATCCTCGCCGGCAAAGAAGCCCTTGACGGCTGGCACGACAAAGAAAACGATCGCGACAAGTGCAAGCACGGCGATGACGCCACCGATAATCATAGGCACCGGAGAGCTTTTCTTTTGGACGCCACGGCGGGCATGCGTGTTATAGCTCGAGCGCGTGGCCGGAGCTACGCCATGTGTGCCGTGAGCATGATGTGTACGCGCATGCGATTGAGGCGCCTGCGCACGCTGCGTGGGCGCCTGCTGCTTAAAGCGGGTACCGCTTGCGGGCCGGGCTACGCGGGCAGCGGGCTGTTGGGCAGGACGCTGAGCAGATTGTGCTGCACGAGAGGAGGGCTGTGCGGGACGAGCAGCAGGCTGAGCCGCACGCTGCGTCGGTTGCATCGGACGCTGGCCGGACGATACAGGGCGCGGCGTAGGCTGCCCCTGGCGATTCGGCTGGCGCGGATCGGAAGCGCTAGGCATGCGAAACCTCCTCGTTTTTGCGATCGAGCCACGTCTGCAAGAACAGGCTGGCGGCGATCATGTCAATCTTGCCCC
Source organism: uncultured Collinsella sp. (assembly GCA_902405995.1). Classification (GTDB taxonomy): domain Bacteria; phylum Actinomycetota; class Coriobacteriia; order Coriobacteriales; family Coriobacteriaceae; genus Collinsella. The sequence continues at coordinate 13,601 of CABPCG010000024.1, forward strand.
TCATCTGCTTTTCGTTGAGTCCCTGCTCGCGCAGGATACGCTTTGCCTCTTGCGAGGACAGGCGCTCATCCTCAAACTCAAGCGGAAGATCGAGCTCTTGGGCAATCTTTTGCGCAACGGCGGCAACGCGCTCGGCCTGGGGGCCGGGCTCACCGGCCATGGTCAAGGGACGTCCGCTTACCAGGATATCGGGCTCATAGTCCTCAACCAGGTAACGGAACGTCTTGGCCATGCCAGTGACCTCGGCAGCCGGGAGCACCTTGACGGGCATTGCCATCTTGCCATCACGGCTAGAGACGGCAATGCCAATCCGGGTCTCCCCTATGTCCAGCGCGAGCGCGACCACAGCGACTACTTAAGCGCCGAGCGCGGTCTTGGCAGCCGCGAGGGCATCGGCGATACCGGCAGCATTCTTGCCGCCAGCCTGGGCCATGTTGGGACGACCGCCACCACGACCGTCGACCAGGCCCGCGATCTGCTTGATCACGTTACCGGCGTGGAAACCGGCCTTGACGGCGTCATCGGAGCCGGCAGCGAGCAGGGCCGGGGTGCCCTTTTCGGTCACGCTAGCGACGACGCAGGCGACGGGGCCGGCGACCTTCTGGTGCACGGTATCCCAGACGTTGCGCAGGTCGGCAGCTTCAAGGCCCTGGAGCTCAGCGACGACGAGCTTGTAGCCATTGACCTCGACGGCACCCTCGATGGCGCCGGAGATGGCGTCGGAAGAGCCACCGGTGAGTGCCTTCTTGAGCTTGTTGGAAGTCTCGCGCAGCTCGGCCTGCAGGTTCTCCACGCGGGCGGGAACCTCGTCAACGCGGCACTTGAGCGCAGCGGCAGCGGCGTCAACGAGCGCCAGGCGGTCGGCCATGTAATCGAGGGCGCCCTTGGAGGTCACGGCCTCGATACGGCGGACGTTGGAGCCCGTGGAAGACTCGGAGATGATCTTGAACAGACCGATCTCGGCGGTGTTGGCGGCATGCGTGCCACCGCAGAGCTCGCGGGAGAACGGCTGGTCCTCGGCGCCCACGGAGACAACGCGGACGACGTCGCCGTACTTCTCGCCAAAGAGGGCGACAGCACCGGCGGCCTTGGCCTCGTCGATGCCCATGACGCGGGTCACAACCGGCTTGGAAGCGAAGATCTGCTGGTTGACCAGGTCCTCGACAGCCTTGAGCTGCTCGGAGGACAGAGCCTCGAAGTGCGTGAAGTCAAAGCGCAGGTGCTCGGGCGTCACCAACGAGCCAGCCTGGGAGACATGCTCGCCCAGGACCTGCTTAAGCGCGGCGTCGAGCAGGTGCGTGGCGGTGTGGTTGCGACGCAGGAAGCCACGGCGCTCGGCGTCGAGCGCGGCGGTCACGGTAGCACCAACGGTCAGCGTGCCCTCGGCGACGTGGGCGACGTGGGCATACAGGCCGTTGTGGTTCTTGGTATCGGAAATGGTCAGCGCAACGCCCTCGGCGGAAAGCTCGCCGGCGTCGCCCTGCTGGCCACCCATCTCGGCATAGAACGGGGTGCGGTCGAGCACGACCTCGACGTCCTCGCCGGCGGCAACGGACTCGACGGACTCGCCGTTGCTCACGATGGCGACAACCTTGGCGCCATCGATGACGTCGTTGTCATAGCCGTCGAACTCGGTCGCGGCAACCTTGTCGGAAAGCTCGACCCACACGTCGTTAAAGCTACCCCAGGCATCGCCCTTAGCGTTGGCGCGGGCGCGGGCCTTCTGGTCCTCCATGCAAGCGGTAAAGCCATCCATGTCGACGTCGTGACCGGCGGTGCCGGCGATCTCGACAGTCAGGTCAATGGGGAAACCAAAGGTGTCGTGAAGCTTAAAGGCAACATCGCCCGGAAGGACAGCGCCGTCGGCGAGCGCGGCCAGGGCCTCGTCCAGGTAAACGCGGCCGTTATCGAGCGTCGTTGAGAAACGCTCCTCCTCGGAGGCGACGATGCCCTTAACGAGCGCGACGTTCTTGAGCAGCTCGGGATAAGCCTCGCCCATCTGAGCGTTGACCTCGTCGATAAACTTGGTCAGGAAGGCGCCCTCGATGCCCAGCAGACGACCGTGGAACACGGCACGACGGAGCAGGCGGCGCAGGACGTACTCGCGGCCCTCGTTACCGGGCAGGATGCCGTCCGAGATCATAAAGTCGACGGCACGGGAGTGGTCGGCGATGATGCGCAGGGAGCGGCTGGCACCGGAGTAATCGTCGGCGTCATAGGTCTTGCCGCTGATCTTCTCACCGAGCTTGATGAGGTGCTGCATCAGATCGCCGTCGTAGTTAGCGGTCTTGTGCTGCATGATAGCGGCCATGCGCTCCAGACCCATGCCCGTATCGAGGTTGCGGTGCGGCAGCTCCGGCATGGAGCCGTCCTCCTGGCGGTCGTACTGGGTAAACACGAGGTTCCAGAACTCAAGGAAGCGATCGCAGTCGCAGCCAGGCTTGCAGTCGGGGCTGCCGCAACCGACCTCCTCGCCCATGTCAAAGTAGATCTCGGAGCACGGACCGCAGGGGCCGGTGGGGCCAGCGGCCCAGAAGTTGTCGTCCTCGCCCAGGCGGGAGATGTGATCCTCGGCAACGCCCAGAGAGCGCCACACGTCGTGGGTCTCGTCGTCTTCGGTAAAGACGGTGAAGTACAGGCGGTCGAGCGGCAGCTTGAACTCCTTGGTGATGAGCTCAAAGGCCCAAGCGCAGGCCTGCTGCTTGGAGACGCCGCCAAAGGAGAAGTCGCCGAGCATCTCAAAGAAGGACAGGTGACGGCCGTCCTCACCGATGCAGTCGATGTCGTTGGTGCGGACACACTTCTGGCAGGAGATCGCGCCGATCTCCTTCATGGTCTTCTTGCCCTGGTAGTACTCCTTAAACTGGTTCATGCCGGCGTTGGCAAGCAGCAGCGAAGGATCGTCGGGGACGAGGGACGAAGAAGGATAGAGCTTAAGACCGCGCTCCTCAAAGAAGTTGAGGAACTTGGAGCGGATCTCGGCCGTAGTCATTGACGGGTAGTCAGCACTCATAGAGGGAATCTCCTCGGTTTCACATCGAAACAGTTCAAACGTAACGATATTACCATCCAACCGCCCCCGTGCAAAAAAGAGGGCCGCCAAACAGCGACCCTCCAGCGAAAGTGCACGTTATTTAGGTCTGTCAAATACTTTGAAAAAAAATGATTTCGGTAAAATTTCATATAAGAATCGTCCGGAAGGAGCGATCGATGGATAGCAAACGGTTTGTCGTGAATGCACTAATCTCGGTAGCCCTTTTAGCAATCTTCGCTTACTCGAGCTGGTATGTGAACCAGCCGAGATTTGGCTACGCATTGTACGCAGTAACATCTGGCGATAAAGCGTATTACACCCTAAGCGCAATTGACGCCATCTTTTTCTATGTGGCTGGCCCCTTATCAATCGCTTTGATCGCGTTTATTGTTATTTACAACATCAAGAAACGCTAACAGGGCCTATTTGGAATCCGAATCGTCCATGGAGCCGTCGATGCCGGTTTTGGTGTCGTCGTCCGTATTGGAATCGTCATCCTTGGCGAAGGGGTTCTTGAAAAAGCCTGTCGCGTCGGGCTGAAGCCCCGAGAGCTTGATCCAGGGATTATCGAGCTCGGGCTTGGGCATGGCCTTGGCCTCGGGTGCTGTCTCGTTGCCGATGAGCTCGGACTCATAGATGAACGTATCGTCTCCAAGCGCGTCGTAGGCGGCGACCGGGTTGCCCTCGGTATCGCGATACGGAGTGCCCTTAAACACGGCGCCGTCGTATGCCACGAGCTGACAACCGGTCTCGTTCTCAAAGTAGTAGACGAAAATGCCCTTGAGGGCCGCGCACAGCGGAATGGCGATAACCATGCCGATGGGACCCATGAGTGCCGAACCGATAACGAGGGCCGTAAGGCTCATGACGGGATGCACCTGCACCGAGCTCTGCATGACCTTGGGCGAAATGACATTATCGGTGACGTTTTGAGCCACCATGGTCACGACAAGCGTCCATAACGCCAGCATAGGGCTGAACATAAAACCGAGCACCGTGGCGATCGCCGCGCTCACCCAGGGACCGACAACCGGAACCAAGTGCATAATGCCGGTAAAGATAGCCATGAGTGCTGCATACGGATGGCCGATGATCGTAAAACCAATAAAGGCAAGAAAACCGCCACAGATCGATGTGATGACCATGCCACGTATGTATCCGCCGACCGAACGCGAAAGAATGGCCACCATAAAGCGGTACGAGGTCTCTTTTTCCTGCCCGATGATGGTGCAGACCTCGTGGTGCATGCGGGGATAATCGCAGGCAAGCCAGTAGGCAAGCACCAGACCCAGGAAGATGACGAACAGCTGCGAGGCCGTGTTGGTAATGAGCGGAAACACACCGCGGCCGAGCTCAGCAGCGATTTGCGAGACGTACTTGGACGCTACGGTAACCAGCGAAGAAAGATTGTCGTCCAGATACTCCTTGAGCGGCGTGTTGTTGAGCGTCTTGGCGTGCGAGAGCATCTCGTTGAGATCGCCACCCGCAACACGAAGCTGCTCGGGCAGGCGGCTCAGGACTTCCATGATTTGACCGAGCAAAATAGGCGATAGGATGCAGACGACGCCGACGAGCACGGCAACAACCACAATGAGCGCGATGAGCGAACCGAGGCCACGTCCGACGCCGTGATGCTCGAGCCAGTTGGTGATCGGAGACATCACAAAAGCGATGATGGAACCGACAGAGAGAAACTCGATGACCGGTGCCAGGATGCCCATAAGGTTAAAGATGACGGCAGCGATGACAATGCAGCCGACGACGCCCCAAATACGCAGCGTCAGAATGCGGGTATCGCGAAGCGTGCGGTCGATTTGTTGGGGGTGCTCACTCATGAACGAACCATCACTCCGTCGGGGTCAATCTTATCTTGAATCTTCTTAAGCGTGCGGCGCAGCAGACGCGAAACCTGCACCTGCGAGATGCCCAGCTTCTTGGCAATCTCGATCTGGGTCATGCCCTTCACAAAACGCAGCTCGATAACCTCGCGCTCGCGAGGCGAGAAATCGCGGATGGCTTCCTCGATTACCAGACGGTCATCGGTAAAGTCGAGCTCGTTGTCGTCGTCGGCATAGCGATCGAGAATCGAGGGAGCATCGTCGGAGTCGGACGCGCCGGGAGCCTCGATGGGCACCGAGGTATAGGCCGAGGACGATTCCATGGCTTCGAGCACCTCGTCAACGGTCACGCCAAGGTAATCGGCGATTTCCTCAACCTTGGGCGAACGCTGAAGCTCGTTGGTGAGCTTATCGGTGGCCTGGTTAACCTTGGCAGAGAGCTCCTGCAGACGACGCGGCACGCGCACACTCCAGCCCTTGTCGCGGAAGTGGCGCTTAATCTCGCCCAAAATGGTGGGCGTGGCAAACGTCGTGAACTCGAGTCCGCGTTCAGGGTCAAAGCGGTCGATAGCCTTGAGCAAGCCCAAGTACCCGACCTGCAAAAGGTCATCGAGCGGCTCGCCGCGGTTCTTGAATTTGTTGGCAAGAAACCTTACCAGGTTCATATGGGACATGACGAGCTGCTCGCGAGCATCCGGATCACCGGTCTCCTTATAACGACGAAACAGCTCGCGGGTTTTCTCCTTGTCCCAAGCGGTCTTGCCGCTCCGGGAACGTTCGGTCATATTAGATATCCGCCTTGAGGTCGAGGGAAAGCGTTAGGGGCGCCGCAGTCTTTTCGTAGGAATCGCACACGCTTGCAAGAATGAGCTCGGCATACACAGTAGCCTGGTCATCCTCGTCGACGGTGGCCTGTTCCCCAAAGGTAAAGGTCATGCCGACGTGAGATTCGTCCACATCGAAATTGATCGTGATGTCGTCGCAGTCGACCGCGGTGCACCCAAAGATGAAGGCTTCCTCGGCAGCCATGCGGATATCCTCGATGCGATCGACGGACATAGAGCACAGGGCGCCGACGTTGGCGGCCGTCATGCGCACCAAGCGCGCGAGACGAGGATCACCGGCAACGCTCAGCGTGATGGGGCAGGTCGCTTCACTACTCATCGCAGGACTCCTCGGAGGTCTCGGCAGGCGTATAGGTGTAATACTGAGCAGGCTTGGCTGCGGGCTTCTGAACATCATCGTCGTCAGCAGCGGCATCGTCATCGCCAATCAGAACGCGCTCAGTAGGCTGCTCGGCCTCGGCGGCGGCAGCGGCGAGCTTGCGATCGGCGTCGGCTGCAGGAGCCTTCACCTTATTGAAGAGCTTCTGCACGGCACCGGCGGCAGAATCAGTCACGCTCGATACGGCATTGCTAGCCTCGGCCACGCTGCCCGTGACCTCGGAGATGTCGCGAACGACCGCCTCAACCTCAACGAGGTTAGACGTCAGGGCGTCAACGGCATTCTTGCTCGACTTGAGGAGCGGCTCCATCTGGGCAAGTGCCGGCGTAAGCTCGTCAACGGCGCCATCGAGCTTTGCCACCACGGGCTGTGCCTCGGCGAGCGTATTATTGAGGTCACTCACCGTCTTGTCGAGCGAGTCGACGACGGTGCGGGTCTTGCGCAGTGTGAGTGCAAGCTCAACGACGGCCCACACGCCGGCAATGGCGAGCACCAGCAGGGCGATTTGAATGGGACTCATACAAGCCTCCCGAAGGAATCGAAATACAGACGTTTTTCATGGTACCCCAAAGAAGGGCAAAGATACCCAAAGGGAATGCGCGAGGCGCCAATGGCCTACTTGGGAGCGTTGCCGCTACGGTCGCGCTCGCTTTGCTCCACACGCCACTCTTCCCAACCGCGGCCGGCAGGCTGCCAGAACGCGCCGCGCTCCAACCCCTCGGGCAAATAGCGCTGATCGACCCAGCCTTCGGGATAATCGTGCGGGTACTTGTATACACCGTACTCGTCGCTGCCGGGACGGTGACGATCGCGCAGGTAGCTGGGCACCTCGCGAAGACCACTGCTGTGGATATCGGCCAGCGCCGCATCGATCGAGGCCTCACACGCGTTGGACTTAGGCGCCAGGCACACATAGAGCGCAGCCTGAGCCAGGTTGATGCGACACTCGGGATAGCCAATGACCTCGGCAGATTTAAATGCGGCATGTGCCACCAAAAGCGCCTGCGGGTCGGCGTTGCCAACATCCTCGGAAGCCTGAATCATAATGCGGCGAGCGATAAACTTGGGATCCTCCCCCGCATCGATCATGCGCGCAAGCCAATAAATGGTGGCATCGGGATCGCTGCCTCGCATGGACTTGATGAACGCGCTAATAATGTCGTAGTGCATATCACCGTTTTTGTCATACGAAAACCCACGACGCGGATTGGCGATCTTCACGTCGTCCACGGTAATGGGATAGCGTTCCCCCGCCGCCGGCGCTGGCGTTCCCTCAGTATCGGGACGCGTAACGGCAATCTCACTCGCAAGCTCGAGCGTCGTGAGCGCCGAGCGCGCATCACCCGCGGCCAGCGTGCAAATGGTCTTGACTGTATCCTTATCGGCCGAGAACTTTCCGTTTAAACCCTGCGGCGCCTCGAGCGCACGCTCAATGAGCGTGGCGATATCCTCGTCCTTCAGGTGCTCAAGCTCTACCACACGCCCACGCGAGAGCAATGCCGAGTTGACCTCAAAGTACGGGTTTTCCGTCGTGGCGCCAATCATAATGACGGTGCGGTTCTCGACCGCATGCAGCAGGGCATCTTGCTGCGACTTCGAAAAGCGATGGATCTCATCGATAAACAGAATGGTGCGGCGGTCGTAGGTGTTCAGACGGGTCTTAGCCTCATCGATTACGCGGCGCAGGTCCTTCACAGTGCCCGTCACGGCGCTGACCTCGACAAACTCGCTCTTGGTATGGTTGGCGATAATGTGGGCCAGCGTCGTCTTGCCCGTGCCAGCCGGGCCGTACAGAATCACGCTCGACAGCACGTCATGCTCAATCGCGGCGCGCAGCCACGAGCCCTTACCGACGGCCTTTTGCTGGCCCACATACTCGTCGACCGAATTGGGGCGCATACGCACCGCAAGCGGCGCATTTTTAAAGGAGCGCTCGCGCGTCGAAGCAGAAAAAAGGTCGTCCATAGCCATCCCGTGCATTAATCAAAATCGTTGTTGACCAACAGTATACCGAAAGGATACGAACTACCGTTCGTTAATATACGTGCGGTGCGGAAACTTTAGACCTGGGAACAATTTGCTCGTCAGCTCGCAGAAATAACCATCCGTCATGCTTGCGATGTAATCGACGACGGCCTGATCCTTGTCGTCCTGCCAGGCATAGGTGCGATCGTAGTAGGAAAGCTGCTGCTCAATGCGCGAAACATGATGCTTAAAGATGTAAGAGGACTCGTCCCCTTTATTTAGATCCTGCAGGCAACGGTCGTAGAGCTTTTCGAAGGCCTCACGCAACTCTGCCTCGGAATCGCCTTCGATACCGCCCTTGCTATAGATCTTCTCGTAGTTCTCGCGCTTCGCCCGGCGGATCTCCTCAAACAGGTCCTCGCTCATCTCGATACGCGGTTTGCCATAGCTATGCTCAACGATATCGATGGAAGCGTGCGTGAGAATCCAGCTGTTATAGGCGCCGCTCCGACCATCGTCAAAAGCGTCGGGCGACAGCAGGCCCGCCGCAATGGCGTCCTGACGATCACGACCGACGTAGGCGAGGATATCCGAGATACGCACCACACAGCCCTCGAGGGTCATGGGGCGCAGGTGCTCGATCGCGCCATAGCCCGCGGCAATGCTGTCCTCGACGGTACGGTCGAACTGGTCAAACGACGCTATGTCCGAGAGTTCAAAGACACGCTGCTCGTACTCGCCGTTATGGCACAGCACGCCGTCGAGCGTCTGGAGCGACACGTTGCGGCCGTACAGCGCGTCGAGCACGCGGACGGACTGCACGTTATGGAAAAAATAACGACCCGTACGCTCGTGATAGATATCGTTGAGGAAACGCTCGCCGGCATGGCCAAAGGGCGTGTGGCCCAAATCGTGGCCCAGGCCAATCGCCTCGATCAAATCGCAGTTGAGGCCCAGGGCACGGCCGATATCGCGGGCAATGCGCGAGACGAGCTGCACATGAAGGCCGCGCCGCGACAGGTCGTCGTTACTGCGAAAGCTAAAGACCTGCGTTTTGCCGGCATAACGCGTGTACGCAGGAAGATGAAGAATCTTTTCGGTATCGCGCATAAACGCCGGACGCATAAGCGTGCCTTTGTCGGCAGCGCGATCTATACGACGAATGACCTGGTCGTCGCAGCATCGATAAGGATTAACGACACCCGAGGCGCGGTCGGCGGCGATACGCTCGACCAGCTCGGGCGACAACGCCGCGGGAATGCGGTCCATGCGCGCCTTAATGACGGCCGTTTCTTGATTAGTTGCCATGGCATGCTCCTTAAAAAGGATGCGCAATCGGTTACAATGTCCAGCCCACGACCTCGATTATGGCAAAAATCGGCACCAAAAACGGGAGCAATGGCAGGGAGCGCGATTTTGTGATGAGGCAGGAGAGGGCAAGGACCAGGAGCGCGGCGGCAAATGCCACGATGCCGCCCAGAGGGTCGAGCGTGCAAAGCGCGAAAAGTGCCTTGGCATCTCCCATGCCGATGCCCGGGATTTGGCGAAGACGACGCCAGAGGGACTCAGTCAGAACGAGGGCAAGATACACGATGACGGCAAGACCCGCGTGGTCAAGCGTTGTGTTCAAACCGAGGTCGAGCCAAACGCCCGCAAACGCCGCCACGGCGCACGCGCCAGCAAGCTCATTGGGAAACCGCCGCTCACGGGCATCAACCACCGCACCGGCAAAGACGCAGATCCAAAATGGGATGTAGAACATCGTGCACCTCCATGAGCAGCTGCTCAAAAGCAAAAACAACCACAAAGGTGCACCCCCTTTGCGGTGGTTCTGGTCGTGGTTACTTGGCGCCCTGCATGACCTCGTCGAGGGTAACGTTAACGGCGTGCTGCGTGGGCACCCAGTCGACCTTCAGGAACAGCGCGGCAACCGTGATGGGGATATAGCTGAACATAAAGATCGGGAAGGTAAACAGGTTGGTCACCAGGCGCCACTTTTGAGCGCAATGAATGTGCTTGTACTCAAAGATGGTCGTGAGCAGCGCCAGGATAAAGAAGGTCTGGTACATCATCACGAACGTCATAATGAGCGAAGCGGCGCACGCCTGCATCTCGACTTCGGTTGCCAAGAAACCATGCGAAAGGCCACCCACGATCAGGAACGTCGCATTGGCGAGCATGGAAATCAGGGACAGCAGCATGCCCGGAGCGATGGTCATAAACATGTCATATGCGGCAAAGCGATGATAGCGGAACGTCGACTTGACCAGATGCTTGCCGTAGGTAAAAAAGACCTGGTAGAAACCCTTGGTCCAGCGCATGCGCTGTTTCCAGGACGCCTTAAACGTCACCGGCTGCTCGTCAAAGAACTCCGCCGGCGCATAACCGATGCGGATGCCGTGAATGGCGCAGAACGTGGTGAACTGGATATCCTCGGTCAGCGTATGGAACTGCCAACCGTGCATGCCCTCGATCACGCTCGCCGAGATAAGGTAACCCGAACCCGAGACAGCGCAGGACGTCTTGCAGATATTACGCGCGTTGTTGAGGAAGCGGGCCTCGCGCAGATACCAGGTAGCATTAGCTGCCGAGATCCACGAACTACCAAAGTTCTTAGAGTTACGATAGCTCGTGACCACATGAAAGCCCTGGTCAAAGGCATCATTCATCTTGGAGACGTAATCGCGGGAGATAACATTGTCGGCATCGAAGATAAAGTAGCCCTCAAACGTGTCGGGATACTCGTTGAGAATGCGATCGAAACCAAAGTCCATGACCCAGCTCTTGCCCTTGCGGGCCAGGTCATTGCGCTCGTAAACAATGGCACCGGCCTCGCGCGCGAGCTGCGCCGTGTTGTCGGTGCAAGCATCGGCGACCACGAAGACCTCGATGAGCTCGGACGGATAATCCTGATCCTTGATAGAGCGTACGAGATTGGCGATCACGGTCTCCTCGTTATGCGCCGCAATGAAGAAGGCATAGCGGTGGAGTTTTTTGGCCTTGGGAGGCGCGACCTCGCCACGAAGAGCGCCAATGACAAAGAAGACCACCTGGTACAGAAAGCAGACCGTGAGCAGCGTAACCACAATCTGGTTGAAGATCACGATGGGTGTGTTGGTTTGTAAAAAGGCGAGCATGCAGGCTCCCGAGAACGCGTTACGTAAACAACCGTATATCTTACCGTAGGCTAACCGAGTTCAAGAAACCACCTAATACTGGTTAGGCCTCGAGCAGACCGAGCTGCGGAACGATTTCGTCGCCGGCGGCAGTGCGGCCGAGCGAGCGCGGGGCTAGGTCATCCAGAACGGCGGCGAGATCCCACGGCAGCTCATCGCGGCACTCAATGTGCTCCCCCGTCACGGGATGATCGAACGCCACACGCCAGGAATGGAGGAATTGCCTGGTCAAACCCTGGTCGGCACGCGCATCGCACTTACCGTAGAGCGGATCGCCCACGCAGGCGTGGTTGATATGGCGCATGTGCACGCGAATCTGATGCGTGCGACCCGTAAACAGGTGGCACTCGACAAGCGTATAGCCATCGTCAAAACGCGTGGAATCGAAGCGCTCGAGGACCCTAAAGGTCGTAATGGCCTGGCGCGCGAAAGGATCGTCCGAAACCGCCATCTTGACACGGTCGCGCGTAGAACGGGCAATGCCGGTGTTAATGGTGCCCTCGTCCATGGCAATGTGGCCGTGGACGAGCGTAATGTAGCGGCGGTCGAGCGTGCGCGTGCGGATGAGATTCTGGAGCGCGCGCTGGGTGTCGTCGTCTTTTGCCGCGAGCATAAGGCCCGAGGTGTCACGATCCAGGCGATGCACGATGCCGGGGCGGTCCTCGCCCTGCACGGTGCCCAGATGGTCAATGCCACAGTGATAGACCAAGGCGTTCGCAAGGGTGCCGCTCTCGTGGCCATGGGCGGGATGGCACACCAGACCGCGCTGCTTGGAGAGCACGATGAGGTAGTCGTCCTCGTAGCGGATATCGAGGGGAATGGCCTCGGGAATCACATCGGTGGGATCGTGCGGCTCGGGCAAATCGACCGAAATACGGTCGCCGGAGCGCACGGCATACTTTTTTGACAGGCATGTCTCGCCGTTGACGGCAACGGCACCGCCCTCGATCAGATGCGCGCAGGCAGAGCGCGTAGGGCAGCCGTCATTAGCGCCCAGATAGGCGTCAAGACGCTGACCAGCGGCATCGTCGGCAACAAGGATATGGATGTCGGCCATTAGCGCTCGCTCCTTTCGCGAATCTTGCGGGCACGCTCCCCACGCTGCTGGGCCTTGCGCTTAGCGCGGGCCTCGTCACGGGCGTTGAGCTCGGCGGTCGCGTCGACCTCACGGGCGGCAGGGCTCAAGAACATATAACCGATGAGCGCCAGCACGACGCCGAACGTAATGCTGATATCGGCCACGTTAAAGACGGGGAAGCCGATGAAGGTGGTGGCAATAAAATCGGTCACGAAGCCAAAAGCCAGACGGTCGATCGCGTTGCCAATGGCGCCGCCCGCGACCATAGCCATGCCCACAACCTCCAAGCGAGCAAGCTGGGGCGCGCGAAGCAAGTACACCGCGATCGCAACGATAACGACAAACGCCAGCACGGCAAACGCGAGGCCATGTCCCTCGCCCATGCTAAAGGCAGCACCGATGTTACGCACGAAAAGGAAGTCGATCACACCGGGGATAACAGTCACATGCAGAGCATCGCCGACGGCACGAACCGCAAGCTTGGTCAGCTGGTCAACAAGCAGCACGGCCAACGCCACGCTACCAGCAACACCCAACCGCCAACGCAAAGGCGGCGTCATATCCGCAGAACGACCCAAATCAATCCCCTACCCTCAAAAACATCGAATTACGTTTAACGCAAATCAATATCTTATATTGACCAGCAACGAAATAGCCGATGATTCGCTACCAACAGCGAAAACCCGCCAGAGCGAGCAAGGTGCCTTGAAGCAAGGCGGCATAGACCTTCTGGTCATGCCGCCGAAGCTGAAAGGCAGATTGCCGCTCTGGCGGGTTTGCAGCGTCGAGCCGTTACGCGGTTTGGTAAAACCGCGTAACTAGAGTGCGTTCGCACACCTCTTGCAAATGTGAGCGTGGCCGTTGTACTCGCCGACGGTGGTGCGGTAGTTCCAGCAACGGTCGCAGCACTCGCCCTCGGCAGCATCGATGGCAACAGAAAGCTCCTCGCCCTGGGTCAGCTCAACATCGGAGACGATGTAAAACTCGGCCAGGTCGACGGCCTTGTCGCCGGTCAGCAGCGCATACATTTCGGCGGGAACGACCGCCTTGACGCGGACCTGCTGGCTCTTGGTGAAGGTGCCAGCGGAGCGGGCATCCTCAAGGGCCTTGGTCACGACGCTACGGAGCTCGAGCGAAGCCTCGAGCACGCCCTCAAACTCGTTGGCCTCGTCGACCGTGATGGGCGACTTGTACCAATCGAGCAGCGCGGCGTACTTCTGGTGGTCGACGCAGCCGGCGGGCGCATAGGCCATGGCCTCGTCGACGGTGTAAGACAGGATCGGCTGCAGGTCGCGCATGAGCATCGAGAAGAGCTCGGCCAGCACGGTCTGGGCGCTGCGGCGCTCAAGCGAGCCGGGCTTATCGCAGTACAGACGATCTTTCAGGGCGTCGAGGTACACGTTGGAGAGCTCGGTAACCACAAAGTCGTAGAGCGCACGGTAGGCACGCGGGAACTCGTAGCTGGCGTAGGCATCGTCGACCTCGGCCTGGACCTGGGTCAGGCGGGCGACCATGAGCTTGTCGAGCGGCAGCAGGTCGGCAAAGGCGACGCCGTCGGTCTCGGGCACAAACTGACCCTCGAGCTCGGAGAGCAGGAAGCGCAGCGTGTTGCGGAAACGACGGTAGGCATCGGACGTACGAGCGAGAATCTCGTGGTCGATGGAGACGTCGGAGCTGGTATCGACGGAGGCGACCCACAGACGGATGATGTCGGCGCCCATCTCGTCGCAGACCTTGTTGGGGTCGATGACGTTGCCGAGCGACTTGGACATCTTACGACCCTGGCCGTCGAGGGTGAAGCCCTGCGAGACGACCGCCTTGTACGGAGCGTGGCCGTTTGCGCCCACCGAGGTGAGCAGCGAGCTCTGGAACCAACCGCGGTGCTGGTCGGAGCCCTCGAGGTAGACGTCCGCCGGGTACTCCAGCTCGGGACGGTACTCGCAGACGGCCTTCCAGGAGACGCCGGAGTCCCACCACACGTCAAGAATGTCCTTATCGGCCTTGAGGTGATGGCCGCCGCACTTGGGGCAGACGCAGGCCTCGCCCAGGTAGCTCTCAGGAGCGTCGGTGAACCAGGCGTCGGAGCCCTTCTCGTGGAAGAGCTTGATAACGGCGTCGAGCGTGGCGTCGTTCATGACCTTCTCGCCGCAGTCGGCGCAGGTGTAGCTGGGGATAGGCACGCCCCAGTTGCGCTGGCGGCTGATGCACCAGTCGGGACGCTGCTCGACCATGGCGCCAATGCGGTTGGCGGCATGGGCCGGATACCACTTGACGTTCTCGCGGACCTCTTTGCCAGCCTGCTCGCGCAAACCGGTCTTGTCCATCGAGACAAACCACTGGTCGGTGGCACGGAAGAGAACCGGGTGCTTGCAGCGCCAGCAGTGCGGATAGCTGTGCGTGATCTTCTTCTCGAGGACCAGGGTGCCGCGCTCGCGCAGGAACTCGATGATGTGCGGGTTGGCCTCGTCGGTATCCATACCGCTGAAGGGGCCACCGGTGCCAAACTCCTCACCGGTGTAGAACTTGCCGTCGTCGTCGACCGGCATGCAGATGTCGGTGATGCCCTCCTTGAGGCAGGCAAAGTAGTCGTCGACGCCGTGTCCGGGCGAGTTGTGGACGATACCGGTACCGTCATCGACACCGACGTAATCGGCCAGCAGCGCCACGCCCTCGACGCCGTCAAAGATCGGCTGCTTGTAGTGGATGTGGTGGAAGGTCTCGGCGGGAACCACATAGGGCTTGCCGTCGACCATGACCGGGGTGTACTCCCAGCCAAACTCCTCGCAGCACTTGGGAGCCAGGTCCTCGAGCATGACCTCGGCACGGCCATCGTGCTCAACGGCGACGTAGGCGGCGCCAGGCTTGAGGGAAACTGCCTGGTCGGAAGGGATGGTCCACGGGGTGGTCGTCCAGATGATGAAGTCGACCGGGCCGTCGAAGTTCTCGAGGCCGGCGGGCTTGGAAGTCATCTCAAAGCGAACGAAGATGGAGGGGCTCGTCTCGTCGGAGTACTCGATCTCGGCCTCGGCCAGTGCGGTGTGGCAGTGCTTGCACCAGTGAACCGGCTTGTGGCCACGATAGATCATGCCCTTATCGAACATGGCCTTGAAGACCTCGATGTCGGCGGCGTCATGCTGGTGATAGAGCGTCAGGTAAGGATTGTCCCAGTCGCCGAGCACACCCAGACGACGGAAGCCGGCCTTCTGCAGCTCGATGTTCTCGACAGCGAACTTGTTGCAGAGCTCACGGATCTTAGCCGTGGAGGTTTGGTTGAACTTCTCGGTGCCGAGCTCCTCCTCGACCTTGTGCTCAATCGGCTGACCGTGGCAGTCCCAACCGGGGACATAGGGAACCTCATAGCCCTGCATCATCCAGTAACGGTTGATCATGTCCTTGGAAATCTTGTTCATGGCGTGGCCGATGTGGATCGGGCCGTTGGCGTACGGAGGACCGTCGTGCAGCACGAACTTCTTGTGACCCTCGTTCTTCTTCAGAACCTGCTCGTAGACCTTGTTGTCCTGCCAGTCCTTGAGTCGCTTGGGCTCGGACTTGGAAAGACCGGCACGCATGGGAAATCCGGTTTTGGGCAGATTCATCGTCTGCTTGTACTCGTTTGCCACGGTACCCCTTTCATGTCGTGGGCGCGCACGCCCATTGGGCACCAAAAAAAGCGCCCGTCCCTGCAAGCTGGGACGAAGCGCCACAAAACGGGCCATGTGCCCGCAAAAGCTCTTCGCTTAACCACCCAGCTTAGATGCCCTCGCCCGCGTTACAGCGCGCTCGCATCCGTTACTCGGCTGGCCTGTATCGACGACCATCTCGGCGATGTCTACTAAGACGTGCCTGTGCGGCGCGCCCGTTGGGACCGCAGCTCCGGGGTGATTTTCATCGGTCGCATGCACGGGCTCTCAGCGCTCCCCGCTCTCTGTAGCATGCGGACGGCCGACTACTCGTCCCCATCAACGCTTATGCGGAGTATGCTAGCACGTTCCGCGCCGGCGAAAAACCCTCAACACTGGTTTTATACGTTCGAAATTTCTCGCGGCATTGAGCCTTCTCTTGGAGCAAAATACCTGAAAGCACTTTATCTAACGAAAGAAGGCTGCTATGCGCACGATTGGAATGAGCGACTATACCGTCGGCGAGGATTGCTTTGACGAGCTGCCCAGCGCGCTGGCCGAGTACGGAGCGGCCAAGGTCGCGATTATCGGTGGTAAACGAGCACTGGCCGCGGCGCTTCCCAGTATCGAAGCGGCACTGGAGGACACCGACGTCGAGATTCTGGAGACACGCGTCTACGGCACCAACAGCACGCGTGCCAATATCGCCAAGCTTGTTAACTCCCCCGCCTGCCGAGAGGCCGATGTGCTCATCGCATGCGGCGGCGGCAAAGCGCTCGACACCGTCAAGACGGCGGCCATCGAGCTCAAGAAGATCGTCTTTACGGTACCGACGATCTGCTCCAACTGCTCGGCCGCGACCGCCATTGCCGTTGTCTACAACGACGACGGCTCGCTGGAGGGCTATTCGTACCCAAACCGTCCGGCGCATATCTTCATCAACCCCAAGATCATCGCGGAGGCTCCGGCGGAGTACTTCTGGGCGGGCGTGGGCGATGCCCTGTCCAAGCAGCCCGAGGTCGAGTACGCCACGAGCGCCGGCAACCTGGAGCACACCGCAGGTCTTGGCCTGGCGCTCGCACACACCTGCTCCGAGCCGCTGTTTACCTATGGCGTGCAGGGTCTAGAGGACGTGCGCCAGGACCTGTCGAGCGAGGCCGTCAAGCAGATCGCGCTCGACATCGTGGTCAACACGGGCTATGTCTCGAACCTGACCAACCAAAACGATTACTACTACAACTCGAGCGTGGCGCATGCGTTCTACAACGCCACGTGCAGCATCCCGCGCGAGGGCTCCTACCTGCACGGCGAGGTCGTGAGCCTGGGCGTGCTCGTGCTGTTTGCCTATACGGGCGATACCGAGAACCTTGAGCGCTACGCCGCCTTTAACAAGCAGATGGGGCTGCCCGTGACGCTTGAGCAGGTCGGCCTTTCCGAGGCCGACATCCCTGCCCTGTGCGAGTTCGCGCACGCCACCAACGAGTGGAAGCAGGGAAACCCCGAGCCCTTCACCGACGAAAAGTTCGCCGCCGCCATCAAGGCTGCCGACGCTTACGGCCACACGCTCTAGGACTGGCCCAAAACCACCACAAAGGGGACGGGCACCTTTCTGGTGGTTTTTTATTGCTCCAGCATTCAGTTCGTACTCGAACCCGATTCTTTACGAGGAAGGGTTCGGGTACGTTTTTTGTTTATCGGAAATTCTGCGGAAGGACTACTCGGAACGGTAAACAGGAACGAACAGAGGCAGGGTATCATCGTGGTGATGGTATCCTGCCTTTTATTTTGCGGGATCAAGGTCGCTTTATGAGAACTTGATCGCCACTTATATGGCACATTGATGGCAATTGCTTCGTACGTGCATACCGGGAGCCTGTACACCTCTGGCAAGGCGTAACACACTAGACTTTGTTCCAAAGTCCGTGTGCCAAGGGGGGCAGGCCCCTTAGAATTCCTGTGGAGTGTGTACGCACGTACGCAGGAAAACGGCAAAATTTCGCTATATCAGGGCGTTCTTTCATTGGAGAGTATGGTATACACGGCTTAGTTCAACAAATAAGAATTTATATATAAAGGAGAATATTGATGAAACTGTTTTTATGTTCGCACTTTTCAAGTGTAGGAAGTCTGATAAAGGAAGAAATTGAAA
>CABPCG010000025.1 GCA_902405995.1 uncultured Collinsella sp.
GAGGGGTTCCGGCGTTTGGCAAAACGCCGGAACAATCAGTGTTCGATCCAGCAGCGCAGGGTCTCGCCGGCTTGCAGGTGACGCAGGTTCTCCGCGGCGATGTCGACCACGTTATTGAGCGTGGCGGCTAGGTGGAACCAGCCGGAGATGTGCGGCGTGATGAGCATGTTGGGCGCATCCCACAGGGGGCTTGTCGCAGGCAGCGGCTCGGGGTCGGTGACGTCGACCGCGGCACCGGCGAGATGCCCCGACTCAAGAGCGGCAACCAAGTCGTCGGCAACCACAAGATCGCCGCGGCCGCCGTTGGCAAAGAAGGCGCCCGGCTTCATCGCGGCGAAGAACTCGGCGTTCGCCAGACCGCGGGTCTCGGGCGTGCTGGGCATAAAGGATGCGACGACGTCTGCCTCGGCCAGGCGCTCAGACAGGGCATCCATGCCGTCCATGTCCTCAAACACAATGGGGTAGACGAGCGGATGGCGCTTGATGCCGCGGACGTGTGCACCCATGCTGCGGCAGAGCGTGGCAAAGTGGCCGCCGATATCGCCCGCGCCCAGCACCAGCACGTTGGCGTTTTTGAGCGAGGTGACCGGCCCCAAATCCTCCCAGCGATGCTTGCGCTGCAAGTCGTGATAGCCGGGCAGGCGCTTCATCAAAGACAGCACCATGGCAAACATGTGCTCGCTCACGGCCTGACCGTAGGCGCCGATTGAACAAGACAGCTTGGCTTCAGCCGGCACGGTGCCGGCGGCAAGGTAGTCGTCATAGCCTGCGGTCTGCAATTGCAACAGCTGGAGATGCTCGCATGCCGTGAGCATGTCAGGGTCAATGTTGCCCAGGATCACGTCGGCATCGGCGACCTGCTCACGTGTGGCGGCGTCGGCGCTCGTGTAGGTAAAGTCCTCGCCCGGAGCGCTCGACTCGAGGATCGCGCGGTGACGATCGTTGACGGGCAACAAAACCAGGATGTTCACAAGCAGTCCTCTCCGCTCAACCTGCCAAAAAGGGACAGGTTTATTTGGGCAGGTTTTATCTGGCAAAACGCTATAAAAAAGCCGGGCTTCGCGATGGTTAACATATCCATCGCGAAGCCCGGCGTCCGCACGGCTACCAGCTCAGCAGCTCGTAACCGTCCTCGGTCACCACGAGCTGTACCTCGCACTGAGCCGAATCGCTGCCGTCCTTGGTGCGCACGCACCAGCCGTCGCCCTCGCTAATCTTGATGTCGGGCGCTCCGGCGTTGACCATGGGCTCGATGGTAAAGACCATACCCGGGGCCATGATGGTGTCCACATCGGGCGCCTCGGTGGTAAAGCCTACAAACGGGTCCTCGTGGAACTCCTTGCCAATGCCGTGTCCGCCGTACTCGCGCACCACGCTAAAACCGGCGTCCTCGACCGTCTTTTGCACGGCCTCGGCCATAACGGAGAGCGGCAGCCACGGCTTGACGGCAGCCAGACCCGCCTCCACGCTGGCGCGGGTGACGTCGACCAGGCGCTGGCGCTCGGCAGAGACCTCGCCGATGCAGAACATGCGGCTCGAGTCGCTAAAGTAGCCGTCCAAGATCGTGGAGCAGTCGACGTTGATGATGTCGCCCTCGTGCAGCACGTCCGCATCGCAGGGGATGCCGTGGCAGACCACGTCGTTGATCGAGGTGCATACGCTCTTGGGGTAGCCCTCGTAGTTGAGGTCGGCCGGCGTGCCACCGTGCTCGACGGTATAGTCGTAGATCATCTGGTCGATCTGGTTGGTGGTCATGCCCGCGGCGATGTGTTCGCCTACGTAGTCGAGCACGCCCACGTTGATGGCGGCGGAGCGCTTGATGCCCTCGATGTCGGCGGGCGTCTTGTAGAGCGTGCGGGGCAGAACCTCCCAGCCCTCTTCCCACAAGCGCTCGAGGCGCTCATCAAAGGCGCTATGGCATTTCTTGTATTTCTTGCCGCTGCCGCACCAGCAAGCGTCGTTGCGGCCAGGCACGGGTCCGTTGTCAAACATGGCTAACTTCCTTTCATTCGCAGCTAGTATAGCCCACCCACGCGTCCATAAAAGTTGCGGTGATATAGTTCCGATTTAAGCGGTTTAACAGCACAAATAGGAACTATATCACCGCAACTGATGGAGCGGGATGGCGGGCACTAGCTGCTGCGTGGTTTTGCTAGTAGCTCACCTGGCAGGGGATGCCGAGGGCTTGGACGCGCGCGGCAATGGCATCGAGGACGTCGGGTGCTGCCTTGGCAAGGCCAGCGATCGGTGTCTCGCGCGCCACCGTGTAGATGGTCGCCTCCTGCGGACGAATGCGTTCGAGCGCCGCGAGCCAAGGGCCAACGTACTCCTCGCCGGTGTTATCGAGAGACCTGCCCCGGTACTCACCGCTCAAAAACATCGTCTGGATAATGACGTGACCGCTAAAGCTCGCAAACGTTTCGATCTGGTGCTCTACATCGTAGGGGCCAACGGGCTGGTCGAGCAGCTGGATAAATGCCGGGTCGACCGTATCGAGCTTGAGGATGTTGTCGTCGACCATCATGAGCGCATCGTGCACCTCGGGGCGGTCGGCGCGCGTGCCGTTGGAAAGCACGGCAATCTTGGTGTTTGGTGCCAGCTGGTCGCGAAGCGCGACAGCGCCGGCGATGGCCTGCGGAAACTCCGGTGCGGCGGTGGGCTCGCCGTTGCCGGCAAACGTGATCACATCGGGCAGCTCACCCTCGACTGCCATCTCGCACAATTTGGTCTCGAGTGCGTCGAGTACCACGGCAGCTGTGTTATACGGCTTGTGGCAGGGGCGCTCGGCGTTGAGGCCGTTCTCGCAATAGATGCAGTCGAACGTGCAGATCTTGCCGCTCGCCGGCATCATGTTGACACCGAGCGAAAGGCCCAGGCGACGGCTGCGGACGGGCCCAAAGATGGGGCTGGCATTTAAAAACGTAGACATAGGCATATGCTCCTTGGGACAGTTGAGCTTAAGCATAGCATCGGCCTTCATGTGGGTCGCGGGTTTGGGTGCTGTTGTTTAGGCAGAAACCGTGCAGTCGGGTGAGTTTTCGAAACCCTGTCATGAAAGGGTGAGAGTCGGGTACAGTAAGCGCATTCATGTACGCACAAAATGACGCTATCTGGCCAAGCTACACCCCGGCACGGCCTGGTGGCGTTGACGATGGGACCACAGTATGGATTTTACGGTCGAGAATGCGGGCACTACGATCGCCTGCCGCGAGTATGCCGGCCCGGATGTATCGTCCGATACACCCGCCTTGGTGTGTGTGCACGGTGCGTGCGTCGACGGTGTCTTTTTTGACGGCATCGCCCGCGAGCTCGCCTACGACTATCGCGTCATTGCCTACGACCGCCGCGGTTGCGGCGAGAGCGGCGACGCTGCGGACGGACGCTACGACCTCGCCGCTCAGGCCGCCGACCTGCAGGCCGTTATCGAGCATATTGGCGCTCCGGCAAACGTGCTCGCGCACAGTGCCGGTACGTTGGTGACCCTGGAGCTTCTCCGTGCAAACCCCGTCATAATTTCGCGTGCGATTCTGCATGAACCCGCCGTGACAAACGAGGGTGCCGGCCTGGGCGCGGCTCCGGTTTTGCTCGAGATGATTGCTGCGGGAAAGGTCTCCAGGGCATTACGGGCCTTCCTGGGCGCCATCGGCGATTCGGACCCCGAGGCCCCCAAGATAACCGAGGCGGAAGCCAAGCATGCCCTGCGCAACGGCCGCAGTTTCATGGCAAACGAATACGGGATTACTATGACCTGCGTTCCCGATTGGGATAGCGCTCGTGCGTCGAAAACGGTGGCCGCTGTGCTCCTGGGCGAGCTCTCGATTGGTACGCCCCGCGAGGCGGGCACGAGGATGGCGGCTGAGCTTTTGGACTGTCCGCTCGTGACGGTTCCCGGGGCGCACAACGGCCTGCGCGATCGCCCGGCAGCGGCTGCCCGGGCTGTTCGTGGCATTCTGGGGTTCTAGCACCCGCAATAGCCAAAGCAGGCTTCTTCCGCAAACGTCTCGGCCGTGTTAACAAATGTGCTCAAAACCTCACGTTTGCGGCTTCAATCGCGCCGTCTGCCAACTCATAAAAATGTAACAGTATTCACGTGCTTACCTGCATCGGCAAGGTGTTACCCTTGTAGCATTTGGAACCCACCGCTACCATGCGAAACTATCGAAAGGGCCCCATATGCTCAATAATCACGAGGTCACTCTAACCGACGAGGAGGCTGCCGCCGAGGTCGCCCGCGTCGCGAAGACCTACCCCGTGGTGCGTTTGCTGTCGGCCGATCAGATTAAGAGCGAGCCTAACTGCTTGCTCGCCGGCGATCGCTGCCCTTGTCTGCGTCAGTCGAGTCTTGAGGCCTTGGCAGATTCGGGTGAGGTGTCGGAGCAGCTGCTCAATGATGGTATTGAGTACCGCGCCCGTTTGCGCCCTCTAAAGGTCGAGGGCGAGCCTCACGTCCTGCTGATGGTGCGTCCGATTGATGAGCAAGAGGCTGCAGAAGAGGACCTTGTCTACACCGACGTGCTGACGAGCGTGCACAATCGTCGATATTACGAGGTAAAGCTCCGTAGCGCGCGCATGAAGGCCGGCGTTGCGGTGATCGACCTTGATGATTTTAGGGTCTTCAACGATACGTGTGGCCGTCATGCCGGCGACCTTGCGCTCGGTGCTGTGGCGACAGCCATACGCAGTGGAATTCGTTCGACTGACGAGCTTGTGCGCTATGGCTGCGACAAGTTTGTGGTCGTCATGCCCAATATTCCCTCCGATGACTTTACCCGTCGTCTGCATCAGGTATCCGATGCCGTTCGTTCCACGATTATTCCGGGCCATGAGTACGTGAGTTTGACGGCATGTGTTGGTGGCGTTCGCATTCATGGCGAGACGGTCGATGAGGGCGTTGGCCGCGCTGTCCAGTTACTGAGCCGTGCTAAGGCAAAAGCCGGTACGGTCGTGACCGATGCCGATTCCATCGAGGCCTTCCAAAGCGAAAAGCCTTTGGTGCTTATTGTTGATGACTCCGAGATGAACCGAGCCATTCTCAACGAGATGCTCAAGGACGAGTATTGCATCCTCGAGGCCGATAACGGTCGTACGGCGCTCGACATGGTCGACCGCCATGGCGATGAGTTGTCGCTTGTGCTGCTGGACATTGTGATGTCGGGCATAAGCGGCTTTGGGGTGCTGGCCGATCTGTCGCGCCGATCGGGTATCAACAATCTGCCTGTCATCATGATCTCGAGCGAAGATTCCGACGATGTGGTTCTGCGCGCGTACGAGCTGGGCGCCTCGGACTATATCAGCCGCCCGTTTGACTCCCGTGTCGTGCGCCGCCGTGTAAGCAACACCATCCGCCTATACGCCAAACAGCGCCGACTGACGAGCCTGCTGTCCCAGCAGTACAACGAGCGCGTCAAGAACAGTCGTATGCTCATCGACATCATGGCTGGCGTCATGGAGCTTCGCAATGGCGAGAGCGGCAGGCACGTTACGAATATCGAAAAGCTGACCGAGCTGCTGCTTGACTGTCTGGTCCAGCGTAGCGGCACCATCTCCCTCGACAATGAGGAACGCTCCACGATTGCCTTGGCTTCGGCGCTGCACGATATCGGCAAGATGTCGATTGACGATGCGATTCTCAACAAACCCGGGCGTCTTACGCCCGAGGAGTTCGAGATTATGAAGACGCATACCACGATCGGCGCCGACATGTTGCTTGAGTTGGGCCGCCATCACGTTGGCAATGCGCTTATGGAATATGCGTACCAGATTGCGCGTTGGCATCACGAGCGCTGGGACGGCAGGGGTTATCCCGATGGCCTTAAGGGCGACGATATCCCCATCGCCGCGCAGGTGGTCTCGGTGGCCGATGTGTATGATGCGCTGACGAGCGTGCGCGTGTACAAGGACGCTATCCCGCACAAGGAGGCGATCCAGATGATTCTGGACGGTGAGTGCGGCACCTTTAACCCGCTGTTGCTCGACTGCCTGCTCGAGGTGCAAGATCGTATTGCTGAGACATTGGCACGCCCCGCCGATGTCGTCGCGTTTCCCACGATTTAGTTTGACCAAAGGAGTTTTAATCCATGATTTCCATGCGTGAGGCGTATGAGAAGATCGGCGCTAATTATGACGACGCGTGCGCTCGGCTGATGGGCGAGGAAATGCTTGCCCGCTTTGCCCTCAAGTTTTTGGATGACGAGAGCATGGACAAGCTGGAGGCTGCCATGGCGGCAGGAGACGCCGAGAGTGCGTTTATGGCAGCGCATACGCTCAAAGGCGTGAGCCAGAATCTGGGATTCGATAATCTGTACGAGCCGGCGGTCGTGGTGACCGAGGCGCTGCGCGGCGCCGATGCCGTTGACGGCGCTCGCGAGGGAATGCATGCGCTGCAGCAGCAATATGCGGCAACGATGTCGGCCCTGCGCGAGGCGGCCGAATAAGAGCTTGCGAGCCTTGGGCTGCGTGCCAGCCGCGTATAGGCAAAAGGGCGCCCCGCCGGACCATGTGGCCGGCGGGGCGCCCTTATCTGTTGTGCGGTTCGCGAGCTAGCGGGCCTGCTTTACCTTGGCCGCCGCCTCGACAAACGACTTCCACAGGTTAAAGTCGGTTTCGAGCGTCTTCCAGGTGTACTCGGGATGCCATTGCACGCCCAGGCAGAAAGGCTGGCCTTCGACTTCGATGCACTCGGGAACGCCGTCGGTTGCCTTGGCGACCAAGCGCGTGCTCTTACCCAGACGGTCGACGCAGCAGTGATGTGCCGAGTTGGTCTGGATCAGCCTGTGCCCGCCAAGCGCGCGCTCCAACAGCGAGCCCGGCACGACCTCGACGGGATGCACGGGGTCGTTGAGCACGTGGGTATGGCGCCACTGCGTGCGGCCCTCGCGAGCGCCCAGGCTCGGCACGTCCATGCACAGGGTGCCGCCAGTGGCGACATTGAGCAACTGCGTGCCGCGGCAGGTGGTAAAGAGCGGCTTTTTGGCGCGGAGTACCTCGCCGACCAGCTTAAACTCAAAGCTATCGCGGATCTCGCAGCAGAGGGTGGGGTCGTAGGGTCGATCATCGCCCCAACGTTTGGGGTTGACATCGGGGCCGCCGGGAATGGCGATGCCGTCGGCGATATCGACGTAATGACGGATGACCTCAATGTCCTCGGTGATGGACATCTGCAGCGGCAGGCCGCCGGCGGCAAGGATGGCATCGACAAAGACACTTGCGATTTCCTCGTTGGGGGAGAGCGTTTCGCTTAAAAACGGCTTCGCCTCTTCCCAGCGCGGCGCCACCAGGATGAGCGGACGGTCGGCGGGGTCGACGTTGACGTGCGGGGTGTATGACGATGAAGTGCGAGTTCCGATCATAGGTGTTGCTTTCGAGTTTGGATGGTCATGGCGAGCGGATATGGCAATTGGGCTAGTGGCCCTTGATGGAGTTGAGGAAGTCTTGGGCGCGCTTGGTCTGGGGATGGTCGAAGAACTCGTCGGGCGTGCCGGTTTCCACGATCTGGCCGTCGGCCATAAACACGACGCGGTCGGCAACGCGGCGGGCGAAGTTCATCTCGTGCGTAATGACGATCATCGTCATGCCCTGCTGGGCCAGGCGGACCATGACCTCGAGCACCTCGTTGATCATCTCGGGGTCAAGGGCACTCGTGGGCTCGTCGAAGAGCATGGCCTTGGGCTGCATGGCGAGCGAGCGGGCAATGGCCACGCGCTGCTGCTGGCCGCCCGAGAGCTGAGCGGGCACCTTGTCGGCCTGTTCGGCAACGCCCACGCGGCTCAGCAGGTCCATGGCGCGCTCACGAGCTTCCTCCTTGGACACGCCCAGCACGTCGACCGGCCCCAGCATGACGTTCTGCAGCACCGTCATATGCGCGAACAGGTTGAACTGCTGAAACACCATGCCCAGCTCGGCGCGCATGCGGGCAAGATCCTTGCCTTCCTGCGGCAGAGGCTCGCCCTCGATGAGGATCTCGCCCGAGTCGATGGTTTCCAGGCGGTTGATGGTTCGGCACATGGTCGACTTGCCCGAGCCCGAGGGGCCGATCACGACGACGACTTCGCCGCGGTCGACCGAGAGATTGATGTCGTTGAGGACGTGCAGATCGCCATAGTGCTTATCGACGTGCTTGAGCTCGATCAGCGGCTGATTACCGGTAGAAGAAGTGCTCTGTGCCATGGTGCTCGGCTCCTTATGACTCGAAATGGTAAATCGTTAGCGAATGATGGTCGCGCCGGTCTTGCGCGAAACGTAGACAGCGGCCTTGTTGATTGCGACGTTGATGAGGATATAGATGACCGCGATCACTAGGTAGACCGACACGAGGGCGTCGTAGTTGGTAATGAGCACGCGGGCGTTTTGCATAAGGTCGGGGTAGCTCACCACGTAGGCGACGGTGGTGTCTTTGACGACGACCACAAGCTGCGAAATCAACGACGGAATGATAAACCGAATGGCCTGCGGCAGCACGATTTTAAAGGTGATTTTAGCCTTGGAGAGACCGAGCGCCTGGGCGGCCTCGACCTGGCCGCGCGGCACGGCATTGACGCCGGCACGGAAGATCTCGGCCAGTACGCCGGCCGCAGCGAGCGCGACGGGAAGCGTGAGCATCCAAAACGACGGCAGTGCGATCTTGTACTGGGGCAGCACCAAAAAGAAGAAGTAGATGAACAGAAGGCTCGGCACGCCACGGAAGAAATCGGTGAGCACGCGGCAGACCAGCTGCAGCGGCTTAATGTCGCTGGTGCGGCCGAGCATAAGGGCTAAGCCCAGTACCAGCGCAATGACGCCGGCGGTGAGTGCGACTTTAACGGTGCCCTCAAAACCGGCAAGCAGGAACTTCCAGGTGGTGAGGTGCGTAAAGAAGTACCAGTAATGGACCGAAAGCTGGCCGGTCACGTAAAAGCGCTGCAGTACCAGAGCGATGAGCGCGGCCACGGCAACAAGTGAGATGGCGGTGCCGACGCGAATCTTGGCGCGCATCTTGGGGCCGGGAGCCTCGTAGAGCGCATCGCGCATGGTAAGTGCAGGGGAGGAATGTTTACTCATCGGAGGATCCTCACCTTCTTATCGATGTAGTTGCCAATGTGGCTCACCACAAAGGCCGTGCCCAGGTAGCCAAGCGCCGAGATAAAGAACGCGGCGACGCCGCCGAGCGAGCGCGTGTTGATGTAGCTCACCACGCCGGTGAGCTCCTGCGGTTTAAGCGGTACCTGACTGCCGAGCGCGGTGGTGAGCATGACGGCGATAAAGAGGTTGGTCATGGGCAGCACGCTCGAGCGCAGCGCCTGCGGAATCACGATCTTGGCGAGGATACGGTTGAAGCTCATGCCGAGCGAACGGGCGGCTTCTACCTGACCGACGCCGACGGTGTTGATGCCGCTCATAAAGTTCTCGGAGCCAAAGGCCGAGCCCAGCAACACCGTGGCGACGATGACGCAGGTGCGGTAGGGCAGGACGACCTTGAGCGGGGGCAGCGCATAGACGACGATAATGAGCAGCGCGATGCCGGGGATGTTACGGAAGACCTGGACATACAGGTCGCCAAAGACGCGCAGCGGCTTGAGCGGCGACACGCGCATCACGGTGACGGCGACGGCCAGCACCATGGCGATGGCAAACGACTCAAGCGTCATGCCCCAGGTTGCTAGCAGCGCGTCGATATAGTTCTGGCCATAGAGCGACCAGAGCTCGGAGAGACTCATGCGGACCTCCCGCCGGTAAGGAAAGGGGCTCCCGTGTGTACGGAAGCCCCGACAACTCAGTGAGGAAACAGTTTAGCGCAATAAAGCGCATCGTGCGTTTCCGTATGGTTTCGTAGCGGCCGTTACTAGGCTCGCTGCCTAGGCGCCGATCTCGGGCAGCTCGGGAACATTGGTGTCGCCCGTACGGTCGCCAATGCAGATCTGCCACAGCTCGGTCCAGGTGCCGTCATCCTCGATCTTCTTAAGGAAGTCGTTGACAAAGGCGACACCGTCGGAATCGAGTGGCAGGCCAATGCCATAGGGCTCCTTGCTGCCGAAGGGCTTGCCGGCAATCTTGTACTTACCGGGCTCGCGGACCAGGGCGCTCTGCTGCATGTTGTTGTCGATGACGTAGGCGTCAACGCGGCCCTGCTGAAGTGCCTGGCGGGCCTCCTCGTCGGTCTTGAACTCCTGTTGGCTGGCCTTGGGGGCGAACTCCTCCAGGATGGCGGGGCCGTTGGAGCCGGACTGGACGGCGACGTTCTTGTCGGCCAGGTCGTCGACGCTCTTGATGTCGTCGTTGTCGGCGAGCACCAGGATGGCCTGCTGGGTGTAGTAGTAGGGACCGGCGAAGGAGACGAGCTTCTTGCGCTCGTCAGTGATGGTGTAGGTGGCAAAGACAGCGTCGACCTGGCCGTTCTGCAGGACGGACTCGCGCGTGTCCGAGGTCACCTGGGTGATCTCGACCTTGTTCTCGCCCAGAATGTAGTTGGACAGGAGCTGTGCGATACCGGCGTCGAAGCCGCGGGTCTGACCGTCCTTCTCGTTGAGGAGGGAGAAGAGCGTGGAGGTCTGGACGCCACCGATCGTAAAGACGCCGGCAGCCTTGACGGCCGTAGCCCAGGTGCTGGCGGCGATGGCGTCATCATCGGCCTTGGGGCCGTCGTTGACGAGCTTGTCGAATGCCTTGGCGTCGAGCGTGGCGGAAACCTCGGTATCCTCGGAGCTCTTGGAGGAACCGGCGGAACCCTTGTCGGCCTCGGCACTGGTGTCGGAGCAGCCGGCAAGACCAAGGCCGGCGACGGTTGCGAAGGTGGCGGCAACGAAGCCGCGGCGGTCGAGAACGACCTGCTGGGAGAGGTTCTTGCTCATGGTAGAACACCTTTCTCAATAAAATCCCTAGCGGTTGAGTAGAGTTATACCCTATCGCGCTCAAATGGGTCAACACGAAATAACTCAGAAACATACTTACCTTATGGGTAATTCTTCCTACCAAAAAGGGACAGGCACCTTTGTGGTGGTTCTTGCAGATGTGGTGGCCTGTCTCGCTGCTTTGTCTCAATCTGTAACATCTGCAGCCATTTTTGCCGAGTAACTGTTACAGATTGAGATTTTCTCTTCAGGGGAATTCGAATGTCTCGATCTGTAACAGTTAGACGGACAAAAGCTCCCTTTCTGTTACAGATCGAGACAAAGGTCAGGGGCAAAGATGGTTTGTCTAGATCTGTAACAGTTAGACGGGAATTCGGGCCCTAGATGTTACAGATTGAGATAATCGCGCCGCGAAAATAAAAACCTCCGCAGGGGTGCTTCCCTTGCGGAGGTTTTTTACTCGTTAAGTAGCCTAACGGCTTCGGCGGCCATGTTCTCGGCCGTCATGCCGTTCTGAGCGAGCAACTCGTTGGGGTCGTAGCGGTCGGGGAAGCCCTTGGCGATGCCAAAGGTGCGCGTGCGCACGGGCGTGCAGGCCAAGTAGCACGCGACGCGCTCGCCCCAGCCGCCGTCCAAGATGCCGTCTTCGAGGGTGACGACAACGCGATGCTTGGCGGCAAGGCTGTCGAGGAACTCGCGGTCGAGCTCGGTTGCATAGCGCGGGTTGACGAGCGTGGCCTCGATGCCGTACTCGGCAGTCAGACGGTTTGCCACGCGCTCGCCCAGCTCAAAGAAATCGCCAAGCGCGAGCACGGCCACGTCGCGACCCTGGCACACCACGTTGTAACGAA
This sequence comes from uncultured Collinsella sp., assembly GCA_902405995.1. Taxonomy (GTDB): domain Bacteria; phylum Actinomycetota; class Coriobacteriia; order Coriobacteriales; family Coriobacteriaceae; genus Collinsella. The sequence continues at coordinate 11,675 of CABPCG010000025.1, forward strand.
CGGCGCCGTAATCGGCGTCCTCGGCAGGCGCAAGATCGGGGCGGCTTACCAAGCCAATGCCCGGCACGCGAATCGCCACGGGATGCTCGCGGTGGTCGAGCGACCAGCTCAGCATGGATAGGTATTCCTCCATGCAGGAAGGCGCCAGGTAACGCATATTGGGGAGAGCGCCCAGCATAGAAATATCAAAGAACGAAAGATGCGTCTCGGATGTGGTGCCAAAGATCGATGCGCCAAACACCAGGATGGTTGCGGGGACATCGTTGAGGCACAGGTCGTGCCACAGCTCGTCGTAGGCGCGCTGCAAAAACGTGCCGTACACACCAAAGACTGGCTTGGCACCCGAGCGCGCAAGCGCGGTGGCAAAGGTCACGGCGTGCTCCTCGGCAATGCCCACATCGACGAACTGTTTGCCGGCGGCGGCGCGAAGCTCGGGTGTAAAGCCCATGATGTAGGGCGTGGCGGCCGTGATGCCCACGACCTGCGGATCGTGCTCGATGGCGGCGCTGAGCGCCTCGCCCGTAATGTCGGCATAGGTGCGCGGCGCAGGCTCGCTCGGATGGCCCGGGCAGAGCTTGCGCCCAGTCGCCATGTCAAACGGACCCACATGATGCCAGCGCTCGGGGTCGCTCTGGGCTGGCTCAAAGCCCTTGCCCTTTGCGGTGGAGACGTGCAGCACGATGGGATGATCGATATCGCGCAGCTCCTGCAGCGTGTCGACCAGGGCCAACACATCGTTGCCGGTGTCCAGATAGCAGTAGTCGAGCCCCATCGCGCGGAAAACGTTGCGCTCACAGGTGCCGTTGCTGGCGCGTAGCTCGGCCAGATTGCGATACAGGCCACCGTGGTTTTCGGCGATGGACTGGTCGTTATCGTTGACGATGATGATCAGGTTGCTGTCGAGCTCGGCGGCATTGTTAAAGCCCTCAAACGCCAGACCGCCCGAAAGCGAACCGTCGCCAATGATGGTGATGACGTTGTACGCATCGCCCGCCAGGTCACGAGCGTGCGCCAAGCCGCAGCCCAGGCTCACCGACGTGGAGGTGTGGCCCATGGCGAACAGGTCGTGCTCGGACTCGTCAGGATTGGCAAAACCAGAGGCCTCGCCGTAGCGTGCCGGGTCGATATAAGTGTACGCGCGCCCAGTCAGCGCCTTGTGGGCGTAGGTCTGGTGCGAAACATCAAAGACAATCTTGTCGATGGGGGAGTTAAACACGCGATGGAGCGCAACCGTAAGCTCAACGACGCCCAGGTTGGGGGCAACGTGCCCGCCGACGGCGGCGGAGCTTTCGAGGATGGCGTGGCGGATCTCGCCGCAGAGCAGCGGAAGCTCGGCGCGATCGAGAGCCTTGACGTCCTCGGGCGTTGTCGTTTGCGTAAGCAGCATCGTTGTGGGTTACTCCATGCGAATCGTGCGCCGGCACTCCCTCGGCCGGCACAATTGCACAAGACAGTCTCGCACATTTTGGCGTTTGATATGTGACGGCGGCGCGGTAATTCGCCAACTGGTGGGGCAAAACGTTTTGTCCGATGCCATACTGGTAAATTCGATGATGATTTTATTCATTGCGCGCAGGCCGCGGCTTGCCGCCGAGCGCCGCCGGAAGGAGGCCGCATGTCCGATACCGTTCGTGCCGAGAAAATCGCGCGCGAGGTCGACGATGCCGCCCGTCAGCTTGCCCAGGCGGGCCGCTTGGACCTGATGCATGAGTTTATCCAACATGGCGATGTGACGGTCTATACGCATGTGACCTCGGTAGCGCGGGCAAGTCTGTCCTTTGCCGAGCGCCTGGGCCGCGTCGGTATCTCCGTCGACCGCTTATCGCTGCTGCGCGGGGCCCTGCTGCACGATTACTTTCTCTATGACTGGCACGATCCCGACCCAAGCCATCGACTGCATGGCTTTCGTCACCCGTTTTTTGCCTTGGCGCGTGCGGAGGAAGATTTTGAGCTGACGCCGCGCGAGCGGAATATTATCGTACGGCATATGTTTCCGCTGGTACCGGTGCCGCCGACGTGTCGTGAGGCATGGATTGTGTGCCTGGCGGATAAATGGTGCGCACTGCGCGAGACGATTGCCGGCCGTCTGCCGCGCAAAGGCGGCGCGAACGATTTGAACGAGGGCCCGAGTGACGGCTCGAGCAAAGAATCGAACGAAAAGAGGAGTGGGTAGACGGTGGGAACCGCGATCGACATGGCATTTGACGGCGCGACGCTTGCCGCCTGTCCGCTCTCGGCGCTGGTACTCTCGTTTGCCTTCTACGGTTTTTGCGGCTGGGTATGGGAGTCGACAGTCTGCGCCATGCTCAACCACGGACGCTTTGCCAACAGCGGCTTTTTGCTAGGGCCGTGTTGTCCCATCTACGGTGCGGGCGGCATTGCGTGCTGGTTGCTGCTGCGTGGAATCCCAGACGCCTCGAGCCAGTTTGTCGCTGCCGCGCTCGTATGCAGCGTGATCGAATATAGCGTGGGCGTGCTGTTGGAAAAAACGACGGGTGCCCGGTTTTGGGATTACTCGCATCTGCCGTTTAACCTGCACGGACGCATCTGCCTGTACTGGGCCTGCGCGTTTGGCTTGGGTGCGTTGTGTATTTGCCGTTTAGTGGAGCCGGCATTGCTGGGGCTGCTTGGCCATCTGCCGGTGCTAATCGTGCGCTTGGCCGCCTTTATCGTCGCGGTCGCGATGATGGTCGATGCGGTGTGCTCGTTGGCGAGCTGGCGGCGTCTGTCCGATCAGCTTGAGCGTGTGCGTGCCGACCTTGCCGACCGCATCAATGAGTCGCTTGCCGACGCCTCCGACTCTATGCTCGAACGTATTCCCGATTCGGCGATTGACTCGGTGGCGCAGACGCATATCCGCGGTCGCGCCGTTAACGCTTGGCTGGCCGAGCTGGGCGACGCGGCGCTCGATGCCCTGCGCGAGAAGACTTCGATGCCGACGTTTATCTCGGATGGTGCTCGCGGCCTGGCGCTCGCTGCCCGCCGCGTGGCCGATGCCGCGCCGAGTATGCCGCGTCCGTCGCTCGGTCGTCGCCTTGCCGGCAAGCGCATGAGCCGCCCGGTACCGAGCGTGTCACTCAGCCGCCGCGACCTACGCTTCTTTAACGCCTTCCCGCGTCTGCGCATCAATCGTTACGAGGGTGTCATTCGAGCTACCGACCTCCGCGACCGAGCCCGCGAGCTGTTCCGGCGCTAGCCAGAGCGGAGCCAAGCGCGCCCTTCTCGTTCGCACGTTTCCCGTTCGTTTCGCGTCCGTTGCCGCGCCGTTTCCAAGATTGCGGTGCCGTTTCCATTCGACAACGCAGCGTTTAACAACGCCGTATCTGGTCTACACCAGTTGCCCCTCGGCCGCATCATGAGCGCCGACAACGTTCATGCGACCAAGGGGGAGCGAATGTACGATACGGGATCGACAACGTTTATGCTCATCTGCACCATGCTCGTGTTTTTAATGACACCGGGTCTGGCGTTTTTCTATGGCGGCCTGTCCAGGCGCAAAAATGTCATCAACACCATGCTTATGTGCTTTGGCGCCATTGGCCTGGTTGGTGTGCTGTGGATTGTTGCCGGCTGGTCGCTGGCCTACGGTGGCGACGGTTCTAGCCCGTTTATTGGCGGCTTTGACCAGCTGCTGTGCCTGCCGGTGCTCAACCAGGTGCTGCAGGCGGCCGAGGGCAATGCTGCGGATGGTGCCGTCTACCCTCAGATCATCAACATCGCCTTCCAGATGGCGTTTGCCATGATCACGGCCGCTATCGTCACAGGCAGCCTGGCCGGCCGCGTTAAGTTTGGTGCCATGACGGCTTTCCTGGGCATTTGGCTGCTCGTGGTTTACGCGCCGCTCGCCCACATGGTTTGGGGCGGCGATGGCTCCTTTATCGGCGACATCATCGGAGCGCTCGACTTTGCCGGCGGCGACGTGGTGCACATTTCGTCCGGTCTTACGGGCCTGATTCTCTGCTTAATGCTCGGCCGTCGTCGCGGCTTTGGCATGATGAGCTACCGTCCGCATAACGTGCCGTTTGTGGCGCTGGGCGCCGGCCTGCTTTGGTTTGGCTGGTTTGGATTTAACGGCGGCAGCGAGTTTAAGGCCGACGCCGTGGCGGCGCTCGCCATCCTCAACACCGTGACGGCCAGCGCGGCGGGCATGGTCTCGTGGCTTGCCGTCGAGCGCGTGCACACCGGTCGCCCCACGCTGGTGGGTGCCAGCACCGGTCTGGTCGCGGGCCTTGTGGTGGTCACGCCGGGCGCGGGCTTTGTCGAGCCGTGGGCGGCGCTGGTTATGGGCCTGATCGTATCGCCCGTCTGCTACCTGGCCATCAGCCATCTTAAGACCAAGTTCGGCTACGACGATGCGCTCGACGCGTTCGGTTGCCACGGCATCGGCGGCATTTTGGGCGGCGTGCTCACGGGCCTGTTCTGCGTGCCGGAGCTTTCGTGGACCGGTAAGGGCGGCCTGTTCTACACGGGTGACATGTCGCTGCTCATCTCGCAAATCCTGGGCATTGTGGTGACGGTCGCTATTGTGCTGGTGCTCGACTTGGTGATTGCCGCGGTGGTCAAGGCGCTGTTCCGCGGCAGCCTGCGCGTGGACGAGGCCGATGAGGCGCTGGGCTTGGATGCGAGTCAGCACGGCGAGAGCGCATATCCTTCGTTCTCCGGACTCGATTAGCAGCACGGCTTTCCCAGGCACCCGACCTTGCCCCTCAAACCGTCGCTTGCGTACCGAAGTACGCGGCGCTCCTCTTTCGGGGCAATCTCGGGCACCTGGAAAACCCGTGCCATGTGAAGGACAATTCATTTCTTTTATTGAGGAGAGGAATTCATTATGAAAAAGATCACGGCTATCGTGCGTCAGGAAAAGCTTGAGGTTCTTAAAGACGCGCTGTTTGCTGCCGATGTTCGCGGCATGACTATCAACCAGGTGCAGGGCTGCGGCGCTCAACATGGTTGGAAGGAATACGTGCGCGGCAATGAGCTGCTCGTCAACACGATCCCCAAGGTGCAGTTCACCCTCATCTGCGCCGATGAACATGTCGATGACATTGTCGACATCATCTGCAACGCCGCTCGCACCGGTGCCGTTGGAGACGGCAAGATTTGGGTCGAGCCGGTCGAAGAAGTCATCCGCATTCGCACCGGCGAACACGGCCCCGCCGCGGTGTAGAATCGACCGCCTATCATCCGCAACGTTAAAATGCTGCAATGAGGCACAAGACTTGCGTTGCGGATGGACGGATTATGGGTCGTAATAAATATCCCGAGGAGACGGTCGCGAAGATTCTCGACGCGGCGCTGGAGCTATTCTGCGCACAGGGTTATGAGGGGACGAGCATTCAAGATATCGTCGACCGCCTCGATGGCATGACCAAGGGCGCTGTCTATCATCACTTTAAGAGCAAAGAGGAGATTTTCGACGCCGCATTTGATCGGGCAATGGCTCCGATTGTTGAGCACCGTCGCTCAATGCTTGGTATCGGTAATATGACCGGAGCCCAAAAGCTCAAGCAGCTGTACGCGCCCGAGTCTGTCGTTCCACAAATTGAGCTATGGGCACGCATGCATCCTGCGGCGGATCCGGTAAAAAGCTCGCGCCTACTGGCAATGCAGTACCAGGGCTCGTTTGACGATTCGGCCGATGGCTGTCTCTTGCCAGTGATCGAGGAGGGCATCACCGACGGCTCCATTGCGTGCGAATGCCCGCGTGAAGCGGCGGAGGCCGTATCGTTGTTGGCAAATCTTTGGCTGCTGCCATTGTTTCGTCCGCTCGAACCCAAGGAGCGAATGCTCGCTCGCGCACAATGTTTGGCGCAGATGGCGGCCGCGGTGGGGCTCGATTTGGGTAATGAAGTGCTTCAGACAACGGCGCAGATTTGGGACGTATGGGACCGCGCCGGGTGGTAATATAGATACCAACGGTATGTAATTGATTTGTGAGGGTAGCCACGGCTGCCCTTTTCAAGTCATTAAATACATACTAACGGTATGTATAGGGGGCGGACTTATGGCTGGCTTGAGAGACGTCAGTGCATCGTTGGAATCAAAAACAGTGCGGTCAATTAGACTCACGGAGCTTCTGGTTGCACAGCTGTGCGCGTATTCGATGTTGTCGGCACTGTGCTTTGCGTGCCCGCTTTACTTGTTCGATTGCAGCGGCTCGTCAACGTTATATGGCACCGTCGCGGCGATAGCGTTCATACCAGGTGTGCTCGCGACTCCGGTTGGTGGGATCTTAGCGGATCGCAGGAGACATCGCGGGGTTCTTGTGGTGCTCAGCATTGTTCTGACGGCTGCATCATTGTTGTTTATCCCCATGAAGCGTTCGCTGCCTCTTGCCGTTGTCGTGGTAGCAATGCTTTGCGTCCAATATGGCATCCAATCACTGCTGAAACCGATGCTTCAAATTGAGACGGTGTGCATGACGGGCCCAGAAAAGGTTGAGCGTGCCACCGCGCTGGTTTCGCAGATAACCATGGCAAGTAATATCTTGGGGCCTGTAGTCGGGACGGCAGTCTATGGGTGCTTTGGTATCGATGCTCTATGCGAAACCGCGGCGTTGACGTTTGCGATGTCAGCCCTGCTGTTCGGGGGCGCACTTAAGCGAAATGCCTCATCTGGAATGACAGGAGACGGCGCGACTCGCACGACATGCCGAAACGATTTTCGGGAGTCGATTCGGTACCTGTTGCAAAATGCATCATTGGTCGCTGTGATTTTGCTTGCGGCTGTTTTGAACTTTGCGTTGGTTGGGCTAACGATTGGCGCTCCCATTATTGTTACAAAGCATCTCGGCATGCAATCGTCCTGCGTTGGGATAGTTGAGGCAGCTATGGGCCTGGGTGGCCTCGTCGGCAGCGGCTTGGTCGGCATTTGGCCGCATCGGTTTTCTTTCAATGGCATATGTCGATATGTTGCGATGATTTGTTTTGGAGTCGCGCCGATTAATGTCGCGCTACTGTGCGGCACTGATGCATGTGCGTTCGTCGTGTTTGCAGTTGGTTCGGCATGGGTCATGGTGTGGGCAGCCATTGCGTCGGTTGAAATCATCGCGTTTGTTCAGCGGGCAGCGCCGACTGAGCTCTGCGGAAAAGTGCTTTCGGTCGTTTACATGGTCCTTTCCTGCGCAACGCCTATCGGCCAATTGACGTACGGGGTTGCATATGATCGATGGACACCGGCGATTGTATTCGCAGCCATGTTGGCGGTGCTGACATTGACGACGGCTCTGTTTTATCGGCTGAAAAATCGATTGCGGCGATTGTCTTAACGCGCTGGGGCACCGTGAATTTGTGAAGGCGGCGGTACGCCGCGCCGGGACGGCATTGTTTGGACATGCCTCTCCTTCGTCTACAATATCGGGCAGACGAAGGAGAGGCATGTCCATGATCAAGATGTTCGCGAGTGACTTAGACGGAACGCTGCTGAACGCCCTGCACGAGGCGGATGGGGCCATCCGCCGCGCCATTCGCGAGCTGACTGAGGCTGGCCTGCACGTGGTTCCCGCGACTGGACGCTCGACGTTGCCGATCGGCGAGCATGGCTTTACGGGCCTGGCGCTTGACGCCTGCTGCTCTAACGGCTCCATCGTGCGCGACAGTCATGGCGAGGTGCTCAAAACCTGGACCATCGACCCACAGATCACTGAAGAGCTGCTCAAGGCGTTTCCGGACATTTGCTTTGATTGCTCCACGCCCGATGGCATGTACTCGAGCGGTTCGTTCGAGATGCATCAGGCGGGCTTTAAAAAGGACGGTCCCATCAAGCGTATTGTGATGCGCGGCATGCGTGCGCGTGGCGGCTATCACGAGGAACAGTATTTCGACCAGTCGATCGGTGACATCCTGCGCCACGATGTGTGCAAGATCAACTGCCGCGTGATCTCGCCCGAGCTGGAGCGCGACCTTAAGGCTTATCTTGCCGCGCGTTCGGACCGCGTGGTTAACGCGCCGTTCGATCCGGTGATGTTCGAGATCACGGACGTGGCGTGCAACAAGGGCGAGAGCGTGGCCTGGCTGGCGGGCTACTACGGTATTGCCGAGGACGAGGTCGCGGTCTATGGCGACGGCGGCAACGACATTGCCATGCTCAAGCGTTTCCGCCACAGCTACGCGACCAAAAACGCTAGCGATGCAGCCAAGGTCGCCGCGAGCGCAACTATCGGCAGCTGCATGGTCCACGCCGTCCCCAAACACATGCTCGCCACCATGCGCAAACAAAACTCCCGCACCATCATTGAATAATGTGACAAGGGAACTGCCCCTTCGCCACATCCAAAATATTGCCTTTACGTGTTGATGCACACGGTGTGCAATAATACTCGCACTGTGCAATAGCGCACAGGCTGAGTAACAAGGAGGACGCTTGTCCCAGCTCGAGAAATGCGATCGCCGGTCCCTTCGCTCGCAGCGTGCCCTTCGCCAGGCACTTGCCAGCGAGCTTGCCGAAAGCGGCGACCTTTCGCGCATTAATGTCGCGTCGCTCACCGAGCGCGCTGGCCTTACGCGCCGCACGTTCTATTCGCATTACCGCGATATCCCCGACTTTATCAATCAAATCGAGGACGGCTTGCTGGCCGAGATCCGTGAGCGCATTGAGCTCATCACCGCAGCTCAGCTGCCCGATCTCTATCACAACATCGATGAGCTCGAGCCGGCGCCCGGTTCGGTTGATCTGCTGCGTTATCTTGCAGCCAACCGCGACTTAATCGGCGCGCTGCTGGGTCCGGGCGGCGACCAGGCCTTCATTAAAAGGATTATCGACACCGCGCGTGAGGCCGTAGTGCCGCGTGCGCAGACGGGCATTTTGGGCCTGGCGCTGGGCACGTTCTTTGACTACTACGTTACCTACGTCGTGAGTGCCGAGGTCGGCATGATTCAGCGCTGGTTTGAGCGTGGGCTCACCGAATCGCCTGAGGCCATGGCGCGCATTATGACGGTGCTCGCTTTTGTGCGCCCCGGTGACCTGTATGGCCAACCCATCGATATCAACGTGCCGGAATACGGCATGAAGCTATTGAACTTGCAGCTCGAGGACGCGGTCGACACCGCCGCAACCGTCGAGTCCAACAACTAAGAGGAGAGACAATGAGCAAACTCGTCGAGGGCATTAAGGACCGCATGGTCGCTGCCGCACGCGAGGCCGCGCCCGCCGTGGTGGACGCCGCGCAGAAGGCCGCGACCGCGGCAGCCGAGAAAGTTGCCGAGGCAGTTGCCGATGCCAAGAACGCGGCAGGGGAGGCGTCCGTCACTGGCGAGCCCGCTACCGCCGCTGAGCCCGTAGCCGCCGCCCGCGCCCCCGAAGGCGCGATCTTCAACCCCGAGAACGCTCGTGGCAACCTGCACCTGGGCATCGACGTGGGTTCCACTACCGTTAAGCTCGCCGTGCTCAACGACGACAACCAGATCGTCTACGCCAAGTACCAGCGCCATCACACCGACGTCCGTGCCTGCGCCCGCGACCTGTTCGAGGGTGCCGCGACCGTGCTGCCGACGGCCCAGATGACCTGCGCCATTACCGGCTCGGGCGGCCTGCTGCTCTCCCAATGGCTCGACCTGGAGTTTGTCCAGGAGGTCATCGCCAGCAAACGCGCCGTCGAGACCATCATCCCGGCCACCGACGTCGCCATCGAGTTGGGCGGCGAGGACGCCAAGATCATCTACTTCGACAACGGTATCGAGCAGCGCATGAACGGCACCTGCGCCGGCGGTACGGGCGCGTTCATCGACCAGATGGCAACCTTGCTGCACACCGACGCGAGCGGCCTTAACGAGCTCGCGGCCAACGCCACCACCATCTATCCCATCGCCAGTCGCTGCGGCGTCTTTGCCAAGACCGACGTGCAGCCGCTGCTCAACGAGGGCGCCCGCCCCGAGGACGTCGCCGCTTCCATCTTCCAGGCCGTCGTGACCCAGACCATCTCGGGCCTGGCGTGCGGCCGTCCCATTCGCGGTAACGTCGCCTTCCTGGGCGGCCCGCTGCAGTATCTCTCCGAGTTGCGCCATCGCTTCTACCTCACGCTCAACCTGGACGAGGAGCATCGTATCGTGCCCCAAAACGCCCACCTGTTTGTGGCGAGCGGCGCCGCCATGGCGCACGAGTCCAACAAGCTCAGCACGTTCCCGCAGCTCATCGAGGCTATCGACAGCTTAGGCGACACGCAGGGTGCCGAGGTCGAGCGCCTGGATCCGCTCTTTGCCACCGACGAGGACTTTGCTGAGTTCAAAACCCGCCACGACCAGGAAGTCGTCCCCAAGGGCAAGCTCGACGGCTACACCGGCCGCGTGTTCATTGGCATCGACGCCGGTTCCACCACCATGAAGGCCGCACTCGTGGGCGAGGACGGTCAGCTGCTGCACACCTGGTACGGCAACAACAACGGCGACATCCTAGGCACGGCCAAGGTCATCATGGCCGATTTCTACAACCACATTCCCGCGGGCTGCACCATCGGCCACGTGACCACTACGGGCTACGGCGAGGCGCTGCTCATCGAGGCCCTCAAGGCCGATTCCGGCGAGATCGAGACCGTTGCGCACCTGCGCGGCGCCAAGGCATTCCTGCCCGGCGTCGAGTTTATCCTGGACATCGGCGGCCAGGACATGAAGTGCCTGCGCGTCAAGGACGGTGTCATCGAGCACATCATGCTCAACGAGGCCTGCTCGTCGGGTTGCGGTAGCTTTATCGAGAGCTTCGCCGTCTCTATGAACATGGACGTGCGCGCGTTCGCCGATGCCGCCATCCATGCCAAGGCCCCGGTCGACCTGGGCAGTCGCTGCACGGTCTTTATGAACTCGCGCGTCAAGCAGGCGCAAAAGGAAGGCGCCACGGTGGGCGACATCGCGGCCGGCCTGTCCTATTCCGTCATCAAGAATGCCCTGTTCAAGGTCATTAAGCTGCGCGACCCCAAGGAGATCGGCAGCCAGGTGATCGTTCAGGGTGGCACCTTTATGTCCGATGCCACGCTGCGCGCATTTGAGCAGCTCACCGGCGTGCACGCCGTGCGTCCCGACATCGCCGGCTGCATGGGTGCTTACGGTGCGGCCCTGCTCGCCCGCGACCGCGCCGGCGCCGACGGCACCTCGACCATCCTTTCTGCCGAGGACATCGCGCACCTCACCGTGACGCAAAAGCATGTCCGCTGCGGTCGCTGCTCCAACAACTGCCAGCTTACCGTCAACGACTTTGGCGGCGGTAGGCGCTTCATTACCGGCAACCGCTGCGAGAAGGGCGCCGGCCACAAAAAGCAAAAGACCGAGGCCCCCAACCTCTTCAAAAAGAAAAACGAGCTGCTCTTTGACCGCGAGGTACTGAGCCCCGACGAGGCCCCGCGTGGTACCGTCGGCATCCCGCGCGCGCTCAACATGTACGAGAACTACCCCTTCTGGCATGCGTTCTTTACGCGCCTGGGCTTTAGCGTACAGCTGTCCGACCAGTCGAGCAAAAAGACCTACCAGGCGGGCATCGAGTCCATGCCGTCCGAGAGCGTGTGCTATCCGGCCAAGATGAGCCACGGCCACGTGATGAACCTTATCGACCGCGATGTCGACTTCATCTGGATGCCGTGCGTGCGTTGGGAGCGCAAGGAGGACCCGACCGCCGGCAACTGTTACAACTGCCCCATCGTCATGAGCTACCCCACGGCGCTTGCGCTCAATATCGACGAGATCCGCGAGCAGAACATCGAGTTCCTGTACCCGTTTGTGCCGTATCACGACAAGACCGAGCTCAAGCGCCGTCTGTACCAGGTGCTCGCCGTCGACCGTGTGGCCGATGCGCAAGCCGGTCGCGGTCGCGTGCGTGGACCCAAGATCACGCGCTCCGAGGTTGATGCCGCCGTCAACGCCGCCTTTGAGGCCGATGCGCGTTTCCACGAGGACATCCAGACCATGGGCGAGGAGGCTCTTAAGTGGGTCGAGGACCACGGTGGCCACGGCATTGTGCTCGCCGGCCGCCCCTACCATAACGACCCCGAGATCAACCATGCCCTGCCCGAGCTTATCTCGAGCTTTGGCTTTGCGGTCTTTACCGAGGATTCGCTCGCGCACCTGGTAAAGCCTGAGCGTCCGATTCGCGTCGTCGACCAGTGGATGTACCACAGCCGCCTGTATGCCGTCGCCCGTTTTGTGACGATGCGCAACGACCTGGATCTGATCCAGCTCAATTCCTTCGGCTGTGGCCTGGACGCTCTGACCACCGACCAGGTGCAGGAAATCCTTGAGGCCAGCGGCAAGATCTACACCGTGCTCAAGATCGACGAGGTGTCCAACCTGGGCGCTGCGCGCATCCGCATCCGCTCGCTCATGGCGGCGCTCAAGGACCAGGAGGCCGAGCGCTTGGCCGAGGCTACGGCAGCGGGCGAGGCCTACGAGCAGGGCGACGCCGCGCCGGTGGCACCCTCCATGGATGCTCCCGCATTCGCGAGCCGCAAGTACACGTTCGAGGCGCAGCGTGAGAGCGCCTCGACCGCATGGCCCAAGGTGCCCTTTACCGAGCAGATGCGCGAGGAGGGTTACACCATCCTGTGCCCGCAGATGGCGCCGATCCACTTTGACCTGGTCAAAGAGGTGTTCCGCGGTGCCGGCTACAACCTGGAGCTGCTGCCCTCGACTGACCACGATGCCGTCGAGGCCGGTCTGCGCTATGTGAACAACGACATCTGCTATCCGTCGATCCTGGTGACGGGTCAGATCATGGAGGCCATCGAGAGCGGTCGGTACGACCTGTCCAAGACAGCCGTGGTCATCAGCCAGACCGGCGGTGGCTGCCGTGCCACCAACTACATCGCGCTTATCCGCAAGGCCCTGCGCGAGAGCGGCCACCCCGAGATTCCGGTGATCTCGCTTTCGGCCGTGGCGCTGGGCGAGGACAACCCCGGCTTTAAGATTACGCCGGCGCTGCTTAAGCAGGCAGTCTACGCGGTGCTCTTTGGCGACGTGATGATGCAGATGCTCTATCGTTGCCGCCCGTACGAGGCAACGCCCGGTGCGGCGAACGCACTCTACGAGGAGTACATGGCGCGCGCCCGCAAGCTGGCGCCCAAGTTCAACAGGCATAACTACACCAAGCTGTGCCGCGAGGCCATCCGCGCGTTCGACTCCATGCCGCTCGTGGGCGAGGGCACCAAGCCGCGCGTGGGCGTGGTCGGCGAGATCTTGGTCAAGTTCCATCCCACGGCCAACAACCACGTGGTCGACGTTATCGAGCGCGAGGGCTGCGAGGCCGTGGTGCCGGGCCTGCTCGACTTCTTCCTGTACTCCATGAGCAACGCCGAGCTGCAGAAGGACGAGCTGGGAAGCTCTCCCACTACGCGCGCGGGCATGCAGGCGCTCATCAAGCTGGTGGACTGGATGCGCACGCCGGTGGAGGAGATGCTCGAGAAGTCCCGCCGCTTTGAGGCGCCCGAGCGCATCGGCACCATGGCCGACAAGGCCCGCACAGTGCTTTCGGTGTGCAACAACATGGGCGAGGGCTGGCTGCTCACGGCCGAGATGCTCGACCTGATCGATCACGGTGCGCCCAACATCATCTGCACGCAGCCCTTCGCGTGCCTGCCCAATCACGTGGTGGGCAAGGCCGTAATCAAGGAGCTGCGCCGCCAACATCCCGAGAGCAACATCGTCGCGGTGGACTACGACCCCGGCGCGTCCGAGGTCAACCAGCTCAACCGTATTAAGCTCATGATCAGCGTGGCCAAGGAGAACATGCGCGCCGGTAAGGGCTTTAAGCTCGAGAAGGTGGCGCCGCTCGCGATGGACGAGGTCACCGGCCAGATGCGTGCTCATGACGGCTGTGTGAGCTGCGGGCCGGCCAGCGAGGAGGCCGTGGCATCGGTCGCCGAGCGCCTGGGACGCGGCATTAAGAAGTAACTGGCCTGCTATGGGCTAGATATGGGACAAACGGGTGGCAGCCGTACCGGTTACCACCCGTTTTTACTGGACATCTGTTGCGTAAACGGTCCAACTATCACCCCCTGCGAACTTGGATTTCGGAAGTATGCGGCAAAATTTGAATAGGCCGAGCACACTGGATATGCCCAAGCTTTGTACCTGCGGTTTTATTGGTGAAAAACCGGGGTGTGCTCGAGGGCTCCGGAATTTGCCGCATACTTCCGAAAACAACGTCTCGGTGGCACCAAAAATTGCCTCCAGAACCCTGAGATAATGAACATATTGTAGCCGTTCGCCGCAAATTATCGTCCGTTCATGGAACCTATCTCCAACGAGTTGTAACCATATGGTTTGATGTTGAAAACATATGATTGCCGGCAGGCCATAGGTGACGTTCCCCCTGATATCGGAGGTTCCAGGTATGTTTCGCGCTCCGTTAAATAACTATCGGTTGGGCTAACATGGGTCGCCGTGCTATTTCGATAACCCTTGCAGTGGTCTGCCTGGCTGTGCTCTTAGGCGCTACGGGGCTGTTTGCTATAAGTCGAGAAACATCCTATATGCAGGAATGTGCTTCCGAAGGCTTTGTCATTGATGGTTACTATCGGGATGACAAAACGAGTCGGGAAACCCTGGCTTTTCTTGAGGAGGACAACTGTCGATGGCAGCTGGTCGACCAAGACGGAATCTGCACAGACGGGCAGTTTAAGCGTACGGATGACCCCAACATCCTGATATTAAAGAAGGAAAACGGTGAAGAATTCGGTACGGTCCACGTGGCGTACTTGTCACGCCGACGCGATCAGGGCTTGCTCTACCTATTTAGAGATACCAGGGTGACCCGTTTTTATCTGGTGAGTACCGGTCCGGCGTTTACGGTGGAGTCTGGCGATGTCGATGCGGACAGTTGATTCACGGCAATAAAACAGCGAGCGGGGCACGGACATGAATCGCGCCCCGCTTTTTTGCTCGCGGCCTGCGTCGCGTCTGCGCCTCGTTCCGACTCGCGCCCGTGCGCGCATCCATCTCACATCCCGCATCACTTCACATCGAACTCCACGCGATCGAGTTCGGGCACGTTGAGGTCGATGAGCTTGCGGGCGACGTGGCGGTCGTGTGCCCCAAGCGTCTCGTCTGTCGTCACATGGGCGACAATCTCGCGCTCGACGATACCCTCCTCCTCGCCTTCGGTAGCCGAGGTCTCGACGGCGACGGTGTAGTCCTTAAAGCCTGGCAGCACCGCCGCAAGCTCGCGCGTGGTCTCGGTGATGCCGTAGCCGTCCTGCACGCCGGCCTGCGCCGAGCCAATGGATCCCGCGGTCATAACGATGCAGGGGATGGCAAAGATCACCGTACCCACGATGATGCGTCGGCGCACCTTGCGCGATAGCTCGTCGACCTCAGCGTTTTCCTCGGCAGTCACAATGCCGTCGCCGTTGAGGTCACGCTTGAGCGGTACACGTAAAAGAAGCAATACGGCTTCGGCCGCCAGCGCGATAAAGACGACGTTGATGCCAAACTCGTAGAGCGCCGAGAGGAACAGCGACCCGCTCGCGATGGCGATGCCGTAACCCGCCGCGCACAGGGGCGGCATGAGCGCGGTCGCCACGGCTACGCCGGCAATGAGCGTGGCGGGTTCCTGGTCGCGTGAGTTGCCTAGGCCGCCCGCAAAGCCGCCGGCGAGCGCGACAGCGAGGTCCCACACAGTCGGCGTCGAATTGTCAATGATGGCAGCTGTGGTGGTGCCAAGGGGCGAGAGCTTAAAGTACAACGTGGACGTGACCAGGCAAAAGGCCATCTGCAGCGCAAGGCTGGCGATGGCTTCGACAGTAATCTCACGGTCGAGCGTGGCGATGCCATATGCCATGGCAAGGACCGATCCCATGAGCGGGCAGATGAGCATGGCACCCACGATGGCGATGTCCGAGTCGATATCGAGGCCGATGCTTGCGATGAGCATGGCGATGATGAGGATGCATAGGTGGGAGCCAGTCAGACGCGCCCCGTTTACAAAACGCTTGCGGATCACGTGATAGGGCGCGCGTCCCTCGCGAATGTTGAATGCGCGCTTTAGGAAGCGGGTGGCGTTCTCCATGGCCTCACTATGGGCAGGGCGGATGCCGTGGCGCCGGTGATGGCGTTCGCGCAGCCGCTTGATCTGTTGCTTGTCGAGTTCCATGTCCACCTCGTTCTGGCACGGGCCGCGCAACGCGCCCGTTGTCCTAACTCTACACCGTGGCGGATGAGGTGTCTGTTGGATGCGGAATCCGATAGGGCGGATGACGCGGGAGCAAATGCAAATCACAGGTTCAATTTGATCCCGCAATAATATGATGCACCAGCTCCTACATGTGTGACGAAATTGTGAAGCACGAGAGTGCGAGTTTCAAAAAATCCGCTGGTGACCAATGTTGCGCAACAGAATTCAAAAATCGGCACCTACAGTTTGAAGCGTATGGATACATCCGTGTCAAAGGGAGAAAGCCATGGCAAACTACAGCCCACAACACTTTGAGCCTCGGGCTAAGGCCGTCAACGTCAAGGGCGTTGCCAACCGCGCCGTCGCAACCGTTTTGACGGCGGGCCTCATTGCTCAGCCGCTTATGTCGCCGCTGGCGGCAATCGCCGCACCGTCAACCGATAACGGCGATTCTGTTCAGGGGGGGGGTAGTTCTGTAGAGAACACCGTTGCCGCCGGTAACCAAGCGGTCGTAAAGACGGCTGCCCAGCTGGCCGAGGAGTCGGCAAAGCAGCTCAAGGACGCTCAGGCCGCCTACGATGCCGCCCAGAAGAACGCCGATGCGGCGGGCCAGTCTCAAAAGCAGGCGCAGCAGCAAAAGAATCAGGCCTCGCAGGCTGTGAGCGACAACGAAATCGAGCAGAACGCAGCAGAAGTCGCCGCGCTCCAGGAGAAGATTGACGAGCTCAAAGCCGCCGTCGAAAAGACCGAGCAGCAGCAGAAGAAGCTGGGCGACCTGAACGATCAGCTCGATCAAGCCAACAAGAGTGTCGAGGATAAGACCCAGGCGCTCAAGGACGCCAAGGCAAAGCAGGATGAGGCCAAGAAGGCCCTCGATGATGCCCAGGCCAAGCTCGAGGCCATGGGTATGGACGAGTACGAGGCCGCCAAGAAGGCCGTCGAGGACGCGCAGGCAAAGCTCGATGACGCCAATAAGGCCGTTACTACTGCACAGGCCAATCTGGACCAGGCCAAGGCTGCCGAGGCCAGCGCCCAGCAGGAAAAGAAGGACATTGAGGCCGCTCTGACTTCCGCCCAAGCCAAGAAGCAGGAGACTGCCGCTGCTCTCGCAGCCGCAACCACTGCGCGCGATAACGCCCGGCAGAAGCTCGACCAGGCGCAGGCTGCACTCGATGCAGCTGTCTCGGGCACGGGTATCGATTTGAACGCGCTCGAGGCTGCCAAGGTCACTGCCGCCAGCGAGCTCGCGACCGCGCAGGCCGCGCTCGATGCCGCGACGACTGCAGACGCCACCGCACAGGCGAACCTGCAGGCTGCGCAGACTACCGTCACCGCCGCGCAGGAGAAGGCCAACGCCGCCAACGCTGCTGTGGCATCTGCCCAGTCTGCATACGATGCGGCAAACAAGGAGTACAACGCCGCCGCCAGCGAGCGCGACGCCGCCAAGGCCGCATACGAGAAGGCGCAGCAGACCGAGGCCGACAAGAAGGCGGAGTACGACCGACTCGTCGAGGTTCGTCAGCAGAAGAGCAACGAGTTCGATCAGGCTCGTGCTGAAGTAACCGACGCGCACAATGCATACGACGCCGCAAACGCCGAGGTCGACAAGCTTAACCAGCAGATTGCCGACCTCAAGTCGAACATGACCGTAGACCAGAATGTCATCAGCCAGGGTATGTTCGGCTTCATGAACTACATCATCGGCGGCAGCCAGTTCACGGCAACGCAGAAAAAGAATGCCCAAGATGCCGTGTCGATGCTGACCGGTGCTGATGACAAGGCCGAATGGTATGACCAGTACGTCGATCAGGACATGTCTCGCGACACCAACCCGCTTTCCTTGAAGCAGATGCGCAACGCCCTGACATATCTCGATACCCAGAACAACCTCCGCAAGGCGAACGGCCAGTCGGCGCTCAGCGTCAGCCTCCGCATGACTGCGGCAGCCGCCCTTAATACATCATATTCATCGAACATCTGGGGACACTCGGACTGCTACTGGGATAACGGTGAAAATCTTGCCGGCGGAGGCGGCGCATATACCGGCGGCGAGACCGAGGATACACTCGGTTGGCCCTATACTGGTCTCTACACTCAGGAGAAGGTTAATTACGAGAATTGGATTAAAAAGTACGGTGCGGATAGCGAGGCTGGCAAAGCTCTCATGGCTCATCGCTATGATTCGTACTATATCTACCAAAACTATCGCGATGTGTATTCCGGCACAAAAGATGAAAACGGTAAGGAAAGAGGAGACGGCTGCGGGCACTATCTCAACGTTATCGATTCCGCTACGGTGGCTATCGGTATCGCAACCGGTAACGGTAAGAACACCGATTCCGAGGTAACCGCATTCGATTACAGCGATGATGACACTCAGGCTGATTTCACTGTCTCCGAGTTCAAGAAGCTCGTCAACGACTACATCGATTCTGCCTATAACGCTGGCGGCACGCAGGCGCAGAAGGCGCAACTCAAGGAGCTCCAGAGCAAGCTCGCCGAGGCGCAGAAGACGCTGGGCACGGCCGATACGGCATATCTCGCTGCTCTCAATAATCAGAAAGACGCACAAGACGCCTATACCGCGGCCGACACGAACGTGAACACCGCCAAGGGCGAGTACGAGAAGGCTAAGTCCGGCACCGCCGCCGCGAAGACGGCATACGACGCCGCCGAAGCCAAACTCAAGGGTATCGACGTCAAGACGCCCAAGACCAAGCTCGACGCCGCCAAGAGCGAGGCCGCTACTGCCCAGGCAGCTCTCGATAAGGCAAACGCCACGCTTGCTGACAGCAAGACGAAGGCAGCCGATGCCGCTGCTCACAAGGCGAAGGCTCGCAGCGCCCGCGATGCCGCCAAGGCAAAGTCCGATCAGGCCAATGAGGCGTATGGCAACGCCACGGCTTCGGTCAAGGACCTTACCGCCAAGTGCGATGCCGCCAAGACGGACCTTGCGAACAAGCAGGGCACGCTTGACGATGCCAAGAAGGCCGACGACGCTGCCCAAGCTGGCGTTGACAAGGCTCGGGCCGCAGATACGCACGCCGCGACCACTCTTTCGGACGCCAAGCAGGCAGTTGATGCCAAGAAGCAGGCCCTGTCCGACGCACAGGCGAAGGCCAAGGCCGCCGAGGACGAGCTTGCCACCGCAAACAAGGCCTTCGAGCGCTTCGCCGGTGCCCAGAAGGCGGTCGACGACGCCAAGGCCGCCTATGACGCTGCCGTCGCCGGTGTCGCCGATGCCCAGAAGCAGCTCGAGGCCGCCAACGAAGCCGTCGTCGATGCGAACTTCGAGATCGTCAAGGCCAAGGCCGAGCTTGCCAGCGATGAGGCACTCAAGGCCGATCTTGAGGCTGTCGACCATAAGGCATCCCTTGCCGCGGGCACGACGGGCAACGAGAAGCTGGTTAAGCTGAACGCTGCCTACGCTCGCTATAAGGCTGCCGTCGATGCCGCCGCGGGCCTCAAGACTGCTCTGAGCGATGCCGATGCCAAGCTGTCCGATGCCAACGACGCCTATGCCGCCGCGCTTGCCGAGCTTGGCGATGCCAAGGATGCCCTGGCTGCCGCGCAGGCCGAGTACGACAAGTATCATCCCAAGGCTGAGCCGCAGGCCAAGCCTCAGGTTGCGCAGGCTGCCGCAAAGGCTCCTGTCGCCAAGAAGAAGGCCACGGACGGTGCACTTGCTCAGACGGGCGATACCTCCGCGCTTGCAGGTGAGGTCTTCGTCATCGGCGGCATTACGCTCGTTGCCGCGGGTGTGACGCTCGGCGATCGTCGTCGCAAGCAGATGTAGCGTTTCGAGCGTAGTTTCTGCAACGAACTTCAATTCATAACGGGACCGTCTCGTTAGCCAAACGATAAGGCCGGCGCGCTGTTAAATGCAGC
>CABPCG010000026.1 GCA_902405995.1 uncultured Collinsella sp.
ACCTGTCCCTTTTTGGCAGGTTTCCCGTGGGGCGGGCACTGATGAAGTTTATCGCGAGTTCCGCACGAACAGGAGGCCACTTAATGTGGCCTCCGTCGTGAGCAGGACTGTAGAGCAGGAAACTTCATCAGTGCCCGCCCCACGGGAAACCGGCGGGATAGACCGGTTTGGATGGGGCTTTGATGCATGGGTGGTCTGTTGGTGGGCAAATGGGTATCATACTGTGGTTATTGCATCGACTCTGCGATGCATGTTTGTACGTTCCCGGCGGTCGGTTTGCCAGAAGCGCCCCGTCGGTTGTTCCGGACCCGTTTCGAAGAAAGGAAACCACACTAACCTATGGCAGCTAAAAAATCATCTCCCTTGAAGATCATCCCGCTTGGCGGCCTTGACGGCATCGGCAAGAACATGACGGTCTTCGAGTGCGGCGACGACATGGTGCTCGTCGACGCTGGCCTCATGTTCCCGGATGACTCCCAGCCCGGTATCGACCTGGTGCTTCCCGACTACACCTATGTTCTGGAGAACGAGGAGAAGCTCCGCGGTATCATCGTCACCCACGGCCACGAGGACCACACCGGTTCGCTTCCGTACCTGCTGCAGGACCTCAACAACAAGGTGCCCATCTTCTCGAGCAAGCTGACGCTCGGTTTTATCGAGGGCAAGCTCTCCGAGTTCCGCATTCGCGCGCCCAAGTTCCGCGAGGTCAAGGGCGGCAGCCATGTCAACCTCGGCGGCATCTCGCTCGACTTCTTCTCGATGACGCACTCCATCCCCGGCGCTCTGGGCGTGTTCATCCGCACCAATCAGGGCACCGTTATGCACACCGGCGACTTTAAGCTCGACCAGACGCCCATCGATGGCGTCACGCCCGACTACGCCGCTATCAGCCGCTTTGCCAAGCAGGGCATCGACCTGCTGCTTTCCGACTCCACCAATGCCACGGTTCCCGGCTTTACCAAGTCCGAGGCCGAGGTTGGTCCCAACCTGCTGCACGCCATCAAGAACGCCCCGGGTCGCGTGTTCGTCGCATCGTTCTCGAGCCACATCCATCGTTTGCAGCAGATCTGCGATGCCGCCCGCAAGTGCGGCCGTAAGGTCGTCGTGACCGGTCGCTCCATGCTCACTAACACCCGCGTGGCGCGCGAGCTGGGCTACCTCAACATCGATGACGCTGATATCATCGATGCCTTCGACATTGATAACCTGCCTGACGACAAGATTGTCGTCATGTGCACCGGTTCGCAGGGCGAGCCGCTGTCGGCCCTGTCCCGCATGGCCAATGGCGAGCACAAGACGCTCTCCATCCATGAGGGCGATACCGTTATCCTCTCGGCAACTCCTGTTCCCGGCAATGAGAAAGCCGTCCAGCAGGTCGTCAACAGCCTTGCCAAGCTCGGCTGCGACGTGTGGGATAAGAACCGCGCTCTCGTTCACGTCTCCGGTCACGGTAGCCAGGAGGAGCTCAAGCTCCTGATTGCCATGGCTAAGCCCACGTACTTTATGCCGGTTCACGGTGAGGCCGTGCATCTGCGCGCCCATGCCCAGCTGGCCCGTAAGATGGGTCTCAAGGACGATCATATCTTTATCCTCGATAACGGTGACACGCTCGAGATGCGTGGCGGCATCGTCAAGCGCGGCACGCCCGTCGAGTCCGGCGTCGTCTACGTCGACGGTCTGCGCATCGGCGATACCGACCCCATCGTCCTGCGCGATCGCCAGAAGCTCGCCAACGACGGTATGGTTACGGCTGTCGCCATCGTCTCGCTCAAGCACAAGAAGATCGAGGCCATCGAGTTCTCGGGCCGCGGCGTTTCGTTTGCCATCGACGACCAGTTCTCCGAGGATGCCTCCGCGTCCATCATGAAGACGATCGAGAAGGGCAAGTTCAGCTTTACCAGCAGCGGTTCCGACGCCATTCGCAAGGCCGTGCGCGACTCGCTCTCCAACTTTATCTGGAGCCGTACGCGCACTCGCCCGATGATCATCCCGGTCGTCATGGAGGTTTAGTTTGGCGCGCGGATCTGCACAAAACGCCAAAGGCAATAAGGCCAACAACCAACCGGCATCTGCTAAGGGTGCCGGTTCCCATCTTCGTGCCAATAAGGGCCATGAGGCAGACTTCGACGATTTTGAGCCCTTGGTCGAGCCTTCGGCCAATCGCGATATCGCTGGTGTGGTCATCGCCGTTTTGGCGATCGCGTCCTTCATTGCCGTGATCTCTCCGGCAACAGCGCCCGTGACGGCTGCGGTTGCCGGTTTCTACCACCTGGGCTTTGGTCTGGGCGCCTACGTGCTGCCGATCGTCATCTTGCTGTTTGCCGCCACGCTCTTTTTGGGTGAGGACTCGCCGCTCAACGTGCGCTCTGTTGCGGGCGGCGCCTTGGTCTTTATCGCTGTCGTCTCCATTCTTTCGCTGATGGTGCCGGGCACGAGCGATTCGTGCGACCTTATGTTTACGCCGCAGAACCTTTCCGTGTCGGGCGGCTACATTGGTGCCTTTATCGCAAGTGCCTTGCAAAATGCCCTGGGTAAACCTATCGCCATGGTTGTCTTGCTGGGGCTTGTCGTCGTTGGTTTGGTCATTATCGGCTTTTCGGTGGGTGGCGTTTTGCGCTCCGCACGCGATCGCGCTGCCGATTTTGCCGAGCGTCGACGTGCCGATGTCAATGCGAGCCCGTGGGGCGACGAAGAGGCCCTGTCTGTTCCCGGCGTTGCTCGTCCGCACCTGAGCATTCTGCGCCAGAAGGGGACTGACGCCGCGGTGACCACGGTCATGGGTGGCGATGTCGACCCGGTTTTGGATGACGACGAGGACGATGACCCGTTTGTCGACGTATCCGAGTCGGTTGAAGCCGAGCGAGCCAAGACCACGCTGTTGCCGCGCCGCCATGCCAAGAAGGGCAAGTCTGCGCCTAAGCTCAATACGAGTGAGCCCGACCCGTCTTGGTCCGATAGCGAGATTGAGCTCACCGAGGGCGATGACGAGGACGACGAGGCTCCGATTGAGACCGCAAAGACAACTTTGCTGCCGCGTCGCCATGCAAAGCGCGGCCAGGTAACCGGCCAGCTTTCGATGGAAGACGACCCCGATAAGATCGACGAGTCCGAGCCGCCGTTTGCCGTGAATCCCGTCTCGGCCGCACCTCAGATTCCCGACTTCCTGAAGCATCCCAAGGTTGCCGATGCGCCTGCCACGAGTGCTATCGAATCGGCTGCGGCTCGTGATGGGGGAGTGGACGACGGCGCCGCAGATAACGAGGGCGAAGAGGAGGACGGCCTCAAGCTTCCGCCGCTCGAAATCCTGCATGCCAACCCACAGTCGGCTTCCGCCGCGTCTTCGGACAAGGAGCTGGAGCAGACCGCTGAGTCACTGCAATCCACCTTGCTTGAGTTTGGCCGCAGTGCCCGCGTGGTCGGCTGGATCGCCGGCCCCACGGTGACGACCTTTAAGCTGCAGCCCGGTGAGGGCGAGCGTGTGAGCAAAATCTCGAGCCTCGAGGACGATATCGCGCTTTCGCTCGCTGCCCAGTCGGTGCGTATCTTTGCCCCGATCCCCGGCACCTCGCTCGTGGGCATCGAGATTCCCAACCGCAAGCGCCAGAACGTCAATCTGGGCGACGTGCTGCCCTATGTGAAGGGCGGTCCGCTCGAGCTCGCCATCGGCCGCGACGCCGAGGGCACGCCGGTTGTTGCCGACCTCGCCAAGATGCCTCACCTGTTGATTGCCGGTACGACCGGTTCTGGTAAGTCGGTGATGATCAACTCCATCATCACGACCTTGCTCATGCGCGCCCTTCCCGAGGACGTTCGCCTGATTATGGTCGACCCCAAGCGCGTTGAGCTTGCGGGCTATAACGGTCTTCCGCATCTCTATGTGCCCGTGGTGACCGAGCCTAAGCAGGCCGCGAGCGCTCTGCAATGGGCTGTGTCCGAGATGGAGCGTCGCCTGAAGGTCTTCGAGCGTCTCAACGTGCGTAAGATCTCGACCTACAACGAAAAGCAGGCTGCTGGCGAGTTTGAGCATTACGACAACCCGCCGCAAAAGATGCCCTACCTGGTCATTATCATTGACGAGCTCTCTGACCTGATGATGGTCGCCGGTAAGGATGTCGAGGCCTCGATCGTGCGTATTGCACAGCTGGGCCGTGCCGCCGGTATTCACCTTATCGTTGCCACGCAGCGCCCCAGCTCCAACGTGGTGACGGGCCTTATCAAGGCCAACATCACCAACCGCATCGCCTTTAACGTCGCCACGGGCATCGACTCGCGCGTCATCATCGACCAGATGGGTGCCGAGAAGCTCACCGGTTTGGGCGACATGCTGTTCTCCAAGGTCGACTGGGGCAAGCCCCGCCGTATCCAGGGCTGCTTTGTCTCGGACGACGAAATCAACGAGATTGTCGAGTTCGTCAAGTCGCAGAGTGAGCCAGACTACCACGAGGAGATCCTGTCTGCCGTGGCGCCCGCTTCCATGTCCATGGCGGGTGGCGGAGGCATTGTCCGCACCGGAGTAGCCGAGCCGCAAGACGATGATCCACTCATTTGGGAAGCCGCCCATATTGTGGTGGAATCGCAGCTTGGCTCCACATCTGGCCTGCAACGTCGTCTGAAGGTTGGCTATGCGCGTGCCGGGCGTATTATGGACATGCTGGAAGAAAAGGGTGTCGTCGGCCCGCCCGACGGTTCCAAGCCGCGCGAGGTCCTGTTGGACGAGGAGGGGCTTGCCGCGCTGGAATCTGTCGATGCCGAGATGGCACGTGAAGATCGTGAGTTTGGAGGATTCTGATGGCTGCACGCTTTGGTGACATGCTGCTCGAGCAGCGTCGCCGAATGGGCCTTTCCATTCAGCAGGTCGCCAACACCATCAAAATCAGGCCGCAGATCATCGAGTTTTTCGAGACCGGTAACTTTGCTTCGATGCCGCCGCGCGGCTATGCGCAGGGCATGATTTCGAGCTATGCTCGTTTTTTGGGCCTCAATCCGCGCGAGGTCGTCAATGCCTACTTTGACGACCTGATGGCATACGAACGCGAGACGTCGCAGCAGGGCGGTCGTTTTCAGGACGCCGCCGGCTACGTCAATTCGCGTTCCTCTGTCGATAACGGGCGCTTCCTGATGGTTCAGGGTGGTCGCTCAACGCGTTATGGTCAGCGTCCGCAGCAGGCTGGCTATATTACCGAGACGGGGTCCAGTGAGGAAATCCGTTCTCAGCGCGATCGTTTCCGCAGCACGCCTATGCCCGACGATCGTGCGCTTCCCGCTGCCCGCGGTGTGGTGCGCGATCCCCGTGTCGGCTACGGAGATGGCGGCTATTCCGATCGTGGCTACCGTGGTGTCTCTGCCGGTCGTGCTCTCGGCGGCTATGCGGACGCCGATGCCACGCAGGTGACGCCGCGTCTTCGCTCTCAATCACAGCCGTATGGCCAGCGCTCTTCGGCTCCGCGTGCGGGCCAGCGTGGCTATCAAGGCCGCGGTGAACTTGCGCCCCGCTCGGGTCAGCGCAGCCTTCAGGGCCAGGGTGGCTATCGCGGCCGTTCCGACAGCAATCGTGGTCGTATGCCTCAGGGAGGCGGCCGCAGCAGTTCCAGTCGTGGACGCGGCGGTTCCCGTACTCCTCAAAACAACGGTCTCGATCCGCGTATCGTCTACGCCGGCATCGGTGCCGTGGCGTTGCTGCTGATCGTGCTCATCGTGGTACTTCTGCGCGGCTGCGCATCTTCGACGCCCGAGACCACGCCCGAGACGCCCACTGCTACCAAGACGACGCCCAAGAAGTCTTCTAAGAAGACCGAAACGGTCGACGAGGATGAGGACACCGATGAGGCGACGGATGAGTCGACCGATTCGGACGCCACCAAGACGACGGCTAAAAAGGAAGAAAACGAGGTAACGAAGGTCAAGGTCTCCGTTGCCAAGGGAAAGACCGCCTGGATTGAGGTCAAGGTCGATGGCAAGTCGGTCTATGGCGCCCAGGCGACTGGCCCCTTTGAGCAGGAGTACACGCCTGAGTCCTCGATCGAGATCACCACGTCCAAGCCTTCCGATGTCACCGTTACCAAGAACGGCGAAAAGGTCCGTTACGATACCAAGACCTCGGGCGTGGCGCGTGTGACGATCACCGTTCCCAAGAAGGAGACGACTGGTTCCGAGAATGGTGAAAGTTCTGATGGTACCGACACCACCGATGGTACCGACACCACCGACGGCACCGATGCCCAGTCCACGGATGGCGCCGATACCGCAACTGATGACCAGACGCCCACCGATTCTACCGACTATTCGTACGATAGCTACTAAGCCGCTCGTACGCGAAAGGAAACATCATGGCTAAAGATTCCAGCTTCGACGTCGTGTCCGAGGTCAACATGCAAGAGGTCGACAACGCCTTCCAGCAAACCACGCGCGAGATTTCCCAGCGCTATGACCTGAAGGATTCCGGCGCCACGATCGAGCTTTCGAAGGGCGACAAGCTCTTTACGATCAACGCCCCGGCCGACTTTGTCTCCAAGCAGATTATCGAGGTGCTGAGCTCCAAGCTCATCAAGCGCGGCATCGACCTCAAGGCTGTCTCGTGGGATGCCCCGCAGGCGGCATCGGGCGGCACCGTGCGCGTGCTCGGCCATATCGTCGAGGGTATCGACCAGGCGACCGCCAAGAAGATCAACAAGGACATCAAGGACCAAAAGCTCAAGGTCAAGGTGACTATCGAGGCCGACAAGCTGCGTGTTTCCTCTGCTTCGAAGGACGCGTTGCAGACCGTGATCCAGTTCCTGCGCGACCAGGACTACGGCCAGCCGCTGCAGTTCACCAACTACCGCTAATATCATACGAAAGGACTGCTCTTCAACATGGATACACCGTTGGGCTCCGTGCTCTACATCACCCTCGGGTGCGCTAAGAACGAGGTTGACACCGACCGCATGCGTTCTCTTTTGACCGCCGCGGGCTACGAGGAGGCATTCGACCCACAGGATGCCGATATCGCCATCGTCAATACATGCTCGTTCCTCGCCTCCGCAACGTCCGAGAGCATCGAGACCACGCTCGAGCTCGCCAACGAGGTTCAGGACGGCGTTCGTTCTTGCCCCATCGTCATGTGCGGCTGTGTGCCGTCGCGCTATGGCGACGACCTGCCTGACGAACTGCCCGAGGTCGCTGCCTTTGTGAAGGCCGACGAGGAGGATGGCATCGTGGCGGTCATCGATGGCGTGCTGGGTGTCGAGCGCGAGATTGCCGCCTATATTCCGCAGGTCAAGCGCACCGTCGAGGGCGCTGTCGCCTACGTCAAGATCTCCGATGGCTGCAACCGCTTCTGTAGCTTCTGCATGATCCCGTATATCCGCGGTCGTTATCACTCGCGCAATGCCGAGAGCATTATTTCCGAGGTGCGCGACTTGGTTGCCGGTGGCGTGCGAGAGATCGTGCTGATCGGCCAGGACACGGGTATTTGGGGCACCGACTTTGCCGACGAAGACGTCACCGATGGCTCGCCGCGCAATCTGGCGCAGCTGCTGCATGCCGTCGCCGAGGCCGTGCGCCCGCACAACGTCTGGGTCCGCGTGCTCTACCTGCAGCCCGAGGGCATGACTGACGAGCTCATTGAGACCATTCGTGATACGCCCGAGGTGCTGCCCTATATCGATATCCCCGTGCAGCACTGCGACGCGCGCATCCTCAAGGCTATGCGCCGTTCTGGTTCGCGCCAGGAGCTCGAGGACCTGTTCCGCGATCTGCGTGAGCGCATCCCCGGCATCGTGATCCGTTCCACGGCCATGGTCGGCTTCCCGACCGAGACCGACGACGAGTTCCGCGACCTTATCGACTTTATGGACACCGTCGGCTTCGACTACACGAGCGTCTTTGCCTACTCGCAGGAGGAGGGCAGCCTGGCCGCCAAGATGGAGGGCCAGGTCGACGAAGAGGTCAAGCTCGAGCGCGCCCAGGAGGCCATGGACCTGGCCGAGTCGCTCGGTTTTGCTGCAACTGCCGCACATGTGGGCGAGCGCGCCCAGGTGATTGTCGACGGTATCGAAGAGACCGAGGACGGCGCCGAGCTGATCGGACATGCCTGGTTCCAGGCGCCTGATTCCGATGGCGCGGTGCATCTGGATGCCAGCGAGGCATCTGTGGGCGATATTCTGACGGTCGAGTTTACCGATAGCTTCTGCTATGAGCTTATCGGCCATGTTGTGGAGTAGGAGAGCGTCGTGGCAAACGAGAGCAATAAGGAACTGACGAGTGTTTGGACGCCCGCCAACATCGTGACGTGCGTTCGCATCGTCTTTATCCCGGTGTTCATGATTGTGTCGGCGCTTTCTCACACGAGTGTTGCCGGTACAGATTGGAGCACCTTCGACGGCCCGCTCGCCGCCGCTGCCTTCATTCTGTACGTCATCCTGTCGTGCACCGATAAGGTTGACGGCTACCTGGCGCGCTCGCGCAACGAGATTACCGACTTCGGTAAATTCTTGGACCCCATCGCCGACAAGCTGCTCGTATTCTCGGCCCTGCTGCTATTCTTGGACTTTGGTGCCGTGTCGGTTTGGTCCGTGTTCATCATCTTGTTCCGCGAGCTGCTGGTAAGCGCCCTGCGCATGGTTGCGAGTGCCGCCGGCGTGGTCGTTGCCGCCGATAAGCTTGGCAAGTACAAGACGGCGACCACGATGGTCTCCATCTGCGGTTACCTGTGCGTCTTTGCGATGGCCGGCTTGCACCTTGGCCCGCTGGCGCTGACGCTCGGCATCTACTCGGTGTCGCGCTTCCTGTACGCCGTTGCCGTTGTCCTGACCGTTATCTCGGGCGCCCAGTACTTCTGGAACTGCCGCAAGATCGTCTTTTCGGTCTAGGTTCTGGTGGGTATGACGGACTCTTTTGAGCAGATTTCCGCACATAACGAGGAGCTGGCGCGTCATATTGTCGAGCGCGCGAGCGCTCGGGGCGTGACGGTTTCGACGGCTGAGTCGCTGACAGCAGGTATGATCGCCTCGACGATTGCCGATATCCCGGGCGCCTCGGCGGTGCTGCGTGGCGGTGCGGTGACCTACTGCGATGAGATCAAGCATCGCGTTTTGGGTGTTGATCAGGAGACGCTCGACCGCTATACCGCGGTGTCGCATCAGACCGCGCGCGAGATGGCGGCGCGTTCGCTGGAGCTGTACCAGAGCGATATTGCAGTGAGCGCAACGGGTTATGCCGGCCCCGGCGGCGGCACTGAGGACGATCCGGCTGGCACTTTCTATATTGGCTGGGCGTATCGCGCGGCTGATGGGGAAGTGCCGGTCGTGGACTCTGTGCGCTGCCACTATGAGGGCGACCGTTCGCGTGTTCGTGCCCATGCGGTCGCGGAGGCATTGGGACGCATTGCCCTTGTGCTTAACTCTATGGAATAGACGTGTTTTAAGGGGCCTTCGGGCCCCTTAATTGTGGAGATAGGGACCTTAGGCTCATTTGGCGTTTGTGCTGGTTGTAGACGTAATTTTGCCTGCCTTGTTCATATTTGGTCCTTTGTGGTCAAGCATTTGGTCAGTGTTTGGTCGGCGTTTGGTTGGGTTTTGGAAAGGTCGGCTGCATATGATTTATCTGAACGGTTGACCACGAACAGCCGTTCGTTTATTATCGATGCAGGTTGTTAAGAGGAGGGCTTTTCATGGCCAAGAATTCAGGTCCCGTACGTACCGTTCATGCTCGCACGACGGGTAAAGAGCGCGATGAGATGATCGCCACCACCAAGGCCGAGATCGAGAAGAAATTCGGCCAGGGTTCCATCATGAGGTACGGCGACGGTGGCCCCGAGCTCGAGGTCGAGGCCATCCCCACGGGCGCTCTGGCACTCGATGCCGCTCTGGGTATCGGCGGTGTGCCGCGCGGCCGAATCGTCGAGATCTACGGTCCCGAGTCCTCCGGTAAGACGACGCTTTCGCTCGAGATCCTGGCCGAGGCCCAGGCAATGGGTGGCGTGGTGGCATTTATCGATGCCGAGCACGCGCTCGATCCCACGTATGCCGCGCGCATTGGCGTGGATATCGACGAGGTACTGATTTCCCAGCCCGATACGGGTGAGCAGGCGCTCGAGATCGTTGACATGCTCGTGCGTTCCGGCGCCATCGATGCCATCGTCGTCGACTCCGTCGCCGCGCTGACCCCGCGTGCCGAGATCGAGGGAGAGATCGGCGACACTACGGTCGGTCTTCAGGCTCGCCTGATGAGCCAGGCGCTCCGCAAGCTCGCCGGTTCGCTGTCCAAGTCCAACACGACGTGCATCTTCATTAACCAGCTGCGAGAGAAGATCGGCGTCATGTTCGGCAACCCCGAGACCACGACGGGCGGCCGCGCCCTTAAGTTCTTCTCTTCGGTGCGTATCGACATTCGCCGCATCGACAGCATTAAGCTTAAGGATGAGGTTATCGGTAACCGCGTGCGCGCCAAGGTCGTTAAGAACAAGGTGGCAGCTCCGTTCCGTTCTGCTGAGTTCGACATCATGTACGGTACGGGCATCTCTAAGGAGGGCTCGATTCTGGACATGGCTGTCGAGTGCGGCATTTGCAAGAAGATGGGCTCCTGGTTTGCCTATGGCGAGGACAAGCTCGGCAACGGTCGCGAGGCCGCCAAGGCGTTCCTGCGCGAACACCCCGATTGCGCCGACGAGATTGAGCATAAGGTCCGCCTTGCCTGCGGGCTTGAGTTTGATGACGATGCTCCGTCCGAGGTCGAGCTGACCGATCAGCCTGCGCCTGAGGAGTTTGACGAGCTTTACGCCATCGATGGTTCCGCCATGCTCGATGATGACGACGAGTAGCGGTTACGCTCATGTCGTATACGGTGACCGAGGCCACGGTCGTCTTTCCCGATAAGAAGGCGGCCTCCTCGTTCTCGAGCGGGTATGCGTCCAAAAAGCCTTGCGCACAGATCGATTGTGAGCTTGAGGGCGGTTTTAAGCGGTCCATTTGGATTCCCGTGCGGGCCGCGCGCCTGTATGTCAAAAACCGCCCTGATCTTCCCTGTGATTGGGATAACTTTCGTGAGGCGGTGCAGCTCATCGAGCGTAAATGTGCTCTCACCATGGTGACCGAGATGTTGTCGCGCCGCGACCATGCGACGGGTGAGGTCCGTGACAAGCTGGCTCGCTACGGCTTTCGCCAGCCCGCGATCGATTTCGCCGTCGAGCGCGCCACCGAGTATCGCTTTTTAGACGAGAACCGCTTTTGCTCGTACTTTATCGAGGAACGCAAGCGGCGCGGTTGGGGACAGCGTAAAATCGAGACCGAGCTCAAGCGTCGTCATGTCGTGCTCGATGACATTCCCGGTTATCCCGAGGATTATTTTGCCGTCGAAGACGATTTGGCGCGTGCGTCAGCCCTGCTCGCCAAGCGGCGTGTTCCAGAGACGCGCGGATTTGAAAAACTGGTTCGGTTTTTGATGGGCAAGGGCTTCTCGTATCACATCGCCGCCGATGCCGTTAAGGCACGTCTCGATGCCGAACGTGAGGAATGTGCGGTTTAGGCGTATGTGTTTTGTGGCCCTGCCGTTCACCGCGTTTTAGCCGCCGTGCTGGGGTCATTTATTTGACAGTTGTTGTGGTTCAACGTACGATAAACACTGTCATTTGCTTTGTGATATGTGCTCATCTGTGATGAGTTTGTTTATATGTTTATCTGTATCCGACCCGCATAAGCTGCGCCCATATTACTCAAATGTCGCGAGCCGTTCGTAAGGACGGTTCGCTTTGTTGTGTAACGAATCCACAAAAAGGAGTGAGCATGCCTATCATTGCAGCGCTCGTTGGCATCGTTTTGGGTGCCGTCGCCGCCATTGCCTACATGC
The DNA here is from genome assembly GCA_902405995.1 of uncultured Collinsella sp. Lineage (GTDB taxonomy): Bacteria > Actinomycetota > Coriobacteriia > Coriobacteriales > Coriobacteriaceae > Collinsella. Next base: position 11,824 of record CABPCG010000026.1, read on the forward strand.
GCACCGCCAAGCAGGGTAGTCTTCACGAGGCTGATGAAAAGATTCAGTCGGCACATGCACAGGCTGAGTCCCTGATCGGTGATGCACAGCGTCAGGCTGAGACCCTCAAAAAAGAGGCTCTGCTTGAGGCCAAGGAAGAGATCATCAAGAATAAGCAGGCTGCCGAGGCCGAGGACAAGCAGCGTAAGAGCGAGATTCGTACGCTCGAGAATCGCGTGATGCAGCGCGAGGAGTCCCTCGATCGCCGTAACGATGCCCTCGATAAGCGCGAGCATCAGCTGTCCAGCCAGGCCGGCCAAGTCGAGAAGCGCTCCCGTGAGCTTGAGGAGCTCTGTGCCAAGCAGACCTCCGAGCTCGAGCGTATCGCCGACCTTACCCGCGAGGATGCCCATAAGGAGCTGCTCGACAAGGTGCGTGGCGAGGTCACCCATGAGGCTGCCACCATTATTCGCGAGTCTGAGCAGCAAGTTCGCGCGGAGTGCCATAAAACCGCCCAGGAGATTCTTTCCCTGGCGATTCAGCGCTGTGCCGCCGATCACACCGCCGAGGTCACCGTTACCTCCGTGCATATTCCTTCTGACGACCTGAAGGGTCGCATCATCGGCCGCGAGGGCCGTAACATCCGTACCTTCGAGCAGGTGTCCGGCGTCAACCTCGTGATCGACGACACGCCCGAGACGGTAGTGCTCTCGAGCTTCGACCCCGTCCGTCGCGAGACTGCCCGCGTCGCTCTCGAGAACCTCATCGCCGACGGCCGTATTCACCCCGCCCGTATCGAGGAGATGTATCACAAGGCTGCCGACCTGGTTCAGCAGCGCGTGCGCGAGGCTGGCGAGCAGGCTGCCTTCGATACCGGTATCCACGACCTGCACCCCGAGATCGTCAAGACCCTGGGTGCTCTGCGCTACCGCACCTCGTTTGGCCAGAACGTGCTTCAGCACTCCCTCGAGGTATCCGACCTGTGCGGTGTGATGGCTTCCGAGCTTGGTCTGGACGTTGTGACAGCCAAGCGCGCTGGTCTGCTGCACGACCTCGGCAAGGCAATCGATCATGACGTCGAGGGCCCGCATGCCGTTATTGGCGCCGAGCTTGCCCGCCGCTATGGCGAGAAGCCCGTTATCGTTCACGCCATCGAGGCCCACCACGCCGACGTCGACCCTAATTCAGTACTCGATGTCCTCGTTCAGGCCGCCGATGCTGTCTCTGCCTCTCGCCCCGGTGCCCGCCGCGAGTCGGCCGAGAACTATATCAAGCGTCTTGAGAAGCTCGAGGAGATCGCCAACTCCCATGACGGTGTCGAGCGTACCTATGCTATGCAGGCTGGTCGCGAGGTTCACGTTATGGTGCAGCCGGACAAGATTTCCGACGCCCAGTCCACGGTTTTGGCTCACGATATCGCCCATCAGATCGAGGAAGAGATGGAGTATCCCGGTCAGGTGCGCGTTGTTGTGATTCGCGAGAGCCGCGCCGTCGATATCGCTAAATAACATGAGCGACGCGAACGAGCTCATCTCATTTATCGCGTCGATGTCGGGGGAGGGCAACCTTCGCGTCGAGGAAAACCTTGGCGAGGGGTATGTCCGCCTCCGCGTTTCGGAGGCCGAGCGGCGTCAGGCAAAGCACGACATTCAGCATGTCGAGGATATCGTCATCGAAATGCTTCGTAATGCTCGTGATGCCGGCGCCGATAAGGTCTATCTCGCCACGACCAAGGAAGATGGCGTCCGCACGCTTGTCTTTCTGGATAACGGTTCTGGCGTTCCGCAGGATATGCAAGAGCGAATCTTTGATGCCCGCGTTACCTCCAAGCTCGAGAGCATGAAGATGGACCGTTGGGGCGTTCACGGTCGTGGCATGGCATTGTTTTCGATTAAGCAGAACACCGACGAGGCCCGTGTGGTCACGTCCGGCGTCGATCTTGGCTCTGCCTTTAAGGTGAGCGTCGCCACCGACCGCCTTAGCGAGCGTGCCGATCAGTCCAGCTGGCCCCAGGCCGTCAAGGACGATGACGGTCATTACGTGTGTGCCCGCGGTCCCCACAACATCATTCGCGCCGCCTGCGAGTTTGCCCTCGAGGAACTGCGCGCCTGTGATGTCTATTTGGGTTCTCCGTCCGAAATCGCCGCGACGCTGCATGCGCAGGCTTCCTGTCGTCTCGATGCGTCCCGTCTTTTGTTTATTGATGACGAAGCCGAGCTTCCGGTGGTCGATCGACTGGGGCTTGCATCGGATGCCGAGGACTTTATCCGTATTTGTTCGGGTCTTGGCCTTGAGATGTCCGAGCGTACGGCCCATCGTATCTTGGCTGGGCAGATTAAGCCCGTTCGCGGCGTGACCGCGCGCCTCCTTCGTGAGCGCGACTCGTCCTCGCGTGCGTCCACTCCGGTCGATCTTGCTAAGGACCGCCGCGGCTTGCGTATTGCCAAGGATGATATGGCACAGTTCTCACGAGCCGTTGAGCGTGACTTTAACGACCTTGCTGCTCGGTATTACCTCAACCTCTGCGGCGACCCTAAGATTCGTGTTACACGTGATCGTATCACCGTGACGTTCGATCTTGCCAAAGAGGAATAGCATCTTTACCGAGTCCGCTCGGTACGATACAGTTATTGCAGTTAAAACGTACTTTTAAACGCAGGAGTTTCTTCATGGATTGCCTGAAGGTATCAAGCAAATCATCACCCGCGTCCGTAGCCGGCGCCATTGCCGGCATGGTCAAAGATGGCGTACCCGTCAATATTCAGTGTGTCGGCGCCGGTGCCGTCAATCAGGCCATTAAGGCCGTGGCTATTGCGCGCGGCTTTTTGATTCCCACGGGCTTCGATATCTCCTGCGCGCCGGTGTTCTCCGATATTCTCATCAATGGGGAATCTCGCACGGCGATCCGTCTCTCTATTTACGTTCATCAAATCAATCGAGCCGCCATGGATAACGTCGTTGTTGATGACGTTAAGCCCGTGGCGTAGCGTTTGCTTAGTTTGATTTGCCTTTATCGTTAGGACACATGCATATGGACCAGCGTTCCGCACGCGAAATTCTTGCCGGTAAAACCTACTTTATCCGCACGTTTGGCTGTCAGATGAATCAGCACGATTCCGAGCGCGTGAGCGGCTTGCTTGATTCATATGGCTGCCTTATGGCACTCGATCCCGAGCATGCCGATATCGTCGTCTTTATGACGTGCTGCGTGCGCGAGGCCGCCGATACGCGCCTGTACGGTCAATGCAATTCCTGCAAAAGCCTGCCGCCTTCGCCCTCGGGCAAGCGCGTGGTTGCTGTAGGCGGCTGTATTGCCCAGCGCGACGGTGAGGGGCTGCTTACCAACGTCGATAACGTCAACGTCATTTTCGGCACGCATTCCATTGCACATGTGGCTGAGCTCATTGCCGAGGCATTCCAGGATGGCAACCGTCATATCCGCACTAATGAGCATGAGGACACGGATGCCATGAGCATGCCGTGGCATCGTGAGACCCAGTATCACGCCTGGGTGCCCATTATGACGGGCTGCAACAATTTCTGCACCTATTGCATCGTGCCGTATGTGCGCGGCCGCGAAAAGAGCCGCCCCTTCGAGGAGATTGTCGACGAGGTGACCGGTCTGGTGCGCCAAGGCGTGCGCGAGATCACGCTGCTGGGCCAAAACGTTAACTCGTATGGCCGCGATCTGTTTGGGAAGCCGCGCTTTGCCGACCTGCTGCGCGCCGTTGGCGATACGGGCGTGGAGCGCATTTTCTTTACGTCTTCGCATCCCAAGGACCTGCTGCCCGAGACTATCGACGCCATGGCCGAGACGCCCGCCGTCATGCCGCAACTGCACCTGGCCGTTCAGTCGGGTTCGACGCGCATTCTAAAAGAGATGAACCGTCGCTATACGCGTGAGGACTATCTAGACCTGGTCGATCGCATTCGAAACCGCATGCCCGATATTGCGCTCTCGACCGATATTATCGTTGGCTTCCCCGGCGAGACCGAGGAAGACTTTGAGCAGACGCTCTCACTTGCCGAGACCGTTCGCTATGCTCAGGCCTACACGTTTATCTACTCCAAGCGCGCTGGTACCCCGGCCGCCGAGATTGATGATCCCACACCGCACGAGGTCATCCTTGAGCGCTTTAACCGTCTGGTCAAGGTTATCGAGACGACAGCGCACGAGTACAACCAGGGTGAGCTCCATACCGTGGTGCCGGCGCTCATTGAGGGTACGAGTAAAAAGAACGATGCGGTGCTGCTGGGCAAGAGCCCCAAGAATCAGACCGTTCATGCGCCCATTCCCGAGGGATATAGCATCGACCAGCTTATTGGTAAGATCGTTGATGTTGACGTCGACGTTGCTAAGACTTGGTATTTGTCAGGTTCCGTTGTGGGTGAGCCGCGCTAATGATTTCTCCCGGGGCAGGTCTTTCCGCCGTTGCGATTGTCGGTCCGACTGCGGTTGGTAAAAGTGACGTCGCTGACCGTTTGGCCGCTCGCCTTTCGTCTGAAGTGCTTTCGTGTGATGCGATGCAAATCTATCGCGGTATGGATATCGGCACCGCAAAGATGACGCCCGATGAGTGCACGGCGCCCCTGCGTCTCGTTGACATCGTAGAGCCGGGCGTAGCGTACTCTGCAGCGCTTTACCAGGCCGACGCTCGCGCGCATGTTGAGCGCCTGCTCGGGTCAGGACGTCTTCCGGTGTTTTGCGGGGGTACGGGCCTGTATCTCAAGGCCGCCCTCGATGAGATGGACTTTCCCTCGGGTGAACTTGAGGACAATCGTCGTGCGGGCTATCAGGAGCTTGCCGAGCGTATTGGCGAGGAAGAACTGCATGCCTTGCTTGCCGAGCGCGATCCAGAATCGGCTGCTGTTATTCATCCCCATAACGTGCGCCGTGTGATTCGCGCGCTCGAAATGCACGATGATGGCGTTTCCTATGCGCAGCAAAAATCGCAGTTTAGTTTTCCGCGCGAGCATTATCATGCGTTATGGTTTGGCCTGACGCGAAATCGCGAGGTGCTCTATGAACGCATTAACCTGCGCGTCGATCTGATGTTTGAGCAGGGTCTTGTCGATGAGGTCCGCGGTCTTATGGGCCAGGGGCTGGGTGATGCCCTGACGTCGATGCAGGCAATTGGCTATAAAGAGATCATCGATGCTTTCAATGGCGTGATGAGCATGGATGAGGCTCGCGAACTCATTAAGATGCGTTCGCGTCGTTATGCCAAGCGTCAGCTTTCGTGGTTTAAGCGCGATGACCGTATCGTGTGGTTTGATATGGATGAATGTACGATCGATGAGGTCGTTGAGGATATCCTGCATCGTATTGAGGCTGCCTAATGGCCCGTTTCCCCCTTGTTCCCACGGCACCCGAGCCCGAGCGTGCCATTTTAGTTGGTGTTGAGTGGCGCGACAATGCATGGCCGCTCGATCGCTCGCTTGATGAGCTGGAGCGTCTTGCCCACACAGCTGGTGCTCAGTGCGTGGCACGCTTGTCGCAGCGTTTGGTAAAGCCGTATCCTAAATCGTTTATCGGTTCCGGCAAGGTAGAAGAGCTGTGCGGCCTGGTGCATCGCATGGATGCCGATGTCGTTATTTTTGACGACGACCTGACGCCCTCGCAGCAATCCTATTTGGAGAAAGCTGTGGGCGAGCCGGTAAAGATTATCGATCGTACAGCACTGATCCTGGATATCTTTGGCCTGCATGCTCAGACGCGTGAGGGACGCCTGCAGGTACAGCTGGCACAGCTTCAATATTTGTTGCCTCGCCTGCGTGGCATGTGGAGCCATCTCGCCAAGGAGCAGACGCGCGGCGGCATCGGCTCACGTTTTGGTCAGGGCGAAAGTCAGCTCGAGGTCGACCGTCGCCTTATTCGTAATAAGATCGCTGCGCTTCGTCGTGAGCTCAAGCAGGTTGAACAGCGTCGCGATGTTCAATCCAAGAGTCGCATTGAGTCACCGGCGTTTCGCGTCGCGTTGGCCGGTTATACCAATGCCGGTAAATCGACGTTGCTCAATCGTCTGACCGGCTCTACGGTACTTTCGCAGGACAAGCTGTTTGCTACGCTCGACCCGACGACGCGTTCGTATCGTCTGCCCGGCGGTCGCGGCATGACGATTACCGATACCGTCGGCTTTATTCAAAAGCTGCCGCATGGTCTGGTCGATGCCTTTAAATCGACGCTGTCCGAGGTTTTGGGTGCCGATCTAATTCTCAAAGTCGTAGATGCGTCTGACGAGGACTATGAGCGGCAGCTGGAGGCTGTCGACCGCGTGCTTGATGAGATCGGCGCCGGAGAGCGTTTAACGCTGACCGTATTCAATAAAATCGATCTTCTCGATAGCGTCGATCGATTGAGTTTCCGTCGTCGCTATCCGGAGGCCGTTCTGTTCTCGGCCCAAACGGGCGAGGGGCTCGACGATCTCGTCGACCGGATTGCTCGCGAGGCAGCTGCCACCGATGTGTTGCTCTCCGCTGATATCCCGTATCGCGAGGGCGCTCTCATCACGCTGGTGCATGAGCAGGGAACCCTTCTGCATGAGGAATATCTCGAGGACGGCGTTCGCATTGTGGCGAAGTTGCCGGCTCGTATTGCACCGCGGCTCGAGCGCTATCGTACGGAATAAACGATTTCTAGCACGCCTAGAATGACTGGCTGATGGAGCAGGTAGAACGGTAAGGCATGCCGACCCAGGACTGCGAGCGCCGGGATAGGATTGGCGTATGCCCATGCTGGCGCTTCGAGACTTGATGCTTGTGCTGCCTGGGCAGCAAAAAAGCCGGTAAGGTACATAAAGACAAACGGTATGAGCGGATAGTAATCTCCCGAAACAAAACCCGGGCCTGGGAATCCAAGCCATGCCAGGTAGGGGAGTGGGTAGACCGCCTTTGGAATGCCCCAGGTTAGGGCAAAAAGAACAAGGCACGCTGCGATGCCCCATGAGCCCGGTAATTTTTGGAGTAACGGACGGGTGAACGCAACCACCGCGGTGCACACCGCCATGCAATAAATGATGCCAAAGTTCACTGAATCGTCGACCGATACGAGCGTTGTTGCGATCCAGACGACCAAAGCTGCGGCAGCGTACTTAGCCGCTCGTTTGGCATTGTTGCGTGAGAGCGTGCACATCCAACCCGCGATAAACAAAAATACCCAGCTGATGCTGGCTCGCCAGACGTCTTGAAAGACAGTCTGGGTAAACCAAGGCATATCCCAGCCGTACAGGTAGGCGAGATCATAGCAAGCGTGAAAACCTGCCATAGAAATCATCGTAAACCCGCGGACGGTATCAAAGATGGTTATGCGTTTTTGCATTACGAGAACCGGCGCATCAAGCCGACGACTTTGCCCAGGATAACGGGATTCGTTGCATAGATAGGTTCCATAGTGTCGTTCTCGGGCTGCAAGCGCACACGCCCCTGCTCCTTGTAGAACGTCTTGACGGTCGCCGAACCATCAATCATGGCCACGACAATTTCGCCGTTCATGGCACTCTTTTGTTCACGGACGATGATGTAATCGCCATTGAAGATGCCGACATTGATCATTGAGCTCCCATGCACCTCAAGGATAAAGGAACCCTGATCAGTGGCGATTTCGGTCGGGATAGTAAACGTGTCTTCGATATTCTGCTCTGCCAGAATGGGAATCCCAGCCGCGACGCGACCAACGAGCGGTAGCGAGACCGTTCCGCGAGGTGCGGTGGGCTCGTCAGATTTGGAAATTGAGACAGAGGAACCATCCTCGTTAAAGAGTTCCAGGGCGCGCGGTTTGGTGGCATCGCGCTTGAGTAGCCCGCGCGCCTCCAGGGCAGAGAGATGGGCGTGCACGGTGCTGGGGGAGGAAAGGCCCACGGCAGAAGCCATCTCGCGCACGCTGGGCGGATAACCCTTCTCCTGCTGATATTCCTTGATGAAGTCGTAAATTTGCTGCTGACGCTTGGTAATTTTGCGAGCCATCAGGGCATCCTCTCTACCCATGTCAAACAAATGTTCGAATTTTGCTTGACAGGAACAACTGTTCGAAGATAATAATAACCGAACATTCGTTCTCGCGCTAGACATTTTTGTCTGCGCGGCTTGATAAAACTGTTCTCAGCAAAACACGCGAGAGGAGAACATGATGAACGTAACGAATATGGTCCAGGGAAACCTCGCCCTTAAGCTCGAGACGCCTGCAGAACCCACTTTTACGGTTGTTCAGGGTGGCCGCTCCGGCTTTCAGCCTTTGACCGTAAAGCCTGCGCGCAATCAGCAGGCTGTAGTCGCGCCGGCCCGCGTTGCCCTGAAGGTTCCGACGATTGTCGCCGTCGCCGTTGCGCTTACGCTCTTCTTTGTCCTCGCTATGTCGGTCTTTAGCGCTCGTCACGCCGCGTATGCCGAGTCCGTTTCCAACATTACCTACGAGACCATTCGCGTTCAGCCTGGCGATTCTCTTTGGTCGCTTGCCGAAGAATATCCAATCGAAGGCCTTTCCACGCAAGAGACTTCCGACATGATCCGTAGCGTCAATCATCTGGAGCATGGTTCGCTCGCCGCCGGTGCGCATCTTAAGGTTCCTGCTCGTTCGTAATCATTATCGCGCTGCGCATGGTACCCTTGTTATCGTTTAAGAGGAGGTACCATGCGCTGTCCCAAATGCGGCAAGGCACATACCCGCGTCGTTGATTCCCGTATGCAGGAGTCAAATAACACCATTAAGCGCCGTCGCGAATGTTGCTCGTGTAACTACCGCTTTACAACGTTTGAGCGATGCGAGGACCCTATCGAGGTCATTAAGTCAGATGGAACTAAGCAGCGGTTCGATCGCAATAAGCTTCTTGTCGGCTTGATGCGCGCCACCATCAAGCGCGATATCGACACTAAGAAGCTCAATGAGATTATCGATGACATCGAGGTCGAGCTGCGCTCTCGCACACTGACGGCCGTTACGTCCCATGAGTTGGGTGACATGGTGCTCAAGCGCTTGGCCAAGATTGACAAGGTGGCGTACATCCGCTTTGCCTCGGTCTACCGCGATTTCAAAGACGTCGATGAGTTTCTGCAAGAGCTCGACAAGCTAAGGTGATTCCATGCCCAACATTACCGTCAACATAAAGCGTCTCGATCCCACCGTCGAGCTTCCCAAATACGCCCATCCCACCGATGCCGGCTTGGATTTGCGCTCCAACGAGGACTGCGTCCTGAAGCCCTTCGAACGCCGTCTGGTCTCTACTGGGCTGGCCATCGCCCTGCCCGACGGCTACGCCGGCTTCGTCCAGCCCCGCAGCGGCTTGGCCATCAAGCAGGGCCTGTCTATAGTCAACACGCCGGGCCTCATCGACGCCCACTACCGAGGAGAACTCAAGGTTATCCTCATCAACCTGGACCCCTCCAACAACATCCAAATCAACAAAGGCGACCGCATAGCCCAACTCGTCATCCAAGAAGTCCCCACGGTCAACCTCATAGAAGTAGAAGAACTAGACAAAACCGACCGAGGAGCCGGCGGTTTCGGTTCTAGCGGCGTATTGTAATGTCCGCTCACCCGTGGGAGGCCCCTATATATCATTCCATGCTCAAACATTCTCGCTGCGCTGCGAAACTGCGTGTGGAACGATATATAGGGGTCTCCCACGGGTGAGCTACGTTTACTTGCTAGCGGCTACGCCGGGTTCGCCCCAGTTAGAGCCTGCGAAGGTAGAAACAAATAATCTAATAACAGTTAGTTGATACGACAAAGGAACTGTTCCTTTGTCGTATCAACTAACCAGTAAGAATAATTTTGTTACAAGCAAGAAGCCTCCCGTTCGGGGCTCACCCATATCGTTCCACGCGCAGTTTCGCAGCGAGCGCAGCGAAGCGAGAATGTTTGAGCATGGAATGATATGGGTGAGCCCCGAACGGGCGGGATTAGCGCGCCCTGCGCAGCGAGAATGTTTGAGCATGGAATGATATATGGGCGGCTCCCGCCGAGCGGCGGACTATCGCCTAGCGGATATGCGCGGGTTTTCCGCCCCAGTAGAAGCGGCAGAAGGCTCGTTTGCGCTTTTGGGGTTTGCCTACGAGTTCCATGGTTGCGATGGCTATGTCTTCGGCTGCGTGGGGGCGGCGTAGAACTTCGCCGTTGATGAGTAGCGCTTTGAGTGATTCGGGATGGTCGTGCAGGTGGCGCAGGGTTACGATGAGTTCTCGTGCGGTGGTGACATGCATACTGGCGCCCATGCCGGTGAGCATCGTGGTGTTGGCCTTTTCCTGGCCATAGGACTTGCCCAGCAGGATCATCGGCAGATGCGCGCACAGGCACTCGGTGACGGTGAGTCCGCCCGATTTGAGAATTGCCAGGTCGCAGCCGTGCATGAGGGCCGCCATGTCGTCCACGTAGTCCAGAACCGTAACGTTTTCGAGTTTCATGGCGTCGAAGAGCGTCTTGAGGCGGTCGGCGTATTCCTCATCCTTGCCCGGCAAAAAGACAAAATGCATGTCCTCAAAGCTGCGTAGGAAGGGGAGGGTCTGGTCCATCGCCGCGCGAAAGCGGACGTACGGTTGAGGTAAACTGGCGCCGGCCATAACCAGCACGACGGTCTTGTCGGTGGGGAGGTTGAACTTGGCTAGCTCTTCCTCGCGATCGTAATCCGTGTCGAATCCGGTGCGAATAGGAATGCCGGTAATGCGAATCTTTGTCTCGAGCACCTTGCGCGGACGCAGCGTTTCGGCCATAAATTCGTTGGCAACACAGAATAAATCGGTGTCCTTGTGGGGCCACCATCCCTCGACTTCGTAGTCGGTCGGTACGCAGATGACCGGATAATCGATACCCGTAATTACGCGGGCGCCCACGGCAACATTGGCTGCTGTGATGTGCGTTGCAACCACGGCTATGGGCCTGCGGCTACGAATATATTCGTTGAAGGCGGGGAACATAATTCGCGACCATGCCGTTCCGCCACCCCAGAGAAGATGTCCCGTAAGCGTATATCGCCAGGTCAGGTCGTAAATGGGGCGCGTGGCTCCCGTAAAAGAAGCCGCGGTCTTATTGCCGTCGAATTTAATACGTCCAAAATCAAGGATATCGAGCACTTCAATCTCAATATCCTCGGGGATGCCATTGGTGCCGCGGATGAGGTCGAATGCCTGCGCTATCGCATTTGCGGCGGCCTTGTGGCCCGAGCCAACGGAGGCGTGCACGATGGTCACGAGAGGTTTTTGCTGAGCCAGGAGCGTGGTTTGCTCCGATTGGGGAGTGCTGTGCGTGAGCAGGGGAGCGTCGTCACTCGTCTGCGCCTGGTCCATCGATAACTCCCCTTCAGCTTTGTAATACGGATTTATCATTGTAGTGCATGAGTGTCACGTTCACGTAAATTTGGGTACGAGCGCAAAGAACGACAACGTTTCGACGAAAGGACGCTTCATGACTACCGATAAGCCGATCGATGTTGCGATTATCGGTGGCGGCCCCGCGGGCTATGCTGCCGCCATTTATGCTGCGCGTGCCAACCTTACGACGACCGTGATTGAGCAGGGCATGTCGGGAGGGCAGATCGCCACAACCAATGAGGTCGAGAACTATCCGGGTTTCCCGCTCCTGAGTGGCGCCGAACTCGGCGAGCGTTTTCAGCAGCATGCAGAGGGCCTGGGAGCACAGGTTACATGGAGCATGGTTACGGGTATCGATTACGATGCCGATGCAGCGTTGTTTACGGTGCATCACGATATGGGCGATACGCTGGCCTCGAGCGTTATCGCTTGCATGGGTGCCACGCCGCGTCCGGCAGGTTTCGCAGGCGAGGATACGTATCGCGGTCGTGGCGTTTCATATTGCGCAACATGTGACGGCATGTTTTTCCGCGGCAAGCAGGTTTTTGTAATCGGTGGTGGCAATTCGGCATGCGAAGAGGCGCTGTTCCTGTCCGACATTGCCAGCAGTGTGACCATCGTGCTGCGCCGCGACCAGTTCCGTGCGCCGGATGGTGTTGTTCAGAAAGTACTCGCAAAGGACAATATTACAGTTAGGTACCAAACTAGTATTGTGGAGCTATCGGGCGAAGCCATGCCAACGACGATTACCTTTAAGGACAATGCATCTGGGGAAACTCATGCCGAGTCATTTGAGCCCGGCTCGTTTGGCATCTTTGTCTTTACGGGGACGCAGCCACATACCGAGCTTGTTGAGCATCTAGTCGACCTGGCTCCCGACGGCGGCATTGTCACCGACGATTCGATGGCCACCTGTACACCTGGTCTATTTGCCGCTGGCGACATCCGTTCCAAGCGCTTACGCCAGGTTGTGACCGCCGTTTCTGATGGAGCCATAGCGGCAACGAGCGCATACGCGTTTCTCCGTGGATAAGTACGATAATATATCTTATGTAAGGTTGTTATCAATTGACTAAATGGCGGGACGAAGCATCAGTGCACTGTCCCGCCAATTTTCTTGGCGGCTATGTGGTATGTAAAACTAGATAACCTAGAATACAATATAGAAAATGAACGGAGGACCTTTATGAACCACGTTAAACACGTTATTCCGATGTCCGATTCGTCGGTCAGCATTAAGCCTGAGGATATTCAGCCCACTGTGCTGCCCGATGCATTTATTCAGTCCGAAATCGTGCGCAAACTCAATACGTTGAGTCTGCCGCGCTATGACCAGTTGCCCAATGTGACGCTCTACCGCGACCAGGTTATTGAGTATGTTGCGCTGTGGATGGAGCCGCTGTCCATTTGCGTTGAGCACCCTGTCATTACGCCATCGATGATCAATAACTACGTGAAGGTCGGCCTGGTGCCTGCTCCGGTCAAAAAGCAATATGGCCGCGAGCAGATTGCCCGCCTGATCGCTATCTGCCTCTTTAAGCAGGTCTTACCTATTGCTGCGGTGCAGGCACTCTTTAACATTCAGCGTTTGAGCTACGATGCCCCGACGGCCTTCGATTATGTGGTCGATCAGCTCGAGGCATCGATTCGTTCGGCGTTTTCCGTCGAGCAGACGCCGGTTCCCGATACGGCGCATCAGGTAACGCGTGAGTCGCTGCTTGTGCGCAGTGCGGTTTCATCCTTCGTTTCGAAAGCGTACCTGATGAGCTATCTAAAGTTTAATGGGTTTAATAGCTAGCCGACGTATAAAACGGGCGGGACAAAGAGCCAGCTGTCACTTTGTCCCGCCCGTATTTTTGCTTGGTTGGACTTTATTGGCCCGAAGCCACGCCCATGCCGTAGCCGATAATGAGCCCATGCATTTCGGCATAGTATGAATCTAGCCCGTTACAGGGCATGATGATAGTCTTGGAGCCTGACCAGCGCTCCACAATGCGGCTGGCAAGTGCCTGGGCGCCTGTCTCATTTTCCACATGGTCGATGACGACCTCGCCGCCCGTAAAACCCTCGGCTTCCATGGTATCGATGATCTTGTTGAGCATCTTCTTTTCGCCACGCGTGTGACCGACGAGTTCGATTTTACCGGCCTCACTCGCCGTGCCCAAAATGCGGATATTGAGCTTGTTGGCAATGACGCCGGCTGCCTTAGGGATACGTCCGGCTTTGGCCAGGTTTTCGTAATTGCACAAGCTGAAGAGGATTTTGCTGTTCTGTTCAAGGCTATCGAAGTATGCGCAAGCGTCCTCGAATGAGACATCCGGATTGCTTGCAAGATAGCGGTCGAACAGCAAGAAAATGAGGTCCATTTTGCCGCCAGCTGCGCGCGAATTGACTAGATGAATCTGCCGGTCGGGCTCCTCGGCAAGAACCATATCGCGAGCCGTGGCTGCCGCATTGTAGCTGCCCGACACGCCCTCAGAGATTGGCATGCAGATGGTCTTGTCTGCCAATTTGAAGAGCTCGGCCCACTCCCCTACGCTGGGACAAGCGCTCGAAGAAGCGTTCGTCTCCGCCTGAACAGCGCAGTTGAGCTCATGAACATCGAGCGAAAGGTCATCGATGAATTCACGCTCCCCCACTCGAATTTTGAGGGGCGCAAATGCAAAGGTGGTATGGGGCGCGGTCGGTTGCCAATCGCGGAGGTTGCAGCTTGAATCGGAGATAAGTGCCCAGCTCATAGAGGGTCCTTTCTAATTGTTCCTCAACAATTATAGCCATCTTGCAAACTGAATGTACGGCTATCTAGTTTTGAATACTAGATAGCCGTACCAGATTAGAGAAAAAAAGAATGGACCTCGCGACTTAAAGCCACGAGGTCCACATTCACACGCTGTGTAAGAGGACTTAGTAACGCACGAAGATATAGTTGTTGTTCATGCCGGCGGCAACGGAGCTGATGATAACACCCGTGTTGTAGTCGGAAGCATGAATCATCTGACCACCACCGATGTAAATGCCGGTGTGGTACGAATTGACAACAACGTCACCGGGCTGCGGATCAGACACACGCGTCCAGCCCATAAAGGTACCCGTGGTGCCGAGGCGGCAATAGCGACCAGTGAGGCAATAGCTAACAAAACCAGAGCAGTCGAAGCTGTTCGGGCCAATTCCGCCCCAGGAATAAGCGCAACCAAGCTTGCTGTATGCACGCGAGACAACAGAACCGCCATCGACGGACTGGCTCGGAGCAGAAGGCGTCGGAGCCGGAGCAGGCGTGGAGGGCTGCGGCGTCGGAGCGGGTGTCGGCGTAGGAGCCGGAGTGTTGCCGCCCTGGTTGTTATTGCTGGTCTGGCCACCGTTGTTGGTGTTCTCGGTCGTACCGGCAGTCTCGTTGCTCACCGTGGCCTTCTCGGCGGTGCTAGCGTTGATGCCGGCCTGCAGCGCGGCATTGGCCTCGGCCTCGGCGGCAAGCTCGGCCTGCAGCTGCGAATCCAGGGAATTTACGACGTTCTGGGCTTCAGCCTGCTGAGCATTAAGCTCGTCGACCTTCTTTTGCGTGGCGGCGACGTTCTTCTCCTGTTCGGCCTGCTTATCGGTGAGCTGCTGCTTAAGCTCCTTTACCTCTTGAATGGTCTGAGCCTGCTTATCGGAAACTTTGCCGTAGTAGAACAGACGGTTGAGCATATCGCTCAGATCATCGACACCCGTCAGAACCTGAAGCAGGCTCAGACCGCCGGTTTTGTACTCGCCGGCGACATAGGTCGAGAGCTTGGCCTGACCATCGGCGATCTCCTGCTGCTTTTGCGTGATCTCGCCGGCAGTCTGATCGAGCGCCTGCGTCTGCGTGGCAAGCTCATCGTAAATCTGCTGGGTTTGGGTACCGATCTGCTCGAGCTTCGTTCGAGCAGCGGCAAGGTCGGATGCGGTATCGGCGTAGGCAGGAGCCGCGAGGCCCAAGCCCAAAACACAAGCGAGGGTTGCCGTAGCAGCGCAGCGTGCCATGTTTTTGTGCGTGTTTGCTGTGCGCATGTAGCTTCCTTTCCAGTAACTAAGGGTAACGGCTAGTCCACCGTCACCAGGCTAAAGAGCTCCACATCGCCATCAGACGGCGTGAGCTTCTCGCGCGGGTTGAGAAACGCAAGCTCAAGGATACAACCGTAACCGACAAGCTTTGCGCCCATATCTCGCACCAGTTTACCTGTTGCCTCGACGGTTCCGCCCGTCGCGACCAAGTCATCCAGAATCAACACGGTATCTTTAGAGCTGATAGCGTCGGCATGGATCTCAATGGAATCCGTTCCGTATTCGAGCTCATAGCTCTGGCTCACCGTCTTGCGGGGTAGCTTGCCCGGTTTACGTGCGGGAACAAAGCCGGCACCAAGGGCCACAGCCACCGGTACGCCAACCATAAAGCCGCGAGCCTCGGGACCCACGACCTTGGTGATCTCCATGCCGGCAAAGTGCTCGGCGAGGGCATCGGTCATGGCTTTGAGCGCCTCGGGATTGCCAAAGAGCGGCGTGATGTCTTTAAAGACGACTCCGGGCTCGGGATAGTCGGGGATGTCGACGATTTGAGATTCGAAGTCGTACATTGCATGACCTTTCAATGGGTTGCCGAAATATCAACAGCGGTTATTTGCCCGCGGTGACGGTGCCGGATTGCGAAGGGGCGACGACCTTGAGCGGCTTTACGAGAGAATCCTCGTGCGAAGCCGGTGCGGCAGTTTCTTCGTTTTTGGCCTTGGTGGATTCGGAACGCGCGATCTCCTCATCGAGAGCATCGATATCGGCATCCTCGACCACGGCGTTGAGCGACTCAAAGACACGGTTCTTAAGGAGCGCGGTGTGCACACCCTCGGTCAGGTCGTGCAGCTTCTTAAAAGCGCGCTCGAGCTTGGCGTCGCGCTCGTCATCTGAGGTATCCATGCCGAGCATGCTCACGAGAACCTGCTCAAACATCGAAGACTCGCGGTTTGCCGACGATACGTACTGACGCAGGTTGCGCGGCTCAATGTGGAAGCGCGACAGCTCCGAGCAGTAACGGATAATCGGGAAATCTCGGCCATCGACGAGCTCACGGTTCTGCGGGCTCTTGATGATGCGGATAAGATCGTTCTCGGCAAGGGAGCGGATAAACGAAATCTCAACACCGAGCATGTCGGGGATCGTCTCGATGGGGTGCAGTTTTTGCTTGGTCTCCTTAGGCTCCGTCTTAAGCGGAACATCGGACAGCAAGCCCACCTCGTAGGCGAGCGTTGACAGGTCCGTTGCGTTTTCCAAGCGCTGCTTAATGACGTTGAGCGGCATGTAGCGGGTCTTCTGCAGGTGCAGGATGACCTCGAGACGGTCAACGTCTTCCTTGGAGTACTGGCGATACCCCTTAGGCGTACGATGAGGGGTGATGAGCCCCTCATCTTCTAGAAATCTAATTTTTGAGTTCGATAGATCGGGGTATGCGCCTCGAAGTAGGTTGACGACTTGGCCGATACTCAGATAGTTGCGTTCGGCCATTACCTACTCACCGGTTTCGATGCGCTCCGGCGTGCTCTCGTGGTAGATGAGCGTGAACGTACCGATCTGAACGGAAGAGCCGTCGTGCAGCGGAGCCGCGTTGACGATGGCACCGTCGACCCAGGTGCCGTTGAGCGAGCCCAGATCCTCAATACGGGCGCCCAGGCCCTCACGAATAATGCGTGCGTGGCTGCGCGAGACAGTCATGTCGTTGAGGAAGATGCCGTTCGCGGGATCGCGGCCGATGGTGGTCACGTCGTCCTCGAGCTCAAAGGCAGCTCCGGTCTGCGGACCTTTGACGATGGACAGAACCGGAGCGGTGATGCGCACGTTGGCCATAAGGTCGGGAACGGTGACATCGCTCGAAGGAACACGGAAAACGCAGGTAGCGTCCGCAGTCTTATCGTTCTGAGGCATATTGTTAACCTTGTTGTCCATGACAACCCCTATCTAACGCGGACATGCCGCAAAGAATGAACCGTACGTAATCATACCCCAATGAATCAGTCTTCGATTTCGGGGTTGAGAAAGTCGATGTCCTCGTCCTCGGGATGCGCGATGGCCTGTTTAATGGCCACACCGCCCTTAACCGAGTAAATGACAGCGGTGAGCATGGAGAAAATCACGCCGCCGTAGACAAAGAAGATGCCGAGGGGCACCGAGCTACCGTTGAGGCCTGGGAATGCCGTGAACGTGGCGGGCAGCAGATGCCAGCCTTCGATGACGGGGAACCCAAGCAGCATGAGCGAGAAGCCGGTCATGAGCAGTGCCGTGGCAATCTTGCCGGGAAAGACGACGTCGATGGGGCGCCGGTGGTAGTGACGCACGATGAGCGTGCCGATGCCCAGGTAGATATCGCGGCCGATAATGAGCACGCAGACCCAGATGGGAAGCTCGCCGCGGACCACGAGACCCAGCACGCCGGTAAACAGCAGCGCACGGTCGCAGATGGGATCCATTACCTTGCCGAGCCACGAGACCGTTTTGGTCATACGGGCAATCTGACCGTCCATCCAGTCGGTGGAAGCCGCGATGGCATAGATGACAATGGCAACGACACGGTTGTTGTCCGTCACGAACAGGTACAGGAAGACGAGCGTGAGGACCAGGCGCGTAAAGGTGATGAAATTGGAGATCGTAAAGATCTTATTCGACGGGTAATCGGAAGTGCCGATAAGCTCCTTTTTGATCTTCTTCTTGATGCCCACAGGACTCCCCCGCTGGTAAACGACAAAACTTTCGATACTATACCCGTTCTGGCGATGTCTATCCAGCGTAAGCATAGAGAGTCCAGACATATGGAGGATGCTACTGGGTTGTGCGGGATTCTGCATTTGTGTACATCAGCCTCCAAATATGACATTTTTCGGCATCTTTGATGGCTGATGTACACGTTTTGATTCGGTGATTACATCGATCGGGAAAGTTGTTGCCTTAAGCAAATTAATCATGATGTGCGGGTCAAGAAGGGCTAGCGCCAAAAGAACCCAACGGCCGTTACGGCTTCGTTAGAAACGCGCCCCACCATGGATGGTGAACCCGAAAGGTAAGGCGCGCGGGCACGGTGGCTCGGCCCGCGCGCCCGGAAGAGAAAGGATAAACCCATGGGTTACATGCTCGAGACGCGCGGGCTCACCAAGCGCTTCGGCTGCGGCGACCAGGCGCAGGACGCCGTGGCCGACGTGAGCCTTCATATCCGCGAGGGCGAGGTGTACGGGCTGCTCGGTCCCAACGGCGCCGGCAAGTCGACAACGCTCAAGATGATCTGCGGGATGCTGCGGCCGACGGCCGGGGAGATTCTCTTTGCCGGGCACGCCTGGCGCCGCGAGGACCTTTACGCAATCGGCAGCCTCATCGAGGAGGCGCCGCTTTACCCCAACCTCACCGCGCGCGAGAACCTGCGCGTGCGCACCACGCTGCTGGGCCTTCCCGAGAGCCGCATAGATGAGGTGCTCGCCGCCGTGGACCTCGCGGACACCGGAAAGAAGCGCGCCGGGCGCTTCTCGATGGGCATGCGGCAGCGCCTGGGGCTCGCGCTGGCGCTGATCGCCCGGCCACGCCTGCTCGTGCTCGACGAGCCCACCAACGGCCTCGACCCCATCGGCATCGAGGAGCTGCGCGACCAGATCCGCGGCTTCGCAGCGGCGGGTACGACGGTGATCGTCTCGAGCCACATCCTCTCCGAGGTGCAGCAGATGGCGGACACCATCGGCATCATCTGCGGGGGGCGCCTCGCCTACGAGGATGCGCTTCGTCCCGGGCAGGACCTCGAGGAACTCTTCATGAGCTTCTGCCGGGAAGGGCGACGAGCGCGCGGGGAGGTGGCGGCATGACGGGCGAGAAAGGCGGCCTGCTCGCGGCCCTGCGCGCCGAGGCCCTGAAGTCGCGCCACGCGGCACCGGTTCGCCTGGCCGTGCTCATGGCGCTGCCGATGCCGCTGCTCGGCGCGATGCCCTACCGGGGCGTGCAGATCTTCAGTGCGTGGAACTACTGGTACGCGCTCTTCCTGCCCGTGTCTCTCTCGCTCGTGGTGGCGTGCGTCGCGCGGGCGGACGCTCGCACGCGGATGCGGGGGCTTCTGGGCCTGGGCTTCCCGCTCGGGCGCGCCTGGTGGGCCAAGGCGCTCTGGTGCCTCGCGCTCTGCACGCTCTCGAACCTCGTGGTCTTCGGCATCTACCTCGCGGGATCGGCGTTCTCCTCGCAGGGCCTCACGGCCGCGGGTACGCTCACGATGCTCTTCTGCGCGCTCGTCAACACGGTGACCGCGGCGTGGATGATCCCCGCAGGGCTTTTTCTCACGGTGCGGCTCGGCATGCTCGCGGGCATCTTCTGCCCGCTCATCGCGCAGCTCGTGGGTGGGTTCGCCTGGTCGTTGGTGCCGCTGCCGCAGCTCTTTCCGCCGTCGGCGAACATGGTCATCCCCACGAGCTTCATCCCCGTGCTGCCGA
>CABPCG010000027.1 GCA_902405995.1 uncultured Collinsella sp.
TCAATTTCAAGGGCGCGACCAGAAGGTCAGCGCCCTTTCATTTCACGTCACCTTGGCGCAAATGCGGCTCGCTCGCTGGCATTAGCGCTGCATCGGCGTTAACGTTGCTGTACTAGATAAGCTTTGTTGATTCCAGCTTTTCGATGATCCAGTCGTTGGCTTTGATGACCGGGCGGCGGAAGACGACGCCCAGTGCCAGCGATGGAATCAGATAGCTCGCCAGAATGCCTAGCTCAATCCAGTACTCCATATGGTAGGCGCCAGCCATGGCGGCATGCATGGCGTTGATGCCGTGGGTGAACGGCAGGAACGGATAGATCGCCTGGAACACAGGGCCGGTCATCTCGATGGGGAACGTACCGCCCGAACCGCCGACCTGCATAACCAACAGCACGACGGCGAGCGCCTTGCCGATATCGCCAAACGAAACCGTAAGCGTGTAGACGATATTGGAGAACACGAGACTCGCGACCCAACCCGCCAGCACAAATTGCAGCGGGTTGTCGCACTGAATGCCAAAGAACAGGATGTCGCCCGCGCACACGAGTGTCGCCTGCAGCAGGGCCAGACCTCCAAAGAACAGGTAGCGGCCCAGGTAGATCTCGTGCAGGCGCACGGGGATCAGCTCGTTGATGAGCTCATCGTCAACCGAGACCTTCATCATGGCCGCCAGTACAATCGAGCCCACCCACAGCGACAGAATCGTGTAGAACGGTGCCATGGCCGAACCGTAGTTGCGGATCGGATAGACCGGTTTGCGGTCGAGCGCGACGGGGCCGGAAAGCGACACGGCGAGGCCCTCGGGGTCGTTGCCAATCATTGTCTTAATCATGGCCAGGTCACCCGACATCAGAGCGCTATCAAGCTCGTCCTTAAAAGCGCTGATCTTGTCCGACGCCTCGCCCAACTGATCAGAAGCCTTGTTGACCAGCGTCGCAGCCTTGGAGAGGCCCTTTGCGAGCGAGCCAGAGGCGTCGGTCAGACCGCTCACAGCGCTATCCAAGTCACCCGAGATACCGTTCAGGGAATCCAGAACGCCCGAAATGGTCTTCTTGAGCTCCTTGGCCTTAACCGAGAACGTGGAATCGTAGTCGGACTTGGCTCCCGAGATACCCGCCTTGGCATCGGCGATGGCCTGGTCGACCTCGGCACGCGAGTTGTTGACCTCCGCCATGCCGTCCGAAAGGGACTTTGCGGTCGCCGTCAGGTCCTTCGCATTGTTGCGGTACTCCACGGCAATTCTGCCCAGCGACGTCGCAGCGGACTCGAGACCGTCTTTGAGCTTGTCATCACTCACCTGGTCGGCAAGGTTGCGGAGCTGATCGGCCATCGCATCGATATCGTCAGCACGCGTATTGAGCGCCGCTGCGGCTTCGTTGAGCTGAGACCGCGTAAGGTCAACATGCTGATTCGCGGCATCGAATGCCTTCGCAAGCTCGGCGGACACGTTGTCGAACGAGCCCGCGCTTCCGTCAATCGCCGCGTCAACGGCATCGTTGGCGGCCTTGAGCGCTTCCTTGGAATCATTGATGCCGCTCTTGGCGTGCTCCATCAGCTGCTTCGTCGACTCATCAACGGTGCCCGTCTGCTTGAGCATGCCGCCCGCCGATGTCAGTGAATCGGACGTGGAGCTCAAAATGCCCGCGAGCGACGTCGCACTCGCCTGAACGTCCTGCAGGTCCTCGACCGAATCGCCCAGCGTCGAGGACAGATTGGCGATAAAGTTGCTCACCTGGTCGGTACTCATATAGTCGAGCAGGCTGGACACGGTCTTAAGGCCGATGGTCGTGATGGTCTTGGTAAAGGTCTCGTTGACCTGACTCTGGACGGCGCTCGAGCCCTTTTCAGTCACGATCTGTGCGATGGCGTTAGCCTTCTGGTTCTCGTAGAACTCGATATCGGCGTGCTTCACCTCGGTCGAGAAAAGCGTCATCATGTCGGCGCTAAACGTTTTAGGGATAACGACGGCAGCGTAGTACGCGCCCGACTTGACGCCATCGATGGCCTTATCGCGATCGTTGAGCACAACCCAGTCGAAGTTCTCGTTGCCGCGCAGGGTGGCGGTTACGTTTTCGCCCACGTTGACCTCGACGGGAATCAGATCGCTCTCGTAACCCTCATCAGTGTTGACCACGGCGATCTTAAGGTTGCCGGTGTTGCCGTACGGATCCCAGCTTCCGGCGATGTTAAACCATGCATAGAGACATGGCACGATGATCAGGCCCATCACGACGACCATGCCGATCACGGAGCGAGACACGTTTTGGACATCGCGCTTAAACAGGTGCAGGATGTTTTTCATTTATGCCTCACCTCCTTTAGAGTGCTTGCCAAGCGAGGTGGTGTCCCCGTCGTTTCCGTTTACGTTGTCAGCGCCGTCGGCATCTTGAGCCTTACGATGCGCACCGATATGCGACAGACGGCTCGTAGGCTGTTCGCCTCCCTTGGCGCCACGCTCGCTGGCGTTGAGACCAAACATGCGACGGGCGGCAGGGATGGCAGCCGTGTGCTCGCGCATCTCGCGGCGAAGGTCCTCGTCCGAAAGCGCCGAGATACGCATCTGGGTATTGAGGCTCGCACGGATGTATTCGATGTTGATGAGCCAGCCGCAGATGGCGATAACCGAAATGATCCAGATAACGAGCAGGATGATCTTGCCGTTATTGTCGATATCGAGCACCGTCGAAAGCACAAAGAGCAGAACCTGCACGCCTACCACGGCGGCAAAACCGCCCTTGATGTAGTACGGGTAGCGATGCTCAAACGCCACGGCATGATCGAGCAGCTCGCGACGGTACGAATCCGAATCGAGCATGACGCGCATGGCCGTGCGCAGCGAATAGCGCTGGCGCGGCAGGTCGTTGGACTCGCAGATCATGAGGCCCGTCGTGGAAAGCTGCTTGTCAAAGAGCAGGTTGAGGTTGAGCAGCAGCGGACGCAGCTGCAAGCCAATAAAGAGTGCGATGGCAAGGAACACGCCCAGGATGCACAGGTTGAACAGGTAGTTGAACGAATACATGCCACCGACGGTCTCGCGCAGCAGGTTGATGCCATAGGTGAAGGGCAGCAGCGGATGCAGCCATTGGAAGAAGCCGGGCATCATCTCGATGGGATACATGCCCGACGAGCCGGGGATCTGCACAATGACGAGGATGACGCCAATGGCTTTACCGATATGCTTAAACGTGGTGGACAGCGCATAGATGATGTTGACGTAGGTGAACGAAATAGCGATGCCGCCCAGTACAAAGAGCAGCGGATTGACGCACTGAACGCCAATGACCAGGTCGCCCACCGTAACGATAATGGCCTGGAACGCGCCCAGGATCACCAGCAGCAGCCAGCGGCCAAAGTAGCCCTGACGCGCCGTAAAGCTACCGATGCCCTCGCGGTCGACCTCGAGTTTATAGATAGCGATGAGCACATAGCCGCCTACCCACAGCGCCAGATTGGTGTAGAAGGGCGCGATGCCCGAGCCAAAGCTCTTGACCGGATAGATTGACTTGGACGTCAGCTCAACCGGAGATGCCATGAAATCTGCCACGTCATTGACGTCGACGTCCATGAGGTCGGCTAACTCGCCCATAGACTCAGAGGTCTGCAGCGCCGCAATGTCATTGGCGGCGGTCGCGAGCTTGTCCTGAACCTTGGCAAGGGAGGCGTCGGTTTGGGACAGCGTGGTCTTTGCCTGCTTGAGCGTGGCGTCGAGCTGCGCCAGCGTGCCGCGCGCGCTCGCTATCGTGGGGGTCATACCCGACACAATGCCGGTCAAATCGCCCGAAACGGCGGCAAAGGAGTCAAGCGCGCTCGAAGCCTTCGGAAGTGCGTTCTGACCCAGATCGGTCTGAGCCTGACCGAGGCTAGCCGTACCGGTCTGAATTGCCGCGTTGAGTGCGTTGCTCGCGTTCGAGATTGCCGTAGCGTCGTTTGCCATGGCGCTCGACTGTGCAGAAAGGCCATCCTTGATGCTCTGCAGCTTCTGGTTTTGCTCGCGAAGCGAATCGATGGTCGATACAATGCGCGCGTCAATTTCCTCGGAACCTGTCGACGTGTCATTAACGAGAATCTCCAAGTGCCCGATAACGGCCTTATTGTGATCGATCGTCGCCTGGAGAGACTCGAGCGAGTTGTCGATGCGGGTGGTCGTAGATGTGACCGTACCCGTTAGCTTGCCAATCACAGCGTTCGCGGAGGCTGACGTCTTGGTGAGTGCAAGGCTACCTTCCGAGAGTGCCTTGGAGAGCGAGGTGATAGAGTTGCCCGCCGTGGCGCGAGCCTCGCCCAGCAGGTCGTTGCCCTGGGAGATTGCCTGCGTCAGCGACGGTGCCTGACCTTGCAAGCCGGCAAGCGCCGCATCAGCCGAGGCGATAGCGCCACTCGTCTTATCGATGGCGGCATTCATATCGCCAATCGAATCGCGCACCTCACCCAAGGTGTCGGATGCCTCGGACACCGAACTTGTCAGCGAGTCCTGAGTCTGGGTTGCCTTGTCCTTTAAATCGATGCCGGCATCCTTGGCGATGCCCGCTACGGTCTCGCCCACCGTGGAGACAAACTCCGAGTTGATCTGCTCCTCGATGGTGTTGGCACCGGTATCGGTAACCTTGGGCGCAATGGCGCTCTTTTTCTCGTTGACGTAATAGGTCAGCTTAGGCTGATGGTAATTGCCATCGAGCATCGAGACGAGATTGTCGGAGAAGTTCTTGGGGATTACAATCGCCGCGTAGTATTCCCCGCTCTCGACGCCCTCTTTGGCATCGGCAGCCGAGTCGACGAAGGTCCAGCCCAGCCGATCGTTTTCCTTGAGCTGGTCGACCACCTTATCGCCCGCATTGAGCTCGCCCACTAGGTCGTTCTGGGTGCCCTGATCGTTGTTGGCGATAGCGATTTTAATGCCCTGGGTGTTTCCATATGGATCCCAGTTAGCCACGATGTTGTACCAAGCGTACAGCGAGGGGATAACGCACACGCCCAGGGTAACCACCAAGGCGACGGGGTTCACAAGCAGTCGCTTAATGTCGAGCTTGAATATCGCAAAGGAGACCTTTGCATCGGATAGTTTGCTGCCGAGACTCACGCTTGGACCATCCATCCTGTCGTTGAATCAAATCGTACTATCAACAACCATTGTACGTAGGCGCTTTAGCGTCTCGAAGCACAATGGTATTGAGTTTTGCGGGTAGCAATATACTACGAAGATTAGTTAACGTACAGTTGTACAGTATCTCAAATTTCAGCAGGTCGCAAAACCACAACCCGCACAAATTAGCAATCCGAATAAATAGTCATTGGGGACGTTCTTAAACGACTAGTCAAACAAGAACGTCCCCAACGACCAGTCATTTAAGAACGTCCCCAATGACTACTCCGTACAAAAGCAAACGAGAGTGGAAAATCCCCCACTTCAAGCCCGCGTTCGAGCCAAAAGTGGGAAATTATCCACTCTCGTTCTAATCTGGTTACGGTGCCGTATCCCCGAACTACATCAAGTTACAAACAGCTGCCGCGAAGGCTACGGGGTCCTCGGGGAGGATGCCCTCGACGAGCAGGGCCTGGTCGTAAAGCAAGCCGGAGTACTGCTTGATCTTGTCGGCGTCGCCCGCCTTCTGGGCAGCGACGAGCTTGGCGAAGACCGGGTGCTTGGCGTTGAGCTCGAGCACGCGCTGGCTCTTAGGCATACCGTCGGGCGCGCCCTCGGGGCCCTTCTGAAGCACTTTCTCCATCTCGAGCGAAAGCGGACCCTCGGTGGTGATGCAGACGGGAGCGTCAGTCAGACGCGCAGAGACGGCAACCTTCTCGACCTTGTCGCCGAGCGCCTCCTTCATGGCGTTAAAGAGGTCCTCGTTCTCCTTGGTGGCGTCCTCGGCCTCCTTCTTCTCGTCATCGGTCGCCAAGTCAAGATCGCCGGTCGCGACGTTCTTAAGCTCCAGGTGACGATCCTCGACCTCAGGCTCAGCGCCATCGGCAACTGCCTTCTCAGCAGCCTCGCGAGCAGCGTCATCCTCGTAGACCTTGGGCATATCGGCAGCCACGTACTCACGCATGGCCTGGAAGGTGAACTCATCCACGTCCTGCGTCAGCAGCAGTACATCGTAACCGCGGTCGAGCACGCCCTTCACGACGGGCATCTTGGCCAGACGCTCGCGCGAATCGCCGGCGGCATAGTAGATTGCCTTCTGGCCCTCGGGCATGCCCTTGGCATACTCGGCAAGGGTGATCATCTTCTGCTCCTTGGCAGACCAGAACAGCAGCAGGTCGGCGAGCTCGTCGGCCTTCATGCCGTAGCTCGAGTAGATGCCGTACTTCAGACCGCGACCAAAGTTCTCAAAGAACTTCTCGTATGCCTCGCGGTCGTTGTCGCGCATGTCCTCAAGATCGGCAGTGATCTTCTTCTCGACACGCTTGGCAATGGCCTTGAGCTGACGGTTCTGTTGCAGCGTCTCACGCGAGATGTTGAGCGTCACGTCGGCAGAGTCCACGACACCGCGCACAAAGTTGTAGTAGTCGGGCAGCAGGTCGTCGCACTTCTCCATAATCAGCACGTTGGAACTGTAGAGCGCCAGGCCCTTCTCGTAGTCCTTGCTGTACAGATCGAACGGGGCGCGACCCGGCACAAACAGCAGCGCATCGTACTCAAGCGTACCCTCGGCATGGAAGCTGATAGTGCGCGCGGGATCGTCAAAGTCGTGGAATGTGGACTTGTAGAACTCGTTGTAATCCTTCTGCTCAACGTCGGAGCTGCGCTTTTTCCAGATCGGCGTCATGGAGTTGACGGTTTCGAGCTCCTGGTAGTCCTCGTACTCGGGCTTGTAATCGTCGCCAGCATCCTCGGGCTTGGGTTTCTGACGGCTCTTGGACACCATCATCTGGATCGGGTAGCGCACATAGTTGCTGTACTGCTGAATCAGGCTCTTGAGGCCCCACTCGGTCAGGAAGCGATCGTAGGTCTCGGCCTCGCCGTCGGCGTCGAGTTTCTCGTTCTCGCGCAGCGTCAGAATGACATCGGTACCGTGCTCGGCACGCTCGCCATCCTCGATGGTGTAGCCCTCAAGACCGTCGGACTCCCAAACGTGGGCGGTATCCTCGCCATAAGCGCGGCTGACGACCTTCACATGGCTGGCGACCATAAAAGCCGAGTAGAAGCCCACGCCAAACTGACCGATGATGTCGACATCGGAGCCCTGCTGCTCGGCGTTCTCGGTCTTAAACTCCTCGGAGCCGGAGTGGGCGATGGTGCCCAGGTTGCGCTCGAGCTCCTCAGCGGTCATGCCGATGCCGTTATCCGAAATCGTGATGGTGCGGGCATCCTTATCGAAGGAGACGCGAATGGCCAGGTCGCCCTGGTCGAGCTTAACGCTCGGATCCTGCAGGCTCTTAAAGTTGAGCTTGTCGACGGCGTCGCTCGCGTTGGAGATAAGCTCGCGCAGGAAGATTTCCTTATTGGTGTAGATGGAGTTGATCATGAGGTCGAGCAGTTTTTTGCTCTCGGTCTTAAATTGACGCATGTGCAGTCCTTTCGCGCTACCCCCGTCCGCAAAAACGGCCCGGTTGCCCGAGCCGCATCGCAGACCTGCTATGTCCAGACTTAGATTTTATAACCCATTAGCGCGCATATATACATACGGAATCGAAAAACTGTATGTCCAAACGCTCTGATACGCCAATTGCCAAGGAGTGTCCCCGACTGCCGGCAGGAAATGAACGTCCCTATCTGCCATCTACGCGCTTGGCCATCCAAGCATGGGGCTGGCCCTCGTCTTCGTAGTCCACCGGGGCAATCTGCGTGTAGCCCGCCTTGGCATAGAGCGGCAGCACGTATTCCTGCGCATGCAGCTTAATGAGCTTGGCGCCGGCATCACGCGCGCACGTATCACTGGCCTCGACAATCTTGCTCGCCAGACCGCGACGGCGCATGCTCGGCAGCACAGCCACGCGCCCCATAATGTAGGTCTCCCCCGCCGCGACGCCTTCGTCCAAGTCGCACGCCGGCGACACCGGAGCCTCCGCGTCAGCCGCACGCTCAAGCTCTTCGGGAAACACGCGCGAGCAACCGGCAAGCTCGCCGTCTACATAGAGCGTCACATGAATGCAGTTCGGATCCTCGTCGATAGCGTCAAACTCGTTCTCGTAGCCCTGCTCGTCCATAAAAACGACGCGGCGCACCAACGCCGCGTCATCAAAGCATCCCGTCTTAAGTTGGATATCCATGGCTGCCCTTTCATTCAATGCGAACGTTAGGGACAGATTTTAGCGAAAATGAGCTCCGCGCACGCTAAACTTCGCGCGAGCCTTCGCCAGGCAGTCGTAATGACCCACGTTATGGGCATCGCTCGCGATGAAGCTGTACAGGTTCTGATCGAACAGGCGCTGTGCCGGCTTTTTCTCGCGACCAAAGCGACCGCCGGCAATAAAGTCCGCCGAAGCCTGCAGCTTGCAGCCCATATCGACCAGGCGCTCCGCCACGCTTACATCCTTTTGAACCGCACGATAGCGCTCAGGATGAGCGATGATCACCTGGTAGCCACGGCACTGCAAATCGTAAATCGTGTTCTCGTACTCTCTAAACGCATACGCATCGGCATGCGTCGAAAGCTCGAGCAGAAACTCGTTGGTCCCATCGAAATGCAAGTGATCCGCGGCATCGATACCAAGCTCAACGAGCTTTCGATGGTTGACCTCGAAGCCCATCTGGAGCGGAAAACCGTCAGCGTTATCGCGCAGCAGCTCAAAGGCATCCCACATCTTGTCGTAATCAAAATAGGGATCACGGCAGTGAGGAGTGCAAACGATTCTGGTTACACCGGCCCGCTTGGCAGCCTCGAGCATCGCCAAGCTCTCTTCGAGATCGGCGGCGCCGTCGTCTACACCCGGCAAGATATGGCAATGAATGTCACGCATAGGTCAGCCTTAATCAACTAAACGTTTGCTCGGTTGGTGAAGATGCCCTTTTTGGAAGTGCCCTGATCGTCGGAGCCCTTCTTAACCTTCTTACCGTCCTTGGTGTAGTAAGAATAGTAGTACTCGCTGGTCTCGGTCTCACAGTAATTCATGACGGTACCGATGAGCTTGACCTTCTCGGACTTCTTAAGCTGGGCGATAGCGTTGAGCGCCTCTTCGCGCTTGGTAAAGTCCTCGCGCACCACGAACAGCGCGCCGTCGGTCAGGCTGGCAATCTCGGCAGCATCGATGAAGGTGCCGACCGGAGGAGCATCGAAGATGACGTACTGGAACTTAGCAGACAGTGCCTTGACCAGCTTGGCAAAGCGATGGGAGACGATGATGTCGGCAGGATTGGGAATATGCGGCTCGGCATCGAGGAAGTAGAAATTCTTCTGACCTGTCTCGACAATCGCCTGGTCGATAGAAACCTGCTCGGACAGGACTGCATAGAGTCCGCCGCGGGAGCGGACGCCGAGCATATCGGCAAGGGACCTGCGACGCATATCAGCCTCGACCAGCAGGACACTCTTGCCGCTCGTGGCGATTGCCTGAGCAAGGTTAATGGAAACCGTAGACTTGCCCTCGTTGGGAATCGAGGAGGTAACGGTGATGGTGCGAATGGGGTCATCCACGCTCGCAAAGCGGATGTTGGCCAGAAGGGTCTTGGCGGCATTCTGTACAACGAGCTTATCGGTGTTCTTTGCCTTAGCCATGCCTATTTACCACCTTTCATAGCCGGAATTCGGCCAACAACGGGAATACCCAGGAGCTCTTCTGCCTCTTCAGCACCGCGGATGCGGGTATTGAGCATGTCTGCCAAAACGACATAGGCAACTGCGATAAAGATACCGGCGAGGAACGCGACGGCAATATACAGCGTGCGCTTGGGGCCGCTGGGGGCTTCGGGGGTCTTAGCCTCGTCGATAACGTTGATGCTCTGGGCAGCGCCGACGTTCTGAGCGACCGTACTCACCGAGCTGGCCATGGCCTTTGCGACCTTAGCCGTCTCCTTGGCATCGGTGCCGGTAACCGAAAGCGTAATGACACGCGTGGTGGTCTCGGAGGAAACAGACACCTTGTAGTCATCCAGATCGGTGAGGCCCAGTTCATTGGCTGCACCGCTCTTAACGCTATCGCTATCCAGCAGCGTGGCGATATCGTTGGAAAGCATCTGGCTCGCCGAGAGATCGTTGTAGCTCATCTGACCGCTATCGTCGGTCTTGGCGAGAATGTACATGCTCGTCGTCGCGGTGTAGGTGTTGTCCATCGCAACGAAGGACACGATGCCCATGGCGATCGCGCAGACCACCGGAAGGGTGATGACCAGCTTGAGGTGCTTTTTGAGCAGCTGGAACAGTTCGAGAAGGGTCATGCAGCTTGCCTTTCATTTCCCCAGTTCGGATTGACAAAACTGTCCGTATGTTATCGCATCTTTTTACCGAGACCAAACTCTATACATAAGAAACAGGCTCTCCTGTAAAAATGTCGGAAGCAATCGTAAAATTGCACAACAACGCCGCACCCGAAAGTCAAATGCGGCGTCTATATCAATATCTATGTTGTATCGCTATGCGAATGGCTCGTCCTGCTGTATGGGAAACGTCACCGTAATGGTGGTCCCCACGCCCAACTCGCTCGACAGATCAAGCGTGGCGTGATGATACAGGGCCGCATGCTTGACAATGGCAAGCCCCAGGCCGGTTCCGCCGCGTGCCTTGGACCTACTCTTGTCCACGCGATAGAACCGCTCAAATACCTTGCCCTGTTCTTCAGGCGCGATACCGATTCCCGTGTCGGCGACAGCGAGGAACGGATGGCCTTCGTCGTTGGTGCCGCACTGCAGCGTAACCGTACCTCCGGGCCGATTGTAGCGGATGGCGTTGCTTGCCAGATTATAGATGAGCTCGTCGACCAAGCGCGACACGCCTTCGATGACCACAGGCTTGGTCTCATGACTTATCGTCACATTCGCCTGACGGGCAACCTGTTCAAGACGCTGTTCAACCGCGTAGATCGCACGCGAGAGCTCAATAGGCTCCGTGGACCCAATGGGCACCGCCTCGCCCTCAGTTGCACGCTCGGCCTCGTCCAAGTTAGACAGCGTGAGGATATCGTTGACAAGCGCTGCCAAGCGGCCCGCCTCACGATAGATGCGACCGCCAAAGTTGCGCAGGTCGTCCTCGCCCTCGACCATGCCATTTGCGATGAGCTCGGCATAGCCCGAAATCGCCGTAAGCGGCGTCTTGAGCTCATGGGTGATATTCGCCGTGAACTCGCGGCGCATACGGTCGTTGTCCGCTAGCACCGCCATTTGGCGCTTGAGTTCCTGGCGCTGCGACTCGATACGCTCAAGCATGGGGACCATCTCGGCATAGGCGTGCTCATAGCTACGGCGTGGGTGATCCAAATCCACCTCTTGCAACGGCGCGATGATGGCACGGGACTCACGGCGCGCCATAAAAAACGAGAGTACTGCACCCGCTGCTGCGATAAGCAGCATCGGCGCCAGCATCGACAGCAAAATCGCCGCAACACCAGGCTGGGCCTGCGCCAAGCGAACGACCTGGCCGTTATCAAGGGTGACGGCGCGATACAGCATAATCTCGTCGAGTGTAGAGCTTGCGCGCTCCGCGGAACCCGAACCACTCTCAAAGGCCTCGATGACCTCGGGGCGATCGCCATGGTTGGGCAGTGTGGAAGGCGACGCCTCGTTGTCGTAGGCAACAGATCCGTCCTTATTGATCAGCGTGATACGAAGATCCTCGCGATCGAGGCTTCGCAAGAACGGAATGGGCTCCTGCTGCTCGTCGAGGGCGGCAGCAATGAGCTCGGTTTCCTGCGCCAGATTGGCACTCGTGGCATCCGCCAAAGTGTTTTGCACAAAGAACGCACCCAGCACCGTAAACGCCACGATAACCGCCATGGCGCAGACAAAGATCGTCACAAAAACGCGGTGCGACAGCGTATGTTTTCCCTGGGGGGCGAAGACCACGGGTTACTCCTCCGATGCGGTGGCCGCGGTGTCGTCGCCTTCGGCACCACCACCGGCAGAAGGCTCGGCCAGGCGATAACCCACGCCACGCACGGTCTCGATGGCGCTGGCATGCTCGCCCAGTTTTTGGCGAAGCGTCTGCACGTGCACGTCAACGGTGCGCGAACCGCCGTCGAAGTCCCAGCCCCACACGCTCTGCAGCAACGACTCGCGGGTAAAGACCACGCCGGGCTTGCGCATGAGATACTCAAGCAGGTCGAACTCGCGCAGGGTGAGCTTAAGCAGCTCGCCGGCAACGGTCACCTCGCGATGGCTGGGCGAGAGCACGATGTCGCCCACACTGAGCACATCGCTCGCCTGCTTGACCATGCCGCCGCGACGCAGCAGTGCGCGGCAACGGCTCGCAAGCTCCATGAGCGAAAACGGCTTAGTCAGGTAATCGTCGGCACCGCCATCGAGCGCCATCACCTTGTCGAGTTCGGTGTCCTTGGCGGTAAGCATCATGATGGGCACCGTCGCCGTCAGGCGATCGGCACGCAGGCGGCGCATAATCGCCAAGCCATCGGTGTCGGGCAGCATGATATCGAGCAGCACAGCATCGGGCACCCGTCGCGCCACGGCAGCTTTAAACTCGCCATCGCACGAAAAGCCCTCGGCCTCGATTCCCTGCTTGCGCAGCGCGTAGACCGTCAAATCCCTGATGTTGTCATCGTCCTCGACGTAATAGATCATGTTGAACCCCTTTGCGGCCGATATGACCGCATCTTAACCCTAAAAGCACCTGTAAAAGACAGCGTCAGCCAAAACGCCCCGTCAAATAATCCGCCGTGCGCGGATCGGACGGATTTTTGAAGAGTTGCGCGGTAGGCGCGTGCTCCACCAGCTCACCCAGCAAAAAGAACGCAACCGAATCGGAAATACGCGCGGCCTGCTGCATGTTGTGCGTCACGACCACCAGCGTGCAGGTTTCCTTGAGCTCGCAGGCAAGCTGCTCCACCACGAGCGTCGACACGGGGTCGAGCGCCGAGGTCGGCTCGTCCATCAGCAGAATGTCGGGCTGCACGGCAAGTGCGCGGGCGATGCACAGGCGCTGCTGCTGTCCACCCGAAAGACCCAGGCCCGGCTCCTTGAGCTTGTCCTTGACCTCATCCCATAGCGCAGCGCGACGAAGGGAGTCCTCGACCAGCTCATCGACCACGGCGCGGTCGCGCACACCCATACCGCGAGGACCGTAGGCGACGTTGTCGTAGATGCTCATGGGAAATGGGTTGGGGCGTTGGAACACCATGCCCACGCGCTGGCGCAAACGGCAGATGTCGCAATCGCCCAGGATATCTTGACCATCGAGCGCAATCTTGCCCTCGATGCGGCAATCCTTGATGCCGTCGTTCATGCGGTTAAAGCAGCGCAGCAACGTGGACTTTCCGCAGCCCGAAGGCCCGATGAACGAGGTGATCTGCTTGTCGCGGATCTTGATATTCACGTCCTTGAGCGCATGGTGGTCGCCATAGAACAGGTCGATGCCCTCGACGTCGATGCGCGTCGGCGAGGCGGCAAGATCCTCTGCCGTGGGGCGAGTCGCATCCCCAACCTCGCGCTCATGCGCGGCCTCGGCCTGCGCTTCCATGAGTTCTTCAAGCTCCGTGGGCTCCACAGCCGCAGCAGCCGTCATACCGCACACCTCCATATCGATATCAATTCAGCAGTATCGATAGTAGGAATCGCGGCTCATACGCACGTGAGCACATTGTCAAGTGTTTGTAAGGGCACGCTAGCTATGCGGCGGGCAGCTCGATGGTGAATATCGTGTGTTCGGGCGTCGATTCGCATGCAACGGTACCGCCGTGTGCCGCGATGATCTCCTTGGCAATAGCAAGGCCCAAACCGGCACCACCGCGATTGGTCGCACGCGCCGCATCCAGGCGATAGAACTTCTCAAAGATCACCTTGAGCTTAGCCGCAGGGATAGGATCGCCCTGATTGATAAAGCGCACGCGCACGCCGCCGTCGTCCCGGCGTCTGGCCTCAATCGTGATAGTCGAGCCCTCATAGCTATAGGCGACGGCGTTTTTCATGATGTTGTTGAACACGCGAGCCATCTTGTCGCCATCCACGAGCACCGTCAGGTCCTCGCGAATATCAACTTGGGCTTCCTTATGCTGCTCGTTGAGGATGGGGTAGAACTCGTCAGCTACCTGAGCCAGCAGCAACCCCAGATCAACATAGCCGCGCGTGAGCACGATATCGTGGAAGTCAAAGCGCGTGATATCGAAGAACTCTTCGATGAGCGCATCGAGCCGGTGCGCCTTGTCGAGCGCCACGCCCGTAAAGTGCGCACGTTGCACAACCGGCAGCTCAGGAGCCTCTTGCAGCAGCGAAAGATAGCCCACCACACTGGCAAGCGGGGTGCGTAGGTCATGTGCCAAGTACGTGACCAGATCGTCCTTGCGATGCGACTCGTCACGCAGAGATTGCCGCACCTTGCGCTCACGGTCACGCACGCGGTTAAGGGCGCCCTCGACCTCCAAGAAGTCGCCGTCAATGTTGTCCCAGGTGTTGGGGTGAACGATCAGGCGATCTTGAATACGAGCGGCCAGCACACAATCGGCATGCTGCTCGCCCCGCTCGTAGCCCTGGTAGTACAGAGCACGGCCGCAAAAGAACAGCACGCACACGGCAAGCGCCAGCACAAAGCCAAGCATGTTGAATACAAAGCCGGCATCGAACAGCACCGGCCCTTCGATGCCGCCGAGCGCCATGGTGCCAATCGCCAACGTCATGGCCCACGCGGCACCGCCAATCACCACGCAACGGCGCACGATTTCGAATCGATCGATCAGCAAAAAGCCGACAAGCAGCACCGCTAAGATTCCGGCGATGTTGTCGATGCCAATCAGCAGCAGGCTCAGCAAAAAGAGCAGCACCGTCGCAAGCGCGCGGTTGTCGACGACTGCCCGTACGTATTCAAAGAGTCGATCGGGCACCTCGAATGCCTGCCTATCGTCTTTTGTCATATCCACTTCCCCACCATCAAAGGCGCTATTCGATTATGTAGCCGACGCCCCAGACGTTTTTGATAAAGCGCGGCTTTTGAGCGTCGTCGCCAATCTTTTCGCGCAGGTGGCGAATGTGCACCATCACCGTATTGTTGGAGCCGGGCATAAAATCCTCGTTCCACACCGCGCGGAACAGATCCTCCACGGCTACCACGCTGCCGCGATGCTCAACCAGATACAGCAAGATGGAATACTCGATGGGCGTGAGGCGCACCGGTGCACCGTCTACCGTTACGGAACGAGCATCGCGGTTGATCTCCAGGCCGTCGAGCTGGATGGTCGGCGACTCGGCCGCCTGCGAGCGGCTACCGTAGCTGGTGTAGCGGCGAAGCTGAGCGCGCACACGCGCGATGAGCTCCAGCGGACGGAACGGCTTAACCACGTAATCGTCCGCGCCAAGCGAAAGGCCCTCGATCTTGTCTTGCTGGGCATCGCGCGCCGTCAGCATGATCACGGGATAGGTATGGCTGGAACGGATCGTACGCAGTAGCTCAAAGCCATCGATATCGGGCAGCATGACATCCAACAGTGCCAGATCGAACTCCTGCTCCAGGATTGCCTTGGCAGCATCGGCCCCGCTATAGGCAATCTGGACATCAAAGCCCTCTTTTGTAAGGTAGATACCAACCAAGTCGGCGATGGCCTTCTCGTCATCAACTACCAAAATGCGCTCGTTCATGCGTGCTCCTCTCGCGCTCCATTATGCCCGAGGCGACGCACGCCACACACAACAAGCGTGGGTGATTAAGTCGGCCTTAAGCACCCTTGTGCCCGTTCGGGCGCGGATGTGGGCCACGCACGCACGCGATGATCGCCGACGCCGGCAAACGATATACTCTAGTTCCAGAAGAGACCATCCCGTCGAAAGCGAAATCCGTGAAGTCCCTCACCTCTTTTGCAAAGCGCTCAGCCCAGCTTGCCGCCGGCTTTGTCTGCGCTATCGCCCTTGCCGCTGGCGTGCCCACCGTCGCCGGCGCCCAAGTACTCACGACCGACAATGTTTGCGGCAAAACCGCCGATGCGCGCGGCATCACGGCCGAAAACCTGCCCGATATCGATGCGACCAATGCCCTCGTCATGGGCAAAGACGGCACCGTCTACTATGCCCGCGGCGCCGATGAGCAGGTCAAAATCGCCTCGATCACCAAGGTCATGACCGCAATCCTAACCGTCGAGAATTGCAAGATGGACGAGAAGGTCACGGTGAGCAACGCCGCAGCCACCGTGGGCAATTCAACAGCCGGCCTACTCGAAGGCGACGAGCTCACCGTGAAGCAGGCACTGCGCGGCCTGATGATTCCCTCGGGCAACGACGCCGCCATCGTGCTCGCCGAATATGTGGGCAAGAAGATCGACCCTAAGACCAAAGACGCCGAGGCAACATTTGTGAAAGCCATGAACGAGCGCGCTAAGAAGCTCGGTTGCACCGGCACGCTTTTTGAAAACCCGCATGGTCTGGACTTTGATGAGTGGGCTGGCGATATGCACTCAACCGCACACGACGTAGCGCTGATGATGCAGGAGGCCATGAAAAACGACACGATCCGCGAGGTCGTAGCGAGCGAAGATTCCTGGATCGAGGTCACGGGCGCCGACGGCACCGACCATTCGCATTCCATGGACACGCATAACTATTTGCTAGGCCAAGATGGCAACATCGGTGGCAAGACCGGCACCACCGATGATGCAGGCTATTGCTTTACGGGTGCCTACAACCGCGATGGCGACGAGATCTACACCGTCGTTTTGAACTCCACCACCACCGACCAGCGCTTTACCGATACCGCAACCCTTGCCAATTGGTACTACGGTCACAAGGTGACGGTCGCAATCGCCAACACGCAGGAAAAGACCGCCAACGGCAACCCGCTTATGGCGCGCATTGGCCAAGCCGACTGGACGGATAAGACGATCGACGCCACGCTCGCCGATCCTACGGCGCAAGCGACCGTGTTTTCCCTTGCCGGCGAGGTGACCGAAAAGGTTAGCTACGACGATCTTTCGGGCACGGTGCATGTGGGCGACAAGGTGGGCAGCGTTACGCTCAAGCAGGATGGCACCAAGATCGCCGTCATGGACCTGGTTGCCGACGAGGAAGGCGCAGGGCCGAATCCCATTGAGTGGCTACTCGTGAAGCTCGATCGCTTGGGCCGCCGCATCGACAACCGCCCGCTCACGGCAGAAAGCGAGACCGTCGCCAAGGCGCCCGAGGTGTAGTGCGCAAGAATAATAAGCCCACTGAAGGGAGGCGTCCGAAAGGATGCCTCCTTTTTTGAGGTTCGAATCCCCAGCCGCCATTCTTGATAATAAAAAGGGCCCCAAATGGGACCCTTCTTCAAATTCGTACTGGCGGAGAGCTGGGGATGTCCGGGCATGCTGCGCATGCCCTCCGGCTTCAAAACCTGGCGGCTTTTCGCCCACGGGCTACAAACGCTTTCGCGTTTGCTTGACGCCCGTGCCCTCTCGGGTTCGAACCCCCAGCCTCCTTTCTCCGCACAAAAAAGGGCCCCAAATGGGACCCTTCTTCAAATTCGTACTGGCGGAGAGCTGGGGATTCGAACCCCAGATGCCCTTTTGGGGCATACTCGCTTAGCAGGCGAGCACCTTCGGCCTCTCGGTCAGCTCTCCGTAACAGCCGTTCTATAGTAACCAAACAGCCAAGGATGAGCAAGAGGAAATTTTCTAATTGCCTAGCAGCCTTTCCTTCTTGAAAGCTTCGCCTACCCCAGCGAGCGGTTGAGGGAGCCGAGCTCGTCGTTGCCCATGGTGCGCCACATTTGGAAGATACAACCGCGCGCCAGGAAAAAGAAACCGTTGTCGACCAGTTGCACAGCGGCATCTGCCAGCTGATTCGTCACGGCGGACACTGGCGGCAGCTCTAGTCCAGCCTTGTGGATGGTCTCGACCGCTTCCTCGAACGTCGGAGGCTCGCTGACGCCCATCTCGTTCATAAGGCCCTGCATTTCTTCCAGCGCGCTGCTGCCCGACTCCTCGCCGCGCGGCACCAGACGGTAACAAGCCAGCGCCAGGTCGAGCTGATCGCAATTCCAATAGGCAAACGCCAAGCGATAGAACAGGTAGCCGATTGCAGAACGATCGCTGGCAATACGTAGGCCGTGGCGCGCCACCTCGATAATCTCGTCAAAGCGCTCCAGACGCGCAAGCACGTTGATGAGCGCAAAGTGCGACTGCATGGACGAGCGCGCCAGATCGTAAAGATGGCGCACCTCGGGCAGTGCTCGTTCAAAGTCCTCTTGCTCGGCGTAAAAGCTGCAGATCTCGTGCTGGGCAAAGTACAGCGCATCGGGCGCACGAAGGATTCGCACAGAGCGGTCTTCTTCCAACACCGGTAGCACCATGCGCACCAGCTGGTTATCACAAAACTGCGTTTGAACCGGACCTGTCGCCAAAAGCTCGGCGACGGCGCACTTAGCCTCCAACTCCTCGACAAGACGGGAAAAACCTTCAAAAGCACCTGTACGGTCGACTTTTGCCTGCTCGCGCAATTCAACAACACGGGCCACGTATGGGTCATCGTCCTCTTCCATGACCTCCAACTCGTCAGCCTTATCGGCAAGCAGCAGATCGCGCAGCGCCGGCGGCAGCGTGCGATGGTCATCACGCGGACGAGCATGAACCTCCGCAGGTTCAATCGTCTCCGGAGCAGTTGACTCATACGCCTCAAGCATACGCTTGCACGGCATATCGTCCATGTCCATGCTCTCAAGATCCTTGGCGACAGGCACGCAATCGGCCAGATAGGCCGCGCGCCCAAAGAAATACGTTGCGACAACGCGCTCGCCCTGCTCACTGTCGGGAGCAGCAATCTGCACATAGCAGCGCGTGATGCAGGTGGCCGCGGCAAAGCACGCCGCCGCAAGCGTGAGCGCCACGCGCGCATCGTGCTCCGCGGCCCAGATCGCACGCGTGTCCTCTTCCAGCTCGCGCCAGGCGTCATCTTGAGCGTCGTATTCACGTTGCGGCATGGCATCCACGACAGACTGCCCAAACCGAACGAGCATAATCCCCTCGGCAACGTTTGCCCGATAGGTATAGTCGAGCCGCGTGATCACGTTGAGCGCCTCGACGATACGCGCGAAGCGGGTGCGCACGTCCCACTCACCGCCCGGCTGACACGCCACCGTCCCCGGTTTGCCCCACGGGTTATCGCTTGAGGCCGTATCGAGCAGTCGGGGAACATCGTTGGTCGTCTTGGCGATATGCCACGCATCAAAGAGCGCGCAGCCCTCAAGGCTCGGCGAGGATGCCGCGGGGACCAATCCGGCCCCGATGCGCTCAAGGATGCCGGAGAGGCGGTTGAGGCGACACTCGATGGCAAGCAGCATGTCAATCTCGTCCTGGTCCAGCAAGCTGCGATCAAAATTGAGATAGAACAGCTTTGAGCGATCGATGCGAGCCAGGCTCATCTCGGACTTAGCGGCGATGGTGCGCAAGCGGGGCAAGTCAATTTCACTCATAAGGGCGGCGGCATAGCGCTCGATACCGCTCGGGTTCTCGGCATGGTCAACGCGGTAGAGCAGCGTCTCGATAGCGTCAGGTAGCGGTGTCGTGTTAAAGCCCAAAAACACCTCGACCGGCTCGGGCAACTTTACGAGCTTGATCTTGTCGACAACGTTTTGCATACCCTCGTCGAGTCCGTCGGCGTCCGCCGTGCTCGCAATGGTATTTTCGGAGTCAGCGAATATCACGTAGCGCAGGAACATCGATGCCATGAACTCACCGTAAGGAAGGGAGCGGGTCGAATTCCATGTCTCGTGATCGGACTGTTCGCGCATGGGACCTTCGGGAGAGCCGACGGTTCGCGCGCGCACGCGCATCGTGCCGTTTGCTCCCCTCACCATAATCTCACCAATACCGAAGTCCGACTCGTCAAGGACCAGTTCCATGTCGGGATCGTTGGGCAGCGGAGCCTCGCTAACGGGGCGGTCCACCTTGTACACCTCACCCGAAACGCTTACGTAGCCCAAAAGCGACACATGGCTTTTGCCAACGAATTCGACGACATAGCAAGATTCATGCTGATCATCGCCAAAGAGTTTCCAGACCACGCCATATGAGCGTCCCGCAGGCTGCTCGGGCATCGCCGGAAAGCGCTTCTTGGGATCGAGAAACCTGAGCTTGTATGTCGGACGCTCTGCCACGAAATATCACCCTGATCGGTCGCTTGAGAAGGAGTGGTCGCGAATAAGTCGCGACATCTACTCGGAATCTTACACGAGTCGACAGGAAATCGTCCGCTTTACGCCCGCGCCTCGACCGAGGTTCGAATCAATGCGGTGTTTACGTAAAAGAAAAGCCCCCGTTGCCGGGAGCTTTAATCTCAAATGGTGCGGCGTATAGGATTCCGCGCATCCGCTGCGCGGATCCGCACCGGCTTCGCCCGCCTGCCGGCGTGCTCGCCCGCGGGCTAAAAACGCTCCGCGTTTTCTTTACGCCCGCGCCTCGACCGAGGTTCGAATCAATGCGGTGTTTACGTAAAAGAAAAGCCCCCGTTGCCGGGAGCTTTAATCTTAAATGGTGCGGCGTATAGGATTCGAACCTATGACGTTCTGATTCGTAGTCAGACCCTCTATCCAGCTGAGGTAACGCCGCAACTTGTTGATTATTATGCACAGGGACTGAATAATGGTCAAGCATTTTTTCAAAAAAAGTTATCGAATTTGATTTTTAATCATTTGGAGGGCTTGGCGCGATCTTCGACGCATCGCGATATAAGAAAAGCCTCCGTTACCGGAGGCTTTAAAGTTCAGTTGGTGCGGCGTATAGGATTCCGCGCATCCGCTGCGCGGATCCGCACCGGCTTCGCCCGCCTGCCGGCGTGCTCGCCCGCGGGCTAAAAACGCTCCGCGTTTTCTTTACGCCCGCGCCTCGACCGAGGTTCGAATCAATGCGGTGTTTACGTAAAAGAAAAGCCCCCGTTGCCGGGAGCTTTAATCTTAAATGGTGCGGCGTATAGGATTCGAACCTATGACGTTCTGATTCGTAGTCAGACCCTCTATCCAGCTGAGGTAACGCCGCAACGCACGGATTATTATGCACGTGACCCCTCGATGGGTCAAGCGACAATTTGGAAAAATTTTACGAAGTGATGATTAAGACGCTCGCGCCTCGACCGAGGTTCGAATCTATGCGGTGGCGGCATAAAAGAAAAGCCCCCGTTGCCGGAGGCTTTCAATTTCGATTGGTGCGGCGTATAGGATTCCGCGCATCCGCTCCGCGGATCCGCGCCGGCTTCGCCCGCCTGCCGGCGTGCTCGCCCGCTCGCTACGGACGCTCCGCGTCCGCTTCACGCTCGCGCCTCGACCGAGGTTCGAATCCATGCGGTGGCGGCATAAAAGAAAAGCCCCCGTTGCCGGAGGCTTTCAATTTCGATTGGTGCGGCGTATAGGATTCCGCGCATCCGCTCCGCGGATCCGCGCCGGCTTCGCCCGCCTGCCGGCGTGCTCGCCCGCTCGCTACGGACGCTCCGCGTCCGCTTCACGCTCGCGCCTCGACCGAGGTTCGAATCCATGCGGTGGCGGCATAAAAGAAAAGCCCCCGTTGCCGGAGGCTTTCAATTTCGATTGGTGCGGCGTATAGGATTCGAACCTATGACGTTCTGATTCGTAGTCAGACCCTCTATCCAGCTGAGGTAACGCCGCAGCGCACAACATATAAAACCACTTTAGCTTATTGGAGTCAAGCACAATCTCAAACTTTTTTTTGGAACGCAGTTTTGTCATGCTGCTCCGCATATACCGTCGTTCCCCGTACGATCGATTGGCTTTTCGATCACGTCAAACTTAGCATCAAGTTCCCTCAGGAGCGATCTCACCCGCTGGGCACAATCATAATCGGCAAACGAGATACTCAACATGCGAGCAACCTGGTTAGATGTCCGGACCCCATAGAAATGCTCCAGGGCCACAAGCCCCTCGTGCGCCACAAACGTCTCAACCACATGCGGCGACTCCTCGTAGCACCATTGGGTCAACGGACCCTCACTCGTCTGCCGAACCACCAGGCCACCCATGTCAGACGGCTCACACGTTACAAGCAGGTACTCCCCGCCCTCGTCACTCTCAAACAACACCACCCGATCATCAAACAGCTCCATTGCGTCCCCTTTCTCTCGCTCTTATTTAGCAAAAGCATAGCAGGTAGATGGCTGTATACAGAACAGTTGTTCGTGTATTTTCCATTGAGCTGTCCGCACGGCATGGTATGGACCTGCGCACGAAATAGGGCGCCCCCGAGGGAGCGCCCTTGTATATCCCCTATGCAGCCAAGTTACGCGACCGGCTCGATCTTCTCGAGGCCGCCCATGTAGGGACGCAGAACCTCGGGGATCGTGATAGTGCCGTCAGCGTTCTGGTAGTTCTCCAGAATGGCTGCCATGGTACGGCCAGCCGGCAGACCGGAACCGTTGAGGGTGTGCAGATAGCGCGAACCCTTGAAGTTCTCGGGGTCGCGATACTTGATGTTGGCGCGACGGGCCTGGAAGTCACCGCAGTTGGAGCAGGAGCTGATCTCCTTGTAGGCGTTGTAGCTCGGCAGCCAGACCTCGACGTCGTAGGTCTGACGGGCAGAGAAGCCCAG
Source organism: uncultured Collinsella sp. (assembly GCA_902405995.1). Taxonomy (GTDB): domain Bacteria; phylum Actinomycetota; class Coriobacteriia; order Coriobacteriales; family Coriobacteriaceae; genus Collinsella. Next base: position 22,588 of record CABPCG010000027.1, read on the forward strand.
GTCGCCGGTGCACAGGCTAATCACGCGATACGGAAGACCCAGCTGCTGCAGCAGGAACTCGGCCTCGGCGGTCATGCTCTCGAGCTCCTTGTCGGACTCCTCCGGCTTGGCAAACTTGACCATCTCGACCTTGTCGAACTCGTGCTGGCGAATGATGCCGCGGGTATCGCGACCAGCGGAGCCGGCCTCCTCGCGGAAGCAGGGGGTGAAGGCGGTGTAGCGGCGCGGCAGGGTATCGGCGTCGAGGACCTCACCGGCGTGCAGGTTGGTGAGCACGACCTCGGCGGTGGGAATCAGGAAGTTGTCGCCCGAGACGTGATAGGCGTCGTCCTCGAACTTGGGCAGCTGGCCCGTGCCGAACATGGTCTGACGCTTGACGACGATGGGCGGCCACCACTCCTTAAAACCACGGCTGGTGTGCGTATCGAGGAAGAAGTTGATGAGGGCGCGCTCAAGACGGGCGCCGGCGCCACCGAGAACGGTGAAGCGGCTGCCGGAGAGCTTGTTGCCGCGCTCGAAGTCAAGGATGTCGAGGTCGATGCCCAGATCCCAGTGCGGCTTAAAGTCGAAGTCGAACTCGCGCGGGGTGCCCCAACGACGGCGCTCGATGTTCTCGTCCTCGTCCTTGCCGTACGGCGTGGCCTCGCAAGGAATGTTGGGCAGGTGAGCCATGAAGTCGTACTGCTCCTGCTCGAGGGCGGTGCGGCGCTCGGCCAGACCGTCAATCTTCTCGTTGACGGCGCGCACGGCCTCTTTGGCGACCTCGGCCTCGTCCTTCTTGCCCTCCTTCATCAGGGCGCCGATCTTCTTGGACTCGGCATTGCGCGTGGCTTGAAGTTCCTCGACCTCGGTGATGACGGCACGGCGCTCGTCGTCGAGCTCAAAGAACTTCTCGCGATCCCAAGACGTCTGGCGGTTAGCCATGGCGACATCGATGGCATCGGGGTTCTCGCGAACAAACTTGATATCAAGCATTAGATCCTCCGGCGATATACATTCCATTTAGGTTGCAACCTTGTACATGTATGGGCAAGTATATACTTATGAGCGTTTACGACCCAACTCAACTACGCAAGAAGGCACCCAATGGACGCAGTTTTTTCCTTTTTGTTTGGCACCCGCACCGGTTTTGCCATCCTTTTCGCCGGCGGCATCCTGTTATTTGCGATTCTTGCCTTTGTAATGGAGAAGCGTACCCATAAGATGTACGTCGACCGCGGACCCAAGTCCGAGGATGAGGAAGACAGCTTCTGGGACTAATCTGCCAAAAAGGGACAGGTTTTTTCGGTCGGTTTTATCTGGGCAAACGCAAGCGCCCCGCAACTGGAATCGAGCCAGTTGCGGGGCGCTTTTCGCTAAAAGGACAAAACAGCAGGAAAAACCTGCCAAAATAAACCTGTCCCTAAATGGCAGGTTTTACTGGAGGGTTGCGTCGATTGCCTTGACCAGGGCACTGCGCATGCCGGCGTCCTCGAGCGCAACGACGCCCTTGATGGTGGCACCACCGGGCGAGCATACGGCATCCTTCATCGCCGCAGGATGCTGGCCAGTTGCAAGCTGCAGCTTTGCCGTACCCAGCACCATCTGGCTCACAATGCGATAGGCATCGGCACGCGGGATACCGTGCTTGACCGCCGCATCGCCCAGGGCCTCGATTGCCATAGCGACAAATGCCGGAGCGCAACCACCCACCGTACCGCCCACAAACAGCAGGCTCGTATCGAGCTCGACGACAGCGCCAAGCTTACCGAGCAGGTCGAGCACAACAGCACGCTGCTCGCCGTTGAGCGTAGAGGACTTCTCGCAAGCGATGACGCCCTCGCCCACCGAAACCGGTGTGTTGGGCACCGTCGAGATATGCGCGACGCCCGGCAGGACCTGCTCCCACTTGGCACTGTCCCAGGTCCAGGCAACCGACAGAACGACCTTTTTGGCAAGAGCATCCTTGAGCGGGGCGAATACCTTCTCGATCATGTACGGTTTGACCGCAGCGACCACGATATCGGATGCGGCGACAACCTCGGCGGCATCGTGGCGAGCGGCCATCCCGCGCGCCTCACAGCGCTCAACCAGTGCGTCGTAGCGACCCGCACAGGCGCACATGTCGCTCGCAGCTACACCGGCAGCGATCCAGCCATCAGCCATAGCGCTCGCCATATTGCCAAAACCGACAAACCCAATCTTCATATCTCATAGTCCTCTCAGACACGCTCTTCAAAACGAAAGGTATTGTCCCACGCCATTGTTTCGTATTGCCGACCTATTTGTGATACGGCTCGCCACGACTGATCTTGCAGGCACGGTAAATCTGCTCTAGCAGCACCACGCGCGCCAAGTTATGCGGCAAGGTAATGCGTCCAAAGCTGAGCATCTCGTCGGCTCGTGCGCGCACGTCATCGCTCACGCCGTCCGATCCGCCAATCACAAAGGCGATGTCGCTGTTACCACGCAGCATAAGATCATCGATCCGCGCCGAAAACTCCTCGCTCGAGCGCTCTTTGCCCTCAATGGCCAGCAGGATCACATGCGCTCGAGACGGCAAGGCAGCAAGAATCGCCGCCCCCTCCTTGTCGCGCGCGGCATCCACGCCGCCCGCCTTAGCCGGGTCGATATCGGCCACCTCGCGGATATCAACCTTGGCATAGGCACCTAGGCGCTTGGTGTACTCAGCGCAGGCATCCTTCCAAAAGCGCTCTTTGAGCTTGCCAACACAAACGACGGTGTATTTCACGCGCGTCTACTCCTTCGACTCGTTCTGAACCTTGCCGGCGGTCAGCATCTGCTCGAACATCGAGGCCGACTGCGAGAAATCGCTCGGCAGCACGACCGTCGAGGTTTTACCCGTGCGAGCAAACTCCGTCATCATCTCGGACCACTGCGTAAACATGAACAGCTGGTTGGCCTCGTCGTTGCCGACACCCGTCTCCTGGATAATCTCGAGCGAATCTTTGATACCCAGCGCGATGGCCTTGCGCTGGTTGGCAATGCCCTCGCCCGCCTTTTCCATAGCCTCAGCCTCGGCGGTCGCCTCGGTGACGCGCTTGATGCGGTCTGCCTCAGCGAGCTCCTGTGCCGCAGCGCGCTTGCGCTGGGCGGCGTTGATGTCGTTCATGGAGTTCTCGACCTCGGTCGGCAGTGCGATTTTAGTGATGAGCGTCGACACGAGGGTGAAGCCGTAGGCGGCCATCTGCTCGGACACGGTGGCATTAACGTCCTTGGCGATGTCATCCTTCTTGGCAAAGACCTCATCGAGTGTGTAGACGGGAATCGAAGAGCGCAGGGCGTCGGTGATGAAGTCACGCATCTGGTCGACGGGCTCCTGCAGCATGTAGTAGCTCTTGTAGATACCCGAATCTGCCGGGCCGGCGCCCATGTCATAGCTCACGTGGTACTGAGCAGAGACCTCAAGGCCGATAGTCACGTTGTCCTGGGTCTTAACGTCGATGCCAAAACCGTTTTTCATGGTGCGCAGACTCACCGTGGCGGCCTTGCGGTCGATCACGGGTACCTTCATGTGGAAGCCCGCATTGACGATGCGATTGAACTTGCCCAGGCGCTCGATGATCACGGCATGCTGCTGTTCAACGACATAGCAGGCGTTGGGAAGCAGCAGCAACAGGATGATGATGGGAAGTAGAAGGCTCGTAAGGGCAGCGATGATACCGGACAACAGCATGGTTTCTCCTCTGATAGGCACACGTTGGGACTAGGATACCCGCACGAAGCAGCTGTGTGGCACCAACAAGAGGACCCGTGGTCAAAAAAGGCCAAATATGAGTACTGTTACCAGTTTAGTAACAGCGTATTTGGGTCAAAATCGCCTCTTTGAACCCGAAGTCTATCGAAATTACTTCATTTCGTCTCAAGATTGAGCTTAATTAGCGTACATCTGTTGCGTAAAATGAGCAAAAATGGCTCCGTCAAATGTCTCTATTTTCGTGCCAGTACTCATATTTGCCACTTTTTGACCACAGGGGCATCTACCGCGCGAAATCGATAGGTCAAATCTGCCAAAAACGGCCCATAACAAAAGAGCTCCCATTGCTGGGAGCTCTTTCAATCAATGGTGCGGGCGAAAGGACGTCCGCGTATCCGCTTCGCGGATCCGCACCGGCTTCGGCCGCCTGCCGGCGTCCTCGCCCGCTCGCTAAAAACGCTCC
>CABPCG010000028.1 GCA_902405995.1 uncultured Collinsella sp.
GAAGCCCTCGCCGCACGAAGTGCGCAGCGAGGGCTTCTTGCATGTCCGAGGACGTTTTGGGAGGTAGCCCAAACAGCCCTGGCGATCCTGCGGGAGTTAAACCCCTTTAGAACTTGTTGTGGAAGGTACGCGAAATGACCTCGTCCTGCTGCTCCTTAGTGAGCGTGTGGAAGTTCACGGCATAGCCGGAAACGCGGATGGTCAGCTGCGGGTACTTCTCGGGGTGGGCCTGAGCGTCGAGCAGCGTCTCACGGTTGAAGACGTTGATGTTCAGGTGGTGGCCACCCTTCTCGGCGTAAGCGTCGAGCATGTGGACCAGGTTATCGGCCTGAGTCTCAGAAACTTCAGAAACCTTCATAATGTGTCTCCTTCGATTGATAGGCGCCGGCCGAAACCGTCGCTCTAATCAGTAATCGTTATTGTTAGTATAGCACTAACAATAGTTACTCGCCCAGCTGATCAAGGTCGATATCGCCAAAGAACACCTGGTCCTCCTTGCCGAGCGCGCCCGGGATGATGGAGAAGGTGTTGGAGATGCCGTCCTGAGCATCGCGGAACGGGAGCTTGGAAACCGAAGACAGCGAAGCGATGGCGCCGTGGCTATCGCGCTTGTGCATGGGGTTAGCACCCGGGGCGAAGGGCTGGCCAGCCTTGCGGCCATCAGGCGTAGAACCGGTCTTCTTGCCGTACACGACGTTGGAGGTGATGGTCAGAACCGAGGTCGTGGGCACGGAGTTGCGGTAGGTGTCGTTCATGCGGATGTACTCCATGAACTGGTGCACAACGTCGTGAGCGATCTGGTCGACGCGGTCGTCGTCGTTACCGTACTTGGGGAACTCGCCCTCGGTCTCGAAGTCGACGATGATGCCGTTCTCGTCACGGACGGGGTGGACCTTGGCGTACTTGATGGCGGACAGGGAGTCAGCCACGACGGAAAGGCCAGCGATGCCCGTAGCGAACCAGCGATGCACGTGCTTGTCGTGCAGAGCCATCTGGATGCGCTCGTAGCAATACTTGTCGTGCATGTAGTGAATGATGTTCAGCGAGTTGACGTACACGCCAGCGAGCCACTTCATCATGTCGTTGTACTTTGCCACAACGTCGTCGTAATCGAGCGTATCGCCCTCGACGGCGCGGTACTTGGGGCCGACCTGCTTCTTGGAGACCTCGTCAACACCGCCGTTGAGTGCGTACAGCAGGCACTTGGCCAGGTTGGCGCGAGCGCCGAAGAACTGCATCTCCTTGCCGATGCGCATGGAGGACACGCAGCAGGCGATGCCGTAGTCGTCGCCGTGGTAAACGCGCATGAGGTCGTCGTTCTCGTACTGGATCGAGGAGCTGGCGACAGAAGTCTTGGCGCAGAACTTCTTGAAGTTCTCGGGCAGACGGGTCGACCACAGAACGGTCATGTTGGGCTCGGGGCTGGTGCCCATGTTCTCGAGCGTGTGCAGGTAGCGGTAGCTCATCTTGGTAACGAGCGTACGGCCGTCAACACCCATGCCGCCGATGGACTCGGTGACCCACTGCGGATCGCCGGTGAACAGGGCCTGGTACTCGGGGGTACGGGCAAACTTGACCATGCGGAGCTTCATGATGAAGTGATCCACGAACTCCTGGATCTGCTCCTCGGTGAAGGTACCGTTGGCAAGGTCGCGCTCAGCGTAAATGTCGATGAACGTAGAGGTACGGCCGATGGACATAGCGGCGCCGTTCTGCTCCTTGACGGAAGCGAGGTAGGCGAAGTACATCCACTGGATGGCCTCCTGCGTGTTGGTAGCAGGGTTGGAAATGTCGAAACCATAGGTCTCGGCCATCATCTTGAGCTCGCCGAGGGCGCGGATCTGCTCCTGCAGCTCCTCACGATCGCGAATGTTGTCGGCGGTCATGACCGTCGGGGTGGAAGCCTTCTGGGCCTCCTTGTCCTTGATCAGGTAGTCGACACCGTACAGGGCGACACGACGGTAGTCGCCAATGATGCGGCCGCGGCCATAGCCATCGGGCAGACCGGTGATGATGTGGGCCGAACGGCAGGCGCGCATCTCGGGGGTGTAGACATCGAAGACGCCGGCGTTGTGGGTCTTGCGCTCGAAGGTGTAGCGCTCGACAACGTTCTCGTCGATCTTGTAGCCGTGCTGGCTGGCAGCCTGGCAAGCGATGCGGATACCACCGTTGACGTGCAGCGCACGCTTGAGCGGCTTGTCGGTCTGGAGGCCGACGATGGTCTCCTTGTCGCGATGGGCGTTATCGATGTAGCCAGCGGGGTGGCTCACGATACCCGTGACGGTCTTGGTGTCCATATCGAGGACGCCGCCCTGCTCGCGCTCCTTGAGCAGCAGGTCGAGAACCTCGCCCCACAGCTCCTTGGTACGCTCGGTCGGGCCGGCGAGGAACGACTCGTCGCCCTCGTAGGGGGTGTAGTTCTTCTGGATGAAGTCTCGGACGTCAACCTCTCCCGTCCAGATGCCTTCCTTGAAGCCTTCCCATGCCTCCTGCATTGTGTAACCACGCTCCTAGTTACGTGTAATGCGGCGCTCTCTCACACCGCTGCTTATTGAATTCTTGAATTATCGGCTTGCACTACCGGCTTCTTCCGTTCTTCACCACACATTGGTACAGGGAAAAACGTTTGTCCACCTTGGAACTGCAACCCAAAACCCAAGATTTCACCCGTTTGAGAAGGATAACATAGCCACCCCCTTCATCAGGGCTGTTATATGTTTCTTTTTTTATACCATTAGGGCGTTTTTAACAAATCCGCAGGAAACGCTCCCACCATCAGCTACCGTTCACCGAATCGCTTGATATTTCCCCTTGCCTTTATACGTCCTGCGCTCTAGCTGTTATGCCAGCTTTAGCAGGGTAAAGTGTCCCAGAGACCCTTCAGAAACTGAAGGGCGGCCACGGGATTTCCCCCGGGGCCGCCCTATGGCGTGGCTAGTTATTTAGCTTTGATTGCCGTTTGGCATTAGGCGGCTGCGGCAGCCTTGTCGGTTGTTGCCTTGCCGTTGCCCTGGCCCTCAAAATGCTTGTAGCACCAGCTGGTGACCAGCGGGGTCAAAATAGCCGTAACGATTGCGCAGGCAGCAACCTGTGCCGTGGCCGTCGCGAGCACCGCACCGCCGTACAAGGCCTCGTTGACGCTTGCCATGGCAGCAGGCGTGGCCACATTGGCTCCGGCGCAGCTCGAAATGGCCGCACCCGCGACACCCGTACCGCCCGTGAGCTTATCGACCGCGACAACGGGAATTGCAAAGACCACCGAGCAGATCACGCCGAGCAGAATACCGGGGAGACCGCCATTAATGAGCTGGCCAAAGGTCATGGTCGAGCCCATGGCAAAGAAGACGAGCACGATGACGGCGGAAAGTGCCGGCGCCATCATCTTCTTAAAGCTGGGGAAGAGGTTGCCCAGAATAATGCCGACGACGATCGGCAGGATGGCACCCACGAGCGACCAGCCGATCGGAGCCTGGCCGGCGGCGCCAAGGACAATCATCGTGACCGGAGGGCCGACAACGAGCGTGGTGATTGCGACAGCGCCGCGCTCGGCCTCATTGCCCATGGTGCCCATCAGACCAGCGTACATAGCGTTGTTGGCGCCGGTGCAAGCCGCCAGCATCACCATGGCAGAGATGCCAAACAGGTTGTCGTTGAACACATAAAGGATGAGCAGCGACACGGCAACGACCACAATCTGCTTGACGGCGATGATGATGGCGCCGCGGGCAGCGGCGGCAGGAGCACTCTTAAACGAAATCGTCGTACCGACGATAAGCAAAAAAGCGCCCACGAGCGGGCCTGCGCCCTGCTGGGTCATGCCAAGCGTAAAGCTACCGAGCGTTTTGAATAGGTCGGGGAATAGCGTGTTGAGCAGGCAGCCCAGCAAAAGCGGCACCAAAATATTGGCACCCGGGATGGAGGACATCTTAAAGAACGGCTCCTTTGCCGCCGGCGCCTCCACCGCAGTCGATTCACTCATATATATCTCCTTTGGATGCATGCGAATCGTAGCCGCACGCGCCTTTGTCAGAAAGAAGGCGACGGTCCCGAGTCGCAGGAGCCGTCGCCGAATTAACGTCGCGGGGTATTACCCGTCCAGAACGATGCCACCGTCGCAGTCACCGATCTCGCCGTTCACGAAGCTAGCGAGGTCGGAAGCGAAGAAGAGCACCATCTGCGCAGGCTCGCTGGCCTGGGCGGCGCGGCCCAGAGGAATACCGTTGATGATGCGCTGAGAGTTCTCGTCAGAGAGAATCGAGGTCATATCGGTAAGGGTGAGCGACGGGCACACGGCGTTGCAGCGGACGCCAAACTTGCCGCCTTCCTTGGCGACTGCCTTGGTTAGACCGTTAACACCGGCTTTGGAGCTGGCGTAGGCAGCGGTGCCGAGCAGGCCGCCGCCGATCTTGCCAGCAACAGAGCTCACGTTGACGATAGTGCCGGCATGGGCCGCCTTAAAGTGCGGGTACACGGCGTTCATCATGGTAAAGGTGCCGTTGAGGTTGATGTCGATGGTGCGACGCCACTCGGTGTCATCGATCTCGTCGAACTTCTTGGTGCTGATGACGCCAGCGCAGTTGATCAGGATGTTGGTTTGCGGCAGGTCCGTAAAAATCTGCTCGACGGTCTCACGCGCCTTAGGCGCATCGGCAACATCGAGCTGATAGAACTTGTTGCCCTCGCCAAGCTCGGCCACAGCGGCCTCGCCCTTGGCAGCGTTCCTTGCGATGAGCGCGACGTGTCCGCCGCCCGCGACGATGCCCTTGGCGATCTCGAGGCCAATGCCCTGAGTGCCACCCGTGACAATCGCGGTCTTGCCCGTGAAGTCAAATGCCATGACTCCATCCCCCTTTATATAAGGTGTCTCCTTGCGGGAAGTTGGAGCATCGCACGTGGCGATAAATGAGTCCCAGTCGTCATGGTGGTGACAACCCCTCGCCTAACCGCGGGCATAATAGTTCTTTGAAACGCTTCAGCAATTGAATTTTTTAGCTCTTTATGCGCTCTTTATATTGCCCACTGAATGAGGCCCGAATATGCGGGTATCATCTTTCACCGAAAATAGTTTCTAGTGTTAGGGGTTTTCGGTGGAAGATACCGATTTCCATGAGCTTGGGCGTCAGCTCTTAACTGAGTTTGGCAGCATGCATCATCGCATTTCACGCTCTGCGGACAAAGCTCTCGGCGGCGAGATGGCTGTCATGCGCGCCCTCATGCTCGCTGGCGGTTCGCTCACGCCGAGCGAACTCGCAAATTGCGCCTGGGTCTCGAGTGCCCGCATCGCCAATATCTTACGCACTCTCGAAGCCAAGGGCTGGGTCGAGCGCGAGCACTCAAAGACCGACCGTCGTCGTGTACACGTCACGATGACCGATAAGGGATTCCAGAATCTCGAAATCAAACGTCGGGAATTCGAGGAGCGCACCGCGGCCTTCCTCGAGCAGCTCGGCGAAACAGATACCCAAGAGATGGTGCGCCTTCTAAGGCGTTTCAACGAAATTATCGACCGCAATCAAGAAAGGAGAGATGCCGAGTGAGGATTCTCAAGCTCTTTAAAAAGCATGTCCTGGCACTGTTCACAGCTATCGTACTTATCGTAATCAGCTGCAACGCCGATCTGGCACTGCCTACCTACATGAGCGACATCGTCGACGTGGGCGTACAGCAAGGCGGCATCGCCTCGCCCGTGCCCGACACCATTCGTGCCGAATCACTCGATGACCTTGAGCTCTTTATGAGCACCAAGGACGCCAAAGCTGTGGAGGCCGTGTTTAGCAAGGCTGACAAAAAAGGCATTCGAACGTACAAGGGCACCGAGGAAGAGCGTGCCGATGGCGGCAAGATTGCCGACATTATGAGCCTGCCCGAGACCGTCGTCCTTTCTCTCAACCAGGGCATCGACGCCAGCTCCATGGGCGACATGACCGGCGCATCCACCGAGGCAAGCAATGGCGGCGGCGCCCAGGCCATGCCCACCCCCGAGCAGATGGCGGCAATGACGCCCGAGCAGCTCGCCGAGATGCAGCAGAAGGCCACAGCGGCGCAAAACATGCAAAAGCAGATTGATGCCGACGGCGGCAAGATCACCATGAAGAGTCTGCGCCTAGGTGTCGAGGGCGGTCTGGTAGACCAAAGCAAGCTCGTCGAGGGCGCCAATGAAATGGCGGACAAAATGGGCTCCATGTCGGGCTCCATCGTGACCCAACGCGCCGTGAGCTATGTGCAAGACGAGTACAAGGCGCAGGGTATCGACCCCGCCGACGTGCAGAACGCCTACCTGGGCCGCATGGCGACCACGATGTTTGGTCTGTGCCTGATCTCACTGGTCGCCACCATCCTAACCGGCGCCGTGGCCTCGCGCACCGCCTGTTCCATCGCACGCGACCTGCGCCGCGAGACCTTCAACAAGGTCATGCACTTCTCGCCGGCCGAGGTGGGCAAGTTTAGCCAGGCCTCGCTCATCACTCGCTGCACCAACGACATTCAGCAGATTCAGATGGCCGCAACCCTGTTTATCCGCATGTGCCTCATGGCGCCCGTCATGGGCATCGTCGCCGTCATGCGCGTCCTGGCCAACCACACCGGCCTGGAGTGGACCATCGCCGTGGCCATCATCGCGGTCTCGGCCGTCGTCGGCGTGCTTATGGGCCTCACCATGCCCAAGTTCAAAAAGATGCAGAGCTTTGTGGACCGCGTGAACCTTACCGCCCGCGAGCTGCTCGACGGCCTTATGCCCATCCGCTCGTTTAACCGCGAGGAGCATGAGCTCGAGCGCTTTGACCAGGCGTCCCTCGACCTGATGACCACGCAGCTCTACACCAACCGCGCCATGAGCTTTATGATGCCGCTCATGATGCTCGTCATGAACTGCATCACCGTGCTTATCGTCTGGTTTGGCGCGCAGGGCGTGTCCGACGGCGTGATGCAGGTCGGCAACATGATGGCGTTCATCTCCTACACCATGCAGATCGTCATGGCGTTTATGATCCTCACCATGGTTTCGGTTATCCTGCCCCGCGCCGAGGTCGCAGCAGAGCGCGTGGAAGAGGTCATCACCTGCCCCACGAGCATCAACGACCCTGCCTCGCCCAAACTGCCCGCAGCCAGCGCGCCGCGCGGTGAGCTCACCTTCCGCGACGTGAGCTTCCAGTACCCCGATGCCCGCGCCGATGTCATCAGCGGCGTGAACTTCACCACACATGCCGGCCAGATGCTCGGCATCATTGGCTCAACGGGTTCGGGCAAGTCCACGCTCGTGCAGCTGATTCCGCGCCTGTACGACGTCACGGGCGGCAGCATTTCGCTCGACGGCATCGACGTGCGCGACATGACCCTTTCCGAGCTGCGCCACCGCATTGGTTACATCCCGCAGCAGGGTCGCCTGTTCTCGGGCACCGTCAAGAGCAACCTCAAGTTTGCCGGCGACATGGTGAGCGATGATGATATGCGCCAGGCGGCACGCATCGCCCAGGCCGAGGACTTTATCGCCGAGCGCGAGGGCGGCTACGACTCCCCCATCAGCCAGGGCGGCTCCAATATTTCGGGTGGTCAGCGCCAACGCCTGGCCATTGCCCGCGCGTTGGCCAAAAAGCCCGAGGTCGTGGTGTTCGATGACTCGTTTAGCGCCCTCGACTACAAGACCGACGCGCGCCTGCGCGAGGAGCTGGCCAAAAACGTCACCGACGCCGCACTCGTGGTCGTGGCCCAGCGCATCGCGACCATCATGCACGCCGACCAGATCATCGTGCTCGACGACGGTCACGTAGTGGGCACCGGCACGCACGAGGAGCTGCTGCACGGCTGCCCGGCGTACCTGGAGATTGCACAGTCGCAGCTTTCCGCCGAGGAGCTGGGGCTTACCCAAGAAGAAATTGCAGCCGTCATGGAAGGAGGCGAGCGCTAATGGCAGACGAGACCAAGACTCAGATTCCCAAGCCCACCCGCCAGCGTGGTCCCATGGGCCGCATGGGTGGCATGCGCCGTGGCGAAAAGGCCAAGGACTTTAAGGGCACCATGAGGCAGCTGCTCGGCTATATCGGCCAGCACAAGATTGCCGTGTTTGCCGCCGTCGCCTTTGCCGTGTGCTCGGTCATCTTTAACATTGTGGGGCCCAAGGTGCTCGGCCAGGTTACGACTAAGCTGTTCGAGGGCTTGGTTGCCAAGGTCAACGGCACCGGCGATGTCGACTTTGCCTGGATCGCCAAGACGCTCGGCTTTTTGCTCTGTCTGTATCTGGCGAGCTCTGCCTGCAGCCTGATCCAAGGCTGGCTCATGACCGGCGTCACGCAAAAGATTTGTTATCGCATGCGCAAGGAGATCGCCGCCAAGATCGCTGTCGTGCCGATGAGCTACTTCAACGGCCACAGCAAGGGCGACGTGCTCAGCCGCATCACCAACGATGTCGACACGCTGGGTCAGTCACTCAACCAGAGCGTGACGCAGCTCATCACGTCGGTGACGCAGATTATCGGCGTGCTCGTCATGATGCTGTCGATCAGTCTGCCGCTCACCGGCGTCACCGTGCTCACGCTGCCGGCAGCCGCGATTATCCTGACCGTGATGATTCACTTCTCGCAGCCGTACTTCCGCGAGCAGCAGCAGGTCCTGGGCGCCGTCAACGGCATCATCGAGGAGGACTTTGCCGGCCAGAACGTCATTCAGGTGTTCGACCGCGCCGAGGCCTCGATCGAGGAGTTCGACAAAGAGAACGACCGCCTCTTTATGAGCGGTTGGCGCTCGCAGTTCCTGTCGGGCCTGATGATGCCGCTTATGAGCCTGGTGGGCAACATGGGCTACGTGGGCGTCGTCGTGGTGGGCGCGCAGCTCGCGCTGACTGGTAACGCCACGCCCGGCGACATCCAGAGCTTCATTCAGTACGTGCGCAACTTTACGCAACCCGTGCAGCAGCTGGGCAACGTGAGCAACACGATGCAGTCGATGGCTGCCGCCACCGAGCGCGTGTTTGAGTTCCTGGCCGCGCCCGAGGAGGAGCAAAAGGCCGACGCGCAGATCCCCGAGAAGCGCCCCGGTCACGTGGAGTTCGACCACGTCAAGTTTGGCTACACGCCGGACAAGACCATCATCCACGACTTTAGCTGTGAGGCGCAGCCCGGTCAGACCATCGCCATCGTCGGTCCCACCGGCGCTGGCAAGACCACGCTCATCAAGCTGCTGCAGCGCTTCTACGACGTGGACGGCGGTTCGCTGCGCGTCGAGGGCATCGACGTGCGCGACTGGGACCGCGCGGCACTGCGCGGCGAGTTTGCCATGGTGCTGCAGGATACCTGGCTGTTTAACGGCACCATTCGCGAGAACATTCGCTACGGACGCCCCGATGCGAGCGATGCCGAAGTCGAGGCCGCCGCGCGCGCCGCACGCTGCGACCACTTTATCCATACGCTCGCCGGCGGCTACGACTTTATGATCAACGAGGAGGGCACTAACCTGTCGCAGGGTCAGCGCCAGCTCGTGACCATCGCCCGTGCCATTTTGGCCGACCGCCCGGCGCTGATTTTGGACGAGGCAACCTCCAACGTCGATACCCGCACCGAGGAGCTCATCCAGCGCGCCATGGATGCGCTGATGCAGGGCCGCACGAGCTTTGTCATCGCGCACCGCCTGTCCACGATCCGCAACGCCGACGTGATCTTGGTGATTCGCGACGGCGACATCGTCGAGAAGGGCACACACGACGAACTGCTCGCCCAGGGCGGCTTCTACGCCGACCTGTACAACTCGCAGTTCGACGAGGCGGCGTAAAACCGGCGGCAAACAACCGCAATACCCAAAGAATGGGGGCGCAGGACAACCAGCGCCCCCATTTTTCGTTCTGCGGCCCTTGGGCCGCATCCCCTGGAGCCGAATTGACGGTCCTTTCCAGCCCCTGTGGGCAAAAAATGGCAAATATGAGTACTGTTACCTTTTTAGTAACAGCCAAAACAGCCCCATATGCTGCCCGCACGGCTTGCAAGCGCCCCTAAATTACTCAAATAGTTCTATAGCGGGCTTATATGTGTTAAGGTTAATGAACATATTTTCTGTTATGTCTATTATCTTATGCCGGCAATATGACACTAGGATAGCAACAGTACTCATATTTGCCATTTTTTGCCCACAGGGCCTGGAAAAGGCCAACAGGGTAGTCATTGGGGACGTTCTTAAACGACCAGTCAAACAAGAACGTCCCCAACGACTACTTAAAAACGGGAGATTATCCACTCTCATTCTGCGAGCACTCATTTAAGTCTGTCCCCAATGAGTGCCCGGCAGCAACGGGACCGCCGATGTCTTGGCAGAGTCAGCGAAAACCCGCGTAACTAAACCCGCTCCGCGATCTCGTGAATGAGGTAGTCGGTCTTTTCCCAGCCCAGGCACGGATCGGTGATCGACTTGCCAAAGACACCGCCGTCGACCGGCTGGTTGCCGTCCTCAAGGTAGGACTCGATCATAAAGCCCTTGACCAGCCTTGAAATGGCTTCGTTGCGGCGGCAGCTGTCGAGCACCTCCTTGCAAATGCGATACTGCTCCAGCGGACGCTTGCCCGAGTTGTCGTGGTTGCAGTCGATGACCGCTGCCGGATTGGCATAGCCGGCGTGCTCGGTGTAGCGCTCGGCCAGACGCTCCAGGTGCTCGTAGTGGTAATTGGGGTAGGTACGACCGTCGAGGCCGATGTAGCCGCGCATGACGGCATGCGCGAGCGGGTTGCCGTCGCACTCGACCTCCCAGTTGCGGAAGATAAAGCTCTGATGCGCCTGGGCGGCGTAGATGGAATTGAGCATGACGGTGGTGGAACCGGCAGTGGGGTTCTTCATACCCACCGGCACCGAAATGCCACTCGACACCAGGCGATGCTCCTGGTTTTCGACCGAGCGCGCACCCACGGCGACGTAGCTCAACAGGTCGACGAGGTACTGGTAGTTGGACGGGTAGAGCATCTCGTCGGCAGTGAAGAAGCCAGTCTCCTCGATGACGCGCAGGTGCATGTGGCGGATGGCCTTAACGCCCTCGAGCAGGTCATCGGGCGCCTCGGGGTCGGGGTTGTGCAGCAGGCCCTTGTAGCCAGTGCCCTTAGTACGCGGCTTGTTGGTGTAGACGCGCGGAATGATGATGAGCTTGTCCTTGACCTCCTCGGCGGTTTTGGCCAGGCGGTTCATGTACTCGAGGACCGAGTCCTCGCGGTCGGCAGAGCACGGTCCGATGATGAGCACCTTGCGCGCGTCCTCGCCGGTAAAGACCTTGGCGACCTCGGCGTCGAATGCCTGCTTCTTAGCGGTAAGCTCGGCGGAAAGCGGCATTTCCTCGCGGATCTCCATGGGGATCGGCAGCCTGCGTTTAAATTCCATGGCCATGCGGGGCCTCCTCAATCAATTGATGGCAACGAGAACATTGTCGAATGCTCGGCATTATCCGCTGTCGCACGCTAAAGTGCAAGCACAACCAGCCAAAAAGGGAATGGATAACGAGCGAGGATTTTCGGGCGCTTCCAACGAGAGTGGATAATCTCCCGTTTTTGACCTATGTTCGCGCTAAAAGTGGGAGATTATCCACTCTCGTCGAGCAAGCGTCCGAAAATCCTCGCTCGTGGCCCCTTTTCCTCCGTCCCCGAGAGATCGAAGCTCGTCTACCGAATGGTTGATGCGGCAGCGGTGCGCCCATGTCACACTCAGAGGTGGCCTGACCCACCTTGGAAGGAGCCTCCATGAGCCTTGACAACGTAACCCTGCGCGCCGCCACGCTCGACGACCTGGCTGGCATCGCCGCCATCTACAACCAGCTGTGGTGCAACACGCTGCGCAACCGCGGCGACGTCGAAGCTGCCGATTTCTGCGCGCGCTTCAACATTGCCATGCAGCTGCAGCGCTCCCCCATCGCGCTCGTCGCCGAGGCAGAGGGCCGCATTATCGCCGCCTGCTGCATCGGTATCTTCGAGGACGGCAAGCCGCGTACCAACCCCACGTGGGTACCCTGCTACGACGAGATGTTCGCCCAGGCAACCGAGATGGCAAAGACCGCCGATGCCAAACTCGAGGGCTCGCTCTTTGGCGACAGTCGCGAAAAGGCCACGGCCGATCGCTTTGCCGCCACGGGCAACGAGTATGCCCAGGGCCAGCTCAACCTGATCATCATCGTGCCCGAGTGGCAGGGCAAGGGACTCGGCCGCGAGCTCATCGACCTTGCGCGCGCCGAACTCGCCAAAGCCGGGTGCACCAAGTTCTTCCTGATGAGCGACTGCAACTCTGACTGGCAGTTCTACGAACACCTCAACATGAAACGCATCCTGGAGGATCACAGCCAAGACACCGGCGACGGCTTTATCGTCTACATGTACGGAGGCGACACGCAGGATTAGCCTGTGTGCCGCCTCACGGGCTTTCTCCAAGACAGCCCAAAGCAATCAGCCACGCCAAAAGGGACATGCCAAAAAGAGACAGGTTTATTTTGGCAGGTTTTATCTGGGCAAACGCCAGCCGCCACGAGGAGAGCTGCTTGCCCTTGCGGCGGCCTTCTCGCCGAAAAACCAAGTGAGTAGACCTTTTGCAGGAGGCCGAGCACACTCCAAAACGCCACAGCTCTGACCTGCGGTTTTATTTAGCGTTTGTCGCGGTGTGCTCGACAGATCCAAAAAAGCCTACTCACTTGCATCTGAGGCGCACCGGATCGGCAAAAAACCGCCGCGAAAGGGGTCCGATCCTCTTCGCGGCAGTTGTTAATACGCCGAACTTGTTATCGCAAAAGCCAATCACGCGCCGAGACCACGCTACAGTCTTTCGACTCATACGTTGAATCCACGCGGGCCACAACATAGCGCGCATCTTTTGCAATGTCGATCTCATCGCATACAGCCCGTAAATGGCGGGCGTACTTATCGTGATACGTTCTGGATGATTTTATTTCGATAGCCTTGGGACTCCCTGAGTTTGTGCAGTCGAGCAAATCGATTTCTCGCTTGCCGTCGTCCCTATAGAAATACAACTCGGGATTCTCGCCCACGTTGAGATGGCTCTTCGCCGTTTCGGAAACGATGAGGTTTTCGAAAACTGCCCCCAGATAAGAGCTCTCCAAAAGTTGCTCCAGTGATCCAATTTTGAGCAAGTAGCAGAGCAGCCCCGTGTCGTAAAAATAAAGCTTGGGCGTTTTAGTCAAACGTTTCCTGGCATTTGCATAATAGGGCTGCAGTGAAAACGTCAGGTAGCTCTGCTCCAGGATAGACAACCAGCTTTTAATGGTCGATACGTTCACACCCGTATCTCGAGAAAGCGAAGATATATTAATGAGAGCACCGGCGCTCTGGGCAATTATGGACAGAAACTTATGAAACTCCGCTTTATTGCGCACGTCAAGCAAGCCCACAACATCGCGCTCAACATAGGTATCAATATAGCTGGGGAAATAAACCGAGGACGGCATTCCGGCGGAACGCAGGCGAGGGTATCCCCCTTCGAGCGCAAACAAATCCACTTCCAACTGCCCCTGCTGGCCCCTCTCCGCTTCTCGAAACGAAAATGGCAGCAATTTTAAGATCCCGACTCGCCCGGCAAGAGACTGGCCGATGCTTTTCATCATCAAAAAGTTTTGCGATCCCGTAAGGATGTATTGACCGGCGTCTCCCCGCTCATCCGAAACAACCTGAATCATCGAGAACAAATCCGGGGCGTATTGCGCCTCATCGATGATGAGTCCGCCCTTTCGGTTGCGGATAAAACTCACCGGATCCTCCAAGGCCGCGCGCCTCGTTTGGGGGTCCTCAAGCGTGACATAGGAATAGTCGGGAAAGGCATGCCTAACCAGCGTAGACTTACCGCTCTGCCTAGGCCCCGTCAACGACACAACAGGAAACCAACCCGCCATGCGAATGAGCAACTCATGCAAATCCCTGTTAATGTACTCGGCCATATCAACGCCCCTTATAACGCTGTTACCATAATCGTATAGTATCATTTGCCATAATCTTGCAGTAGCGTTTTCCATAATCTTGTAGTAGTGTTTTCCACAATCTTTTAGTAGCCCAGTTCAAAAACGTTATTTATAGAGCCGAAATCTCAGACCCTAAATAACAATAGCCACCACAATGGGAACTGTCCCCATTGTGGTGGCTTGCAGGCGAGTTGACTTATTCGACTATCGCGGGCTGGCCGTGCCCGAGTCTAGAGCGTGGCAAGTCGCTTGGATTCGCGGACGGCGAGGGCGATGGAGATAAGACCAGTGATGGCGTCAGCCGCCACCAAGGCAAACCAGACACCCTGAACGCCCATCATGTTGCCAAGCAGGTACATAAGCGGCACGGAGCAGATCACGTAGCGGAGCAGACCGGTGAACGTGGCGATACCCACCTTCTCAACCGCCTGGAAGTACATCGACATGGTCATGGCAAGATAGCCCAGGGCCACGGCCAGGATAACGATGCGCGTGGCGTTGGCGGCAACCTCGACGAGCGCCGGGTCGCTACCAGCAAAAAAGGCGCAGACCGGCGTTGCGGCCACCCATAGCACAGCAGACACCGCAGCAAGCGTCACGACCTGGTACTTAAGCGTGCAGGAGAGCGTTTCCTTGAGGCGCGCCCACGCCTTGGCGCCGGCGTTGAAGGCGGCAATGGGCTGCAGGCCGTACGAGAAGCACTGGGCGACCATCATGGTAATGTAGAGGATGTAGCCGTTGATCACACCAAAGGCCGCGATGTAGAGCGAACCCATGTCGCCGCCGAGCTGGCCAAGCAACGAGTTGGCAACGGTGTTGAAGATGAACGTGGCAGCTTGCACCAAAAAGAACGGGAAACCAATCTTGATGATCTGGCCGCAGATGGCCATGTCGAGTTTGAGGTCGGCGGCGCTGATCTGGAGCTGCGACTTCTTACCGCCGATGAACCAGAAGATACCGATGGCCCAGATACCGATGGAAAGACCGTAGTACACGCCAGCTCCCATAACGCCAAGCTTGAGCACAAACGTGGAAAGCGCAAGCCAGCAGATAGCGACGATGGCAGACACGGTCATGAGGTTGGCCTGGATCTGAACCTTCTCGTCCACACGCATGACGGCGGTGACCATCTGACCAATGACCGTGAGCGGCAGCAGCACGGAGAAGGTGCGCACGCCGGCAACGGTATCGGCCATGATGTCGGGCGTGGCGCCGAAGAATGCGCAGATGGGCTCGGTAAACACAGCCATCACCACAGCAAGCAGCACACTCACAATCGTGGTAAGCCAAAAACCCTGGCTAAACGCCTTGCTGGCGCCCTTAATGTCGCCGGCACCCAAAAGGTTGCCCACCACGGCGGGCACGCCGGTGCCAAACAGGTTGCCAAAGGCCAGGTTAATGTACTCGACCGACATGATGATCGAAACACAGGCCAGGCCGTGTGCACCCAGGCCCCAACCCATCACGAGGCCCTCAAGGACCACCATGATAATCTGGGCGAGCATACCCTGGCCGGTGATGATGGTGTACTTGCGCACCAGGCCGGGAATCGGCTGCGAGGCAAGCTCACGCTCCTCCTCAACAGCGGCGGTTGTCTCTTCTGCCATTGTTCTCCCCTTTCCATGAGAGATTGATGAATGGATGGATGAATGGATGGGCGGCACGCACAGGCTGTGGCACCGCCCAGCGATGCAGCAGCCCCGCTAGGCCTCGTAGACCACCTTGCCGGCAATCATCGTGAGAGACGCCGTGGCCTCGAGGACCTCAGCCGGTTCGCAGTCAAAGAGGTTGCGGTCGAGCACACAGATATCAGCCTGTTTGCCGCACGCGAGCGTACCGATGCGATCCTCGGCATGCATGGCGTAGGCGCTGCCGTAGGTGTAGGCGCGCAGGGCCTCGGCCATGGTGATGCGCTCCTGCGGGAACCACCCTTCTGGGTTGGAGCCGTCCTCGAGCATGCGGAAGACCGCGCCGTACACCTCCTCCATGGGCTCCAAGCCCACAACGGGGAAGTCGCTGCCCAAGTGCACCACGGCACCGCTGGCAAGCAGGCTGTGCAGGGGCCACGAAAGCGCTGCACGCTCGGGGCCCACGGCATCGTCCTTGGCAAGGTCAGCCATATCGAGCAGCATGTGCCACGGTTGCATGCCGGGGCATATACCAAGCTCCGCGTAGCGCGGCAGATCCTCGGGCTGAACCGTCTCGTTGTGCTCCATGGAGTGGCGGCAACCCCGCTTACCATGCAAGCGCTCGCCCTCCTCAAAGCAATCAAGCACAAAACGCACCGAGCGATCGCCGATCGTATGGACGCGCGTGTCAACGCCCCATTCCTGCGCCCTGACAATGGCGGCACGGATGCGCTCTGGATCCTCCGCGGGCTCACCGCAGGTATCGGGCGCGTTGGAATAGGGTTCAAGCATCCAAGCGGTGTGGTCGGAGCACACGCCATCAAGAAACTGCTTAAAGCCGTGCCACTCGACCTGCGTACCCGAGAAGGCGTATTTCTCCTTGATCTGCTCGAGCGTTAAGGACTCGTTTTCGAACAGATCGGTGTACAGGAACACGCGCAGTGGCAAGTCGCCCTTGGCATTAAGACCTGCCAACACCGCATACGGGTTTTCCATGCTCACAAACGTAGGATTGACCATGCCGACCGTAGTGATTCCCAGGGCATTGGCGCGCCGGGCGGTTTTTGCAAACGACGCGTCAACAACCTCGGGCGCTGGGTCGTAGACCTCGTCCATAAAGAAGACGCCGGCGTTGTTGGAAAACACGCCCGTCAGATTGCCCTCGGCATCCTTAAGGATCTTGCCGCCTGCGGGATCGGGCGTCTGCGAAGTTACTCCCACCTTGTTGATGGCGCAGGTATTGGCACTAAAGGTATGCAGGTCAACCTGCTGCAGAAAGACCGGGCGGTCCGAGATGTACTCATCGATCATCGCGGCTGTGGGCATCTCGGGGACATCCCACTGGAACTGGATAATCTGGCAGCCCAGAATCCACTCGTTATCGGGATGGTCGGCCGCAAACGCCACGACACGTTCCATCGCCATCTCAAAACTGGTGCAGTCGATGAGGTTGACGGCAAAATCGGGGTCGGTCATAAGCGCGCCCTGGGCAAAATGCGTGTGTGAGTCGATCAGGCCGGGCATGACGAGCTGGTCGCCAAAGTCGCGCACCTCGGTATCGGGACCGATAAACGGTGCCAGGTGAGCATCGTCACCGCAGGCAACAATCTTATCACCGCGCACGGCAACGCCGCCCTTAAACGGCTCGAGCCCATCGCCGGTAAAGACGGCGTTGCTCTTGATAACTACATCAGCCTTGTCCATGTGAGCCTCCTCAGGCATCTTTGGTTGCAACGCGGACGCACCGCCCGCGTGGGCACTCGGTTGGGAGCGTAGCGCTCCCGCATCGGCGCGTGCCTACAAGCCGTGCTCGGACGTCTGTCCCACGTCCGCGGCTTCGCGCTACACCCATTGATACACAGGGGCAAATCCGTGCCAAGGCCAGGGATCGCAAACGGTCAGTTTAAGCAGGTTTACACGCTTTACCTGCAGGTTTATTGTCTGAGATTATTACCGCGTCATTACGCCCAACGGCGTGCCCGCCCACACGGCAAGACCCGCATGCAAGGAAGAATAGGACTAGGAACGCCAAAAGGCATCTATGAGGTCATCTCGGTTGGAGACACCGCTTTTAACGTAGATGCGATGCAAGTGCGCCTTGACAGTGCCAGGGCTGATGACCAACTCGCTGGCGATGTTTTGGGCGTCGTTGCCCTTCAGCACCAGCGTGAGCACCTCCTGCTCGCGCCGCGACAGCTTATGGGCATCGGCATAGATCACAACGCGTGATGCTAGATCGTCCCCAGAGCGTGCGCTCTCGGCCGCCACGTCCTCATCGGCACGCGGATGACGGGCATACACGCGCAGGATATGGCTAAACTGGCAAAAGAGTTGGACCGCGCATGCCACGAGCAGCACGTTTTCGGAGATATTGCGCTCGGACAGATACCACAAAAAGAGGCTGATGACGGGGTTTTGAGAGTCGGGGCGGCAGAGCAAAATCATGTAGGTGTCCTCGGCGATTACGCAAAACGCAAGAACGAGTGCCACCTTCCAAAAGAGCTTTGAGCGGTCGAGGTCGAGTTTCTCAACACGCGTGGCCCTGTGCCGGTAATGCCAGGCGGCATAGGCAAGACATCCTACATTTCCCAGGTCACGCGTGAGCCAAAAGAGATACTGCTGCATCTCTCCGGCAGCACCGCTGCGAGGCACCAGCACCAATTGCAAGATTGAAAACGGCACGATAACAAGTCCGAGCATGCGCGACGTCGGCCTTTTGCGCAAGCGCGCAAACATCCACAGTACCACGCAGGCATAGATGGCAATGCCGAGCACGCAGCGCAGCAAGGGGTGCTGCAACGGCTCGCTAAAGGTAACAGCGTAGTCGTATTTGAGCCGATTGTACTCGTCAAAAAAAATGACCGACATATCGAGCATGTAGAGCAAAAAGCCCGCCGCGGCCACTAGGCTGTCGCGACGGCGCGTCATGAGCCAAACCACCAATGCCACGGCACTGGTCACCAGAGCCACACCCATGATAATCGTGGTGTAGATATAGAACGCGAAACTCATGCCCGCCTCCCCTGTCTAGATGCCGTGAGGATGTTGACAGATTCTTTGCCGCAAGATTAGACTCACCGATTAAACGTACTGTATCGTTTAGATAAACAAGCTGTGTCTCACCGATGAAAGGAGATGCCATGGCGCTTATCGCACCGCTCAAAATACTCGTTGCCCCTGCCGCCAAGGCCATCGTCCACCTGTGCGACTCACTTACCTACAATGACGTCCCCTGTGTCGTCGAAGAGCGTTCGGACAGCTGCCCCTATCTGGGCCACGTCCCCTTCTTTGCGCCTAAGCTCGTTTCCGATCCCGAGCACCGCGAACAGTAATCCAAGATGCACCAAGCGCTGCGCAACTCGCGGCGCTTACTGTTTTGGTGCAAAGTAACCTGACCCCCGTGCACCAACGCCGGGATTGTCGACGCTTCGGCCGCGGCGCGATATGAGGCGCGAAACCTCGCCCAATAACAGGCCAATCACTACGCCCGCGAGAATCGGCAACTTTGCCATCTCGGCAGGTGAGCTGTTGAGCGGCACAATCGTAGCAACAATCGAAAGCACGAGCTCCACCACGGGAATCGCAAGCGCCACCGCGAGCACCTTGCCCTCGAAAGGCGCACGGAACACACGCGAGCGATTATCGTGCTTGCGCAGACGCCAAAACGCTGGGAACATGGGGATATAGCTCATGAGCAGAAAGACGACGTTCATCGAGAAGAAGACCCAAAAGACGTCGGAACCCTCACCCAGCGGAATCTGGAGCAGCAGCACCAGGCTGGCAAAACAGCCGTTAATGAGCGCCGAGCCGTTGGGCATGCCGGTCTTTTTGGACACCAACGCAAAGGGACGCGGCATGTTGCCATGGCGCGCGGCATAGCTCGCTACGTTGTTGACGCCAAAGCTCCAGCAGATCATATTGGCGAACAACGTCACCAAAAAGGCCACGCCCACGACCATCGTCAGCGGGTGGGTGCGCCCCACCATAGCGGCGACTGCGTCCACAATGCCCGAATCGAGTGAAAGCTGCTCGGTGGGAACCGCGGCTCCAATGCCAATGCCACAGATGATGTAGATCGCCGCAATGGCCACGCCACCGGCAATAACCGCCTTGGGGATATCACGCGACGGGTTCTTCATCGTGCTGGCAAAGGTCGCGACCACTTCGAAGCCCATAAAGTTGAACAGGATAATCGATAGGTACGTCAACGAATTGGTGTCGCCCAGATCTGGAATGAAGGTCTTAAACGACATGTCGTTGGCAAAGCCGTTATTGCAGGCAAACCAAATGCCGACGATTCCCACCACAGCGGTAATGAGCACCTTGATGACGGCGCCGCCATCCATGACCCAATCGGCCTCGGCCACCGGCTGCATTGCCATGACCGTGACGCCCCACACAAAGGCAAGCTCGATGGCAATTCGGACCCCAAGCGAAAATTCGATGCCCCATACCGCATTGATGACACTGGGGAACATGCAGGCGATACTTGCCACCCACAGTGGAAAGTTGACCCAATAGCACCAGGAGCAGCGGGCGCCCCAACGGTCGCCCAAGCCCAGGCGAACCCAATCGTACAGACCGCCCTCGGAATCGAACGCCGTACCGAGCTCGGCCACCACCAGGCCATAGGGAAGCAAAAACGTAATGATGAGGAAGATCCACCAGAAGAACTGCACGTTACCCATGGCAGATGCCGGAGCGGCCGCCTCGATGGTAAAGACAACGCAGATGACCGAGAGGATGACCTCGAACAGGGAGAACTTTTTACCTGCCATGGCACGCTCCCCCTACAGCAAAAAGGATGGCATCTGTACCGAAGGCGCAGCCCAAGGTAGGGTTGCAGGCCGCGTCACCGGTGCAGGTGCCATCCCAAAGAGAAGAGAGGATGCAATTGTTGGACCAACGCTCGCGGAACAGGCGCGTGTAGACAACGATACGCTGGTACATAGATACTCCGATCAAAACGGTCGCGCTCGCAACCGAAAACTATCAGCAATTGAATACGCGTCTGACCTGGGAAATTCAAGCGAACAATTGGCCTAACCCGCAATAAATCCCAGATCAGACGCGTATTCAATCAAAGAAAAAGGCACTCCGATGTGGAGGCAACGGAGTGCCCAAAGAAAACCCAACCGACCAAGACATCGGGCAAGCCGACCATCAATGCCCCAAGATGGTTCGATTCGCCGATTGTCCGATTGATCGGCTGGGTTTTCGAGGTGCCTCAGGTCGCCGCGAAAGAGGAGCGAAGCGTACTTTGGTACGCGAGCGACGGTTTGAGCGGCGAGATGGGGTGCCTCGGAAAGTCAGACGATTAAGCGGACGGCTCCTGCTGCGTAATGCAGTGGATATTGCCGCCGCCGAAGACGACCTGCTCGGACTGGACGCCGACGCACTTGTAGACGCCCTCGCCCCAGACCTCGTCATAGATCTTCTGGAGCGTGTCAACGGCCAGCTGGTCGTTCTCGTCGCCGTACTGCGGGACGATAACGCCGTGGTTGGTGACCAGGTAGTTCATGTAGGAGGCGATCAGCGGCTCGTCGGGAACGCGCGGCTCGGCGTTCTCGTCGGCGTCGATGGTGTCGCAGGAAGCCTGGTCCATGAACAGCGGGTTCACGGGCATGCAGAGCTTGTAGACCTTCATCTTGCGGCCCTTGGCGTCAACGGCGTTGGAGAGGGTCTCGTAGGCAGCGTGGCACTGCTCGTAGAACGGATACTCGGGATCGTCGGTCCAGATGCAGGCCATGACGCCCGGGGCGATGAACGTGGCGACGTCATCGATGTGGCCGTTGGTCTCCTCGGGGTCGATGCCCTCCTTGACCCAGATGACCTTCTCGACACCCAGGTAATCCTTGAGGTGCTCGTCCATGTAGGCGCGAAGCTCCTCGCTCCAGGGCTCAAACTTCTTCTTGAACTTGGGCCAGATGGACTCGAGATCCTCTTCTTCCTCGAGCACTGCAGAGCAGGTGCGGCCCGGGGAAAGCAGGCACTGGTCGGTCACGACAAGGGTGCCCTCGCCGTCGACGGTGATGGAGCCGCCCTCGAGGATCATGTCATCGGGACGATAGCGACGGCAGCCGGAAAGCTCAGCCATCTTAAGGGCAATCTGCTCGTCCTTGTCCCACGGGAAATAGAGGCCATCGACGAGACCGCCGTAGGCGTTGAAGTGCCAGTGGTTGGCGCGCTTCTCACCCTTGCCGTTGATGACGTAGGTGGCGGCGGTGTCGCGGAACCAGGCGTCGTCGGTGGTCATCTCGATGACGGTGACGTTCTCGTCCTCCTCGAAGACGGCCTTGCAGTTGGCATAGTCGACCTGGTTGGCGCACATGGTAACCGGGGTGAACTCGGCGATGGCGCGGGCGATGGCGGCATACTGCTTCTGAGCCGGCTTGGCGCCGTGGGCCCAGGTGTCGGTGCGGTGGGGCCAACCCATCCACACGCGATCCTGCGGGGCGAACTCAGCGGGCATAAAGAAGCCGTCGGCCTTGGGGGTGGACTCGGACTCGGTGATCGTACGCATAAGATTTCCTCCAAATCGAACGATCGCTTGCTGCGGGCGGGTTACCCGCAGCCTAAAACCAAGAGATGGTAGGCGCCCGTTCCCCGGCAAAGGTCGGGGCGCCCGGCGCCGGTTTTCACGGAGTCGCACCGGCAAGCGACGACGTAACCAAGTGCGCGGAGACAAAACGCACGAAGGATACGGAAGAGAGATTGGGGTGGGCGGTGGTTACCGGAGCTATCGCTCACACCCACCCCGGGGAATGGTTAGCAAACCTGTCGCTTGGGCACGTCTCCGAAGAGGCTAGAGTGCCCGGAGTCGGGAGCGACAAGCCCGACGAAGCGCACGTTGGTACGCGAGGAGGGTTGGAGCCCCAGAACCGGGTGCCCTAGTTCTCCTCGGCCTCGGCGGCCTCCTCAGCGAGACGCTGAGCTGCCAGCTCGGGAGTGAGGCCCTTGTACTCGGTCTCGCGGCCCTTGGCGCTGACGACGCGGACAACCTCGCCGATGAGCAGAAGCACGATGAAGATAACGATCATCGGGAGCTTGTCGCCAATTTCAGCGGCAGAGAGCGGCACCAGCGTTGCAACGATGGCCAGGATCAGCTCGATGCAAGGGATGGCCAGCATGACCTTCATCATGGCGCCCTTAAACGGGAACGTGAAGATACGCTCGCGGTTGGGGTCGTTCTTGCGAAGGTTGAGGAACGCCGGGAACATCGGGATGTAGGTCAGCAGCAGGAAGACGACGGAGGTGCCGAAGAGCATCCAGAAGACACCGTTGGAGATGGCGTCGATGGGTACGAGCTGCAGGCACAGCACCAGGGAGGCAACGATGGCGTTGACCAGGTTGGCGCCGTTGGGCATGTCGTCATCCGAGATCATCGAGGCGAAGACCTTGGGCATGTTGCCGTGCTCGGCAGCGTAGCGGGCGACGGAGTTGACGCCGAAGGACCAGGCGGCCATGTTGGCGAACAGGGTGATCAGGAAGGCGATGCAGATGACCTTGAAGATCATGGAGTCGCCCACCATGGTCTGGACTGCGACAATCATGCCATAGTCGGGGTCGATGGAATCGGCCGGCACAGCAGCACCGATGCCAAAGCCAGCGAACAGGTAGATCACGGCGATGGACAGGCCACCGACGATGATAGCCTTGGGGATATCGCGAGCGGGATCGGCCATGTCGTCGGTCATGGTGCAGATGACCTCGAAGCCCATGAAGTTAAAGATGATGATCGACAGGTAGCCGAGAGCGTTGGTGTTGGTGAGCTCGGGCAGGAAGGTGGCAGCGGACATGTCGTTCGCAAAACCGTTCTCCATGGCATACCAAATGCCCAAAGCGCCAACGATAACGGCGACGGCGACCTTGATGATGGCGCCACCGTTAAGGACCCACTCGGAGTCGGCCGCCTTGGAGCGGCCCATGAGGTAGACGATCCACACAAAGGCAAGATCGATACCCATCTTGGCGATCAAGTTGAACTCGACGCCAAAGACCATGCCAAAAATATCGGGGAACATGGTGGCCAGCGAGGCGATCCACAGCGGGTAGTTGACCCAGTAGTAGTACGAGATGCGGGCGCCCCATTTGTCGCCCAGGCCATCGCGTACCCAGTCGTAAATGCCGCCCTCGCCGTCATAGGTGGTACCGAGCTCGGCGACAACCATGCCGTAGGGAAGCAGGAAGGTCAGGATCAGGAAGATCCACCAGAAGAACTGCTGGTTGCCAATGGCAGCAGCAGGAGCGGCGGCCTCGCAAACGAAGACGACGCAGATGATGGTCGAAATGACCGTCAAGAAGGAAAGCTTTTTCTTTCCGTCGCTCATGATGAGCTCCTTCGCTCAGTCTTGGACAGATCCGAGGCCCTAAGGTATTAAGGCAATTGCTTGGGCCTCGGTGAGCGGGCGACAGGAGACGAGCATCCGCCGCCCGCAAACGTGCTTTTAGAAGCCTTGAGGCTTAGAGCTGCTCGAGAGCCTCGAGAGCGGCGTGGAGCTCAGCCTTGGCGGAGTACTCGACACCCTCGTCGTTGAGCGGGGTGCGCTTGCCCAGGGCGGCAAGGAGAGCACGGATGGAGTGCTTGCGGTTCTCGGCCTCGACCCAGCACAGGGAGCGCTCGGGATCGTCCATGACCTCGTCGACGACTTCCTCGTTGCGAGTGGCCGGCAGGCAGTGCATGAACTTGGAGTTGGGGCCGGCGAAGTTCATCATGTCCATGGTGACCTGATACTTGGGGTAGAACACGTCCATGTAGTTCTCGCCCGAGACCTCCTCGTCGTACAGGCCATACCACACGTCGGTGTAGATGAAGTCGGCGCCCTTGATGCACTCGATGTCGTCGGAGATGACGACGGAGCCGCCGGAGACCTTGCAGTTCTCCTCGGCGATGGCCATCATCTGCTTGCCGAACTCGGCGCGCTCCTCAACGGTGCCAACGTGCAGGCCGCCGTCGGGGATCTGGTGGCCCTTGGGTCCAAACTGGACAAACTTCATGCCGACCTTGGAGGCGATGAACATGAGGGAGACGCAGACCTGGGTGGCGTCGCCGATGAAGGCCAGGGTGCAGTCCTCGATCTTCTTGCCCTCGGGGAGGTTCTCGAGCATGGTCATGAGGTCGCCCATCTCCTGCGTGGGATGGTTGAACTCGGACATGCCATTGATGACGGGCACAGCGGAACCCTTGGCGAGGCCGACGACGTCCTTGTGACGGTCAACGCGAGCCATCATGATGTCGAGCAGGTCGCCCATGACGCGAGCGGTGTCGCCCAGGGACTCGTGGCCACCGAGCTGAATGGTGCCAGGGCCATAGAACTGAGCATGGCCGCCGAGGTCGCACATGGCGGTCTCGAAGGAAAGACGGGTGCGGGTGGAAACCTGCTGGAAGATCATGCCAAGGCTCTGGTTGCGGAGCAGGTGCGGATAATAACCGTCAACCTTGATGGCCTTCTTCATTGCCAGGCCAAGATCCTCGATAGCCAGGATCTGCTCTTTGGTGAAGTCGTTGGTGTCGATGAAATCCTTAGGCAGCGCCATGTCGATTCCTTTCCGCCGGTCGTGCCGACTATTGCTATGAGGCGCTCGAACATCACGCCTCGTGTTGACAAGACCATCATTCACCCGTATGCAATTTTTACCTAGTTTATTCGGGATTAAAGACCGTTCACGGAGTTACACCCCCTCTAAACCAATATAAACCCGCAGGTAGCCAGCTTGCAGGGGGTTTACTATCTAGAACCGCGAACGGTATACGGCTATGCTGTATCTCGGCGCCTAATCCGCAATGGAACGAAGGGTTGAGACGTCTATATCCCACAAGGTATACAGGGCTCGGCCATAGATGAAATGAGATGGGACGGTGGCAGATGAACACCCTGATGTTCTTCTATACCCTAGCGATACTCGTGATCTGTATTGTGACGGCAGTGCTTTCGCTTGCCGCCTATGCCTCGTCTCGTCGACGCTTCTTTATCTATGGCAGCGGCGTTTTTATTTGCTATGCCATCGAGATGACCGAGATCTTCTTTTTTGAATACACGTTGCAAAACCAGAGTTTTCCAGCCAGCGACTATTACTCAATTACCATGCCTGTGTTGCGGACCCTTGTGGCGACCGCTTCACAAGCTTTTATCTGGCTCATTGCCATGGATTTGCTCGACAAGCATTCAAAAAAGCAGTTTGTCATTCCCGTCGCAACGTTCTTGCTGAGCGAGCTGCTGATTATCGTCGCTGTCCCCTACGGCCCCATTCATCAATGGCTCTACTACACGATGCGTCAGGTATTCCTTGTTTTCGTGGGGCTATATATCTTTTGGACGGCACGCAAGAGCACACAAGTCGAGCTGAAGGCACGCGTTAACAACCAACGAAAGCACCTGATTATCGGCGCTATTCTGGTCGGTTGCATCGTTGCCGAGGATTTCTACAACATTCTGATTGTCCCCATGAGTCTGGCGCCCTCTTGGCTGCAACTATATCTGTCCGAGCGCAACTTTAGCGAAAACATCTTTGCCTGCTACTTTGCGATTCTGCTGATCATCTACTCCTACCACGTGCTTTCAATCCGCATGCAGGAGGCGCCCGAGGAAAAGAACGTCAGCGATCTTGACCGACACATCGAAGAGCAGATGCCCTTCTATCGCAACGCCTACAAGCTCTCCAACCGTGAGACCGAAGTTATGCGTCTGGTCGTACTGGGCAAATCGAACCAAGAGATCGCTGACGAGCTATTCCTTGCCGTGGGCACCGTCAAGACCCACATCCACAACATCCTGGTCAAAACCGAACAGCAAAACCGCACGACGCTCATCCTCCACTTTTGGAAGCGATAACCTGCCAAAAAGGGACAGGTTTATTTTGGCAGGTTTTATCTGGGCAAACGCCAAAAACCGCCGCGAGGGAGCTACTTTCCCTC
>CABPCG010000029.1 GCA_902405995.1 uncultured Collinsella sp.
CCCCGCTCGACCGAACCGCCCTGGCGCGAGCCGCCGCGAACCTCGTGGCCAACGCCGCCGAGCACGCACGCTCGCGCGTGGCTGTCTCCTGCGACGTCGCGGGCGGGCACCTCGTCATCGAGGTTGCCGACGACGGACCGGGCTTTTCTCCCGCCGCCCTCGAACGCGGCTGCGAGCGCCTCTTCACAGACGACTCCTCCCGCTCCTCGCGTGACGGAGGCCGCCACTACGGGCTCGGCCTCCACGTCGCCTCCGAGGCCGCGAGCGCCCACGGGGGCTCCGTCTCGCTCGCCAACAGCCCCTCGGGCGGCGCGGTGGTCACCATCGCGGTCCCCCTGTGCGGGATCTGACGACTTCCTCGTTGTCTACCTCGACTGCGATATGTCGCTCGCCGAGGCCGCGACGAGATGGTGTTGCGTCTGCTCCGCTTGGTGCTTCTAGCTCAAATTTGATCTGATGTAAGGCCCGTGCAATCCTGCATGGGCCTTTCTTTTGGCAATTGCTCGACCGATTCGTGGCTTGAAACACAAATTATCGAGTTGAGGAGACATGGGGTCATACAGCGGCTCTCGGAGCGCCTGCTGCACTCCCCCGCCATTACCACTGTGGCATCCTCGTATAGAGCCCATCCCGCTTGGGGTTTCGTTGCAATCGCCCACTTGTCCACCGATCAAGTGAACTACTGGAATAAATACAGCGACACGCTTGTCCGTTACAGTCGCTATATCTGTGTTAATCGCCGCGATAAATACAGCCTGTACTCGGCTGCATACCAGCTACGCGTATGTAGATTCATATCGCGTTAATAAATCGGCTCAAGCGTGTGCAAAACGCGCAAGTAGCCGCAAAAGGCGATTATCTTGCAGGTAGATTTTTAGCACCCTGTTGCTTAATCAAAATTAAGCAATTGCTTAAAACAAAAAAGGTCAGGCACAAGGTGCCTGACCTGCAAACTTCTGGTCGGGACGACTGGATTCGAACCAGCGACCCCTTGACCCCCAGTCAAGTGCGCTACCAAGCTGCGCCACGTCCCGAAGCTTTTGTTTGTTGCTCTGCTCTCGCTCGCAACAGGGAATATATTAACCCGAAACTTTGTCCTTGTGCAAGAACTTTTTTACAAATTTTGAAGCAAGTCCAAAATTGTATCTGCGAGCTGGGGTTTTGTTAGAACGGGAAGTTCTTGCGTACCCGTTGTACTCACAATCCAGGCCTTGTTGGTATCGGTTCCAAAGCCCGAATCGGCGCGTGAGACATCGTTGGCGATAATGGCATCGCAACCCTTGCGGTCGAGCTTTCGCTGTGCGTACTCCAGGACGTTATCGGTCTCGGCCGCAAAGCCGATCACGCACCGCTCCCCCTTCTGGCGCGAAAGCTCAGCCAAAATATCGACCGTTTCGACCAGTTTGATGCGATCCAAGCGCTCGTTGGCCTTTTTGAGCTTATGGTCCGCAGGGGATACGGGGGTGTAGTCGGCGACAGCGGCCGCACAAATGGCCACATCGGCCGTCTGAAAGGCGCTGAGCGCTGCCTTCAGCATTTCAGCGGCGGTCTGCACGCGCACGCACTCCACGCCGTGGGGAACGTCGAGCGATGTCGGTCCCAGCACGAGCGTGACGGCGGCACCGCGACGTGCGGCCTCCCCCGCCAGGGCGATACCCATCTTGCCCGAAGAACGGTTGCCAATGAATCGCACCGGGTCGATCGGCTCGTGCGTGGGGCCGGCGGTGATGACGATGCGCTTGCCCGTCAGGTCTTGCGGCACGGGGTTGAGCACCTCACAGACAGCCTCGACGATTTCCTCGGGCTCGCTCATGCGGCCCGTGTCCACGTCGCCGCACGCAAGGTAGCCGCTGCCGGGTCCCACCACGTGAACGCCGCGGTCGCGCAACGTGGCCATGTTGGCCTGCGTCGCCGGCGCCTTCCACATGCCATTGTTCATGGCCGGCGCGATCACGACGGGCCGCGGCGTCGCAAGCAGCGTGGTGGAGATGAGGTCGTCGGCGATGCCGTTGGCCATCTTGGCGATGATATTGGCCGTCGCGGGCGCCACGACCACCAAGTCGGGCTCCTGCGCCAGCGAGATATGGTGGATGGGGTCAGACGGGTCGTCGAATAGCCCAACCGCGACCAGCTCATTGGTGAGCGCACGGAAGGTGAGCGGGCCCACAAACTCGGTAGCATGCTCGCTCATAACGACCTTGACGCGGGCACCACGCTTTTGCAGCAGACGCACGATATTGCACGACTTATAGGCGGCGATCCCGCCGGTAATACCCAGCAGGATCGTTTTTCCCTCAAGTTGCATTGAATTGTTGGATGCCGCCGTCATCATTTAGGCTTCCTTGCTGGGGAGCACCAGGAGGCGGTGGCAATACGGGCAATGCGTGATCTCGCTACCGTCGTGGTTGAGGTCGCTCATGGATGACGCCTGCAGCGCGGTGTGGCAGACCGTGGGGATGTTGCCCTGGATGGTCTCGACGGCCAAGCCGCGGAACTGCTTGAGCAGACGCTCGTAGTCGGTGAGCACGTCGGCCGGCAGCGTGGCGGCAAGAGCGGTGCGCTCCTTAGTGGCGGCTTCGATCTGAGCCTGCAGGTCGGCAGCCTTGGCGCGGGCGGCCTTGGTATCGGCCTTCACGCCCTCCTCGAACTTGGCGATGATGGCCTGCGCGCGGGTCTCGCGGTCGAGCGCCTCTTTGTGGGCGACAACGACATCCTTGCGGGTGTGCTCAATCTTGTCCAGGCGCTTGGCCAGGGTGGCGAGCTCGTTTTCCAGGTCCTGTACCTCGCGGTAGTCGGAGCCGTCAACGTGGCGCTTCTTAGCGGCCTCGATGGCGTTATTGGTCTGGATCTCGGTGGTGTTGAGATCGTCGAGCTCAATATCCAGGTCCTTGCGTTGGGCGTAGAGCTTGGTCATTTCGGCCTTGAGCTTAACGTAGGTCTTGCGCTTGGAAGCGAGCTCCTTGAGCTCCGGCATATTGGCAAGTTCGCTCTTGTTGCGGGCGAGCTCCAAATCGATCTGTTGCAGCTTGAGTAGCGTAGCGCCGGCGCTCATAAGTTCTCTCCTTTTGTCACAGTCCACCATTGGCAAGGGTTCAGTATTTTAATCGCATGACGGGGGTCGGCCCCGGCGTCAACTGCAGAGTTCATCAATATATCAACGAACGGCTCCTCGGAGCGGTCGTGGCCGAGCAAGATCACCGGCAGCCCGCGCAAGGCAAGGTCTTGCGCCACGTGGTAGCCCGCCTCGCCCGTCACGACAACATCTGCGCCCGCGGCGATGGCGAGCTCTCCGAAGTCGCCCAGGGAGCCGCCCAAAATGGCGACGGTGCGGCACGGGCGATCAGCTTTGCCCCACACACGCGGGTCGCTGCCAAAGGCCGTGGCAGCACGGGTGGCAAGATCGCGCAGCGTGCACGGGTCGTTGAGCGTTGCAAGTGCGCCCAGGCCGGTGGCCTCGGGGTCGTCCACGTGCTCCAGTGAGCTCACGGGTGCGGCACCCAGCAGCTTGCTCATGCAGACACGGGTTTCGTGCGAGCGGTCCAGGTTGGTGTGGAGCGAGATAATGCTCACCCCGCAGCGGGCAGCCTCGTAGAGGGCCGCACTGCACTGGGGTCGTGTGGCATCCGCCGGACAAAAGGCCTCGGGTGCCTTGATGTATATGGGATGATGCGTCAGCAGCACGTTGGCGCTTGCTTCTTGGGCGCGGCGAACATTAGCCTCAGTCGCATCGAGTGCGCAGGCAACGCCGGTGATCTCCGCGGCCGGATCGCCAACGGAGAGTCCTACGTGGTCCCAGGGCTCGGTGTCCGTCTTGGGATAGCGTGCCAGTAGCGCGCGCTCGAGCTCGGCGACGATCATGCGGCACCTGCGATCGAGAGCAGCGTCTGGGCAAACTCGTCCAGATCGTCCGGATTCACGCGGTCGTCAAAGGAAATGCGCAGTGCACCTAGTGCCTGCTCGCGACCAATGCCCATGGCGCTGAGCACATGGCTCGGGTCCATGCTGCCGCTCGAGCACGCCGAGCCGGCCGAAACCTCAAAGCCGGCGGCATCGAGCTTGACGATGAGCTCCTCGGAGTCCATGCCACCAACGTAGATCGACACCATGCCCGGCAGGCGATCGGCCTGTGCGTAGTCGCCCATGGTGGCATGAATACGCGGATGAGCCGTAAGCGTGGCGTAGAGCTTGTCGGAAAGGGCTTGCAGCTTCGCGCGCTCCTGAGCCACATGGGGCGTCAGAGACGAGGCGGCAGCGGCAAAGGCGAGCTGCGTTCGCAGGTCTTGCGTGCCGGCACGACGACCGGCCTCCTGTCCGCCGCCAAAGATGCGCGGGCGCAGCGGCGTGCGGCTCTTAAGGTAGAGTGCGCCAGATGCCACGGGACCGCCAATCTTGTGGGCTGCGACGGACATGGCGTCGACGCCCAGCTCGGTGACATCGAGCGGAATATGCAGATACCCCTGGATGGCATCGGTGTGGAACAGGGCGCCAACGGTATGCGTGGCCGCGGCAAGCTCGCGGATGGGCTGCACCACGCCGGTCTCGTTGTTGGCAACCATGATGCTCACGAGCGCCACGTCGTCGCCTAGCAGCTCGACAAGCGTGGCAGGCTCAATGTAGCCCATGCGGCAGGGCTGCACCAGGTCGACGGTAAAGCCGGCGGCACGCAGCAACGGCAGGTTGTCCAGAATCGAATCGTGCTCGATGGCCGAAACGATTACACGATCGCGCTTGCGATCGCGCTGACGAGCGCCCTCGGCAAGACCGAGCAGCGCCAGCTGGTTGGCTTCGGTGCCGCCGTTGGTCAGTACAATCTCGGACGGGCGGACGCGCGCGCCAAAGCTGCGGGCGATCTCGCGACGTGCAACCTCCAGACGCGCGGCAGCCTTGCGGCCGAGCGAATGCAGCGAGTTGGGGTTGACGCCGGCAAGCTCGCTGTCGTCGTACTCGCGCTGCGCAAGGAGCGCCTCGGCGCGCATGGGCGTCGAGGCGGCATAGTCAAGATTCACGGGTATGCGGTTTTGACCTGCGGTCATAAGGGTTTATGCCTCCTGTGCGGCCTCGTTGCCCAACTTCTGCAGCAGTGCAACCTCGGCGGCGGGATCTTCGGACTTAAATACGGCAGAACCGGCCACGAGCACGTTGGCGCCGGCCTTGACGACCTCGACAATGTTCTTGGAAGAAATGCCACCGTCGACCTCGATGAGGGGCGAAACGCCGTGACGCTCGCACATGGCCCTGAGCTCGTGGAGCTTAGCGATGGTGCCCGGGATAAAGCTCTGACCGCCAAAGCCCGGGTTCACGCTCATGAGCAGCACCATATCGACGACGTCGATGATGCTCTCGAGCACGCACACAGGGGTGGCGGGGTTGAGCACCACGCCGGCCTTAACGCCGCGCTGCTGCAGATGGGTGAGCGTGCGGTGCAGGTGCGTGGAGGCCTCGTAGTGTACGGTGATCATATCGGCACCGGCGTCGGCGTACCAATCGACCGTCTCGTCGGGGTTCGACACCATCAGGTGCGCATCGACCGGGACGTTGGTGGAACGCTTGACGGCCTTGAGGATGTCAACGCCAAAGGTGAGGTTGCCGGTAAAGTGACCGTCCATAACGTCGAAGTGCACGTAGTCGGCGCCGGCGATCTTGTCGAGTTCGCCCTTGAGGTTGGCCATGTCGGCCGAAAGGACGGACGGAGCGATTTTGATGGAACCCATGGTAGAAGCCTTTCTGCGCTAGTCGGTGAGTCCGTAGAACTCTTGAGAAGGGACGCGATCGGTAAGAATCTCGAGCGCCCTATCCAAAGTAACACCGTTGTAGAGCGTTTGCTCCACGGCAAAGGTGAGCGGAATGTCTACGCCCAGTGAACGGGCGAGCTCGCTGACGCTGCGGGCCGCGACGGCGCCCTCGACCACCATATGCGTACGTGCCTGGTACTCGTCGAGCGACACGCCGTGGGCAAACTCGTAGCCAAAGGTGCGGTTGCGCGAATGCTCCGAGGTGCAGGTGGCAATGAGGTCGCCCATGCCGGCGAGTCCCATGCAAGTTATGGCCTGCCCGCCGCGGGCGTGCACCAGACGGCTGATCTCTGCCAGGCCGCGCGTCATGATAAGGGCAAGCGTGTTGTCGCCGGCACCGGTGCCGGCGGAGATGCCGCACACGATGGCGATGACATTTTTCATGGCGCCGCAAACCTCGACGCCGGTCATGTCCTGCGACAGGTAGATGCGGAAGGCCGTGGATAGGAGCAGGTCCTTAAAGGTCTCCCCTATCTGCGGGTCTTTGCTGGCGATGACGGCGGCAGAAAGTCCGCCGCGGCAGATCTCCTCGGCATGGTTGGGGCCCGAGAGTGCCGCTACGCGCGTCTCGTTGCCGATCTCGCTGGCGATGACCTCGCTCATGAGCAGGCCGGACTCGGGCTCAATGCCCTTGGTGAGGCAGAGCACCGGGGTGTCGGTGGCGATACAAGGTGCCGCTTGATGGCATACGCTGCGTAGGTGCGTGGAGGGCACGGCAAAGATGATGGCATCGGCGTCGTTGAGCGCCTGCGCCAGGTCCGTCGTGGCGACGACGTTACCGGGCAGCTCATATCCCACCAGATACCGGGGGTTACGGTGCTCGCCATTGATGCCGGCGGCCGTCTGCTCACTATGAGCCCACATGGTCACGCGCTCGGCTCGCGCGGCGGCAAGGCCGGCGACGGCGGTTCCCCAGGAGCCGGAGCCAATCAGCGCAACATTCATTGCTTTCTCCTACTTATCGTCGGGCTCGGTGACGCGCTTGGTAAACGAGAGCTTGGACTCCTTACCAGCCATGAGCTTTTGGATATTCGAGCGATGGGCCCATACCACGGTGATGCCGATCATCGCCATGCAAAACTTGAGTCCTAGGCTACTATACGGAAAGACCGCGCAGGCAGCGATGGGAAGACCGATGGCGGCGGCAAGCGAGCCCACCGACACGTACTTGGTGATGGCGACGGCCACGATAAACATGCCCAGCAGCGACAGGCCAATGGGCCAGTACCAGGCAAGGATCACGCCCAGACCAACGGCGATACCCTTGCCGCCATGGAAGTTGAGGTAGGGCGAGAAGATATGGCCCCATACAGCTGCCAGGCAAATGACGCCGAGCATCCAGTCGCCGGGGGCTCCAGGCGCCATGATGTTCGGCGGAAAACCATAGCCCAAGTCGGCGATGAGCGGACGGGCGATAAGGACGCAGATGGCGCCCTTAAGGCAGTCGAGCAGCAGCGTGAGTGCGGCCACCTTGGGGCCGGCCACGCGCAGCGCGTTGGTGGTGCCGATGTTGCCGGAGCCCGCCTTGCGAATGTCCGTGTGGTTGAACACACGGCCCAAGATCAGGCCAAACGGAATCGCCCCGATAAAGAACGAGACCACGGCGCAGATGGCGGTCAGCAGAATCGGATTATGCATCCTTCTGTTCCTTCTTCCTAAAGAAGAGTCGGATGGGTGTGCCGGCGAAGTCGAAGGTCGAGCGCATGCGGTTCTCTACATAGCGCTGGTAGGTGTCGTTGACCAGGTCGCTGTGGTTGACGAAAAACGTGAACGTCGGCGGGTTGACGCCCGTCTGGGTCACATAGTGCATGCGCAGGCGGCGCTTGCCGTCCACCACGGTATGGCCGAACTCGCGCAGGTCGGTGAGGAACGTGTTGAGGCGCGAGGTGCTGATCTTCTGCGAGCGCGTCTTTTCGGCTGCGTCGACCATTGCCCAAATCTTCTCGATGCTGCGGCCGGTCAGGGCAGAAATGCGCAGGTACTGGGCCCAGGGAGCCATGACGCCCAGACGGCGGTCGACGGTCTCCATGCAGGCCTCGCGCTTGCGGTCGTCGTCGAGCAGGTCCCACTTGTTGAGCAGCACCACGATGGCGCAGCCACGCTCGATGGCCAAGCCCATGACCTTCTGGTCCTGCTCGGTGACGCCCACGGAGGCGTCGACGACGAGCAACGCCACGTCGGCGCGGTCGATGGCGCGCAGGCCGCGGACCATGGAGTAGTACTCGATGTTTTCGTACACGGTGCTTTTCTTACGGATGCCCGCGGTATCGACCATGCGGTAGTGCTTGCCGTTGCGCTCGACGACCGTGTCGATGGCGTCGCGCGTCGTGCCGGCAATGTTGGACACGATGGAGCGGTCGGCACCTAGGATGCGGTTGAACAGCGAGGACTTACCGGCGTTGGGGCGGCCGATGATGGCCACGTTCAGCGCATCGGGGAACTCGTCGGCGACTTCGTCCTCTTCCTCCGGAAGCAGGGCCACGATATCGTCGAGCAGGTCGCCCGTGCCGTGGCCGTGCAGGGCCGAGAGCGGCGTGGGCTCGCCGATGCCGAGCGAATAGAACTCCCAGATACTGTCGTTCTCGCGATCGGGGTTGTCGAGCTTGTTCACCAGCAGAAAGACCGGCTTGTCGCAGCGCTTGAGCATGCGGGCGACCGACTCGTCCTCCTCGGTGACACCGGTGCGGCCGTCGACCACAAACAGGATGACGGCGGCTTCCTCGGCGGCGGCGAGCGCCTGGTCGCGGATGGACGTTGCAAAGACGTCATCGCTCTTGAGCGGCTCGATGCCGCCCGTGTCGACGATGGTGAACTCGCGGCCGTTCCAATCGGCCGTGTGATACGAGCGGTCGCGCGTGACGCCGCGGGACTCGTGGACGATGGCGTCCGAGGTCTGGGCCAGGCGGTTAACGAGCGTGGACTTGCCCACGTTGGGGCGTCCGACGACGGCGACGATAGGTTTCATCTGCTCTCCTTTAATGGATAGGGTCAGCGGAATTAGTAGAGTCTGCGGGCACAATGCCAAGGATATGCTCCAGGGTATCGAGCAGCTCATGCGGCATGGTCGACACCACATGAACCTCGGCGCCGCGACTGGTAAGGCTTGCGAGTAAATCGTCACGATGATACTCGTCAAGCGTCATGCCGTCAGCGTTGAACATGAGCTTAGGCACAAAGAGCATAACCCCCGACAGGTCTTGGGGCAGCTGCTCCAGAATGTCACACGCGACGATGAGGCCGGTCACGTCCACGTTGCCGCCGAAGTAGCGGTTCTTGATGGCCGTAACAGTGCCGCCGAGACCATGCGGCGACTCCACAAAGCGCGCCACGGTGTCGCGCGCGCTGGCGCCGGAGAGGCACAGCAGGTGCTGGCTGCGGGCGGCGATGGCCTCGCGGACGCGGGCCAGTCGCTCGGCATCGGTAGCCAGCACGTCGTCGGTCTCGTCCAGATACGAGCGGATCATGCCGATGCCGTCGTAGTACTGCGGGTAACCGTCGTAAAAGTCTGCCTCGGGAGGATCGATGCCGGCGTCCAGATAGAACTCGTCGCTCATCTGGAAGGTGTGGCGGCCAAAGCGCTCATAGGCGCGGTCCTGGTAGGGACGGATCATGGCAATGGTCTCGCGAGCCAGCTCGGGCTTGTCG
This sequence comes from uncultured Collinsella sp., assembly GCA_902405995.1. GTDB lineage: Bacteria > Actinomycetota > Coriobacteriia > Coriobacteriales > Coriobacteriaceae > Collinsella. The sequence continues at coordinate 9,438 of CABPCG010000029.1, forward strand.
CTGTAGGACCAGCTAAAGCGGTTCTGATGCTTGGTAAAACCGAGCGGCACAATGCCCAGGCTTGTGATTTGCTCGTGCTCCTCGCAAAAGCGCAGGGTCTTTTCCAGCTCCTCGCCGTCGTTCATGCCGGGGCACAACACGATCTGCGCGTGAATTTCGATGCCGGCGGCCATGATGGCTTCGAGTACGTCCATGCCGCGCTGGGCGTTGCGGCCCATCATGCGGCGGCGGACGTCGGGGCTTACGGCATGGACCGACACGTTCATGGGGCTCATGTTGCGTTGGATGACGTTTTGAACATCTTTGTCGGTGAGGTTCGTGAGCGTGACAAAGTTGCCCTGTAAAAAGCTTAGGCGATAGTCGTCGTCGCGAATGTAGAGCGTGGAACGGCCGCCCTTGGGCAGCATGGTCATAAAGCAGAACACGCAGGCGTTCACGCAGGTGCGCATGCCGTCAAAGATGGGGCCGTCGAACTCCAGCCCCCAGTCCTCTCCCGGGAAGCGGTCGAGCTCGACGGAGGTGACGGTGTTGTCGCGTGGGTCGAAAACCTCGAGGTCGACGGTATCATCGTCGGCCTCCCAGAGCCACACGATCATGTCGGTGAGCGCCTCGCCGTTGACCGTGAGCACGCGCATGCCCGGCTCGATACCCACATCCCATGCGGGCGACTCGGGACGCACGTTCTTTACGAGCGCGCCCTCACCCGGCTCGGGGTCGCGGCTGCGCCCGTAATCGGCCACCTCGGCGGCGTATGCGGGTACGGTCTGGTCCATGATTAGCGGCAAAGCTCCTTGATGCGCGCAACGGCGCGTTCGATGTGTTCTTGTGGGGTGGAGGCTCCGGCAGTGATGCCGATGTGGTGAGCGTCGGTAAACCACGCGGCCTGGAGCTCCGAAGCTTCCTCGATGTGATACGTGCGCTCGCAGGCGTCTGCGCAAATCTGCGCCAGGCGGCGGGTGTTGCCCGAGTTCTTGCCGCCCACCACGACCATGCAGTCGCAGCGGTTGGCAAGTGTGGCTGCTGCCTGTTGACGCTCACTCGTGGCGGCGCAGATGGTGTTGATCACACGTAGCTCCTGCACGCGCGGGGTGATAGCGGCCACGACCTCAGCGAGGTTCTGCGCGGTCTGGGTGGTCTGCACAACGAGGCCCACCTTGCCCTTGAGCGATAGGGCATCGGCGTCGGCGGCACAGCTCACGACCTGCGCGTCATTGCCGGCGTGGCCTAGAATACCCTCGACCTCTGGGTGGCCCGGCTCGCCCACGACGATCACGCGGTAGCCTTCGCGCACCAGGCGCTCGGCCGCCACATGGACCTTCTTCACGTAGGGGCAGGTGGCGTCGACCACGGTAAGGTCGCGCTTGCGGGCAGCATCGATCACCTGCGGCACCACGCCGTGGGCGCGGATGATCACGGTGCCCGATGCGGCATCGTCCAGGGTATCGGCCAGACCAACGCCTGCCTCGGCGAGCTCGCGTACCACGATGGGGTTATGGATGAGCGGACCCAAGGTATGGACCTGATTGCACTCCCCTGCCTGCGGCGCAGCGGCCAGCGCCATATCGAGCGCACGCTGTACGCCGTAGCAAGTGCCGGCGTGGGCGGCGATCTCGATGGTGGGCGCGCCGTCCTGGTCGGACGCGGTCACGGCAGTGTTCGTCACGTTCTCGCTCATGGCTAGAACCTGCCCGGATGCTCGGCGCACAGCTCGTCTCGCATGGCGTAGACGCGGTTCATGGCCTCGGACTCAAACCAGGCCAGGCGCTCCTTGCGCTTAAGCCCGGCCGGTGCATCGGAAAACGAGACGGCCTTGCCGGCACGAATCCAGCACTTCTTGGGACGCATGAGCTTTTTGCCCGCGGGCGTGATATCAGACCAGCCGCAGATGGCGAGCGGGTTCACAGGTGACTTGCCCATCTGAGCGATGAGCGCAAAACCGCCGTGGACCTCGGGCTTGATCTCGCGCGAGCGGATGCGCGTGCCCTCGGGGAAGATCAGGACGTCCTCGCCGCGCTGCAGCGCATGCTGGGCGGCGCGCAGGCACTTCATATCGGCAGTACCGCGCTCCACAGGAATGCCGCCAACGCGGCTAAAGGCCCAGCGCACAATCTTGCTCTTGGCAAATTCGGACTTAAAGATGGGACGAATGCGGCGGCCCCCAAAGAACAACGCCGTCTCCACGGCCAAGAGCTCGGCCATCGAGGTGTGGTTGCAGATGACCACGCTGCCGCGGCCTTCCTGACGCTCAAACAGCAGGTCAGCGTCCTCGACCTTCCAACGCCACATGAGCTTGGAGAAGGCCCAAAGGATGGCCATGACTACGACAACGGTGCCGCGGATGAGCGCTGGGAACTCGGCGTAGGGAGCGTTGTAATAATCCTCGGGCGTCTGCTTAAACAGGCGCATGGCCTACCTCCTTTGGTTGATGAGGTCCTCGATTATCGAGACGACCTCGTCGATGGTGTGGGCGGTGGAGTCGACGTGCACGGCGTCCTCGGCGGGCACAAGCGGCGCGACCTCGCGACTGCTGTCGAGCTTGTCGCGCTGCTTGAGGGCATCGAGGGTCTCGTCGACCTCGGCTTCGAGCTGCTCGGTGGTGAGCGGCTGCGCATCGTTCTGGTGGCGCTGCAGCACGCGGCGACGGGCGCGCTCGCGCGGGTCGGCGGTCAGAAAGACCTTGACTTGCGCGTTGGGGAATACGACGGTACCGATGTCGCGACCCTCGGCTACGATATCGCGGTCTTCGGCGGCGCGGCGCTGATGGATGAGCATGGCCGCGCGCACGCCCGGGTAGGCCGAGACCTTGGACACGTTGGCGTCGACCTGCGGGGTGCGGATGGCGGCCGAAGCGTCCTTGCCGTCAATGGTCAGGCGCGTGTCCTCGCCGGTACCGTTGGTAAAGCGGATCTCGATCTGCTCGGCGAGGGCATCGATGGCCGCCTCGTCGTCCAGATCGATGCCGCGGTCGAGGGCGGTGAAGGTGACGGCGCGATACATGGCACCTGTGTCGAGCTTGTTAAAGCCCAGCTGGCAGGCGATCTCCTTAGCGATGGTGGACTTGCCGGAACCGGCGGGGCCGTCGATGGCGACGATCATGCAATGCTTCCTTTCGGTGGTTGACGTGCTGATATGAGACGCGGACGCTGTATTGGTTGGCGGTTTGCCTAGCCGGTGTAGCGCTCGCGGTAGGTGTTGCGCTTGGGTGCGGAGCCGTGGCTGCCGTGGTGGCGCGTGCGGCTCGCGGCGTTGGTCGCCGGCGCGGTGCCGCGCTTGCCGACGGCCTGCTTAGGCGGGATGCCGCCGGACTTGAGGATCTGTACCTCGCGGTCGGTGAGCTCGCGCCACGACCCCTTGGCCACGTCCTTGAGTTCCAGGCCGGCAAAGTTGCAGCGATGCAGGCGAATCACCGGGTGGTGGATCTTGCTCAGCATGCGCTTGACCTGGTTCTTGCGGCCTTCGCGGATGATGACCTCCACGGCGGTAGTGCCGGGCTTGACGCCCTGGGGAGCAACGGCCTCGGCCTCGCGTGCGCTGATGACGCGGCAGATTGCCGGCTGGCATAGGCCGTCGTCGAGCTCAATGCCACGACGTAGCGGCGTGAGGTCGCGGTCGGACAGCTGCCCGTCGACAAGTGCCTGGTAGGTCTTGTAGACGTGCTTGCTGGGGTGCAGCAGATCCTGTGACAGGTCGCCGTCGGTGGTAAAGAGCAAAAGGCCCGTGGTGTCGCGGTCAAGGCGACCTACCGGGAAGAGCCCCGGAAAGCGGTCGCGCGGGACCAGGTCGGCCACGCAGGGGCGCTCCTGCGGGTCGCTCATGGTGGTGAGGTAGCCGGTCGGCTTGTAGAGCATCAGATACACGGCGCCCTGGTTGAGCTTGACAGGCATGCCGTCGACCTCGATGTGATCGCGTTCGACGTCGACTTTGGTGCCCAGTTCGGTCGCGACCTCGCCGTTAACGGTCACGCGTCCGGCGGTCATCAGGTCCTCCGACCCGCGGCGGCTCGCCACGCCCGCGCGCGCCAAAAAGCGCTGCAGGCGCATGGTGTGCGGGTAGACAGGCTGGGCGTCGGCAGCGGGTACTGCGTTACCCATGGCGCGCGTCTCCCCTACTTCGTTAGTCCTCGTCATGTAAATCCTCCGAGGTCTTGTCGACGACCAGGGTCTCCAAGTCCTCGACTGCCTCAACATCTTCAACATCGGTATCGAGCAGTTCGCGCTCTTCGTCCAGGTCATCGGCCTGCTCCTCGAGCGTGGACTGAATGCTGCGGCCGCTCAGGCGCTCGCGGATAAACTGACGCGATTGCTCGTCGGGGGCAAACTGCTCCAGGTCGGGTAGGTCGCGGGTGGAGCGCAGACCGAACTTTTCCAAGAAGGCGTTGGTCGTGCCGTAGATGATGGCCTGACCGCGCTGGGGATCGCGGCCGAGCTCGCGCACCAGGCCCTTGTCCACGAGCGACGCGATGACGCCGTCGGAATTGACGCCGCGGATGCCCTTGACCACCTCGCGCGTCACGGGCTGGTGGTATGCGATGACGGCCAGGGTCTCGAGCGCGGCCTGCGACAGCTTTTGCGTGTCCCAGCTCAACACATAGGCCTCGACCACGTCGTGGTAGGCGGGGTGCGTAAACAGGCGCCAGCCGCCGGCGACCTCACGCAGCTGAAAGCCGCGGTTGGCCTCCTCGTACTCAACCTTGAGCTCGGCGAGCAGCGATGCGCACTCGCCGGGGGCGATATCCAGTGCGCCGGCGAGCGCGGGCGCACTCACCGGGTCGCTCGACACCAGCAGCAGCGCCTCGAGGGCGCCTTTGAGGCTGTTTGCCTCCAGCGTGGAAAGGGTTGACATGGTTGCGGCTCCTATTCGGTGAGCTCGGGGCCCTCGCCGGGCACGTATGCCTCGGCGCCCTCGACGCGGTTGATGCAGATGGTTCCGAAGATCTCGTCCTGGCTCAGCGTGAGCGAGCCGCGCTTGGCAAGCTCAAGCATGGCCAGGAAGGTGACGACGAGCTGCTCGGTGGTGGCATCGCCGTCCAGTAGCTCGCGGAAGGTGCAGGTTTGGTGCGCCATGGTAAAGCGGTCGACTGAGGCCACGGTCAGGTCGAGCGGCACGCGATGCGGTGCCACGTGCTCGGCTTCCAGCAGGAAGGTCTGGCGCTTGCCATCTAGGTCGGCACAGATAACGGCTAGGCCGCGCAGGGTGATGCCAGCCAGGTAGTCGGGCATAAGGCCTAGGAACTCGGGATCGGGGCCGGCCACACGCGGGTGCATGCGGCTCTCGGCTTGCATGCGGGCACCGAGGGCCGCAGCCGCGCCTTTAAACTGCTTGTAGGCAATCAGGCGCTGGATCAGGACCTCGCGCAAGGCGTCGCCGTCGAGCGCGCTGAGTTCCTCGAGGTCTTCGTCGAACTCGTCATCGTCGTCATCGACTTTGCGCGGGGCCTCCTGCGGCACCAGAGAGGCAGCCTTGATGTCCAGAAGGGTTGCCGCGACCAGCAGAAAGTCGCTCGCCACGTCCAGGTCCAGCGCCTCGATGCGCTCCACCTCGGCAAGGTACTGCTCGGCCACCTCGCTAATGGAGATAGCGCCGATATCTACTTTTTGGCGGGTTACCAGCTGCAGCAGCAGGTCGAACGGTCCGCTGTAGACCTGCGTCGACACGCGATACGACATCTTCGACCTCCTTTGACGGCGCCTTCGCGGCGCGGTTTGGGTGCATGTTGCGACCGTTTTGCGCGGTCGACCTGTAAGTTTACCTTAGATGCCGGCGATTGCGAAGTTGAGCAGCCACTCGGCCAGCGGATACACGGTAACGTCGAAATAGCGGCCGATCACATCAATGCCAGTCCACATGGGCAGCAGATACAGCACGATGATGAGGATGGGCATGGCGTATTGCTGCAGGCGGCAGTAATTGGCGAGCGCCTTGCCTTTGAGGAACGGCACGATGATCGACGAGCCATCGAGCGGCGGGATCGGGATGAGGTTGAAGAACGCGAGTGACAGGTTGACCACGATAAACGTGGCGCCGAAGTTCATGATATGTGACGCCATGGCAAAGGACATGCCGGTATAGAGGCTGCCATATGCCGCGTGCATGAGGGCGGCAGCGAGGCACGCGAGCGTGATGTTCGATGCGGGGCCGGCTGCGCTCACCAGGACCTCGTCACGCTTGGGGTGCTTGAGGTTGTTAAGGTAGACGGGCACGGGCTTGGCGAAGGCGAACACCGGGCCGCCGGCCGCGAGCATGAGCAGCGGCAGGATGATGGTGCCAAACGGGTCGATATGGTTAAGCGGGTTGAGCGACACGCGGCCGCGCGAACGGGCCGTCTTGTCGCCGAGCGCCCAGGCCGCGGCGGCGTGTGCGCTCTCGTGGATCACGATGCCCACGATGACGGCGACGGCGCTGGCGAGCAGGTTCATGAGGTAGCTGCTGGACATAGCGCTCCCCTAGCGGACGCGGCGCGAGGCGCGCGTGAGCAGGTAGTCGATCACAAACAGGATCACGGCGACGATGGCGTAATCCAGGCGGAACACGCCGCCAAAGGGCGACGTGATGACGCCATAGCCGGCGATGGCGCTCGGCAGTGCGCGCGAAAGCTCGACGACAAAGCCTACGATCTGCAGCTTGGCGGTGAGGCCGCTAAAGCACAGCAGCACGGTCATCGCGCTCATAAAGATGCCGCAGATGCGACAGGCGATGGCGATGATGCTCATCGCCACGGCAGCGGCCTTACGAGAGTTCACGCGTGGTCTCCTCTTCGATCTGGGTGGAAAGCTCCAGCCATTCGTCCTCGAGCTTGGGTAGCTCTTGCTTAAGGCCGTTATATTCCCCCAGCGCGGCGTTGAACTTGTCTTGATCGGCATAAAGCTCTTCGCTTGCCATCAATTCCATAAGCTCGTCATAGCGGGCACGCTTTTTGTCGAGCTCCGTCTCGATCTTCTTGAGCTGGTTGCGCACGCCCTTGAGCTTTTTATTGAGCGCTGCGCGGGCTTGGGCCTCGGCGCGCTTTTGCTCCTTGGTCTTTTTGCCCTCGGCGGGTTTGGGGGCAGCTGCGGGGGTGTCGGCCTGGGCGGCGCTGGCTTTGGTGGACTTGGCCGTGGCCGGCGCACTCTCCCCTGCCGTCTCGGCGGCGGCACGGGCTGCGAGGTCCTCGCGCTTGTAGAGGTAGTAGTCGTAGTCGCCGTCATAGACCGTGACCTTGCCATCGCGGATGTCGATCACGCGGTTGGCCACGGCGCGCACCAGGTGTTCGTCGTGGCTGATCAGCACGATGGTGCCGGGGAAGTTTTGCAGGGCGTTCTCGAGCATGTCCACCGAGTCGATGTCTAGGTGGTTGGTGGGCTCGTCCAGGCACAGGAGCGCCTCGGGGGCCACGAGCATCTTGGCCAGGGCCAGACGCGCTTTTTCGCCGCCGGAGAGGACGCGAACCTGCTTCTCGATGGAATCGTTGTCGCTAAACAGGAAGGCGCCCAGTAGGCTGCGCTGCTGTGGCACGGTCCACTTGGGCGTGACGGTGTCGATCTCTTGCAGGACGGTGTTGGACTCGGTCATGCCCTCGAGCGCGTGCTGGGCGTAGTAGGCCACGCCCACGTTGGTGCCCAGGTCCCGGGTGCCGGTGGTGGGCGGCTCCAGGCCGGCGAGGATCTTCATGAGCGTGGACTTGCCAGCGCCGTTGGGGCCGACGAGCGCCACGTGCTCGCCGCGGTAGAGCTTGAGGTCGATGTCGCTGTAGATGTGCTTGTTGCCGTAGGACTTGGAGACGCCCTCCAGGCCCACGACCATGTCGCCAGAGCGCGGCGGGTCGGGGAACTTAAAGTCGATGTGCTTGTGGCCCTCGGGTAGGATGACAAGCTCCTTTTTGATCTGCTCGATCTTGCGGATGCGCTCCTGGGCCTGGGCTGCCTTGGTGGGCTTGTAGCGGAACTTGTCGACGAAGACCTGCATGTGGGCGATGTCGCGCTCCTGGGCGGCGCGCTTGGCGCGCATCTGCTCCAGGTTGTCCTCGCGTTGCTTGAGGTAGCTGCTGTAGTTGCCGGTGTAGGTGGTCACGCGGCGGTTCTCGAGGGCGGCGACGTGGTCGACGCAGGCGTCCATGAAGGCGCGGTCGTGGCTGACGATGAGGACGGCGCCGTCGTAGTTGGCGATAAAGCCGCGCAGCCACTGGACGCTTTCGAGGTCCAGGTGGTTGGTGGGCTCGTCCAGCAGCAGCAGGTCGGGGTGGCGCAGGAAGAGCTTGGCGAGCGCGATGCGCATCTGCCAGCCGCCCGAGAACTCGGAGCACGGGCGCTCAAAGTCGGTGACCTTAAAGCCCAGGCCGGAAAGGATTTTGCGGGCGTTGCTCTCGAGCTCGTAGCCGCCCAGGTGCTCAAAGCGGTCCTGGACCTGGCCGTACTCGTTAAGGAGTGCGTCGACGTCCTTGCCCTGCTCGGAGAGCTCGGTGATCTGGGCCTGCAGCTCGTTAGCGCGCTCGCCCATGCGGCGGATTTCCTTGGCGGCGGCCATGACCTCGGCAAGGATGGTGGTGTCCTTGTGCTCCAGATTAGTTTCCTGCTCTAGGTAGCCCACCTGGCAGTCCTTGGCGTACTGGACCTGGCCGGCGTCGGGGCTGTCGATGCCCATGATGATTTTGAGCATGGTGGTTTTGCCGGCGCCGTTAGGGCCCACGAGCGCGAAGCGCTCGCCGGGGTTGATCTGGAAGGACGCGCCGCTAAAGAGGACGCGCGCGCCGAAGCTTTTTTCGATCTTGTCGACCAGGAGGATCATGCTGCCGCCTTTGACCTTGTGTGCCTATATGAAAAAAGGCCCCAACTTGCGTTGGAGCCTCATTCAATGCTCGGGTGGAGACGAGGGGGATCGAACCCCTGACCTCTTGACTGCCAGTCAAGCGCTCTCCCAGCTGAGCTACGCCCCCGTGCGAAGAAGTACTATACGGGAACTCGGACCACGATGCAAGGACAATTTTGGAAAAATTTTCGCGAGTGTCGGCGCACGCACGGGACCGCGCCAGCCCGCGGGGCGCCTGGCCCCCGCACAGCCCGTACGCCGGCCGACTTGGCGCGTGGAACACGACGCGCCCCGTTCAACAGGGTTTTCCGTGCGCCGCCAGTCCCATTATCGGGTCCGATTGCGAAGCGCCCCTCCCCAGCGCCTCAGAACCATGCCGGTTTACTACGATAAATCAGGAATGTCCAACCACGCACGCCTTTTCGTGCAAGCGGCGGGCTACCTACCTGCGGTTTTGCAAACGGAGAACACACGGTGCTCGGGGGTCGCCGATTCGTCGTAGTAAACCGGCATGGTTTTGAAATGGCATCAGGTTGATTTCACGCAAAAATGTGTCGGAGCCCTGAATTAAAGGCCTTAACTTCTTTAGATCGCGTCTTTTCTGCGACGCGCCTAGATTAGCTGTTGTTTAGCATCGGACTTGATCTTGCGTTGTGCGACTTGCTCGTGCATGGTAGTATTTCACGTCGTGAAGCGAAGAAATTAGGTCTGAGTTGCCTTTGTTAGAATTGCATTCACCGTTCATAAGGGCTCTTGGCGCAACGGTTAGCGCAGGGGACTCATAATCCCTGGGTTCTGGGTTCGAATCCCGGAGGGCCCACCAGAGATTTTTAAGGCCGGGCATTACGCCTGGCCTCTTTGTTATTGGCGCTGCGGACTAGCTTTGCCATCCACAGACGTAAAGTTATTAACATTCATATTTATGATTAACAATGGATATGTAGCCAAGATGCTGCCCAGCCAAAAGATGTGTAAATCGATAGATATGAAAAAAGGCCCCAACTTGCGTTGAAGCCTCATTCAATGCTCGGGTGGAGACGAGGGGGATCGAACCCCTGACCTCTTGACTGCCAGTCAAGCGCTCTCCCAGCTGAGCTACGCCCCCGTGCGAGAATGTACTATACGGGAACTCCCCCGCCGATGCAAGGACAATTTTGGAAAAGATTTTACGGTGCGTGGAACGGCGCGGGGCCGAAGGGACACACGATGCCCGAAATAGCCCGCGGGGCGCGCCCCAGGTGCCGCCGGCCAGAACAAAGCAATCCGCGGTGCTTCCGCGGGAGGGTTTCGTCTGAGCCCCTCTCCGCGCCTTCGGGTCAATTTACTGAACCGTGCGCAGCTCGCGCCAGCTGGTCGCTTCATAAACGGACCGGTTTACTACGACGATTCCCGGATTTCCGACCACACGCCTACATTCGCAAAACGGGCAGGCATTCTACCTGCGGTTTTACGAGCGACGAATTCGGTGTGCTCAGCTACCCCCAATCCAACGTAGTAAACCGGCGTGGTTTTAAAATGGCACTTAATTACTGCAGCATATAAAGTAGTAATAATGCTCACTTGAACATTATTACTTACCAATACCAAGCCAATTGCACAGAACGTTGGCTCGCAATCTGGTCTCAGCGCATCTCATCGCCTCGGTTTTTGGTTTGTAGTGCAACTCCAATCGCTCACACACACTGTGAATGATGGCATCAAGCTGATCGTGATCATTGAGCATGTCATGGGTTACAAGAAATACGTCGTATCCCATGCTTTGTAATGCTGTCATTCGTGCGGCATCGTGGTCCAGCACGGCGCCTGAACCATGGATAACCTCTCCCTGAAGTTCGATAATCACAGCTTTCATTATTATTGGGTTTACGATGACGATATCGCCGTAACAGATTTTCTGACCTGCGATTTTTCGAGCTGAATTCGACAGCGGTGTTAAGTCGTTGACGTATATGTTTTTAAACTCCGCTCCGCCAGTACGCCTCGGAAGACTTAGCAACATGATTCCAGCAACTTCTAGCGGGGATGCCGCAATACCCATTACCTGCCGTGCGGCTTCGTAGAATTGTTTTCCCCACATCTCGCCCTTAACCTTCGCTGCAAATTTGTGCAGTTCTTCTATTTCAATAAGAGGCTTTCTCATCCAGAGCGATGTGCCTTTTCCGTTTGCTTTATTTCCGGATCCGTCATTCTGCTGCCCACTTTGATCATTCTCGCTGTCCTTCTGGCTCGCCCGAGCATAGACTCGCTTCCATGGGGCCTCGTCTTGGGTTTCATCTAGTTCAAAAAGACTTTCTGTGGTGTACTGCTCTTCTTCTGATTTTGCTTGCTCAAGTGCCATGTCGACCGCGGGCGATGGTTTAAAAACCGAAAACCATCCGCAGAGCTCGTACATGGCCAGAACCAGGTCGCATGAAGAAACGCTTCGAGTCATGGTGAATAGCGTATGAAGAGGGTCTGTGACGCTAAAGCCCATGCCCGTGTCGATCGAGACCTTCTCTGTATAGGCGATGTTCCATCGGATGGTCCGTCTTGTCTCGGAATGTAGGTTGCTTCGAGTTGATGCTGCTGTGATGACTGGGGTCTTGAGGACGTCGGTTACGAAAGGGGCTTGGGATAGAGCTCGCCAGCCTTCTTCGGAGTTGGGTAGGCGCGGGTAGAGGTCGCGCACCTGCGGTGGGCAGCGCCAATAGCGGAATGCGGTGTTTGCGCAGACGATTTCGTCCATTTGCGCCTCCCCTGGTATCGGCCGTAGACCGTGCGGTTGTGGTCGTGGACGATTATCTACCGGGGCATCATGCGGGTAAGTACCGGAAGCTGACCAAACGCTGACCAAAAGCTTGACGCAATCCGTTGAAAAGCCGCCATAGGCATGAACGCGCTGGTACAAGCTGTGAGCCAGCGGTCTCTGTCTCCACAATTGCACATAGATTACGCAGGGAATTCAATGAATGAACGCAGACGAATTTTGCAAAACGCGCAATGACGACACCTAAGGTGAACTGCGTAACATATAACGCCTTAGGTAACTTCGCTTCAATTTTGGTGTCAAAAAGAAAAAGGTCAGAGGCTTAACACCTCTGACCTGTGCTTTAGATGGTGGGCGATACAAGATTCGAACTTGTGACCCCATCCGTGTGAAGGATATGCTCTACCCCTGAGCCAATCGCCCGTCGCCTTTCGGCAAAAGAGATATTAACATAGCCGCGCGCGGTTTACCAAGAACTTTTTGCCCTCGATTTTAAATTCGTGGGTGCTAGCCAAGCCAAAACAACCAAGGCAATCGGCAAAACCGCAGTTAAGCCACCCTTTATCGCTTAATCCACGAGGTCTCGGGACGGCAGATAAGTCGAGCATTGTTATAGGCCATGTCGAGCGTGAGGCAGGTGCGCGCGGCGTAGAAGCCGTCCTCGCGCTGGATGGTCAGCGCCAGTTCGGGCTTGTCGCCGGTTAGGCACAGCGGCAGCAGCAGTTGGATCCGACCGCCGTAGAACTGCGGCACGGCGAGCGTGTAATTGGCGGCGGCGCGGCGGGCGGCCTCGACGACGGCTCCCTCAAAGGCGCGGCGCAGCAGCAGCGAGTTGCCCTCCCCCATCAGGCTGGCGGGAATACGCGTGAGGTTCTCCTCGTCGCCCAGAATGTGGTCGATGTTGGAACGGATGGGCAGGCGGTAGTCAAAGACCAGCTCGGAGGGGTCCTCGGCAAAGCGCACGCGGCACGGCAGGTATTCAAACGAGACCAGCATGGGATCGCTTTCCTTAAAGAAACCCTTCAAAAACCAGCGCTGGCGCGCATCGGGCTTGGTGTTGGGCTCAAACAGACCGTAGATGGTCTCGTAGCGGCGCGTGTACAGGCCGGTGTTGAATAGGCAGCGGTCGTCGTCGAACACCAGCGGCAAGTTGGACGGGGCGGTCTGGTCCACGTCGCGCTCGGTCAGGAACACCGCGCGGCTAAACGAAAACGACAGGTAGTTTTTGAGAATGCGGTTGCCGGGACCCCAGTCCTCGGGGTCGGCGAGGTCGACCAGGCGGTCGTAGCAGGGCTCGTGGCAAAACGCAAAGTCGTAGACATTGCTGCACAGGGTGCTAGGGAGTTCCATGTGGCGTCCAATCAAGATAATGGCAGGCGTGCGGATGCTTTGATTTTATACGTGCGACGGATCGCCCGTGCCCACAACGCAACCGCGGCGCAGCTCGTCGGCGAGTTCTTCTCGCGTGCGGTTTCCGGAAACAAGGTCCTGGATCCATGCAAAGTACTGGTTGTCTTTGGGCTCGGGGCTGTCAGACAGCGCGTCCAGTGCCGTCTTCTAGCTGAACATAGCTCCATAGTATTGCTACCTCGTTTACGATTTTTTGAGTTAAAAGCCTGCCCCTAACGCGGGATGAATCACACTAGTTACCCGATCCAAATACGTCATCTACAAGATTAGGCAAGTCTGTCCATACTTGATAGGCGGCAACGTTGTCCGGATTCGTTTCTCTTGCACGACGTTTATTATCCGTATTGTGCTTTGCGGCATTGGTCAAAGCCTGGCCTTTGTTGCCATCAATCATTTCGAGATTTACCGACTTGAACTTTGACGCGGAGGACCTGTTGGGGTCAGTAGATTTTAGAACGCCAAGGTCGCGCGCTCTTTTCTCACATTGTGGCGTCGATGCAAAAGTTTCCGGGCATGGTGAGACATGATCGATAAGCCATACTTCAAAGCATGGGTTGGAGATCGCGAGCCTAACTCCTTTTGTCTTTGCTTCTCGTTCTGCTGCGGCTAGGTTTCTGAACTCATCTGAATCGACTACGATCCATGCGGAACTCAATGCTTCGATTTCGCCTGCTTTAACGGCCTTTTTATCTGAATCGAGCTCTCGCGAAAGCTGCTTGGCGACCTTCAAAGGGTCTCCGTCAATATGCCGATACCGCACGCTTCCGCGAACGTCCATTTCATTAATAAGGAAGTTAAAGTATTCGGTTTCGGTCAGCTTGCCATTGGACACAATTAGATGGCGCTTTCTTTTGGCTCTTGTTTGCTTTTTGCGGCCGCGAGCAAGCCCTCTCCTTTCAGCCTTAGCCATTTATGTCAGCGCCTTCCTTCATGAGTCGGGCCACAAGTTGATGAAAACTTGGGTTGGGCAGCGGCACATAGACACCGTTTAAATAATTGCGCCCCAGATTCTCATTTGCACGAGGCGAATACTCCATCGCAGCAATTAATTGCGAAGCACCTTCAGAGTCCTTTTCCACAAACCAGACTTGGTCACGTTCAAGCACCTCTTCCATAGGGCTGGTTCGTGTCATCAAGGTGACATCATGGGTCGAGAAGATTAGCTGCGCGCCCTTTGGATTTGTGTCGGGATCGGCGAACAGTGAGACGAAGTCGCGCAGGAGCGTAGGATGAAGGCTCGAATCAAGCTCGTCAATTACTGTTGTGGCCCCACTGCTTAAAGAACGTAAGGCTACCGAGAAAAACGCCAGCGCAGCTTTTGTGCCCTCCGATTCATGGGCGGAGCCCAGCCAAAAGCCATCTCCAGAGCCTTTGTGGTGGAAGAACAGGTCATAAGCGAACGACAATTTAAAGTCTTCTGCAATTTTATTACGTGCCTCTTCCGGAATCTCATCGAGTCCAATGAGTGAGTCTTTTAAACCCATGACGCCTTCCGATTGACGGACATCCATGCCGTCAATTCCGATATCAGCATATTTAATGAGCTGAGATAGCATCTGAGCTCGTGCGTTATCGTTGATAAACAGCTTTTTTATGGTGGCGAGTTCTGCTAGATAATGCGTTGCATCATAGAGATTGATGTCATTGGCAAGAGCTGCGAATGCGGGTTGAATTACATCACTTCCAGCCGCCGCGGCGGCAGATAAGAACAATGAATTATTGCGCGTGATATCCCAAAGTTGTTTTTTGGCGCCTGTAAAGGTGCTACCAAATTTAATTGACTGTTCCCCGTTTATCGAAGAGCGGTCATAAAGAAGGGACGGCTGTTTTGATCGATACACAGTGAGATTCTCATATGTAACCTCATTTTTGTTTACACCAAATGAAAACTCATACTTCAAATTGCTGGCGATAAAATCTATCGAGAATTCTGTGTCATTTGATCGCGATTCCGAGTCAAGTAAAAAAGGGACGATGGGTATTTGAGAATTCGCATCGCCTGTCGCATAACCTGTACGAACAAAGTAAGAGACAAAGTAAAGAGCATTTAGGAAATTTGATTTGCCTGACGCGTTTGCGCCGTAAACCGCAGCCACTCGCACGGGCCCAAGTTCCTTTTTGCTCGAAATCGGTTCAAACGAGAACTGCTGAGTATCTCGAAAGCTCTGAAAGTTCTTAAATGAAAAATTGAGGATCATCTTTAGAATCCTTCTCAAATATATCGATTATCCACAGACATCCTTAAATAACAAGAACAATTATATAGTTTTAAAACCGATATTTGTTAGCTTTGAACAAATATCGGTTTTAAATTGAGATTTTAGGCAATGAACCTTATAAGTACGTATGACATAATGCCTGAAGCATAATTCTCTACGCTGATATTAAGAGCAATCTTCAGTGACGGTGTCTCTTAATCTCACTCACTATGCCGGCGCATCTCTTCTCAATGCTGTCGGGAAAGAGCGAAGCTTCGGTAATGCCAAGTTTACTCAACTCGTTCAGTATTGATGCTTTTCTATTAGATGGCACTATGCAACGACCGGCTATCACGGGACTGTCTTTGGGCAGTGGACTTATTAAGTCATCAAACGACAAAGAAGAATCCTTACCACGAATGTCATTTGGGAAAAGAATATATTGGCCGGACTGAGCGGCTTGTCTATCAAGATATCTAGTTCCGTAGACAAATAATGTATCTTCGCAGCACTTCTTAAACCATTTTGCCTGATCAGTTGGTTCAGGGCAATTTGAAAGCACTAGATCACGTTGATAGTCAAAGTATGGTCTAGATATTGCAAGCGAGGCAAAATGAGACAGAATCTTTGAGTTCATAAACAGATGCCAAGAGTCCGCAATTGCCTGGCAGATGGGATATTCCCGCTTATCTCCTCCCGGTCGCCTAAAGATAAATACTTCGCCCACGTCTTCAGGATTGCCGCAGGCGAAATAGAGGGCGGCAAGCGCGTTTGAAGTTACATCTAATAGTCTGGTGGGGACTCCGTAGTGCTGGAGGCAGGCTAAAAGATCAATCGGAAGCAAATCACGCTTGAAGATATTTGGCATTATGCGGCAGGCAGTTTCAATAATGTCCGCCTCGTGCGTAAGACTGCCTATGATAGGGGAAATGGTGTCCGATCCCAGTTCACGCCGATAGCTGTCTCTTCCGATTGACGGAACAAGATCAAACTTAGTGGATCCTTGTCCTCGGAAAACAAATGTAGATTCATATGTTCTGGCGTCACCATTTATTGTTGGTGAAAGTCCGTTGATGTATTTGATATACGAGGCTACATCATCAACCTCAACTTCAGTGGTACCGTCAAGATTCTTTCGCAAATTGATCGAGGCGGCCTCGGCCCCGCCTTGC
>CABPCG010000030.1 GCA_902405995.1 uncultured Collinsella sp.
ACGCCTATAGCGTCGCGGCCCTTTTCCTTGGAGAAGGATCGATTAATGGAACGGAGAGCCCGTTCTAGCCCTCGAGCCCGGCGTTGATGAGCTCGGCAATCTCGACAGGATCGGTGCTTTCGCGCACCCTGTCACGGAAGCCAGCATCCATCAGCATCACGGCAGCCTTGGAGAGCAGACGCAGGTGCGTGGTTCCCGCTTCGCCGGCGGGCACGTACAGCGCGAGCGCCACATCGACGGGCACGCCATCAAAGCTCGGCCACTCAACAGGCTCGGACAGCTTGAGCACGGCCACGCCCGGCGTATGGATCGCATCGCTCTTGGCATGCGGAACGGCAAAACCGGCGACGAGGCCAGTCTCGGCCTCGTTTTCGCGAGCAATAAAAGCCGCCTCTACAGCAGACGCGTCATCGGCAAAACCAAGCTCAACAGCCTGCTCGGACAGATAATGCAGCGCGTCCTCGCGCGAGGCGGCGGCGTAGCCAATCGTCACTTGGTTGGCAGATACAAACCCCATGGAAAGCCTTCCTTACAACACGGACCTGACCGCAGCTTCGATGCCGTCGGCGTCCAAACCGTACTTATGCAGCAAATCGACCGCAGGGCCGGACTCGCCGTACACATCGCGCACGCCGACGCGACGCATCGGCACTGGATGCTGCTCCGCGAGCACCGAGGCAACGGCCTCGCCAAGACCACCGATAATCGAATGCTCCTCGGCGGTGACCATGCGACCGGTCTTCTTGGCGCTGGCAACCACCAAACGCTCATCGAGCGGTTTGATCGTATGCATGTTGATGACCTCAGCATCGATGCCGTCGGCAGCGAGCGCCTCGGCGGCAGCGAGCGCCTCAGCGACCATGAGACCGCACGCGACGATCGTGACATCAGAGCCCTCCCGTACAACAACACCGCGGCCGATCTTGAACTCGTAGTCCTCGTGATCGTTGATGACCGGTGTTGCCAGGCGGCCGAAGCGCATGTAGACCGGCCCCTCAAACTCATAGGCGGCGCGCACACAGGCGCGGGCCTCGACATCGTCGGCGGGAACGACCACCGTCATACCCGGAATCGTACGCATGAGTGCGATATCCTCGCAGCACTGGTGCGTGGCGCCGTCCTCGCCCACCGAAATGCCGGCATGGGTGGCGCCAATCTTGACGTTGAGGTGCGGGTAGCCAATGGAATTGCGGACCTGCTCGTAGGCGCGACCGGCGGCAAACATCGCAAAGGTGCTCGCAAAAGCAACGCGGCCCGTGGTCGCGATGCCGGCGGCAAGACCCATCAGGTTGCTCTCGGCGATGCCGGCATCGTAAAAGCGCTCAGGATGGGCAGCCTTAAACTTACCCGTCTGCGTAGCGGCAGCCAGGTCGGCATCGAGCACTACAAAGTCATCGTGCTCATTGCCCAGCTCGACGAGCGCCTCGCCGTAGCTTACGCGCGTGGCGACTTTTTTGACCTCTGCCATTAGAGCTCCTCTCCTGCTGCCGCGAGCTCGGCCATGGCCTGCTCAAACTGCTCGTCATTGGGCGCCTTGCCATGCCAGCCAACCTGGTTCTCCATAAAGGAGACGCCTTTGCCCTTCACCGTCTCGGCGATGATAGCGACGGGCGCGCCGGTCACCTCGCGAGCTTCGGCGAAAGCCGCCTCAATCTGCGCCATGTCGTTGCCATCGGCTAGCTCTATCACATGCCACTTAAAGGCGCGGAACTTGTCGGCAAGCGGCATGGCCGAGTTGACTTCATCGATCGTGCCGTCAATTTGCAAGCCGTTGAGGTCGACGACGGCAACAAGATTGTCGAGCGCATGGTTGCCGGCAAACATAGCCGCCTCCCACACCTGGCCTTCCTCGCACTCACCGTCGCCCAGCAACGTGTAGACACGGTAGCTGTCGCCCCAGTGCTTAGCGGCAAGCGCCATTCCAACTGCAGCAGAGATGCCCTGACCGAGCGAGCCGGTGGACATATCGATGCCTGGGGTATCGTTCATGTTGGGATGGCCCTGCAGTCGGCTGCCAATATGGCGGAGCGTCTCGAGCTCTTCGACGGGAAAATAGCCGCGATTTGCCAACACCGAATACAGGCCCGGCGCCGCGTGACCCTTGGAGAGCACAAAGCGGTCGCGATCGGCCTTGTGAGGGTCGGCAGGATCGATATTCATTTCCTCAAAGTACAGATACGTCATGATGTCGGCTGCACCGAGCGATCCACCCGGATGTCCCGACTTGGCCGCGTGAACCGCAGTCACGACACCCTTCCTGACCTCATTGGCGACCTTCGCCAGCTCCTGGTTGGTCATACGAATTCCCCTCTTGAGAACAACCCCGGCACCGGATGGCGCGATGCCGAGGGCAACCCGGTCGTTAAGCCTGAGCGACGACCTTCTGCCAGTCAGCCTCAAAAGAGGCGAGGCCCTGGTCGGTCAGCGGGTGATGCAGGCACTTCTTGAGAGCGGCCATGGGCACGGTCGCGATGTCGGCACCAAGAAGAGCCGCCTGGGTCACGTGGTTGGGCGTGCGGACCGAAGCGGTGATGATCTCGACGGTGTCGTCGACGTTCTTGCCGGTCCAGTCATAGTTCTTGATGCATGTCACGACATTGTCGAGCTGCGAGATGCCGTCCTCGGCGATGTCGTCAAAGCGGCCGACAAACGGGCTGATGTAGCGGGCACCGGCGTTGGCGGCCATGAGGGCCTGCGTCGGCGAGAAAACAAGCGTCATGTTGACGCGCACGCCCGCATCGGCCAGGGCGCGGCAGGCGGCGAGGCCGGCCTCGCACACGGGAAGCTTGACCACGATGTTGGGAGCCAGGGCGGCAAGACGCTTGCCCTCCTCGATCATGCCCTCGGCAGTGGTCGCGGTGGACTCAGCAGACACGGGCAGGCCCTCGCAGAGCTCGGCAATCTTGAGCATATGGGGCTCAAAGTCGGCGAGCTTGCCGCCGGTCTTGGCGTACAGGGACGGGTTGGTGGTGACGCCGGCAAGGCAGCCCCAGCTCTTGGCCTCGGCGATCTCGTCAAGGTTGGCGGTATCGATAAAGAACTTCATGGTGCAAACTCCTTCTAAGGAATCCAAAACTCAAAAAATAGGACAAAGGGGATGTCCCTTTGTCCTATGTGCCGGGCCTGCAGCTGGGACATGCCCCAGGCCCGGCGTCGTGTAGGAAAAGCTACTTAGAGAGCCTTCTCGATGCGGCTCGTGACGCCCTTGAGGTTAAGACCGACGACGTACTGCTTGATCGGGCGCTTGATGTGCTCGATCACAAAGCGCTTGCCGTCAATGTCCTGGGCAGCGAGGTTGCGATAGAGCTTCTCGACCTGCTCCTTGACCTCGGGATCGTTGAACGCGTAGTGGCCGGAGACATCCAGAATCTTCAGGCTGAGCTCGTCGTCGGCCAGAATGTCGTCAACCTGCAGGTTGATATCGTCGCCGGTCATCCACTTGCGCCAGCGCTCGGTCTTGATGGCCTTGACCAGCAGCGTGTGATACAGATCGGAGGGATCGTCGCACAGGCCGTTGTCGACCAGAATCTGCTCGGTAGCGCAGAGCTTGAGGTAAGCGCGGGTCTCCTCGGTGCCGTACTGAGGGGCGACATTGGAAGCGGTCACGTGTGCCGGGATGTGCTCGAGCAGCGTCGCGTCGTCCAGGTAGTCGGCGTTGTGCTCCTTCAGGCCCACGCCGTAGCGCTTGGCCATGTCGGCGAGCTCGCGGGCATTCTTAAAGTTGTAATGACCGACCTGCTCGGTCCAACGGGTGAGCGTACCGGTCTGGCCGACGATAAAGGTGGGCATGGGGCAGCCGCGCTTCTCGAGCTCGGGCTGCAGCTGAGAAATGAACTCCTCGTACTTGTCGGTGGAGGTCAGGCCGCCATTGGTCTCCTCGGTACCGACCTCATAGGCAACCTCGGGCAGGTTATGCTCGCGACGGTACTGCTCAAGATAGTCGATAAGATCGATCGTGCGGCGAAGCACCACGTCGAGCGGAATAACCTTGCCGATCTGATAGGGGTCCTTGGTGGGGTCGACCATCAGCAGGTCAAAGCCTGCCTCCATGTCGGCGACAAAGGACTTGCGGGCGAGCTCCATGGCCTCGTCCTCGGGCAGGTGGGCGTTACGCTCCTCGTCGCGCTGCCACGGACCGCCGTGATCGCGGCACAGGTAGTACGGACCGGTATAACCCACCTCGTCGGCAACCTTCTTAATGTCGGCGGCAAAGCGCGTCTGGTCCCAACCGTTGACGTAGCCGGCGCCCATCTCGTCCATATCGACCTGGTTGCGGCTAGCGATAAACATGGGCGGGAAATCCTCGTCCTTGGCAAGCTCGAACACGGCCTGAATCAGGTTGGGGCTCATGGGACCAATGCCGACCATGGTTGCGTGATCGCCGCTATCCTGCAGCTTGAGCATGCCCTGAACGGCCTGGCGGATGGTGAGGTTGGACATTTTGTTCTCCTTCTCCAGAGGATTTTTGACAAAAGTTCCCTGGGACCCAGATGCGGGCCCTATCAGTACGGATGGATTTTGTTGTGTAGGGGCGGTTGTGCGGAGTCAAATCCATCCCTCCGCACAACCGGAGTCCTTAAAGGTTTACTTGGCCTGCTTATCGAGCGTGGGCTTCATGGCAATCAGGATTGCAGCGGCAACCACAGAGCCAATCACGATGTCCAGGCAGAACAGCGCGACGTTGTTGGTGGCAAGGGCGACGATAAAGCCACCGTGCGGGACGTAGCAGTCGATACCCTGGAAGGCGGCAAGCGCCGCGCCCACGGCAGAGCCGATGCAGATGCCGGGAAGGGTGTGACCGAGGTCCTTGACCGCGAAGGGAATGGCGCCCTCGGTAATACCGATGCAGCCCATGAACAGTGCGGAGATACCCATCTGGCGATCGGCGTCATCGAACTTGTTCTTGGCAATGAGCGCTGCAAGACCGCAGGCAATCGGGGGAATGGCGACGGCGACGCGGAACATACCGTTGGGGCCATAGATGCCGGAGGCCATGATGGCCATAGTAAAGGTCGAAGCGGTCTTATTGATGGGGCCACCCATATCGAAGGCGGTCATAACGCCAATGACCAGGCCCAAGACGACGGCGGAGCCGCCCTGCAGGCTACCGAGCACGCTGGTGAGCCAATCCATCACAAAGCCAAGCGGCGTGGCCAGGATGTAGATGTAGGCCATGCCCAGGACGAGCGAGGTCAGAATCGGGATGATCAGGATCGGCATGATGGTCTGGATGGTGTTGTTGACCTTCCAGGTCTTCATCCAGCGGACAAAGTAACCGCAGATAACTGCCATGATCATGGCGCCCAAGAAGCCAGTCGAAACGCTGTTGCCGCTCGGGGTGACGACGGCGTTGTTGACCAAGTAACCCAGGACAAAACCGGGGGCGAGCGCGGGCTTGCCGGCCATCGAGTAGGCGATGTATGCCGCAAGCACCGGAATCATCATGGAAATACCGGCCATGCCGATGGTATTAAGGCTCACCATCAACGGGTTGGTTACCTCCATACCGCTAGCACCGGCAGTACCGGATGCCAACGAGAAGGCGAGGAACACGCCACCGATAACGACAATGGGGATAAAATAGGAAACGCCGGTATTGAATGCATTGAGCAGCGTCTTGCCAGGATCGGCAAAGATAGACTGCTTGGACGCCGGTGTCGGGGCCTGCGGGGCAGCGGAGACGGCCTTCTTCTCTGCCTTGGCCTCGGCCTTGGGCGCGTCAACGGCGCCACCCGTCGCCTTGATAATCTCAACAGCCTGGTCGATGATCTTGACCGGATCGGCGATTACATCGGAAGTACCGACCTTGAGGAACTTGCCCTCGGCCATCTTCTGCTCAAAACGGTCCTCGTTCTCGACACCCACGTCGACGGACTCCAGGACCAGGTCGGCGGAGTCCACGTCTTCCTGCGTGAGCTCATTCTCGATACCCAGGCCACCCTGAGCCTCGACCTTGCACTCGATGCCACGGGCGGCGCATTCATCCTGAATCGCCTTCTGGGCCATATACGTGTGGGCGATACCCACGGTACAGGCGGCAACGCCTACGATCTTCATTGCTTCCCTCTTTTCATAGAGTTGCGTGCGCAAGACACCGTTTGCGGAGGCCTCCGGAGCATCCCCTGCCGTTTGGACTTGCTGTCTTTTCGACAAGACCAATATAGGTGCTCAATTTTCTTAATGCCAGCTTATTTCGGTAAACGCGCAGGTCAGAGCGTTGGTTACGCTATTTAGTTATGCGTTTAACCAAAACTGAATCCTGCGATTTTACCCTCGATTTCAAAAGTCAAGAAGTATTTGATTTTCTCGGTAGACGGCAGATACGCATGTCGGTCACAAATTTCGACCCCACCCGTATACCGCATTTGTTGCATACTCATATGAAAGGAGAAAGCCGCTCACCGAAGCGCATCCCTCACCAAGACTCAAAGTCATCATGTTGAAAATGCTCATCTGTCGGAAGGAGTCGCTGTGGCAAAACAGCGCGTTACGATTGCAGACGTCGCTCGAGAGGCGGGAACCTCGACGGCAAGCGTCTCGTATTACCTCAACGACAAACGAGAAAAGCTTAGCGAAAAGACGCAGACAAAGATTGCGCGCGTCATCAAGGAACTCGGATACGTTCCCAACGCCCAAGCGCAAACGCTCACCGGCAAGCAGACCCACGTCATCGCCATCATCATTTTGGATAACACCAACAAGTGGGCGGGCCTCGTCCTCAACGGCATGGAACAGGTCATGCTCCCCGCGGGCTACCAGACGGTCGTTTGCACGAGCAACTTTAACCCCGAGACCGAGCTCATGTACGTCGACAAGATGCTCTCGCTGGGCGTCGATGGTTTTATCATCCAGCCCACGGCAAATTTCAAGGCCGTCCACGACCGTATCAAGCGCGCCGGCAAGCCCGTCGTCTTTTTTGACGCGGCCATCTACAGCCCAGGCACCAGCTGGATCAAAACCAACCTCTACGACGGCGTGTACAACGCCACGCAGGCGCTTCTCGATGCCGGCTACGAGGACTTTTTCTCCATTGCCGCCAATATGACCGAAATGCGCACCCGCATGGAACGTTTTCAGGGATATGCCGAGGCATTAGCCGCGAATGGGCAGCTCTACAAAGCCATCCCCATCGATCACAACAAGCCGTCAATCAACGAGCTCACCGAATACTTTAAATACAAGTTCAACCCCGCCAAGCGCACACTCATCTTCGTACAAAACCAATGGGCACTTCCCCGTGTCTACAAGGCCCTCCAACCCATGGCCCATCTACTTCCGCAGCAAATAGGTCTTTTGGGACTCAACTGCGAAGACTGGACCAACCTCACCACGCCGACCGTCTCCACCATCATCGAGCCCGTCGACCAGGAAGGTCGCGAAGCAGCCGAGATGCTGCTCGCCCTACTTGACGGCAGCAGCGAACCCGGCGAGCAGCGCATTCTCGAGTGCAAGCTCAACTGGCTCGACTCCACCTCGATCTAGACCGCGAGACAAATTAATCAGTAGTGTTTGTCCCAAATCTTAAGTATTTGTTCGATAGAACGGCCCCTGCCGGCTCCTGCTAGACTGGTAGATTCCCAACCGTCCCTCCAGGAGCCTCAATGTCGCGCAAGTCCGCCTACAAGCAAGTACTTTCCATCGGCACCGCCGTGGTGCTGGGGTTTGCGCTGTTTACGGGATCGCTCGACGGGGCGCCCAAACTGCTCTCGCCGCAAAGCGATGAGCAGGCGGCGGCTCTAGCCGAGAAGCAAAACGAGAGCCCCAACCGCACCGACGACGAAGCGGACTTGGTCGCCCGACTCGAATCGGGAACAGCGAGCTCCGAGGACTCCGGCGATGGCTCCGAATCCGCCACGACCAACACCAACGACAACGTTGCCGAGGACAGCTCCACCACCCCCATCGACGAAGTCGAAAACCCCGATCTCAACCGCGCCCGCGGTGTTTATCTCACCAGCATTCCCGACTACGCCGGCAATCCCTACGTTACCCTTCGCGCCGACGGCACGCATCCGCTCGGCACACCGTCGTTCACGCTCGATGAATACGAACGGGCCACCGAAGAGGGCTGCTTTAAGAAGTTCTCTAAACTCGACAGCCTGGGCCGTACCCGCAAAGCACTCGCCTGCATAGGACCCGAATCGCTCGGTCAGGGCAAGCGCGGCGATATCTCGCGTATCCACCCCGCCGGATGGCACCAGCAGCGCTACGACTTTATTCCAGGCCAGAGCCTCTACAACCGCTGCCACCTTATCGCTTGGTCGCTCTGCGGCGAAAACGCCAACCGCAAAAATCTCCTAACCGGTACGCGATATCTCAACGAGACGGGCATGTTGCCCTTCGAAGAGCAGATCCTCGGCTATATCCGCGACACAGGCAACCACGTGCTCTACCGCGTCACGCCCATGTATAACGAAGAGGAACTCGTCTGCCGCGGCGTGCGCCTTGAGGCCCAATCGGTCGAGGATCACGGCAAGACGCTGTGCTTCCACGTGTACTGCTACAACCTGCAGCCGCATGTGCAGATCGACTACGCCACCGGCCGCAACCAGGCCTCGGGGGACTAGCCCTAACCCGACAAGAACCGATTTGCAACCCCACCGGGGATCAAAAAGGGCCGCCCCGGTTACCCAGGGCGGCCTTTTCGTCAGCACCTACATTGCAGACAAAGCCACACGCTACTTAGCGCGGCCCTCCTCATAGCGCTCGACCAGCTTGGCCTGCACGTCATAAGGCACCTGCTCATAGCCTGCGGGCTCCATGGTAAAGTCGCCCGTGCCGCGCGTAATAGAGCGCAGACGCGTCGAGTAATCCGTCAGCTCGGCCAGCGGTGCCTGGGCAATGACCACGGTGTCGCCGCGCTCATCGGTCTCCATACCCGTCACGCGACCGCGCGAGGCCGAGATGTCGCCCATCACGGCGCCGGCATAGCTCTCGGGGATAGTCACCGTAATTTCCTCGATGGGCTCCAGCACCACCGGGTCGGCATCGGCACACGCCTTGCGCAGGCCAATGCGAGCCGCCGCGCGAAACGCCATCTCGTTGGAGTCGACGCTGTGATACGAGCCGTCGTACACAGCCACGCGAATGCCCGTGAGCGGGTAGCCGGCAATAATACCGTCCTTCATGGTCTCCCGGACGCCCTTGTCCACGGCGGGGATGAGCGAGCGCGGAATGCGGCCGCCCACGACCTCGTCCACAAACTCATAGCCATCGCTCGTGCCGTCGGGCCCAATGAGCGGCTCCACGCGCAGCCAGCAGTCGCCGTACTGACCGGCGCCGCCGGTCTGCTTCTTGTGGCGACCCTGGGCGCTCGCCGTGCGGCGGATGGTCTCGCGATACGGGATACGGATCGGCACGCTCTTGGCAGCGACCTTGGTGCGGTCCTCCAGACGATTGAGCAGGACCGAAACCTGTGCCTCGCCCACCGCCGAGATAATGGTCTGGCCGGTCTCCTCGTCGCGGTCGATGCTCATGGTCGGATCGGCCTTACAAGCCTTCTCGATAAACGTGTAGAGCTTCTCTTCGTCGCCGCGATTCTCGGCCTCGATGGCGATGCGGTACTGCGAGTTGGGGAACTTAAACGCCGCCGCCTCGACCTTACCGGTAATCGAGAGCGTGTCGCCCGTCTCGGCAGCCAGCTTGGGCGCCACGATGATGTCACCGGCATAGGCGTGACCGACCTCGGTCATGTCGCGGCCGCACATCACATACAGGTGAGCCAGACGCTCGCCCTTGCGCGTGCGCGCATTGACCAGCTCAAGGCCCGGCTCAAGCGTTCCCGTCAGCACCTTGATAAAGCTGATGCGACCCTGCTGCGGATCGGCCAGGGTCTTAAACACAAACGCCACCGGACGGTCATCGTCGCTCGAAATCTTGAGCGAATCGCCGTCGATAAGCGGCATCTCGCCGTAGTCGGTCGGCGCCGGGAAGTACGTCGCGATGTCGTCCATCAGCGAGTTGACGCCCTGCTCCTTAATGCAATCGCCCGCAAAGACCGGCACAAAGATGCGCTCGGCGATCGCCTTCGACAGCAGGCCCTCGAGCTCTTCCTGCGTCAGCGTCTCCTCGCCTTCCAAGTACTTCATCATCAGTTCGTCGTCGGCCTCGGCCACCAGCTCGCACAGATGGTCATGGGCCTCCTCGGCCTGGGCACGATACTCCTCGGGAATCTCCGACTCAACGGCCTCGGCGCCGTTGCAGTGGCGCGCCTTCATGCGCACCAGGTCGATGATGCCGTCAAAGTCCTCGCCCTCGCCCCAGGGAAGGGTCACGGCGCCCAGGCGCGTACCAAAGCGCTCCTGCAGCAGGTCCATTGTGGTCGCAAAGCTGGCCTCGGAGCGCGACAGGCGGTTTACGAACACCGCACGCGCCAGGCGCAGGTCCTCGGCGGCATACCAGAGCTTAACCGTCGTAGGCTGCGGGCCGGCCTCGGCGTCGACCACAAACAGGGCCGTCTCGCAGACGCTCATCGCGGCAAAGGCGTCGCCGATAAAATCGGGGTAGCACGGGGCATCGAGCACATTGATGCGCGCGCCCTTCCAGTCGATCGGCGCAATGGTCGTCGAGATGGAAAATGCACGCTTAACCTCTTCGGGGTCATAGTCGAGCGTGGGCTTGGTGCCGTCGTGGCCGCCCAGGCGGGCGGTCTTGCCGGAAAGGTGGAGCATGGCTTCGGCGAGTGAAGTCTTGCCCACCCCGCCTTGGCCTACGAGCACCACGTTCCTTACGTTACCGGTCTTGGGAGCACCCATGATGACCTCCTTGCAGGGCCGCGCGCAATGCGCGACGCCAACGGGGAGAGTTCGCGGTCGGTGCCGTCCTGGGAGCAGCATGGTCGGCAGCCGAGCCGACTCACCCTCCAAATGTCCTATGCCACCACCCTACCCTCACGGGCGGCTGTCCATGCATACCTTTCGGCGCACGTATGAATACAGGCGGCGAGAGGAAGAGACAAGCTTGTGAGTCGATTATTGAACCCCGTCGACGCAAACAAAAAGCCGCCACAGACCGTAAGACCTGCGGCGGCTTCGCCTCAATTAATAGTTGAGTAAATACCTGAGCCTATCCCTCGATACGGCTCAAGAACTCACGCGTGCGCTGCTCGCGCGGATGGTCGATGACCTGCTCGGCAGGTCCCTCCTCGACAATACGACCGCCGTCCATAAAGACCACGCGGTCGGCAACATCGCGCGCAAACTGCATTGCGTGGGTCACGATCACCATCGTCATGTTCTGCGCCGCAAGGTCTTTAATGACACGCAGCACCTCGGCCGTCAACTCTGGATCGAGCGCCGAGGTCGGCTCATCAAAGAACAAGATTTCCGGGTCGAGCGCCAGGGCGCGGGCAATACTCACGCGCTGCTGCTGGCCGCCCGAAAGCTCACATGGCACCTTGTTCTCATTGCCCGTAAGCCCCATCTGCGCGATCAACTCACGCGCACGCGCTTCGGCCTGCTCGCGCGGACGCTTGAGTACGCGAACCGGAGCGTCGGTGATGTTTTTCATCACCGTATAGTGCGGAAACAGATTGTAATTTTGGAACACCAGGCCGAATCGCGAGCGTGTCCGCTTGGGCACATCGCCCTTCGCATAGACCGCGCCCGAACCCGCATCCGTCGCAACGGCAAGGTCACCAAACGAGAGCGAGCCTCCGTCGAGTGTCTCGAGCAGCGTGGCACACCGCAGCAGCGTGGACTTGCCGCCACCCGAAGGCCCGATAATCGCCACGACCTCGCCACGCTTGACCTCGAGCGAGATATCCTTGAGCACCTCATTGCCGCCAAATGCCTTGCGCGCGCTATCGATTTTCATCACTGAGTTAGTCATGGTAGTAATCCAATTTTTTCTCCGCGGCGCCCAGCAGCATCTCGACCACAAAGTTAAAGACCCAGTAGATCAGCGCCGCGATCGCAAACGGCACCATGCTCACTTGCGAGGCAACTAGCGCCTTGGCCGTCGAGAACATCTCGCCCACGCCAATGGCAAATGCCAGCGACGTATCCTTGACCAGCGTGATAATCTCGTTTCCCATCGCCGGCAAAATACGCTTAGCGACCTGCGGCATCACGATATACAGAAACGTCTGTATGCGCGAATAGCCCAGCACCTCGGCTGCCTCGTATTGACCGCGCGGAATGGACTGCAGGCCCGAGCGATAGATCTCGGCAAAGTAACCGGCGTAGTTGATGATGAACGCCACGACGCACGCCGTCCACTTGGAATCGGGCGTGAGCGAAATGCCAAACACGTAGTACGGGGCAAAGTAGATGGCAAACATCTGCAGCATGAGCGGCGTACCGCGCATTACCGAAATGTAGATGCGCGCAATCCAGCGGAGCGGCACAATTTTACTCATGCGCATAAACGCCACGGGGATTCCCAGCGGAATCGATCCGAGCAACGTCAGCACAAACAGCTGCAAACTGACCAAGAATCCCTGGCCAAGCATGTGCATCATGACCTGAATAGACAACCCAAGCTCTCTTTCACAGCAACGGAACAGCGAACCCAATGCTAAAGCGGGTTTTCCAGGTGCCCGAGTTTGCCGTGAAAGAGGAGCGCCGCGTACTAAATGTACGCAAGCGACGGTTTGAACGGCAAAATCGGGTGCCTGGGAAAGCCGCTATTTGAGCACCCAGTTGTCGAAGGAAAGACCATAGCTTGAATACTTATCGCACAGGTCCTTGACCGTGCCGTCCTCGTAGAGCGCCTTGAGCGACTCGGTCACGGCGTCGGCCGACTTGGTGTCGCCCTTCTTAAAGCCGACGGCGTAGTGCTCGCTGGACAGCGGCTTGTCGAGCTGCGTATAGGCATCGGGCTTGGCGGCCAGCTGATACTGAGCGATCGAGAGGTCACAGGCAACGGCATCGACCGCACCACTCTCGAGCTGCATAAACGCCGTGTTGTACTCACCGATGGTATCGAGCGTGGCAAACGTCGCGGCCAGATCCTTCTGGTCGCCCTCGAGCACATCCTGCGCAGCGGAATCAGTCTGGGTAATCACGGTCTTGCCGGCAAGATCCTCCCAGCTCTTGATACCCGCGTCCTTCTTGACCACGAGCACCTGCTCATTGAGCATGTACGGCTCGGAGAACGTGTAGTCGTCCTCGCGACCCTCCATGGTAAAGCCGTTCCAGATGCAGTTGATGGCGCCTGAGTTGAGCAGCGTGTCCTTGGCATCCCAATCGATGGCCTCGTAATCGACATCCCAGCCCTGCTTATCGGCAACGGCCTTGGCAAGGTCAAGGTCAAAGCCCGTGTACTCGCCGTCATCGCCCACAAAGCCGTACGGAGGGTAGGACTTGTCAAAGCCCACCACGAGCTTCTTGGACTCCGCGGCGCCCTTCACATCCTTGGCCGCGGCAGAACCAGCAGCGGAGCCCTTGCCAGCACCACCGCCGCAGCCGACAAGACCAAGGCCAAGCACCGTGGCGAGCGAGCCGGCTAGACCAACAAACTGACGACGAGACATATCGGTATTCATGGTATTCCCCCTCGATAGCACTTTAGTTAGGTAAAGTGAGTCATGTAACGTTCAGAATCATACACTTTAGTGGGATAGAGTACAAGGGAGTGCCTGCCCGGCGCGGGCGGGGAGCGGCGCGGAATTAAGTTTCCTGCTCTACAGTCCTGCGCAAGACGGAAAGCACATTAAGTGCTTTCCTTTGCGTGCGGAACTCGCGATAAACTTAATTCCGCGCCGCTCCCCGCCCGCGCCGGGCAAACGTCGTTGGACTTATCGCTGACATGAAATGGCCGCTTGCATATCGTCCACTAGCTTGGCACGGTACAATGCTTGCAGCTTTTAATTCATGAATTAGTGGAGTTATTGATGGCAGAATCTCGTGCGGAGCGTAAGGCTCGTCGTGCTTTGATCGAGGCGGCTGAGGGGTCGGAGGAGAAAAAATCTTCTACGAAATCCAAGTCGTCTCAGGATGCGAAGGGTAAGTCGGCCAAGGGCAAGGCTAAGGCCAAGCGCCCCAGTTCTCGTCGGAGCGAGGATAAGGCATCTCAGACTCGCTCCAAGCGCTCGCATAAAGATCCGGTTTCGTCTGCGCGTAAGGTTGTGGACTCCAAGTCTCCCTGTTCGATCATGAAAGCTTGCGGTGGGTGCACGGCGCTCAATCGTCCTTATAAGAAGCAGTTGGCGGCCAAACAGGCTGCTATGGAGGAGCTGTTTGCTGAGCTCTGCGAGCGCGAGGGCATTAGCGTCGACCCCATTCGCGGTATGGGAGTCACCCTGGGAGACCCGGGCAAATATCCTGCGCCGCGTGGTTTTCGTCATAAGGCTGCCACTCCGTTTGCTCCCGGCAAAGGGGGCGCTGTCCGCTGCGGCTTTTTTGAACGTGGGACACACAGAATCGTTGCTGTTCCTGAATGCCCTGTCGAGGCGCCGGGCGCTCGTCAGATTCTCAACGGCATCGCTCGCGAGGCCGAACGTCTGCATATTCCCGCCTTTAACGAAGACAAGCATCTGGGGCTGCTTCGCTATGCCGTCGTTCGCTGCGGCTGGCGCACCGACCAGATTATGGTCACCCTCGTGACCGCTCAACGCGACCTGCCGCATGCGCAGGAGTTCTTTGAAGCCGTCGCGGCGCTTGATCCGCATATCGTCACCGTCGCTCAGAACATCAACGGTCGCCCCGGAAATGCCATCTTGAGCGAGGAGACCCGTATCGTCTATGGCGCCGAATGCATGCGCGACCAGCTGCTCGGTTGTGAATTCGACATCTCCCCTACCGCGTTCTATCAGACCAATCCGCAGCAAACCGAGCTGCTCTATCGACTTGCCATTGACGGCATGGACCTGCAGCAGGGTGACATTCTTATGGACGCTTACTGCGGCAGCGGAACCATCGGCCTGTGCGCCGCGAAGGATGTCCAGGACAAGGGCATCGGCATTATGCTGCTCGGCGTGGAGCGCAACCCGGCGGGCATTGCCGACGCACGTCGCAATGCCGAGCTCAACGGCCTCACCCGCAGCGCTTGGTTTATGGCCGACGACGCCACCGATTACATCCTGGACGCCGCCGACAACAACGAGCGGATCGATGTCCTTTCCATCGACCCGCCGCGCGCCGGCTCCACCCCCGAGTTCCTCGAAGCCGCCTGCGCACTCAAGCCGCGCCGCATCACCTATATCAGCTGCAACCCCGTGACCCAAGAGCGCGACCTGCACCAGCTTCTCGACGGAGGCTATCGCCTGCTCAAGATCACGCCCGTCGACATGTTCCCCCATACCGACCACACCGAGACCGTCGCGGTCCTCGAGCGCCGCTAACCAACACCGGTAGATTTTTGGGACAAGAAGGGGGCGGCCCGTTTGAACCGCCCCCTTTCGTTGGGCATATGAGTCTCGTTACATCCCCTTGCGCAGGTCGCACACGCCGGCTGCCGCCATCTCGCGCAGCAGCGTCTCGCGGTCGCGCGTCACGATCAAATCCAGCGGGAAGTGAATCTCGTCAAGCATCTTGCGCGCGTGATCGAGTTTGCCAATGGCCATGCCAATGTGGGCATCGGTCGACACGCCAATACCCACGCCCAGCTCGGCGCAGCGCTCGGCGATCTTGCGGCATACGGCCCAATGCTCAGTGTCGACACCGTGTTCAAGACTATGGTTGTTGATCTCGATAATCTTGTGCTTGGCCTTGGCCGCCAGCAGCACCTCATCGATATCGAACGGCACGCCCGAGCGCCCCGTATGCCCCAGCATGAACACCTTGGGGTGATCCAGGGCATTGATGTACATCTCGGTTGTCTGGGCGAGCGTCGCGCCTTCGGCAAACTGCGGGTTATGCACGCTTGCCACCAAATAATCCAAATTACGCGTCACCAAATCGAACAGCGAATGCTGGTGACTGTACGAATCGCCGGCAATATCGAGCGAAACGGGAATGTCCTCGCCAAACAGGCCTCCATCCAGCGAAACGATATCGGCCTCGGCACCACGCAGCACCAGCACGCCGCTCCAAATGCGCGGCCAGATATCCTGGTTAATAAAGAATTGGAAACTGCGCAGGTCATTGGGACAAGGCGTAACCATCGAGCTTAAATGATCGGCGGAACCGAGCACCTGAAGGCCGCGCTCTGCCGCCCAATAGATGTTCTCCTCGATGGTTGAGTACGCATGCGCAGAGAACATCGTATGAGTATGAATATCACAAGAAAGAAGGTAGGGCATCGGGTCTCCTTGTCCAGTATGGCCGTCGCGTATATTCATTGTACGCATAGCTTTCGGCAGTCGTAAAACTGCTTCATCCCAATCACACAACGGCATAGACAACGGGGTCTGGCTTAAAACCAAACCCCGTTTCACGTAAAACATTGTAAGCAGAGCGCTTTACTTTCGACGATATTCGTCGGCCAGCTGCTTCCAGGCAGGCAGCGAGTTGACGATTGTCTCGTAGCTCACACAGTAGCCAAGGCGGAACCAGCCCGGCATGCCAAAACTATCCGAAGGCACCGCGAGCAGTTCGTACTTCTTCGCGCACTCGCAGAACGCATTCGCATCGGGCTCCAGCGCCTTCACCCACAAGTAGAATGCACCATCCGGCTCAACATAGGTGTAGCCGTACTCCGCTAGTGCATCGGTAAGCGCGGTGCGGTTGCGCGCATAGGCCTCGACATCGCTCGGTTCATCAATGCAGTCGATGATTACACGCTGGAAGAGGGCCGGTGTGCACACGAAGCCCAGCGTGCGGGCGGCACCGGCAACGGCCGGCATCAGGCGAGCAGCCTGCGGATTGGTATTGGGAACCAAAATCCAGCCCACGCGCTCGCCCGGCAGCGAAAGCGACTTGGAATACGAGTAGCACACCACGGTGTTCTCGTAGATCGAGGGCACCCAAGGCACCCCGGCACCGTACACGATCTCGCGGTACGGCTCATCAGAGATGAGCGTGATTGGGTTCTCGGAATCGCGCTTGGCGTTGACCTCGCGTAAAACATTGACCAGTCGCGTCAGTGTATCGCGCGTATACACTGCACCGGTCGGGTTGTTGGGTGAGTCGATAATGACGGCAGCGGTCTTATCGGTAATCGCCTTGAGCACGTTATCCACGCTCAGCTGGAACGTATCTTCATCGGCGAGCGCCTCAACACACGTGCAGCCGGCCTTCTCAATCCACACGCGATACTCCGGAAAGTACGGGGCGATAACAACAACCTCATCGCCCGGGTTCGTAACGGCATTGAGCGTGCAGGTGAGCGAAGCCGCGGCACCCACCGTCATAAAGACGTCCTTGCCCTCATAGCTCGTGCCAAAGCGACGGTTGAGCGAGTCGGCGACGGCTGCTCGACATTGCGGCAGACCCGGCGCAGGCGTGTATCCATGCAGCTGGTCGCTCGGCAGCTCCAAGGCCTTCTTAATGGACTCAGCCACGGCGGCAGGTGCCGGAACGCTCGGGTTACCCAGCGAAAAATCGAATACGTTCTCCGCGCCGATCTGTGCCTTGCGCTCAAGGCCATAGCTAAAGATCTCACGGATGATGGAGCTTTCCGCACCGCGAGCATACATAGTTTCGTTGATCATCTGTTCCCCTTTCGCATAGGCGCTATTGTACGCTTTAGTCGAGCAAAGCGCCGCAGCAATGTTGATTGGGGACAGACTTAA
Source organism: uncultured Collinsella sp. (assembly GCA_902405995.1). GTDB lineage: Bacteria > Actinomycetota > Coriobacteriia > Coriobacteriales > Coriobacteriaceae > Collinsella. Next base: position 17,615 of record CABPCG010000030.1, read on the forward strand.
ATGCGTGAAAACGCTCATTTAAGTCTGTCCCCAATCAACATATCGCTCAAAAGAAAAGCCTCCACAGGTTTCCCCGCAGAGGCTTTCGCTACAAGAACTATTTGTCGGCGTCGGTGTTGCCGTCAGCGTTGGCAGCATTGCCATCACCGGCATCATCGGATGCGGCTTCGGCATCCTCCCGCATGGCCGCCTGCGCAAAGGCCGCGGCATCAGCCGCCAGCTCCTCCTCGCTCATACGAGGCGCGCGCTTCTTGGTCGGCATGCCGGCCGCCTTGGCATTGCGCTCCTCCTTGGCCGCCAGGATATCGCCCTCGCGCTCAAGGTAGGCGTCCCACTCGTTATCGAGCAGGGCATTCACGGCATCGCCCTCGACAGTCTCGCGCTCAAGCAGCACCTTGGCCATCAGATCGAGCTGATCGCGACGGGCGTCCAGGATCTCGACCGCACGGCGATGGGCCTCACGCATAATGCGCTGAACCTCGATATCGATGCGGCGCGCCGTCTCCTCGGAGTAATCCTGGTGATCGGCGTAATCGCGACCAAGGAACACCTGATGTTGCGCCTCGCCAAACACTTGCGTGCCCAGCTCCTCGCTCATGCCCAGACGTGTAACCATCTCGCGCGCCATCTTGGTCGCACGCTCCAGGTCGTTGCTCGCGCCCGACGTGATGTCATCGCACATGAGCTCCTCGGCAACGCGACCGCCCAAGAACACGGCAAGCTCGTCGAGCATCTCGTTCTTGGTCTTGAGGAAGTGGTCCTCCTGCGGAAGCTGCAGCGTGTAGCCCAGCGCCTGGCCGCGGCTGACGATCGAGATCTTGTGAATCGGATCGGAGTGCTCCAGGATGTGGCCCACCAAAGCGTGACCGCTCTCATGGTAGGCAATCGTGGTGCGCTCGGCCTCGGTCATCACGCGACCCTTGCGTTGCGGTCCGGCAATCACGCGCTCCATCGACTCCTCGATCTCGTCCATCGAGATCACGGAACGATGACGGCGAGCGGCCAGCAACGCAGACTCGTTGAGCAGGTTCGCCAAATCGGCACCAGTAAAGCCAACGGTCATCTGGGCGAGCTTCTCAAACTTAACGTCCTCGTCCATCGGCTTGTTCTCAGCATGCACACGCAAGATCTGCTCGCGGCCCTTCACGTCCGGACGGTCGACCGTAACTTGACGATCAAAACGACCGGGGCGCAGCAATGCCGGGTCCAGAATATCGGGGCGGTTGGTCGCGGCGATCAGGATGACCGACTCGCTTTCCTCAAAACCGTCCATCTCGACCAGCAGCTGGTTGAGCGTCTGCTCGCGCTCGTCGTGGCCGCCGCCCAAACCGGCTCCGCGCTGACGTCCCACGGCATCGATCTCGTCAATAAAGATGATTGACGGAGCCTGAGACTTGGCCTCCTTAAAGAGGTCACGCACACGGCTGGCGCCGACACCCACGAACATCTCGACAAAGTCGGAACCCGAGATGCTAAAGAACGGCACGCCCGCCTCGCCGGCAACGGCCTTGGCCAGCAACGTTTTACCGGTGCCCGAAGGGCCCACCAGCAACACGCCACGCGGGATCTTGGCGCCCAGCTTGCGATAGCGATCCGGATCGCTCAAAAAGTCGCGGATCTCCTCGAGCTCCTCGACTGCCTCGTCCACGCCGGCAACGTCCTCGAACTTGACCTTGGGACGCGTAGCCTCGTTGGTCTTGGCATTGGTCTTGCCAAACTGCATGTTCCTATTATTGGCGCCCATCATCTGGCGCATAAAGTAGAACATGATGGCGATCAGGGCGATCGTCGGCAGCACGCTCATCGCCAAGTCGCCCCAAAAATCGGGGTCGTTGGTGTTGACGATGTACTTGGTATCGGGGTGCTCCGCCATAAGCTCGGCAAGCGAATCGGAGCCGACATAGGTCGAGGAGAAGCTCTTGAGCTCGCTCGTATCGCCCTTGTCCTTTTTTGTCTTCCAGTAATGACCCGTCACGCTTCCGTCCTGAACCGTATAGGTCAGATCTTCGACGCGATCCTGCTTGATGGCGCTGACCATCTCACTCGTCGCGAGCTTAACGGTATTGCTGGAGTTGGCAAAGCCGGAGCCCATGTTAAAGAAGGCGTAGCCCAGAAGCGCGCAAGCCAAAATAAAATACAGCCAGCCCGTACGCGTGGGCTTCTTGCCTCCGGGCATCCCCGGGATCTTAGGTTCCCGGGGAGTCTGGGAATTGTTATCGTTACGGTCGTCGGGCATCTTACGAATAAACCTCCGGTTTCAAAATGCCCAGATACGGAAGGTTGCGATAGCGCTCGGCATAGTCGAGGCCGTAGCCCACCACAAAGGCATCGGGGCAATGGGTTCCAACATACTTGGGCGTGACGGCCGAGGTACGGTCCTCAACGTCCTTCCACAGGAAGGCGGCAACCTCCAGAGAAGCGGGCTTACGGCTCTCGAGGTTCTTCATCAGGTACTTGAGGGTCAGGCCCGAGTCCAGAATGTCCTCGACGATCAGCACGTCGCGACCACGGATGTCGATATCCAGGTCCTTAATGATACGCACGATACCCGAAGACTTCACACCGTCGCCATAGCTCGAAACAGCCATGAAATCGATGTTGGTCGGCAGCTCGATCTTGCGCATCAGGTCGCCCATAAAGACCACGGCGCCGCGCAGGACCGCAATCAGCACCAGATCCTTACCCGCATAGTCACGCGTAATCTGCTCGCCCAAGCGAGAGACGATACCGTCGATATCCTCCTGCGTAAACAGAACCTTCTCGATATCCGGATGTTGAGAAGCCATGACAACCCTTTCTTGTGCTTAATCGCCCACACACCGCCGCATGGACGCGAACTACACATTCTAGCAGCGCACGGGGTATTTTTACCAGCCCGCGCACCATCAGCGCGGGAATACCGTCAACGCCGCACAGAAAAGCTAGTGCGAGGAGCTAATCCGCGTCAACCACGCGAAGCAGATAGGCCACGCGCGTCGCCGCCGTGCACTTAAAACGTTCGTCCGCGCGAACGCCCGCGACCCATACTACGGCACCTCCCGGAGCCGTTCTTACCACGGGTACGCCAGAGCGGTCTGAAACAGGAATGCGCGCCTCGTTCAACAGGTCTGACACTTTCTTGCTTCGACCGTTCATCCCCAACGGGCACATCACGTCTCCCGGCACAGGGCTATCCACCCACAGGCGCGCCAATCGCGCCTCGGCGGGAATCTCCCCGCGCGAGCCGGCTAGCATCCGCTCGCTATCGCGGTCGGCAAACCCCAGGGCCGCCGCATCCACCAAGGCCGCAACCTTTCCGGCAGCAGCAAGCTCGCGGGCACGGTGCACGATATCGCACCCCGGCTCCACAGCCATCGGCTCCGCTGTCAGCATATGCCCCGCCCCCAGCGGCAGACGACCGGGAACGGAGATCCAATCGGCCACTAAACCCTCGCGCGCCGCCGGGGCCTTGAACGCCAGCATGCCAAACTCCACACGGGCATCAATTCCCGCAGGAAGCGTAACCGAGCCCGAGCCCGCAGCGACGCAGGCGAGCACGCGCTCCACGTGCCGCATCTCCGGTCGCGCGTCGGGATCGATGCGCTTAATCGCCAACCGCACGATACGCCGTGCAATCACAACCTCAGCGGCGGCAAGACGGCGCGCATCGAGCACCAGTGCGCCCACCGCTTCCTTGCGCAGGCAGCTTCGAAACGCCTGTGCCGAAAGCTGAGAAAGAAAGGCATCCTCATCGCCTAAGATCTCGCAGGCGGCGCCAATCGTCTTGCAGACGCTCGCATTGCGCTGCGCCACCACTGGCATCACTCTATGGCGCACGTAGTTTCGCAGATACGAGACATCCTCATTGCTCTCATCTTCACGCCACGGCTGACCATGTACCTGTAGATAGCCCACGAGCTCGCCATGAGTTAGGTCAAGCAAGGGGCGCACCACAATGTTCCGACGGCGCGGAATGCTCGATAGACCCGCGGGACCCGACCCTTTAATGGCATTCATCAAAAATGTTTCCGCGCGGTCCGACGAAGTATGCGCGGTACAGATACGAGCCGCCGTCCGCGGTGCGCCCGATTCGGCACAAAGTTCGCGAACGTATCTCCGTGCCGCGGCATAGCGCACCTCGCGAGCCGCAGCCTCGATATTGCCCGATTCGTCATCAAAATAGGCATGCTCAACACACAGCGGCAAACCGTATTGTGCGCACAGGTCACGTACAAAGGCCTCGTCGCCATCGGATGCCTCCCCGCGCAGATGATGGTTTACATGCAGCACGTGCAATCGCTCGCGCGCAATGGGAGCGACGCCGCGCCCGTCCTGGATATCCAGCTTTGATGTGCAAGCCATAAGGAGCAGCGCCGTCGAGTCCGCACCGCCTGATACCATAAGCACTACGGGGGCAGCGGCCTGCCGCGTTGCCAGGGCGCTCTTATCCGTCCTCGGCGCGGCATGATGTCCATAGTGCTGAGATACCGTTGGCATTCGCTTCCTCCTCTATTCGTCCGCACTCATTGTATCCTTTGGAATCTTATGTCTCGCCTGCACCTTCATATCCTCGGCAGCGGCTCAAAAGGCAACTGCGCACTCGTCGAGGGACCTCAGGGGCTCATCATGATCGACAACGGCCTGTCCCGCCGCGAGACACTTAAACGCATGGCGGAGCTTGGCCTCTCGGCAGACGACGTCGCCGCTCTTGTAATCACCCATGAGCATGGTGACCATATCAAGGGGCTCGATGTATGGTGCAAGCACTGGCATGGTCCCCTCTTTGCCAGCAGGGACACCCTTTCATGCAAAGAAAACCTCACGCGCCTGCCCGTAGAGGAATTTGACCCCGGCGACACGCTCCCCATTGCCGGCATCCACGTGCAAACCTACTCAACATCGCACGATGTCATCAATCCTGTCGGCTATCGATTTAATGCTCTCGATGATTCCATTGGGTTTGCCACCGACACCGGAGAGTTATCGAGCAAGGCCATAGGCATCCTCAAAGACTGTCGAGTTCTCGCGCTCGAAAGTAACCACGATGTAACTATGTTGCGCGAAGGAGCGTACCCCCGCTTTCTTCAGGAGCGCATCCTGGCCACAAAGGGGCACCTCTCCAACAACCAGGCCGCCGAAGCCGCGCGCGAACTTGTTACCGATCGCACCGAACAACTCATCGCCATGCACATCAGCCAGGACAATAATCGTCCAAGCCTTACCGTCAAAAGCTATGCCAACGCGCTTGATGCAAGTCTCGATGATGAACTCGGCAGTTCTGCCACCCGTCTTCAAGGGCCACGGAAGCTCTCGATACGCCCTGCAAGCCAGTATCAACCGACAACCATTCAATAGCCCCTCAAGACAACAAAGGGGGGCTGGGAATCACTTCCCAGCCCCCCTTAACTCATACTCTCGATTGAAGAAGAGCCATCGTTAGTCGATGGAGATCTTCGTAACGTTCTTCTTCTCGACAATCTTGGGAACCGTAACGGTCAGGATGCCGTCAGCATACTTAGCCGAAAGGCCCTCGCTCGAAGCGTCCTTCAGATACACGCCGCGCGTCGCGCTGTACGAGCTAAACTCCTTCTGCAGGAAGTTCTTGCCCTCGTTCTCCTCGTCCTCCACAACGTTCACGCTAATCGACAGGCGACCCTCGTTAAGCTCAACGTCGATATCATCCTTAGCGACGCCGGTCAGATAGGCCTTGACCTCATAACCATCGCCCTTGTCCTCGACATCAACGGGGAACGCCTTGGAAGCAATCGAGTTGTTTGCAAGATCGGTCATATCATCAAACAAATCGAACAGCGAGCTAGCAGAAGGACGAACGCCAAAAACCGAACGATAAGGAACCATGCTTGCCATGTTTACCACTCCTTTTAAGGACTGCCGAGTCATCTTCTAGGTGACTGGGACTTCTTTTGACGCTCTTATATATGCCCACCCAGTGCTCATATATACATCGACTATAAAGTTTTTTGAGTCTAGTACTATAAGCATATCTAAGTGTGTATGACTCAGGTCTTAGTAAGGTTAAGGTTCTTTGAACCAGAGCTTAAATAAGAAGTATGTTCGCAGCTACAAATAACAAGGGGCTTACAATGAGCGCGTACACGTTGTTGGTAACGAGCTAAAGGGCATCATGGACGACCAAAACCAGAACAATATGTTTATGCCGACGCAGGGCGAAGATACTTCTACGCAGCCGCCACGGTTCCATCGCCCCCACATCTCGCAAGAGCCCATTAATGATCCTGAGCCCGATTATGTGACGAGAAATCGATATCAAACGCTCGAGGATGCCCAAACGGGACGTAAACATATGGGCGTTGCCTCGGGAGACCCTGTATATCTGAAAGACGCACCATTATCTAAAAACAGCGCAGCTAGCGATGAGCCGATGAAAGCATCCGCCGCTCATCAACAAAGAGGGCCTCGACCCAAGCAAACCTTGACGCATTCGGCTCGCTATCTCGAAACGCCAAAACAGGGAAAATCAATCTTCGTTTCGTCAAGTAAACGACGCAAGCAGCATCAGCTGACAATTCTGCTTTTGATCATTGCGGCCATAGCAGTTGCCCTTGTTATACGATTTATTTTCTTTAAATAAAGGCTCAATACCAAAAACAACAAGATCGTCTGGTGTAATTGAGTCATTTACACCCCGTAAACGCAAAAAAGGGGGAGGCCGCGAGGCCTC
>CABPCG010000031.1 GCA_902405995.1 uncultured Collinsella sp.
GCCCCTTCGGCAGCACACGGTGCAGCCGAGTCACCGTAGGCCGGGGCGGAGGGGGCTGAGTTTCTCACTGAGCGACTCTGCTTGCAGCCGGAGCGAAGGGGGAAACTCAGCCCCCTCCGCCCCGGCCGGCCAGCTCAACCTACACCGTGTGCTGCGGCAGGTCCTGCAGGGCGATGACGTCCATGCCCATGTCGTTGGCGCTGCCGTGACCCTGCTGGTCCTCGCGCACGGCCTCGATGGCACTCACGTACGTGTTGGCCGCAGACATCGCGGTCACGCAAGTCACGCCGCGGCGCACCGCCTCGGTACGCAACAGATAGCCGTCGCCGCGCGAACCCGGGCCATACGGCGTGTTGATGATCACCGCAATCTTGCCGTCGGCGATGAGGTCACCGATGTTGGGGCGCTCGCCGTCGTGCGGGCCGCTAATCTTCTCCACGACCTCGCAGGTCACGTTGCCGCCGCGCAGCACGCGCGCCGTACCTTCGGTGGAGCAGATATCAAAGCCCAGGTAGCGCAGGATGCGGGCGACCGAAAGGATATGGCGCTTGTCGCGGTCGCACACGCTGATGAACACCTTGCCGGCGCTCGGGTCGGGTAGCTTGTAGTCAATCGCCAGCTGCGTCTTGGCGTATGCCTCGGGATAGCTCTTGGCGATACCCATGACCTCGCCGGTCGACTTCATCTCGGGCCCCAGGATAACGTCGGCTCCCGGGAAACGGCCCCAGGGCATAACGGCTTCCTTCATGCAGAACCAGTCCAGCTGACGCTCGTCGCTCGGCAGGCCCAAGCTCGCGATGGAATCGCCCGCCATGATACGTGCGGCACACTTGGCGAGCGGCACACCGGTGGCCTTGGAGATAAACGGCACGGTACGGCTTGCGCGCGGGTTGGCCTCGATCACGTAAACGGTCTCGCCCTTAATGGCGTACTGCACGTTGACCAAGCCGCGCACGCCCAGCGCCATCGCGATGCGGCGCGTGGTCTCGCGAAGCTTTGCCTGCAGGCTCTCGCTAAAGCTAAACGGCGGAATGCAGGTCGCGGAGTCGCCGGAGTGAATACCGGCCTCCTCGATATGCTCCAGGATGCCGCCGATGTAAACCTCTTCGCCATCGCACAGGGCGTCGACATCGGACTCGATCGCACCCTCCAGGAAGCGGTCCAGGTATACCGGGTAGTCGGGGCTAATGCGCGCAGCCTCGGCCATGTAATCGCGCAGATGCTCGGCATCGTAGGCGATCATCATGCCGCGGCCGCCCAGCACGTAGCTCGGACGCACCAGCAGCGGGTAGCCAATGTGCGCGGCCACGGCCTCGGCCTCCTCAAACGAGGTTGCCTGGCCCGCCGGCGGATACATAATGCCCAGCTTGTCGAGCAGGGCGGCAAAGCGCTCGCGGTCCTCGGCAAAGTCGATGGCATCGGGCTTGGTGCCCATAATGTTCACGCCGCTCTCCTCGAGCATGCGCGCCAGCTTAAGCGGGGTCTGGCCACCGAGCGTCACCACGACGCCGTCGGGACGCTCAACATCAATAACGTCCATGACGTCCTCATAGGTGAGCGGCTCAAAGTACAAGCGGTCCGAGGTGTCGTAGTCAGTCGAGACTGTCTCGGGGTTGCAGTTGACCATGATGGTCTCGAAGCCGCGGGCCGCCAGCGCGTAGCTCGCGTGCACGCAGCAGTAATCGAACTCGATACCCTGGCCGATACGGTTGGGGCCGGCGCCCAGGATCATCGCCTTGGGCTTGTCCGCCGGCGTGGTCTCGTCGGGAGCCACGCACTTCTTGGCATCCGGGCTCGTGCGGTAGATGTTCTCGTAGGTCTTGTAGTGGTACTCCGTGGCGCTCGAGAACTCCGCAGCGCAGGTATCGACCGTCTTCATGCTGGGGACCACGCCCAGGCCCTTGCGGTAAGCGCGCACAAAGCGCTCGTCCGAGCCGGTCAGCGCGGCGATCTCGGCGTCGCTCGTGCCATACTGCTTGAGCAGGCGCATCGCGTCGGCGTCGATGTCCTCCACGCGCAGGCCGCGGATGCTCTCCTGAACCTGCACCATATCGTTGATACGGTTGAGGTACCACGGATCGATACCGCAGATGGCATGGATGCGGGCGATGTCCCAGCCACGGCGCAGGGCCTCGACCACAAAGCAGATGCGGTGCTCGGTCGGGGTGCCCACGGCCTGGGCGAGCTCGTCGTCACTCAGCTTGTCGGCACCTTCCTTGCCACCGGCACAAATGCCCTGATGCCCGTCCTCCAGCGAACGCATGGCCTTGCCGAAGGCCTCCTCAAAGGTGCGGCCGATCGCCATAATCTCGCCCACGGCCTTCATGCGCGTGGTGAGCGTGGGGTCGGTACCCTTGAACTTCTCGAAGGCAAAGCGCGGCACCTTGACCACGCAGTAGTCGATCGTGGGCTCAAAGCAGGCAGGCGTTGCCTTGGTAATGTCATTGACGATCTCGTCGAGCGTATAGCCCACGGCCAGGCGCGCGGCGGCCTTGGCGATGGGGAAGCCCGTGGCCTTGGAGGCCAGTGCGGACGAGCGGCTCACGCGCGGGTTCATCTCGATGACGATCAGGCGGCCGGTCTGGGGGTTCACGGCAAACTGCACGTTGGAGCCGCCGGTCTCGACGCCGATCTTCTCCAGAATGGCGAGCGAGGCCACGCGCATGCGCTGGTACTCAAGGTCGGAGAGCGTCTGCGCCGGCGCCACGGTGATGGAGTCGCCGGTGTGCACGCCCATGGGGTCGAGATTCTCGATGGAGCACACGATGATGCCGTTGCCGGCGTGGTCGCGCATGACCTCCATCTCATACTCTTTCCAACCCTCGATGGACTCCTCGACCAGCACCTCATGGGCAGGCGAGAGCTCAAGGCCCTGGCTCACGATGGAGACGAGCTCCTCGTGGGTATGCGCGATGCCGCCGCCGGCGCCACCGAGGGTAAAGCTCGGGCGCAGTACGCAGGGATATCCCACGCGCTCGGCGATAGCCTCGGCGTCGGCCACGCTGTAGGCATAGCCCGAGCGCGCAACCTCCAGGCCGATCTCGGCCATGGCCTCGTTAAAGAGTTTGCGGTCCTCGCCGCGCTCGATAGCGGCCAGGTCGCAGCCGATCATCTCGACGCCGTACTTGTCGAGCGTGCCGTCCTTTGCCAGCTCGACGGCGGCGTTCAGACCGGTCTGGCCGCCCAGCGTGGGCAGCAGCGCGTCCGGGCGCTCTTTCTTGATTACGCGCTCGATAAACTCGGCGGTGATGGGCTCGACATAGGTGCGGTCGGCAAGACCCGGGTCGGTCATGATGGTCGCCGGATTGGAGTTGACCAGGATGACCTCAAAGCCATCCTCCTTGAGCACCTTGCAGGCCTGTGCGCCGGAGTAGTCGAACTCACAGGCCTGGCCAATGACGATAGGGCCCGAACCAATAACGAGGATGCGCTTGATGTCAGTACGTTTAGGCATGTTAGTTCTCCTCGGTCGCAGCGTTCTCGGACTCGGCGAAATTCCAGCCGGCGAGGCGGTCCTTCGCGGTGTCGATGTCCAGGTAGTTCTCCTCGCCGTCCATGAGTCGCGTAAAGGCGGTAAAGAGATAGTGGGCATCGGTGGGGCCGGGCGAAGCCTCGGGGTGGTATTGGACCGAGAAGCACGGGGCGTCGAGCAGCTGGATGCCCTCGGCGGTGCCGTCGTTGAGGTTCACATGTGTCAGGCGAATGCGGCCAAAGCGCTCGTTCATCACGACCGGCGCGATACCGCGGCGCACCCAGGCGCGCAGGTCGCCATCGGCCGCATGCTCGGTTTCGCCGCCGGAAAGCTCCGGAATCAGTTTGCCCAGACTGGGGAACAGCAGGCCAAAGCCGTGGTTTTGCGCGGTGATCTCCACGCGACGGCTCACCAGATTCATAACCGGCTGGTTACCGCCACGGTGACCGAATTTAAGCTTTTCCATTTGGGCGCCGCAGGCCAGGCTGATCATCTGGTGACCGAGGCAAATACCAAAGACCGGCACCTTGCCGATCAGCTGCCGCACCTGCTCGTAGGTCTCCACCACGGCATCGGGGTCGCCGGGGCCGTTGGACAAAAAGACGCCATCAGGATTCATGTCGAGCACCTGCTGGGCGGGCGTATCCCACGGCACGACGGTGAGGTCGCAGCCGGCACGGACCAGGCCCTCCAGAATACCGCGCTTCACACCGCAGTCGTAGGCGACCACTTTGTGACGGGCAGGAGCGGCAGCCGCAAGCGCAAAGCCATGCGTGGCAGGCAGGTCGGCGGCCACAAACTCGTGAGGCGCGGGACAGCTCACGGTCTTGACCAGGTTCTCGCCCACCAGCGTGGGCGCTGCGTCCAGACGCTCGGCGAGCTCGTCGACGTCGAAGATCTCTGTCGAGATAATGCCCATCTTGGAACCATTGTCGCGCAGATGGCGCACCAGAGCGCGGGTGTCGATACCCTCGATAGCAACGATGCCGTGAGCGCGCAGGTACTCCGGCACGCTGACGGCCGAGCGCCAGTTAGAAGGCGTGGCGCACATGTCGCGAACGATCATGCCGCGCATGGCCGGAGCGCTCGCAGGGCGCACGGCGTCGCCGGGGAAGGCCGACTGGACGTCGGTCTCATCGATACCGTAGTTGCCGATCTGCGGGTAGGTCATGGTTACGATTTGGCCGGCATAACTCGGGTCGGTCATGACCTCAAAGTAGCCCTCGAGCGAGGTGTTGAAGCAGACTTCGCCGGTCGCGGTGCCCTCGGCGCCGCATGCACGTCCATAAAAAATGGTCCCATCCTCAAGATACAGGATACAGGGACCGCAGGTGCCCTTGCTGGTTTTGGCCAGCATACGCTGGCAAAGCTCGCTGGGCGCGAAGGTGCGGGCGGCAGCGCCCGCGGTATGGTTGTTCGCCATAATTCTCCTTCCCGGTCTCACAGGACCGGCTTAAAGGTGTGTAGTTAGGCCTCGCGGTATTGTAACCGCAAGCATGCCTCATGGCGTTAATTTCATCGAAATGTTTACGAAATGATAATTATGACTTTCTATGCATAATGATTATTTAATCCCCGTCCCAGAAAAATTATCCCGCGTGGGCTTGTGACTCACGCGGGATAATGGCCTCTTACTTTTGCTTGTCCTGTTCCAGCAGATCGGACGGTGAGCGATCGGGCTTGCCGCCGCGGAAAATCTCGCGGCCATGCAGACGATGCTCCAGGTCACGTTCGGCCTTTTCCTCGTCAATCTTGGTCTGGCTCACCACCGGGTCCTCGATCAGCGACGAAACCGAGTTCACCTGTTTTTGAATGCGCTCGGCAATGGTGTCGTCCATGCTTACGATGCGCATCTTCCAGTCGATACTCGTGGCGTTGGATGAGCTCTTGGTCCACACAAACGTCAAAATGGCGCTCTGATGACCCCGCGCGGGGAACATGCCAAAAAAGGAATCGTGCTGAATGTTGCTATCCTCGTCGATATAGGCGTGAACGTTATACACCACGCGGTCGATCTTATCGTTGAGCAGGGCGTTGGTCGCAAGCGCCGCGGCCTGGATCTGCCCGTTGGACAGCAGCTCGAGCTCATTGGCAGACGACGTGTCCAACACCGTCACCTCAACCGTGCCCGTACGCTCATCGGCTTCATCGACGGTAAAGTCGAGTGGGAACTGCGTAAAGCCGTTGCCCCACTCAAGGCCGCCCTTCAGCGCCGTCGAAACGGTATCCACCGAAACGCTCTCGGACAGGTTGGCGGTGTTCAGACGACGCATCACGCCGTAGCCGATCTGCATGCCCACGATCAGCACCAAAATACCAATGACTACGGCCATCGCGGTCTTCGTAATGGTATGGCTCACCTGCGAGCCCGAAGGATCGTCCTCGGACAGCGGGTCGATATGTTTTGCCTGGCTCGCGCGGTCCTCGCTGCGCAGCTGCGCTAGCGCCGCTTTGTCACCGCGCTTGGCCGCAGCCTCCTTCTCACGCATGCGCTCGGTTCGCTTTTTGGCAAGCGTGGGATCCAAGACGCCGGATGCATCGATTTCGGAGAATAACTCCGTCACTTCTTCCGGAGTCAAAGGGTTCTTGTCAGCCATAAACTTCCTGTCATATCAATCAGTCGAGCTCGTGCGCACGCGCACCTTCGAACTGCATTCGATAGTAACGGGCATAGGTGCCGCCACGGGCGAGAAGCTCCTCGTGCGTGCCACGCTCCACAACGCGACCATGCTCAACGGTCGCAATCTCATCGGCATGCTTAATGGTCGAAAGACGATGGGCGATGATGATTGTGGTACGGCCGCGTGCCAGCTTTTCGAGTGACTCCTGCACCGCCTCCTCGCTCTCGTTATCCAAAGCACTCGTCGCCTCGTCCAAAATCAGGATCTTGGGGTTCTTGAGAAACACGCGCGCGATGGCAACGCGCTGTTTCTGTCCGCCCGAAAGACGGCTGCCGCGCTCGCCCACGACCGTGTCATAGCCCTGTGGAAGCGACTCGATAAAGGCATCGATGTTGGCACGACGGGCGGCCTCGGCGATCTCTTCTGCCGTGGCGCCCGGCTTGCCGTAGGCGATGTTCTCGCCGATTGTTCCGTCAAACAGGTAGACATCCTGCTGCACCAGGCCGATAGCGCGGCGCAGGCTCTGCTGCGTCACATCGCGCACGTCCTGACCGTCGATGCTAATGGACCCAGCGGCAACGTCGTAAAAGCGCGGCAGCAGCGAACAGGTCGTGGACTTGCCACCGCCCGAAGGGCCAACCAAAGCGATGGTCTGCCCGGGCTTGATGGACAGATCCATATGGTCGATAACGGGACGCTCGTCGGCATCGCCCTCGCCCAGCTCAACATCCTCGTAGTTAAAGCACACGTCGTGATAATCCACGGCGCCGGCGGTCACCTGCAGATCCATGGCGCCCGGCTTGTCCTGGATATCCGGCGCGGTCGAGAGTACCTCGTCCATGCGCTTAAAGCCGGCGATGGCCTTCTGATACGTTTCGGCCGAATTGACGAGTGTCTCGAGCGGCGTGCAGAACAGCGAAATATAGAGTGCAAAGGTCGCCATATCGACCGCCTGCAGCTGTCCCTGGGCGACCAGCCAGCCGCCCAGCAGTACCACGATCACATAGAGCACACCCGAGAGCAGGCCATACGTCGCAGTATAGACGCCCATGGCGTGATACATGTTCTCCTTGGACGAAAGATAGCGATTGTTGGAGGCGCGGAACTTAGAGCGCTCGGTCTCCTCATTGGCAAAGCTCTTGACCACGCGCATGCCCGCCAGCGAATCCTGCAGCTGCGCATTGATGCCGCTGATCTTTTTGCGGTTGTCGCTAAAGACCTCGCGCATGCGCATGTTCTGCCAAAACATGATGACCGCAAACGCTGCTGTCACCGCAGCCATGGCAAGCGCCAGCACCGGGGCGATGGTAAAGAGGATCACAAACGAGCCGATAATCTCGATGCCGCAGATGATGATCCACTCGGGCACGTGGTGCGCCGCCTCGCAGATATCGAACAGGTCGTTGACCACGCGGCTCATCATGTCGCCCGAGCTGTTACGGTCGAAGTACGCAAAGCTAAAGCGCTCATACTGGTCGAACAGGTCCTCGCGCATCTTGGACTCCATGCGCGCACCCATCACGTGACCCCAATAGCTCACAAAATAGCGGCAGGCGCAGCGGACGGCATACATCAGCACCAAACCCACCGCGATCATACCGAGCGCCTGCATAATGGCAGCCTGACCCTGGGTAAAGAGCCCACCGGTCAAATTGCGCAGGATAATGGGGAACGCCAGGTCAATGGCGGCAAGCACCAGAGCACAAACAGTATCAGCAACAAAAAGCCCCATCTGGGGCTCGTAATACGAGAGAAACCTTTTAAACATGCAATCCTCGAAGAGAAATAAATAGCGTGAGAAATCCGGTTGAACCGGTCAGGCTGAAAACAAAGCGTCCCAACAAGCATAACGCCGATGTTCTGGCAGCGTCAGCGAAAACGTCCCTAAGCGAGCAAGGTGCCTTGAAAGAGGAGCGACGCGTACTTCGGTACGCGAGCGACGATTGAAAGGCAGATTGCCGCTTAGGGGCGTTTGCAGCGTCGACTCGTTACGCGGTTTGGTAAAACCGCGTAACCTAGAGCTCGGTCCCGCCCAAGCGGTGCGCGATGCTATCGCAGGCCAAGGCGCCCACGACGGTCTTGGCGTCTTCGATCTTGCCGTCGAGCACAGCGTCGATCAGCTCGTGCAGCGGCACCAGGTCCACGTTGACAAACTCGTCATCGTCGGGGTTGGGCGCATCAAACTCGAGCTTGGTAGCCAAGTAGATGTGGATGATCTCATCGCAAAAACCGCAGGACGTGACAATCGACGTCAAAAAGCGAATACGACCAGCCCTAAAGCCCGTCTCCTCATGCAGTTCGCGCTTGGCGCAATCGAGCGGGTCCTCACCTGGATCGAGCTTGCCGGCGGGAATCTCGACCGTCACGCGGTCGATGGCGGTGCGGTACTGACGCACCAGTACGATCTTGCCACTCTCGGTCAGCGCCACAACGGCCGCCGCACCCGGATGGCGAACGATATCGCGGGCGCTGCGGCGACCGTTGGGCAGCTCAACCTCAAGACGGTGGACGTCGAGGATCTTGCCCTTCCAGGCGCACTCCTCCGAAAGAATCTTCTCGTGCAGCTCGGCATCGTGCGGGTCATCGTCGCCCAGCACCAGCGCCGGCTCGTCAGCGACCTCGCCACCAGGTTCGCCCTCGGCGTGCCCATACACGCGGCTGTCCTCCTCGACGATCTGCGCATCCACGAGCTCTTCGTTCTTTTCGTCCATCCGTCTCATTCCTCTCGGACTTTAGGCATCCCAGGCGTCGCGGCCGCGCAGCGCGCGCAGGCCGATGTCGTGACGCAGGGTCTTACCCTCAAAATCAATCTTCTCGCAGGCCTCATAGGCAAGGTTGCGAGCGTTCTCGAACGTGTCGCCCAGAGCGGTCACGGCAAGCACGCGACCACCATTGGTCAAGAGCTGGCCGTTCACCGCAGCAGTGCCCGCGTGGTACACGGTCACGTTCTCCATGGCCTCGGCATCGGTGATACCGGTGATGACCTTGCCCTTCTCGTAGCTGCCGGGATAGCCCGCACTCGTCAGGACAACGGCCACGGCCCACTCGTCGCGCCAGTCGAGCTCAATCTGATCGAGCTCACAGTTGGCGCAGGCCAGCATGACCTCAACCAGGTCGTTCTTAAGGCGCGGCAGCACGACCTGCGTCTCGGGGTCGCCAAAGCGGGCATTGAACTCCAGCACCTTGGGGCCGGCGGGCGTGAGCATAAAGCCGCCGTACAGGCAGCCGCGGTAGTCGATGCCCTCGGCAGCAAGCTCGGCAACGGTCTGCTCCATGACCTTCACCATGGTGGCGTGTTCCTCGTCGGTCACGATGGGCACCGGGCTGTAGACGCCCATGCCGCCGGTGTTGGGGCCCTTGTCGCCCTCGAGCGCGCGCTTGTGGTCCTGCGAGGTGGCCATGGGGCGCACGGTCTTGCCGTCGGTAAAGGCCAGCAGCGAGCACTCGGGACCGGTCAGCATCTCCTCGATGACCACGGTGTTGCCGGCATCGCCAAAGGTGCCGCCAAAGCACTCGCGCACGGCCTCCTCGGCCTGCTCGAGCTCAGTCGCCACGATAACGCCCTTGCCTGCGGCCAGGCCGTCGGCCTTGACGACCAGCGGGGCACCCTGCTCACGCACATAGGCAAGAGCCGAAGCCTCGTCAGTAAACGAGCCATAGGCGGCCGTCGGAATGCCGGCACGCTCCATGAGCTGCTTGGAGAATAGCTTGGAGCCCTCCATCTGGGCACCCTCGGCACCCGGACCAAAGCAGGGAATACCCGCCGCGCGCACGGCGTCGGCCACGCCCGCCACGAGCGGAGCCTCGGGGCCAATCACCACGAGTCCGCATCCATGGCCCTGGGCAAACGCCGCCACGGCCGCAGGATCGCAATCGTCGAGAACCACGTTCTCGCCGCAGCTCGCGGTGCCGCCGTTACCCGGCGCAATGTAGAGCTTGCCGGCGCGCGGTGATGCTGCGAGCTTAGCTGCCAAAGCATGCTCACGGCCGCCGCTGCCCAACAACAGGATGTCGATGGTTTGAGTGTCCGCCTTCAAGGGTGCCTCCTCTATGGATTAACGGCCCGCTCCGCGCGAGCCCTTTGCAAGCAAATATACCCCTCGGCCGCCCGTCCGGGCTGCAAAGGGGTATATCGCAATAACCAAATAGTCCCGATTACTTCCAGAATCGGTTGATGATCTGCTCGCGACCAGCGCCGACGCCAATGAACGTCACGCGGGTGTGTGCCAGATCCTCGATAAACGCCACGTAGTCCTGAGCCTCCTGCGGCAGCTCGTCAAAGCTGCGGCAACCGGTGATATCGCACTTCCAGCCAGGGAGCTCCTCGTAGATGGGCTTGGCATGCTCAAAGCGCACCTGATGCTCGGGCACGCTGGTGTAGCGCTCGCCATCGACGTCGTAGGCCACGCACACCTTGATGGTGTCGAAGGCCGAAAGCACGTCGAGCTTGGTCACGGCGATGTCGGTGAGGCCGTTGACGCGCGAGGCATAGTTGGCGATAGGGCCGTCAAACCAGCCGCAACGACGACGGCGACCGGTGGTCACGCCGTACTCATAGCCCTCCTCGGTCAGCGTGTGGCCGGCCTCGGACTCATAGGAAAGCTCGGTGGGCATGGGGCCCGAACCGACGCGGGTGATATAGGCCTTCATGACACCCAGCACGCGGTCGACGTTCTTCATGCCCACGCCGGAGCCGGTGATGGCGCCGCCGGCGGTGCAGTTGGAAGACGTCACGTACGGATAGGTGCCGTGGTCGATGTCGAGTAGCGTCGCCTGGGCGCCCTCAAACAGCAGGTTCTTGCCCTCATCGATCATGTTGTTGAGCAGCAGGCTCGTCTCGGTGATGTAGGGGCGCAGGCGCTCGGCCATCGGCAGGTACTCGTCGCAAATCTGGTCCACGGTGTAGGTGGGCAGGTTGTAGATGAGCTCGAGCTCGGGGTTCACGCGGGCAAGAGCGGTCTCCAGCTTGTCGCGGAACAGCGTCTCGTCCAGCATGTCCTGCATGCGCAGGCCAATGCGGGCCATCTTGTCCTGATAGCACGGACCGATACCGCGCTTGGTGGTACCGATGTTCTTCTTGCCGAGCTTCTGCTCAAAGGCGCCATCCAGGTCGATGTGGTACGGCATGATGACATGCGCGTTGCCGCTAATCTTGAGGTTCTTGGTGGTGATGCCGTCGGCCTCGAACATGTCGATCTCCTCAAGGACAACCTTGGGGTTGACGACGCAGCCGTTACCGATCACCGACACGTGGTCGGAATACATGATGCCGGAAGGCACCTGGTGCAGGCCGTACTTCTTGCCGTTGACGACGATGGTGTGACCGGCGTTGTTGCCGCCCGAGTAGCGCACGACGGCATCGAAGTCGCCGGCGACCAGGTCGCAAATCTTACCCTTGCCCTCATCGCCCCACTGGGCACCGACCAAAACGGTTGACGGCATGTTTACTCCTTACATTCATGGACTGTCTACGCGCCACGCCGGCGCGTAGAAGCACAAAACATTCCCAGTATACCCGTGCAACGGGCGCCTGTCCTACTCCTCGGCATGTGCCCCATCAAGCTCATAGAACTTGGTGGATGCCGGCAGGAACATCAGGTCGACGTCGCCAATCGGGCCCGAACGGTTCTTGGCCACGACGATACGCGTGACGCCCTCGTCGGGTCGATCGTCGCGCGAGGCTTCGGCCTCGTCGGCGGAGCGGTCCAAGAACATAACGATGTCGGCGTCCTGCTCGATGGAGCCCGATTCACGCAGGTCGGACAGCTGCGGGCGCTTGCCGGTACGGGACTCGACCTGACGCGACAGCTGCGACAGCGCAATCAACGGAATCTTGAGCTCCTTGGCCATGATCTTCAAACCACGCGACATCTCCGAGACCTCGACGGTACGGCTCTCGGAGCGACGTCCCGGCGGAGGACTCACCAGCTGCAGGTAGTCCAGGATGATGATGGCCTTCTCCTTGTTGTGGAGCATGCGGCGGCTCTTGGCGCGGATCTCGGTCACTGTGGTGCCGGGCGTATCGTCAATCAGAATATCGAGCTTGGACAAGGTCTGCGTGGCCTCATTGATATTGGCCCACTGCTCGGGGCTAATGCGGCCCATGCGGAAGTCACTGATCGAGATCATGGCGTAGGCGCAAATCAGACGCTGGGCAATTTCCTTGCCCGACATCTCCAGCGAGAAGAAGCCGACGGTATAACCGGCAGCGGCAGCGTTGAGCGCCAGATTCAGGGCGAACGACGTCTTACCCACAGCAGGGCGAGCGCCGATAATGATGAGCTGACCCTCGCGAAAACCCATGAGCATGCGGTCGAGCGACGGGAAGCCGGTGGGCACACCCGCAGCCTGACCACCGGCCTGGCACACTTCCTCGGCCTCGTTATAGGCCTCGACCATAAACTCGGTCAGCGTCTTGTAGCTCGACTTGACCTCGCGCGCCGTGACCTTGAGCAGCTTGCTCTCGGCCAGCTCGACAACCTCTTTGGTGTCGGTGGGGGCGTTGTATGCCAGCGCGTTGATCTCGTTGGTGGCGCCGATCAGCTCACGCAGCATCGAATCGCGGCGAACGATAGCGGCATGGTGCTGCCAGTTGACGAGCGACAGGGTCTGACCCATCAACTCCAAAATGTACGCTTCGCCGCCCACGGCATCGAGCTTATTGATGCTTCGCAGGTAATCGATCAGCGAGATGGAGTCGATGGGAATGCGGCTGTTGTACATATCGACCATCGCGGTATAGATGGTCTTGTGAATGGGCCGGTAGAAGTCATCGGGCTGCAGCTCGACCTGGGCTTCTTCGACCACCTCGGGCGATAGCAGCATAGCGGCCAGTACATTGGCCTCTGCATCTTGGTTTTGGGGAAGACCCAACTTTGAGCCGCGGTCCTCAACCGTCAGCCCGGTCTCCCTATCGTCGTATGCCATGAGCATCCTCATTCATATCGCTTGCGAGCATCCATAGTATCAGCCACGGTCCCAAAACGCGCCGCGCGCCGCCAATCATCACCGAACCAAACGGATGAACGGTCCTGTGTATAGGACTTCGACGCAACGTTCGCCATGACACTCACTCAGCGCAACTAAAACAAAAGGGCGCCCTGGTTTCCCAGAGCGCCCTTCTTAGAACAAGATTGTTGCGTTGCAGCAAATGCTACTCGGCAGCAGCCTCAGTCTCGACCTCGGCGGTCTCGGCCTCGGCGACCTCAGCGGCCTCCTCGACCTCAGCCTCGGCAGCGAGCTCCTCGGCGGTAACGCCGACGAGAACGACAACCTCGGCCTTGATCTCGCGGTACAGCGAGATGGCAACGGTGTGGGCACCGGCAACCTTGATGGGCTTACCGAGCTCGACGCGCTTGCGGTCGATGTCCATACCGAGCTGAGCCTTGATGGCGTCAGCGATCATAGCGGCGGTAACGGAGCCAAAGAGGATGCCCTCGTCGCCGACCTTGACGTCAACGGTGACCGTCTTGCCCTCGAAGGCAGCCTTGGTCTCGTTGGCGGTAGCCAGACGGACGGCCTCGCGCTTGGCGATGTTGTTGCGACGCTCGTCAAGCTGCTTGAGGTTGCCCTTGGTGGCGGCAACAGCGAGCTTCTTGGGGAACAGGAAGTTCTCAGCGTAACCCTGAGCGACCTCTACGACGTCACCCTCGCCGCCCTTGCCCTTGATCTCATCGAGAAGAATAACCTTCATGATGCGTCTCCCTTCTTAGCCGCGGTCGCGGTTGCCACGAGAGGAAACCACGGGGACGGTGTACGGCAGGAGAGCCATCTCGCGGGCGCGCTTGATGGCGTTGGCGATGTCATGCTGATGCTGCGTGCAAGCGCCAGTGACGCGACGGGGCTTGATCTTGCCACGATCGGTCATGTACTTACGGAGAAGCTGAGTGTCCTTATAGTCGATGAACTCAGTGTTCTCCTTGCAGAACTGGCAGTACTTACGACGCGGCTGACGTGCAGAAAAATCATTAGCCATGTCAAAATACCTTTCATTTGGCAACTTCGGCGAACCGAAGCAGCCTCTCACTCAAAAATAGGTGAACAACCCTTAGAACGGGATGTCCTCATCGTAGACGTCGACCGCGGGCGGCGTAGCCACCGGTGCGGCAGGACGTGCTGCGGGCGCGGGAGCTGCGGGGGCGTAACCGCCCTGATCGTAGCCACCCTGGCCACCACGGGAGCTCATAAACTCGATCTCATCGACGATGACCTCAAGCTTGCTCCTGCGCTGACCGTCGCGCTCCCAAGAGCTGTAGCGCAGCTTGCCCTCGATCGCGACCTTGTTTCCCTTTGCCAGGAAACGGCTCACGGCCTCGGCGCGGGTGCCGAACATAGTGCAGTCGACAAAGTTGGGATAGTCCTCCCACTCGCCAGTCTGCGCGTTACGGCGACGATCGTTCACGGCGACGCCAAAGGACAGAACCTGGGTTCCGCCGGCGGTGGCGCGCAGCTCGGGATCGCGGGTGAGGTTACCGGTGATGTTCACTCGATTGATGCTCATAACTCACTACTTCCTCTTGGGGCACAAGCCCAGTCCAAAACGACAGTCTTACTCCTGGTCGTCGCGACGGACGATCATGTGGCGGACCACAGCGTCGGTGATGCGCAGGACGCGATCAAGCTCGGCGATCTGGGTAGGATCTGCGTGGAAGTTGATGAGGGTGTAGTCACCATCGGTGAGGTCGTTGATCTCGTAGGCGAGCTTGCGCTTGCCCCACTCGTCAACGGAGTCGACCTTGCCAGCGCCCTCAGCGATCGTGGTATCGATACGCTTCATAACAGCGAGACGAGTCTCGGGGTCGAGCGACGGGTCAACAAAGAACAGCAGTTCATAAGCCTTCATATTGTCACCTCCTCTGGGCAAATGTGGCTTCAGGTCGTGAAGGTGCGCCTGAAGCAGGAAAAGACTTGGTAATAATATCTTTCAACCTCCCAGGCTGCAAGAATATGCAGCTACAACCTCATGACCTCCACATATGTCCATACTCACACGGCACTTCATGCGTCTTCCAACCAAATGCTGACCAAATGCTTGACGGAACTGTGGACAAGATACGGCGCTGCGGGGACAAGCTGAGCCAAGCCGCAGGTTAACGGGCACAAGGCTGTGGTCGCAAAATGCATACCAGTGGTCCACAGCACCACCCAAAGATTTTTATATTCATTGCCAAGTCGCTTATGAATACCCCTTTTGAACAATTGAGTTGATCAACCACGCTGGTCGGAAGCCGTTTTTTGGCACCTCAAACCCCACTGCAACGCCAAGCGCGGCCAAGCGTTTTAAAAAATGCCAACTTTTCTGTTTGCACTTTGCGATTCCTCGTGTATACTGACTTTTGCATTTAACGGAGAGTTGTCCGAGTGGCCGAAGGAGCACGATTGGAAATCGTGTAGGCGTCAAAAGCGTCTCCAGGGTTCAAATCCCTGACTCTCCGCCAGTTAATTCCAAAGCAGGCCTTCGAGCCTGCTTTGTTTTTACCCCACGCGGAGGGGTGGCAGAGTGGTTGAATGCGGCGGTCTCGAAAACCGTTTGGCCTGTATAAGGTCACGAGGGTTCGAATCCCTCCTCCTCCGCCATTTTGGTTGAGAAAGCTCCCAACAACGGGAGCTTTTTTGTTTTGAGTCCCTTACAAACAAATACGGCGAAGGAGGAGGGATTCGAACCCGCCAGGACGCAAAGCGTAAAGAAAACGCGCCAGTGGCGCGTTTTTAGCGCAGCGCGGTCGGCGCAAGCCGACCGAATAAATTTTGAGCTCCGCTCAAAATTTAGACATCCCTCCTCTTCAACCCACACCCCCATCACGTTCAATCCCAACCCAACATCCCAAACATGTACATCACCCTCCAAAGATGTCAAAAAATGTCGTTTTTGGAGGGTGGTGTACACGTTTGTATATGACACACGCCGTGCATGAGTCGGCTTACTCGCATTCGGTATATTTCCCCACCTCAACGGACATAAGAGTTGGGTATCGACTCAGAGCGAGAGGTCCCCAATGGATACCCCTGTTCTCATTTCGCATAAAACTGCATGGCTCGTCCATCACGCGCCGCAAGGCCGGGTTCAAGCGGTCGCGCAACACGACTACCAGATAGGCGCAAGAGGTCTCTCCACCCAGCAACGCATCGCGCGCATACGACAGGCCCTCACCGACTGCGGCATTCCGCCCGATATGTTCAAGACTATCGATATCTCCGTAGTGTTTGCTTTCGAGCGAATTCGCACCAACGGCGTCACTTGCCATGTTCTCGGCCAAAGCCTACCCTATGGCCATATTGACGAGCTTACGCCCGGCATCTTTATCACCGACGAAGCCTTCACCTTCGTGCTCGCCGCCGAGTGGATGGATAGAATCGAATACCTCGAGTATGGCTACGAAGTTTGCGGCGACTATCGCATGGGCCTTAATCCCTCTGACCCTTATACCGAGCAACCAGCAACCACCTCCAAGGACGAAATTGTCGAACTGCTCGATCAACACCCTGGCAAACCCGGTGCCACACGCGCGCGACTCGCGCTCAGACATGTCTACGACCACTCGGTCTCGCCTATGGAGGCTGCATCGGCAATCGCACTTTCACTTCCAACAAGCGAAGGCGGCGTTGGCATTCGAGGCATCGAGCTCAACCGACCGCTCGAGATCCCTCAACGTCTTTGGCATTGCACCAAAGCCCGAACACTCAAAATCGATGCCCTCATTACCTATAAGCGCAGAGAGCTCGGCATCGAATATAAGGGTGGCTTTCACGACGAGACTGGCCGTAAGGGAGCAGATGCGGAACGCGAAGCTGTGCTCGCCCAAATGGGTTATCGCATTGTCACACTCACCTCAGCGCAATTTGCCAGTCAACTCGCTTTTCACCGTGCCATGAACAATATCCGCGAAGCACTCGGTATGCCCCGCTGCACGGATGCCGAGTATCAGCGAAAGCAAAACGAACTGCGAAAGGCACTTATCCGCAACTGGAAGGGCACGAAGGACATAGAGACGCCCTCCGAGTAACGTCGCCCGCTCGGCGCGCGCCAAAACATGTACATCATCCGCCAAAAACAACATTTTTCGGCATCTTTGGAGGCTGATGTACATGTTTGGTACCCATGACCGTTCCCAGTCCCTACCGTTTGCCGAGCAATAGGGTCTCAATCGCCGCCAACCATGTACTATGTACGGGCATTGTTCAAACCCGAGAATCAAAGGACCTCATCTTGCCCGTCGTCGCCGCTATGACTGTTACTTCACACGCCTCGGATGCCATGGTCGCTATCCCATTTTGGCTCGAGATGTTCGCCGTTGTCGCGGCATCGATCTCGGGCGTGCTGGTCGCTCGCGAGCACAAGCTCGACCTGGTGGGCGCGGTCGCGCTCGCGGTGGTCTGCGGTCTGGGCGGCGGTCTTTTGCGCGATATGACGCTCCAGGTCGGCAACGTCTACATCCTCAACCAGCCCATGGCACTACCGCTCTCCATCGCCACAGCCGCCATCATCTATATCTTCCCGGCAATCGTCGATAAGCCCGAAAAACTCATTCCCCTGCTCGACATCATCTCGGTCGGCATCTATGCAGCAACCGGCGCGGACAAGGCGTTGGTGTACGGATTTGCGCCCGCCGTATGTATCATGATGGGCTTCTTTACCGCCGTGGGCGGCGGCATGCTGCGCGACGGCTTTATGGGCGTGGTCCCGGGCATTTTCCAACGCACCAACTTCTATGCCATCGCGGCCATCGCCGGATCGGCAAGCTATGTAGCCCTCGTCATGAGCGGCCTCATGAGCAATGTTGCCGCGCTGGTCGTATGCGTTGTGGTGACCATGGGGCTGCGTTGGCTATCACTGCGCTTTGACATTAAAAGCCCTACCGAGGAAGACATCGCGCGCTTTTTGCACCGTAAAAAGTAGGTAGCACAGCACAACCCCTCGAAATGCAACCGAGAGATTCTTTTAGAGCGCCCGCGCGTTGGGTACCCTGTTAGATACCTGTCGAGTATCTAACGAAGGATTCACTATGCCTTGCAACCAAGTACCGTCGATCCGGCGCCACAAAGCGCAGGCCCGCATCACCATCCTATTCGCGCTGATTGCGCTCGCGCTCACCGCACTTCCCACGGTGTCGTTCGCCGGCGCCGACACCGCGGGAAACGTGCTCGCAACCGAAGTTGACTCAACTCCGTCCGGTATCGAAGGCGACCTGTACTGGGCCCGCCAAAGTCTCAACCTAGACGACGCCTCCATCGGCCGCGATATTATCGCGGCGGGTGAGAACCTGTCGATTCGCGATTGCACCGTAGGCGGCGCCGTTCGTCTGGCGGCACGCACCATCGATATCGCCAAAACCGCAATCGATGGCAGCGTCACGGTGGCCGGCCAGCACGTCGTGCTCAACACCGGCAGCACCGCCAACTGTTTTTACGCGGCAGGCGAAACGGTCGCCCTGCGCGGCTCCGCCAAATCGGCGGCGCTTGCCGGCGACACCGTAACCATCGACGGCACCGTCGATGGCGATGTTGAGGTCTGGGCCGACAAGCTCATCCTGGGTAAAAACGCCCGCATCACCGGCACAGTGAACGCCCACGTCTCACAGGACCCCGAGCGGGCCGAGGGCGCCCAGGTCGGAGCTCTCAAGATCGACCGGACCGAGAACGAGAACACCTCTACGGCCAACGACATTATCGGCGGCATCGTTGCCGCGGCGCTTTCCACCTGCTTTGTCGCCATCCTGCTTGAGCTTGTCTTTCCACGCGCAACCGCCAGCGCTGCCGGCATGCTCCATCAGCGTCCCATGCCGCTGTGGGTAAGTGGTCTTCTGGGCACGGTCGCCGTCGCTCCCGCCGTGCTGCTGCTCATCATCTCGATTGCAGGCCTGTCGCTCGCCGCCGCCCTCATGTGCGGCGTCATCGGCATCGCTTTGGTCTCGGCGGCATTTACGGGCACCGCGGTCGCGCGCATGGTCGGACACAACCAAAACCGCTACGCCATGGCCGCCGTGGGCGGTATCGTCGCGGGCGCACTCACGGCACTTCCTCTTATGGGCAACTTTGTCAGCGGTGTAGCCTTCGTCTTCACGCTCGGCTACGCCATCCAGATCATCTGGCGCAACGCCCACCTCAAGCCGCAGCAGCCGGCTAACACGCCAGGACTCCCCACCGCCTAGCCGCCAACCACCACAAAAGGGCCAGGCACCTTTGTGGTGGCGCAAAGCAACCTGATCCCATTGCACCAAAAAGGGCGCCGACCATCGCGGTCGGCGCCCTTTCTTGTTAGTCGCTATAAAGCCCAGCACTTATTTGTTGACCTGGCCGGCGCGGACGGCGGCCTTCTTGCGGTCGGTGGCATTGAGCAGACGCTTGCGCAGGCGGATGTTCTTGGGAGTAATCTCGACCAGCTCGTCGTCGGCGATGTACTCCAGCGCCTCCTCCAGCGAGAAGGTGCGGGGCGGCACCAGCTGGACGGAGATATCGGAGGTCGAGGAACGCTGGTTGCCCAGGTTCTTGGTACGGGCGATGTTGACGACCATGTCGCCGGCCTTGCTGCGCTCGCCCACGATCATGCCCTCGTAGCACTCGGTGCCCGGCTCAACAAACAGCTGGCCGCGCTCCTGCAGCGTACCCAGAGCGTAGGCGACGGCCTTCTCGGTGGTCATGGAGATCATGGCGCCGTTCTGACGGTTGCCGATCTCGCCGGCGTAGGGGCCATACTCCAAGAAGGTGTGGTAGAACACGCCCTCGCCGTGGGTGACGTTCATGATGCGGTTCTTAAGGCCCATGATGCCGCGGGTCGGGATCTTAAACTCGAGGTGCGTCACGATGCCCGAGGTATCCATGCTCGTCATGATGCCGCCGGAGGTACCGAAGACCTCAACGACCTTGCCCGAGTACTCGTCCGGGCACTCGACGACGGCCTGCTCGACGGGCTCCATCTTGTTGCCGTTCTCGTCCTTCTTAAACAGAACGCGAGGACGGCCAACCTGGAACTCAAAGCCCTCGCGACGCATGGACTCCATCAGAACGGACAGGTGCAGGATGCCGCGACCCGAGACCTCGACGCCGCTCTTGTCCTCGAGCTCCTCGATCTTCATGGTTACGTTGTTCTCGGCCTCGTTGAACAGGCGCTCCTTGAGCTGACGGGCGCCCACGATGTCGCCGTCGCGACCGACGAGCGGGGAGGTCGAAGCCTCAAAGACGATGGACAGAGTCGGCGGGTCGATCTCGATGGGCTCGAGCTCAACGGGGTTCTCGGGATCGGTGTAGACATCGCCGATATCGGTGCGGTCGATGCCCACGACGGCGGCGATGTCGCCGGCGCCGACTTCCTGGCATTCGGTGCGGCCCAAGTAGTCGAAGGTAAAGAGCTGCTTGACGGTAGCGGTGGCGCTGGAGCCGTCGTTCTTGACGACCAGGATCTGATCGCCCTGATGGATGGTGCCGGAGTACACGCGACCGATGCCGATGCGGCCAACGAAGTTGGAGTGGTCAATGGTCACGCACTGCATGGCCAGCGGGGCATTCTCGTCAACCTCGGGAGCGGGCATGTCGTCGATGATCATATCGAGCAGCGGATACATGTCCATGTTGCCGTCGTTGGGGTCAAGACGGGCAAAGCCATTCATGGCGCTGGCGTAGACCACGTGCTCCATGGCGAACTCGAGCTGGTCGTCGGTGGCACCCAGGTCGGCCATAAGGTCCAGGCAGTCGTTGTAGGCCTTCTCGGGGTTGGCGCCCGGACGATCGATCTTGTTGATAACGATCATGATCTTGAGGCCGGTGTCGATAGCGTGACGCAGCACGAAGCGGGTCTGGGGCATGGGGCCCTCAAAAGCGTCGACCAGCAGCAGGGCGCCGTCGGCCATACGCAGCACGCGCTCGACCTCACCGCCAAAGTCGGCGTGGCCCGGGGTGTCGATGACGTTGATCTTGACGTCCTTGTACTCGATAGAGATGTTCTTGGCGAGAATCGTAATGCCGCGCTCGCGCTCCTGGTCGTTAGAGTCCAGGACGCGGTCCTCGACCTGCTGGTTGGCACGGAAGGCGTCCGTGGCACGCAGGAGCTTGTCGACCATCGTCGTCTTGCCGTGGTCGACGTGGGCGATGATGGCGATGTTCCTCAGATTGTCTACGCGCATGTAGTTCCCCTATCTTCTATCCATATACAAACGGCACGCGTATGCGGCCCGCCCAGCGATACAACGCTCAGCGGGAATATTGAGCCTTTTACCGAAAACTCGTTTATTTTAGCGATTTTAGATAAGAGGGGTTTCCTCACCTGCAGGTTCAGGGTCGCTCCACATAAAACCATCGCCGGCACCCATGCCCTCATACAGCACGTATGCCGAAAAACCGCTCTCGAGCGTGGTTTCGAAGAAGCTCACGAGCAGGGCGTCGTGATAGCCGCCGTCAATTTCGACACAACCGGTGTAGCCGATGGCATAGCGGGCGATGCGGCCCAGGCCCTCGTCCTTAAGACCCATCTTGTGCTCGGAGATAAAGTTGGTGGCCGCCTCGAGGCATGCCTCTTCGCCGTCCTCGTCGAGCGCCGCCAGATATCGGTTGGAAGCAGCGTCCTCGATCGCCACAACTACGCCCGGGTTCTCGCCGGCGGCAAGGTCGTCCAAGAACGCACCAATCAGGTCACACACCATGGCGTCGAGCTCGGCGGAGACGTTACCGGCGTCCTGCATATCCTGTGCCATCTTTAGACCTTCCCATCGAGTCTGGCGTCGTTACAGTTCTTGTGCCTCGGCAGCGATCTTGGCGGCAGCGTCGCGGGCGCGCATCATATCCATCGCGCGCTTGTCGAGTACCTTGATCTGGTTGGTCAGCATTACTGCATCGACCACGCCCCAGATTACCAAGCCTGTTGAAATCGAAAACCCAAGCGCACCAACTGTACCACGAAGGCGCGAGCAGATTGCCGCGACAAGGGCGGAGACGACAACCATCTTGATAAACGAGCCGCGGCGCTCGCGAAGCGTGCGGGCCTGCGTCACATAAGCAATGCGAGCCGCCTCAGAAGCCTCCGAGCGCATCTGGGCTTCACGCGCGATGGCGGCCGCTTCAGCCGATACGCGGGTACCCATCAGCGACCTCTCCGCTCGCGTGCCAGACATTTAGAAGTCATCGGGGGAGAGCGTATGGACGAACTCGTCGAACTTCTCGAACTCCTGCTCGTCGTCGACTTCCTCGGCGTGGGTAGAAACAGTGCCCAGGCGATTCATGATGTCGTCCTCCACAAACATGGGAGCATTGCTGCGCACGGCAAGGGCAATGGCATCACTGGGACGGGCGTCGATCTTGCGCTCCTCGCCATCGGCCAGTACGACGATCGTCGCGTAGAACACCGGCGGCTCGGCGCGAACGATCTCGATGCGCTCGAGCTTGGCGCCCAGGGCGTCAACGGTATCGAGCAGCAGGTCATGGGTAATCGGGCGCTCGGCGCGGCCGCTATCGATGCCGCGGCTGATGGCAGCAGCTTCAAACGAACCAGTCTGAATGGAAAGGGAACGCAGCGGCGCGGGCGAGTCCGATTTGCTGCTGCGCTCACGAAGCACGATAAGCGATGGCACGGGACCGGCGGCCATGACGATGGTCTCTATGTCGACACGAACCATGGAACACCTCCGGTACGTAGCGGTTAACACGCGGCAGCCCGCCGCATTGAATAGCTATACTACCCAAACTTTCGCACAGCACACAAAATCAAAGTAGTTAATTTGGGACGGGGCTTTTTTGACTGCCTTCAGTAGATAAGAAAAGAGCCTCGAGGCAATTGCCCCGAGGCTCTTCACAGTTTTGATGGTGGACCTGACAAGATTCGAACTTGTGACCTCCCGGTTATCAGCCGGACGCTCTAACCAACTGAGCTACAGGTCCATCATGGTGGAGGTTAGGGGGATCGAACCCCTGACCTCAGGCTTGCAAAGCCCGCGCTCTCCCAGCTGAGCTAAACCCCCACGGAGACAGTAATAAACACCCCAGCGGCGACTCGGCTCTCGCTGGGGTGTTTATTGCGAAAGAAAGTGGTGGACCTGACAAGATTCGAACTTGTGACCTCCCGGTTATCAGCCGGACGCTCTAACCAACTGAGCTACAGGTCCATCGCGCAAGGGATATATTAGACGAGTCGTTACGCGCACGTCAACAACTTTTTTGAAAATCTTTGGGAGGGGTGGTCGCCGGGCTGACGAGATGGTTTTGGTTTGCTGCTCGGACAGTCCTGCGCAAGACGAAGGCCACATTAAGTGGCCTTCTTTGCGTGCGGAACT
>CABPCG010000032.1 GCA_902405995.1 uncultured Collinsella sp.
CCGTCCTCTTTTGGCGGGTTGGCGGGGGAATGCCCGCCGCAACTTATGGCACGGTTGGGATGTGTACGCTTTAAAGAGCGGAGCACATGGTTAGAGAGATGCGCTCGTCTCTCTAAACGTCTCTCTAAAGAGAAAGTCGGTTAGAGAGATGGCCTTAGATAATCTAGCAGTGAATTTGATACATCTCTCTAAATAACTCTCTAAAATTAGGCGCTTATCTCTCTAAAGTTAGAGAGATCTACTAAACTCTAGAGAGATAAATCTATTGTTTTAGAGAGACGGAATGCCAATGCTGCTGGATGAACCTCTTGGCCTCATCGTTGAGCGCCTTCGCAGGCGGGGGACCGATGACGCATCGGTAGAAGTTAAAGCCTGCACGAATAAATTGAGTGCAGACGTATGGGAGACAGTGAGTGCTTTTGCGAACACTGCGGGCGGGCTCATTATTTTGGGCCTGAACGAAGCCGAAGGATTTGTTCCTTCTGCCAACTTTGCTATCGACAGGGTGCGCGACCAGTTTGTTTCGGGTATCGGAGACGGAGGCTCAGCGGCGGTGGTGACCCATGCGCCGCGGTATGAGCTTGATCGAGGCGAGGTCGACGGGCTCCAGGTACTTCTGGTGCGCATCTTTGAACTTGAGCTCAAAGCGAAGCCATGCTATATCGGCGCGCGCGGCGTGCAGAACGGTAGCTACAAGCGCGTGGATGATAAAGATATCAAGATGTCGCCCGCTGAGCTATATGAGCTACAGAGCGCGCTGCTTCCGAGTGATGCAGACGGTACGGTGGTTTCGGAGGCAACAGTCGAGGATTTGGATCCAGATGTCGTGCGGTCCATTATCGCAAATCGCCGGCTGCAGACCCCGCGCGTTTTGCGCGGGGCCGATACGCTGGAAAAGCAGCTGGCCAGACTCAATATCACTACAAAGGATGGAGCTGTGAAGCTCGCGGGGCTGCTGTCGGCGGGAATTTACCCCCAGCAGTTCTATCCTAAGCTGATGATCGATGTCGCCGTTCATTCCGATGTGGAAAAATCTGCTCCTGGGCAACCCCGGTTTATTGACCGCCAGTTGTGCGATGGCCCGATTCCGGCTTGCATCGAAGATGCCCTCGCTGCGATCGGACGAAACTTGCGCAAAGCGGCGATAGTGCGAGGCGCTGGTAGAAGGGAAGATTGGGAAGTACCCCAGGAGGTTTTGCGCGAGGCCTTGGCGAATGCCTGTATCCATCGAGAGTATTCGCCCATGTTTGTGGGGCAGGCCGTGAGCGTCGATATCTACCCAGACAGAATAGAAATCAAAAACCCCGGCGGGCTTTGGGGCGGAAAGACGTTGGACAATCTTGCGGACGGGGAATCGCGCTGTCGAAACCCAAAGCTCATGAGTCTGATGGGGGCGACGCCGTTAGAGCATGCTGAGGGGGCTGTTGCGGAAAGTCAGGGATCTGGCATCCCGGCTATGATTCGCGAGATGGAGTCTCGTTCGCTTGGCAGGCCGAAATTTATCGTTAAGGCCGATTCGTTTACGGTGCTGCTTTCCCGGCACGGGGCGGAGCTTGCTGAAAACCGCATGTGGATTCAGGGCCATGTGGACACCGAACTGACGCATCGCGAGGAAACATTGCTCATGTTTATGCGGGAGCATGGGTGCGTATGCGATGTTCAAAAAATACGAGAGGCTTTGAAGTGGGATTCGGATGACATTCGCCTGATCTGCGGGGACCTTGTCGATAAACATGTCCTGTCAAAGTGTGGCAAAGACACGTTTGAAATTATCGATATGAGCAGAGAATCGTCAGCTTCGACGGCGGATAGGATCCTGGAGGCTCTCAGCGCCGGAATGGATATGACGGCGCGAGAAATAGCGGTTGCATCGGGGGTCAAGATTTCGTCCGTCCGTTACCATCTGCCAAAAATGGCGGATAAAGGACTCATTGAAGTAATGGGTTCATCGACGAGCCGCAACCGCCGCTATCGGAAGAGGTAGATGCAGCCGAGTCGCCTCTCTAGTGTCTCTCGAAGTTAGGTGGATACTAGAGAGGCGATGGTTCCGCGATATTTCCCCAGATAAAACCTGCCAAAATAAACCTGTCCCTTTTTGGTAGGTTAAACGGCGTAACTTAAAGGTTCATGTTGCCGTGGATGTAGGGGGTGACCTCGGGGGAGATATGATCGCAGCCTAGGTTGCGCAGGGCAGATTCGGTGGCGGCGGGAAGCGGGGCCTTGCCCTCGTCGTTGACCGCGGTGCTGCCGAGGGCGGCGATCTTGGCGACGTCTGTCGGCGCGGCCTCGATATGCATGCAGCCGCCGACGAGGCGTGCGCGGACCTGGTCTAGGCCAAGGTCGTGCAGGTAGTCCTCACAGGTGCGGATTACATCGACCTTCTCGCGCGTGAGCTCCTCGCCCGTGGGGACACGCGTGGCCAGGCAGGCTCCTGCCGGCAGGTTCCAAACGGGGTATCCCCAGGCGCGCAGCAGCTCGCGCTCTTCGTCCTTGGTAAAGCCGACCTCCATGAGGGGCGAGCGCACGCCGAGCTCCTGGGCGGCGCGCATGCCGGGGCGGTAGTCGCCGCGGTCGCTTGCGTTGCTGCCGTCGATGACGGTGGGAAAACCCAGCGACCTGGCGTGGTTGACGATGGCGGTAAAGCCGGCGCGCTTGCAGTGGTAGCAGCGGTCGGCATCGTTGCAGGCTACTTGGGGGAGCCGCAGCTGATCGACCGAAAGATTGAGCACGGGGAGCTTAAAATGCGGCCCTTCATTGGCCTGCCCGTCAACGGACCGCTCAAACGAAGCCTGCTCGGGCGTGCCGATGAGCGGCGTGGTGAGGTGAACGAGAAGCGTGCTGGCGGGCATGATGCGGGCGCAGACCGCGGCCAAAAAGCTGCTGTCGACGCCACCGGAAAAGCCGATGGCGACGCGTCCGTATGCCAAAAGCAGCTGCTCGAGCGCTGCGAGTTTGTCCTGAAGCCCCTCTGCAGGTGCGGTGGTGTCTGAAAGCATGAATCGATCCTTGCCGTTGAGTACTCGGTCGAAAACTATAATCCTACCGAGCCACTTGTCATAAGACTTCTATCTATGTAACGAAAGTGCAATATGCTATATACGTTATATACAAGTTTACAGGTGCGGTAAAGTTGCGGGAGTACAGCAGCGCGAAGCGATGGGGGGCCGATATGATCAAGGCTGTTATTTTTGATATGGACGGAACGCTGGTCGATACCGAGCGTTTGGGTATCAAGGCGTGGAAGGCGGGAGCGGCCGAGCTGGGATTCGCGATTGATGATGCGCTGATCCATCAGTTTATCGGTCGTACGCTGCCCGATGTCATGGGCATCCTTGAGGAGCATTACAACAGCAGCGAAACCGCTGAGGCGATCTATCGTCGTCACAAGGAGATTCGCGACGAGATGGTCAAGACCGACCTGGAGCTTAAGGCCGGCGCCGCCGAGTGCCTAGACGAGCTGCTGACCGCGGGCTATCACGTGGGTCTTGCGACGTCGTCGCGCCATGTTACCGCCGAGCGCAACCTTAAGACGGTCGGCCTCTTTGATAAGTTTGAGACGGTGACCTGCGGCGAGGACGTCGCACACGGCAAGCCCGATCCCGAGATGTACCTGCTCGCCTGCGAGCGCGCGGGCTTTGCGCCCGAGGAGTGTGCCGTGGTCGAGGATTCCCGCAACGGCTGCGTCTCGGGCATCACGGCCGGCTGCCACGTCTTTGCCGTTCCCGATATCGTGCCGCTGCCGCAGGACGTGGTGGATGGCTGCGAGGCTGTGCTCGATACGCTGTTCGATCTGCCGGCCGCGGTCAAGGCCGTGCGCTAGCGTTTGCACGCGAGTCGCCATGCCCCGCGCCCGATCCCGCAGGACGGTGACGGTAACGGCGCCTGCGTGGAGGCGCTGACGCAGTCAGCCCCTCTTATCACGCCAAGATTGCTGTTTTGGCCGATAAGAGGGGCATTGTGCTTTAAGCGACTGGGGCTGCGGCCTTGGTAAGGAGCTGGCGGAGGGTTATGACGTTACAAGTTACTCCAGGAGCCAGTCGATCACGTTGCGCTTGCGGACTCCTTCGTAGTTCGCGTCCGCAAACAGCGTGTCGAGCGTAAGAAGCGTCTTGGGGTAGTTGTCTCGGACTTTCTTAAAGGGGGCCAACTCTCGATTGAGGGTAGTTTCGTCGAGCGTTGTGGCTGAAACCTGAAAATAGGCTGTCTCGTCTGACTTTAGGGCAACAAAATCGATTTCCCCGCCGTCGATATCGCCCACGTAGACGTCGTATCCACGGCGTAGGAGCTCGAGATAAACAACATTTTCGAGGATATGACCGATATCGCTGCTTTGGGTTTTGACGAGAGCACCTCTAAGTCCAAGGTCAACGGCGTAGTATTTGCCGTTTGTTGAAAGAAGCTGCCGACCGCGCACGTTATAGCGCGGAGCAAAGTACAGCACAAGGCTGTCTGTTAAGCCTTTGAGGTATTTGGCTACGGTTTTCTGGTCGGTTTTGTTGCCGTTGGACGAGAGCGTGTCGGAGATTTTTTTAATCGAGATCCGGTTTCCAATGCTATGGAGTAGGAACTTGGTGATATCGCGCAGGGTCGGGACGTCCGAGACCTTCAGGCGTTCGATAACGTCGCGTATGACGATGGTATCGTAGAGGCTCATAAGATAATCGCGCGCCTGGGGTCCCTGAATACCCGTCTCGGCGATAAAGGGAAAAGAGCCCCGGGTGATGTACTCGTCAAACAACTGCGCGGGAGCCTTTCCGTCATTGGTTTTTGCCGAGCAAAACTCTTTAAAGGATAGGGGCAGCATCTTGAGCTCTACGTAGCGGCCGGAGAGCAAAGTTGCCAGCTCGCTCGAGAGCAGATAAGCGTTGGAACCGGTTATGTAGAGGTCGACATTGTCCTTGATAAAAAGACTGTCGACGGCTTTTTCGAAATGCTCGACGTGCTGTATCTCGTCCAGAAAAACGTAGTTCATCTTATCGGGGACGAGTCTGGCGGAAATGTAGCCGTAGAGTGCTCTATACGACGTAAGCGACTCGAACTCCAGGTCTTCAAAGTTGAGGGATATAACCTGGTCGCCTGTGATTCCATGATCGCGCAGGTAGCTACGGTAGATTTCGAATAGCTTTGATTTGCCGGACCTTCGCACGCCCGAAACGACCTTGATGACGTGCGAGTCTTTCCACGAAATGAGCCAGTCGAGGTACTGTTTGCGATCAATCAGATTCATGAAACCCCTTTCTTGGCGAGAAAAAACTGGAGCAAAATCAATACTTATAGGAAATATCTAAAAATATGGAATTGAGTCTATTTTAACAAAAAAGTTAATGAAAAATGGATTACATTCCGTAAATATCCGTAGCCGCAGGTCCGGCTAAACGGGGAGGGCACATGGGGCCAGTAAAAAACGCCGCAGCGGGCCTGTTTCCGTTGCGGCGTTTTTTTGTCACAAGTAGGCGCCTAGGTTGATGTCGGTTGTTGGGACCATGGGTTGGCCCGTCGGGTGCGGCTTGGCATTTTGGGTGCTTACGCGCTCGAGCAAGAAGGGACGCACGAGCTCCTGACGGTTAATGTCCTCGCTGGCCGTGACCGTGGTGACGGTGCGCGCGGCGGAGCCGATGCGGACTCGTTTGGTCTTGGCGGCAGGTTTATCCTCGATTTGCTCTATGAGCAATTGAACGCCCTTGCGGCCAATCTCGTAGCCCGGGGGCGCTACCGTAGTGAGCGGGACCGATCCGCTCCATGCAAGGGGGTTGCCGTCGCAGCCGGCCACGCGGACCTGCTCAGGGACGGAGATGCCTTTGTCGGTCAGCGCTGCGATAACGCCCGAGGCCAATACGTCGGTCAGGCCGATGACAAAATCGGGGCGCTTGTCATCAGGGCGCTCGGCAAGCTGGGCACCGATGCTGTAGCCGTCGGCAGCGGTATTCCATTCGCCGGCGTCGATGACTTCGATCTTGATATCGGGATGCAGGGCGAGGGCCTTGTGGATGCCAAGTACGCGCAAGGTGAGCTGCATAAATGCCGCTCTGCCCACAACGGTGATATGGCGTGCGCCACGGGCAACGGCGAGCTCGGCGATAATGCGGCCTTGTGCCTCGTTGTCGGCAGCCACGTAATAACCGGGCTCGGAGCAGTGGATGTCCAGATGGACGATCGGCACGGGCATCTTGGCCATGGCGGGGTGCCAGTCGGGGGACGCCATGGGCTGAACCATGACGCCGGACATCTGCGTGCCCATAAAATAGCGCAGGTAATGATCCTCGAGAATGTCGTCGTTATCGGCATTGGCGATGAGCAAGTCATAGCCGTGCTTGCGTGCCTCGTTGTGGGCACCGCTGGCAATCTGGAGCGAAAAGCCGTGGTCGAGACGGGGGAGGACAAGGCCAAAGGACTTAGTGGTGCCGCCGGCCAGCTGGCGAGCGCTTTGGTTGGGCAGGTAGCCAAGGCGATTGATGGTCTCGTTGATGAGCTTGAGGGTCTCGGGGCGCAGCTTTTCGGGGTGGTTGAGCGCGTTGGATACCGTGCCCAGCGAGACCCCCGCCTCGCGCGCGACGTCGCTGATTTTTACCTTTGCCATAGCGGCCCCTTTGATGCGTTTCAAGTACAAGGCAGATTGTAGCATCGCCCACCCCTAGGGTGTCAAAACCTGCCAATTAGGGACAGGTTTATTTTGGTAGGTTTTATCTGGGCAAACGCTGGAGCCCAAACCACCACAAAGGTGCCTGTCCCCATCGTGGTGGTTTGGGCATGTGTGCATCGAGTGGTATCTAAGTTGAGATACCACTTCTGGTATATCAGCTTGCGCTTGCGTGAGTACAATACTCGAACGTTATACGTCTCAGCGCCCCCTGTGCGTGGACGTCTTGCAGTCACGCGAACGAAGGGATTTATCCTATGTGCGGAATTGTCGGCTACACCGGCTCTGATATTGCAAAGAACATCCTGGTCACGGGCCTCAAGCGTATGGAGTATCGCGGCTATGACTCCTCGGGCGTCGCGCTCGAGGTGGGTGAGGGCGCCGCGGCGCACCTCGACGTCATCCGCCGCGTGGGCAAGGTCGCGGGCTTGGAGAGCGAGCTTTCCAACATCGACAGCGACGCTACCTGCGGTATCGGCCACACCCGTTGGGCCACCCACGGCAGGCCCTCCGTCGTTAACGCTCACCCCCACACCAGCTGCGACGGTCGTATCGCCATCGCCCACAACGGCATCATCGAGAACTTCGCCGAGCTGCGCGAAGAGCTGGAGGGCCGCGGCCATCACTTTAAGAGCGAGACGGATACCGAGGTCTTCGCGCATCTGATCGAAGAGGCTTATGCCGAGACGCACGACCTGATGGCCTCTGTGCGCGAGGCGTGCACCCACGTGGTCGGTGCCTATGGTCTGGCCGCCGTGTGCGCTGACGAGCCCGGCGTGATCGCCGTGGCCCGCAAGGATTCCCCGATCGTGGTCGGCGCGGGCGAGACCGGCGCCTATGTCGCCTCCGACGTCATCGCGCTTATCGATGCCACCCGCGATGTCGTGGTGCTCGAGGACGGTCAGTTTGCCAAACTCACGCCCGCGGGCGTCGAGTACACCGACGAGGCCGGCAACGTTATCGAGCCCAAGGTCACCCACATCGACTGGGACCTGGACATGGCAGAAAAGGGCGGTTATCCCGACTTTATGCTCAAGGAAATCCACGAGCAGCCGCGCGTCGTGCGCGACACGCTGGTTGGCCGTATGACGCCTGCCGGCGAGCTCGACATCGATGAGCTGGGCCTTTCGCTCGAGGAGCTCAACGACATCGACCGCGTCTACGTGATCGCTTGCGGCACCAGCTATCACGCTGGCCTCATTGCTAAGAATCTCATTGAGGGCTGGGCTCGCATCCCCACCGAGGTTGAGGCGGCCAGCGAGTTCCGCTACCGCAACCCCATCATTACGCCGACGACGCTTGTTGTGGCCGTGTCCCAGTCGGGCGAGACGGCCGATACCCTTGCCGCAATTCGCGACGCGCGCATCAAGGGTGCCAAGGTCTTTGGCATCACCAACGTGGTGGGCAGCCCGGTGGCGCGCGAGAGCGATGGCGTCATCTACACCAAGGCCAACAAGGAGATCGCTGTCGCCTCGACCAAGAGCTTCATCGGCCAGGTCGTGAGCCTCACGCTTTTGGCCCTGCTGCTGGCGCAGGTCAAGTACCGCCTGACCACCAAGCAGACGCGCATGCTGTTCCGCGAGCTTTCCGATACGGCCGAGCAGATCCAGTGGATTCTGGATACGCAGACCGAGGCCGTGCACGAGGCCGCGCTTGTCTGCAAGGACGCGCAGTCCGCGCTGTTCGTGGGCCGCGGCATGGGCGCCGCTATCTCCTACGAGGGCGCTCTCAAGCTCAAGGAGGTCAGCTATCTGCACGCCGAGGCCTACGCCGCCGGCGAGATGAAGCACGGCCCCATCGCACTGATCGACCCGGGTTTCCCTGTCATCGCTGTGGCCACCAAGAGTGCCACCTACGACAAGACCGTGTCGAACCTTATGGAGTGCAAGGCGCGCGGCGCCAAGGTCATCGTCGTTGCCACTGAGGGCGACGAGGAGATCAACAAGATTGCCGACTGCATCATTCGCGTGCCGGCCGTCCGCGACGTGTTCAGCCCCATCACGGCGAGCGTCCCGCTGCAGCTGCTCGCCCGCGAGGTAGCCATCCTGCGCGGCTGCGACGTCGATCAGCCTCGAAACCTCGCCAAGAGCGTGACCGTGGAATAACTAATATTCCGCCGTCCTAACGACCAAGGCCCGGCTCCGCATCAAGACGGAGCCGGGCCTTTTCTGCATTTGCCCAGATAAAACCTGCCAAAATAAACCTGTCCCTTTTTGGCAGGTTAGCGAAGCTTGCTGGTCTCGAAGTACTCGGGGAATTGGTCCAGAACTTCGGTTTGGTTGCGGAACATCATGTGCAGGTGCTTGCTGACCAAAAAGCTCGCTTCGATGGGGTCGCGACCGGCGATAGCGCGGCGAATCTGCTTGTGCTCGTTCACGATGTCCCGATTGTCGAGAACCTGCGTGGCGGCGCGCAGCCAGCGGAAGCGCTCCAGGTCGGCATTGGTCTCTTCGAGCCACGACCAAACGGTGCTGCGACATGCGATGCTAAAAATCATGTGATGCATGAGGTTATCGCTCAAAAAGAAGCCGATGCGATCCTCTTCGGCCATGGCCTTTTCCTGCAGCACGATGGCGCGGTCGAGCTGCTCGATGCCGGCCGACGTGGCTCGCGCACAGCACTCCACAATCACCTGCTTTTCCAGATGTTCGCGGATGTAGCAGGCACTCTCGGCAAGGGTGAGGTTGATGGGTGAGACGTAGGTGCCGCTCTGGGGCACGGTGCGCACCAGGCCTTCCTGCGCCAAGCGAACCAAAGCCTCGCGCACGGGCGTGCGCCCCATATCCAGGTCGTCGCAAAGTTGCTTGACGCCCAGCTTTTCGCCCGGCTTGTAGTCCAGGTAGACGATTTTGCGTCGAATGGTGTGGTAGGACTGGTCCTGTAGGCTCGTTTCCTGCTCGCCGACGTGCATCGATTCTTCCATAGCGCCTCGCAACTGTTCTATCAAACTCATATGTCAGTTGTTAATTATGCCGCGAATCAGCTCT
Source organism: uncultured Collinsella sp. (assembly GCA_902405995.1). Taxonomy (GTDB): domain Bacteria; phylum Actinomycetota; class Coriobacteriia; order Coriobacteriales; family Coriobacteriaceae; genus Collinsella. Next base: position 9,625 of record CABPCG010000032.1, read on the forward strand.
CCGCGGTGGGTAATTCGGCTGTTGCCCAAGAACTATTGCGGCATCTTAGTCTGTGTTTGCGCAAGGCTGCGCTCAATGTTGCCGTATCATAAGCCGTCGCAAACGTGAAATAGAAAGAAGGAATCCCATATGCAACTGGCAAATATCGTACACGAGCGCTGGAAAGGCGTTTTGTTCTGCCTGATCATCGCCATTCCCGCGACGTTGCTCGGCAAACAGATTGAGGTGGTCGGTGGGCCGGTATTCGCCATCCTCTTCGGCATGGTTTTGGCGCTCGTCTTTCCCAAGAATCGCCGCGAACAGCTCGCCGTCGGTGTCACCTATACGTCTAAAAAAGTCTTGCAGTACGCGGTTATCCTGCTTGGCTTTGGCATGAACCTCTCCCAGATTCTGTCCAAGGGCGCCCAGTCGCTACCGATTATCGTGGCGACAATCTCGACCTCGCTTGTCATCGCCTTTGTGCTCTGCCGCGTTATGAACGTGCCGAGCAAGATCGCGACGCTTGTGGGCGTGGGCTCGTCAATTTGCGGCGGTTCTGCCATCGCCGCGACCGCGCCCGTCATCGATGCCGACGATCGCGAGATTGCCCAGGCTATTTCGGTCATCTTCCTGTTTAACGTTATCGCGGCGCTCGTGTTTCCGACGCTCGGCGGTATGCTCGGGCTGACCAACGAGGGCTTTGGCCTGTTTGCCGGCACCGCCATCAACGACACCTCGTCCGTAACGGCTGCAGCGAGCGCTTGGGACAGCATGCATCCCGGCGCCAATGTGCTCGAGAGCGCCACGGTGGTCAAGCTCACCAGGACGCTGGCCATTATTCCCATCACGTTGGTCCTCGCATGCTGGCAGATGCATCTGGCGCGCAAGGCCGGCGGCGACGCCAAAAGCACGTTCTCGCTTAAACGCGCGTTTCCCATGTTTGTGCTGTTCTTTGTGCTGGCGAGCGTAATCACCACGGTGCTTCAGCTTCCCGTGTCCATCACGGCGCCCATCAAGGAGCTGTCGAAGTTCTTTATCGTGATGGCCATGGCGGCTATTGGCTTTAATACCGATATCGTCGAGCTGGTCAAAAAGGGCGGCAAGCCCATCGCGCTGGGCTTTTGCTGCTGGATTGGCATTGCGTGCATGAGTTTGGGAATGCAGCACGTGCTGGGAATCTGGTAGAGAAGTAGCTTATTCGCGTGCTGGTTGCTGGTTGCTGGTGAGCGCAAGCCTGCGGTGGAGCGATAGGAGCTCTTGCGGGTATGGCTTGTCCGCAGGTTTATAAGTCCCGAAGAGCTCTTATCGCCCCGCCAGGATGGCGATGCGGGGCAACACCTATACTCGCAGGACGGCGCTTTCTGCCCTATAGTGTTTGGTGAGCAATATCGTTCAATTTTGAAACACTCGGTCGTGCGACCGTCGGCGGTTGCACGTCGCCGCGGACAGGGGCAAATCATGGATAGCGATGCCAAGCTGAACATCTTGACCGAGGCCCTGGCTGCTGCCGGGGCCTCGGCATTGGCAATCGATGCGCGTGGGGACGTCGCGATTTCGACCATGAATGACGCGGCGCTTGAGCGGGATGTGGCGGCTTTTGTTGCCGAACGCCTCGACCGTATAGGAGACGGCGCGCGTCTGGTTATGGGACGCGCGGGTGCGCGTCTGAGCTTGACCGTTCGCCCCACCGACAAAGAGGGCGGGGGGCTTTGGGTCACCGTGGTCCGTGAGGTGCGCGGCGCTGCGGCGCATGCGGGCATCGAATGGCTCAACGCCGACGAAGTTGAGGCCCGCTACGAGTCGAGCGCGTACGGCATCGTTGAGGGGGCGGCCTCGGTGGCTGCGCCGGTCGCCGAGAGCTACGCGCGCGGCGTGCCCCTTATGCTCGAGGGCGAGCTGGGGGCGGGTCAGGTCGAGATAGCCAAGCGCCTCTATCTGGACGGTCCTTTTGCCGATCAACCCTTTGTTTCCGTCGCGCTCGATGAGCTCACCGATCGCGGTTGGCGCCATGTGCTCAAAAGCTCCGAATCGCCGCTGTTTCAAACAGGGCTGACCCTTTGCATTGAGGGCTGGAATGCGGTTGGTCCCCAGCGCCTCCGCGAGCTCGTTTCCACGATGGCCGACACCGCGTTGGCGACGCGCTGCCATGTGGTGCTGACGGCGAATGACATGCCGGGCGGCAGCGAAAGTGATCAAGCCGCCTTTGTGACCGAGCGCTTCGCCTGTGCGGTGAGCGTGGCGCCGGCGATTGCCGAGCAGGGAGCCGCGTCGACAAAGGTTGCGCGCTATTTGGAATATCTCGCTGATGCATTTGGGACGGCAGCACCCACGCTGTCCGCCGCGGCGACGAAGGCGCTCGATGCTTACCGCTGGCCGCGCAACTATCTGCAGCTCCGCGAGGTCTCGGAACGACTGTATATATTGGTGGGGGCGGGCGCGGTGGACCGCGCTGTGGCGGAGGAAGTGCTCGCCCAAGAGGACGTGATTAAGACCACAACCTTTGGCGCCCCGACACTCGAAAGTGACCTGTATATCCTGCGACCGCTGGCCGATACCGAGCGAGATATCGCGCATCTGGTTGTAGATCATCTACACGGCAACCGAACCCGTGCGGCGGAGGTGCTGGGCATAAGCCGTACAACGCTGTGGCGCTTGCTGAAGGACGATGACCGTTGAGCGAGGCGCCCGTGACCGCGCGCGACGCGTGTGCTACAGTCCAAAGCGTTATTGTTTCGATTTGGTTACGGCGTGCGAGGGCAAATGGCAGAGACTTCAAAACCGAGCCGCAGAAGACGGAGCGCCGTGCCGGTTAACCGACGCACGACATCGGTGACGTGGGGCAAACACGCCTCGGGGTTTGATGGCTCGTTCAAGCGCACTAAATATGGCTATCCTTCTGCAAGCGCCCGCTTGGCAATGCAGGCAGAGTCCTCACTGTGGCGCCGCAAACGCGTGGTGGGCTCAAAACTCAAGCACGACGGAACGCTCGGTTACATCAGCCGCGGGGCGGCTCGCCGCAGCGGACTCAACCCGGCTGGTTGGCATCGTTATGTGCCGATCGTGGCCGTCGTTGCAGTGATTGTCATCGCACTCGCCGCGCTCGGATATGCCGGCGGTGGCGCCAACTTGGACGCAGTGTTTAAATCGCCCGAGCTCGCGCATACAGGCACGGAAGTTGTCGAGGGCGCTCAGACCCAGACGGGCGTCGCGCCCCAGCGCGGTATCGTTGCGGCGGCCTCTACCATCGCCGACGCTCAAAAGGACGAGGACGAACAGGGCGACGGCGCCGAAACGACTCAAACGAACGAAACGACGACAACTCCATCGGCAAGATAAGTTGCGAGTGGGGTGGCTAAAATAGCCCCGTCCCAAATTAGCTACCCCTATGACGCTCCTGGGTTACCTTACGTAGACGACGTTGTCGCGGCGGGGTTTGGGCTCGGGTAGCGTGTCTTCGGCATAGCCCAGAATGCAGTGACCGACGCCGCGCAGGCTGCCGTCGGCGGGCAGGCCCCAGCTGGCCAGCAGCTCCAGGCCCTCGGGCGAGTCAAAGACCTCATGCGCGCGGTGAATCCAGCATGAGTCGACACCCAGTGCATAGGCGGCGTTGAGCAGGTTGCCCATGGCGAGCGATCCGTCTTCCAGGTGCGTGGGCACGCTGCGGTCGACCAGTACCACCACAACGGTCTTGGCGCCATAGAAGGGGTCGCTGTTGCTGCCCATGACCTGTGCGTTGAGCTGTGAGAGGCGCTCAACGGTCGTGGGGTCGGTGACGGCGACAAACGTCACCGGCTGGCGCCCCATGCCACTGGGTGCATACTGGCCGGCCTCGATAATGCGTGCGAGCTTTTCGGCCTCGACGGGACGATCACTGTATTTGCGGCAGCTGCGGCGGTGGATGAGTGCTTCGATAGTCTCCATGGTGTCTCCTTGCGGTGGCGTTGCAGATGCCCCGTTCATACCCGTCGGGCTCAAACGATAGACGGTCAATTGCCCGGCCAAAAGGGTAGATCCCAATTGGGAAAGTAGGTTTGCATAAAAGTACCTTCAGAATGTGACAAACAAATGGGATGGTTAAACGTTTTATCCCGTCTACCCTGCGGTTTTTTACCACTTGCCTAAATGACGAACGCATAACCTCTGATAAAGGTTTTACTAAAGGAGTACCAACGTTTATCAATGCGCCGTGGTGGCGCCGGGCCAGGAGGTAACATCATGTTCCAGGCTGGAGATGTCGTCGAGACCGACTTCGAAGGATTTCTGAAGCTGCTGCGTTCCAAGACGCGCGCTTTTGTGACGATTGACGATCACGAGTACTACATCACGCACACCGATGGCTATTGGCGTGTTCAGGATTGCGAGGCCCTCAACGACAAGGGCCACTTTACTGACTGCTCCGAGCTGGTCAACACGGTCTGCGAGGTCGTCGAGCTGCCGTGGATTGCCGGCAAGAGCCTGCATGACAGCTTCTCGGGCGCTACGGTCTATGAGGCCGTCGCCGCCTAACAGGCAATAAAACCCGATTTTCACGTGACCGCTGGCGCCGCCCCCGCGCCGGCGGTCTTTTTCTGCCGATAGGCCATAAAAGTGCAGGCATTTGCGGAGAGCCTGTTGACGATAGTCAAAACTCGGACTAATCTAGAGATATAAATTGGTCAAAAATCGGACAATCGAATGGTGGGATAGATGGATAGTGCGGTTACGCTGGTCGACTTCGACCGGTTGCTCAATGGACTCGACCATATCTATTCGGAGTTCTCGCGCGCCTGCGGTCTTTCGGACTGCGCTTACTGGATGCTCGTCGATACCAGCACGGCGGACGGCAGTATTGCCGTAAGCCGCCTGACGAGCGAATGGTTCTACAGCAAGCAGACCATCAACTCGGCCATTAAAACCTTGACGGCGCGGGACTTTGCAACGTTGGAGTTTGCCGAAGGCAGCCGTAAGAACAAGGTTGTGCGTTTGACCGAAGCGGGCATGCGGTTTGCCGAGCGTTATGCGCTGCCGGCACTCAAGGCCGAGCAGCGAGCCTTTGGCGCGCTTGAGCCGTGTGAGCAACGCGAAATCATGCGCCTAATCGGAAAATTCTCTCAGGTGCTCGGCGATGAGTGCGATGCCTTTAAGCAACATATCGCTGCCGAGAGCCAGGCCGAGAATCAAGGTGAGGGGGAGTCGTGCGACTCTTAATGAGGTTTATGAAGCCGTATCGCAGGCTTGTCGCGGTGACGTTGTTGGTGCTGCTAATCGACAACGTTGGCACACTGCTGGTACCCACGATGTTGGCGAACATGGTCAACACCGGTATCACCACGGGCGATGTCGACTACATTTTGCGCAACGGTCTCTACATGCTTATCGCGACCGGCATGGCCAGCGGCGGCGCGGTGTTGGGCTGCTATCTTTCGGCGCGCCTGGCCGCCAACGTGGCCTGCGATATCCGCAATGCCGTCTACGACAAGTCGCTCGAGCTGTCTGCCAGTGACTTTGAGCGCTTTGGCACGGGTTCGATGATCACGCGCTCGCTCAACGACATCAACGTGATTCAGCAGGCCATCCTGCAGACGATCCAGCTGGTGCTGCCGGTGCCGTTTTTGGCTGTGGCGGGCATCATCTTCGCCTGGTTTATCGATCCTGCCATGGGCACGCTTCTGGGCGTCGTGGTTGCGATTGTGCTGGTGGCGGCGGTCTTTACGGTTGCCAACGCGGCTCCGATCTTTATGCGCTTGCAGAGCTTTATCGACCGCATGAACGTGGTGCTGCGCGAGAACATCGTGGGCGTTCGCGTCATCCGCGCTTTTAATAAAGAGCTTCACGAGGAGCAGCGCCTGGACGAGGTGTTTAGCGATTACGCGGACAACGCCATTAAGGTCAACCACCTGTTTGTGGGCCTTGATAGCTCTACCTTCTTTTTGATGAACATTGCCGAGGTGGCGGTGCTGTGGGTGGGCGGCAACCGCGTTGGCGCCCATGCAATGCAGATTGCGAGCATCTCCGCGGTGCTGGAATATGCGCTCCTGATCCTGTTCTTTGTGATGATGGCGCAGATGGTAGTGCTGACGCTGCCGCGCGCCGCGGCGTGCCTGAACCGTGCGCAGCAGGTGTTGGAGATTGAGCCGAGCATCGTGGACGGCGAGCGTACGCTGGGTGACGGGGCGCCTGCCTCCGGGGGCGATGCGGATGCGGTCGCTGAGTTCGATCACATGTCGTTTCGTTTTGACGATGCCGATGAGGACACCCTGTGCGACCTGAGTTTTGCCTGTCGTCGCGGTCAGACGACCGCGATTGTGGGCTCGACGGGCTCGGGCAAGTCGACGGTGGCAAAGCTTCTGCTGCGTTTTCACGATGCCACCAAGGGTGCCATTCGCCTGGACGGCGTCGACCTGCGCGAGCTTTCGCAAGACGAGATTCGCGGGCGCATTGCCTACGTCCCGCAGAAGGCATGGCTGTTCTCGGGCACCGTGGCAAGCAATTTGCGCTTTGGCAACGAAGACGCGACCGAGGCCGATATGCTCCACGCGCTCCAGGTTGCCCAGAGCACCTTTGTGCTCGATCAGCCGCAGGGGCTCGATACCCCGGTGGCGCAGGGTGGCACGAACTTTTCGGGCGGTCAGCGCCAGCGCCTGGCCATTGCCCGCGCCCTCATGAAGCATGCCGATCTGTATATCTTCGATGACAGTTTTTCGGCCTTGGACTTTAAGACCGATGCGGCGCTGCGCCATGCGCTGCAGGAGGAGACGCGCGACGCTGCGGTGCTCATCATCGCGCAGCGCATCTCGACGATCTTGCATGCCGACCAGATCGTGGTGCTCAAGGACGGCGAGGTCGTGGGCCTGGGCACGCACGACGAGCTCATGGAAACCTGCGAGGTGTACCGCGCTATCGCGGAATCGCAGATGAAGGGAGGTGAGTAGCATGACCGAGGAGCTCAAGAAGTGCAGCGATGCTATCGATTCGAACGATTCGGACGCCGCTGAGAAAACGGTCGACCAGGCTGCCGCGGTGCTCGAGCTGGATGACGCCATCAAGGCGGCCGAGCGCGAGGCTCGTCGCCAGGCGCTGTACGAGGAAAACGAGCGTGCCGAGGACGAACGTGCCCGTGCCGAGGCAGAACGTATGCGCGACGTGGACGACGAAGACGAGGACGAGACGCCCCGGGATACCTGGGCGACGGTGCGCCGCTTGTGGGGCGAGGCCGCCGGCGACCATTGGCGCTTTTACATCGTGTTTGCGAGCATCGTGTTCTACGTCATCTTTAACACCGCCGCGCCGGCGTACAGCGCTCACGTCATCGACGAGCTGTGGGGGCATATGCAGGTGGCGTTTGCCAACGGAACCACCTTCAACATCACCTGGGAGAACTGCGGCAAGACCATCTTCGTCTACTTTATGATCTGGACTGCCGCTGCCTCGTTCTATGCGCTCCAGAGCTTTTTGATGTCGAGCGTGGCCGAACGCCTCAACCTGCGTCTACGCAACCGCATCGCACAAAAGCTCAATCGTCTGCCGCTTGCCTTCTTTGACGCGCATCGTCCCGGTGAGGTCGTCAGCCGTGCGACCAACGACTTGGACAAGATGTCCGAGAGCATGCAGCGCGGATTGCTGCAGCTGCTTGTGTCGATCGGCACCGTGACGGGTGCCATCATCATGATGTTCGTCTATAGCGTTAAGCTCACGCTCGTCTTTTTGGGCTTCACGGCCCTGTCGCTGCTGGTGACCAAAGTGGTTTCGCGCCGCACGCATGATGTAACGGGCGAACGCCAGGAGTGGGTGTCCAAGATTACGAGCGCGGTCGAGGAGGGCTACTCGGGCCGTCTGGTGATTCGCGCGTTCAACCGCGAGCGCCAGAGTTCTGCCGAGGTACACGAGGCCTCGGGCGAGCTGGCGCGTGTGAGCGTCAAGGCCGACTTTATGATTAACGCTGTGGGCCCCGCGGTTCGCTTTATCGGTCGTCTGGCGCAGATCGTGATCGCGCTCGTGGGCTGCAACATGCTGGTGGCCGGTCAGATGACTGTCGGCGTGTTCCAGGCGTTCTTCCAGTTTATCTACGAGGCGTCCGAGCCCATGACGCAGCTCTCGTTTACCTTCAACTCGCTGCAGAGCGCGCTGGCGAGTGCGGAGCGCGTGTTCGACCTGCTCGATGAGCCCGAGATGGAGGTCGATCCGCAGCCGGGCGAGGCCGCCAAGCTGCCGGGTCGCGTGGAGGGCCGCGTCTCCTTTGAGCACGTGCGCTTTGGTTATTCGCCCGACAAGCCGCTCATGCGCGACGTGTCGTTTACCGCCGAGCCGGGCCAGAAGATTGCCGTGGTGGGAACCACGGGCGCAGGCAAGACGACGCTCATCAACCTGCTCATGCGCTTCTACGAGATCGACGGCGGCCGCATTACGCTCGACGGCGTGGATACGCGCCTCATGGACCGCGGCGAGCTACGGCAGCAGTTTGGCATGGTGCTACAGGACGCCTGGCTGTTCGACGGCACGATTGCCGAGAACATCGCCTACGGCTGCCCCGAGGCAACGCGCGAGGAGATTGTTGCGGCCGCTCGCGCCGCCCAGGTCGACTTCTTTGTGCGCACCATGCCTCAGGGCTACGACACGCGCGTAGCCAACGATGCCGAAAGCATCAGCCAGGGCCAGCGTCAGCTGCTAACCATCGCACGCGTGCTGCTCAACAACCCGGCGATTCTCATTCTGGATGAGGCGACCTCAAGCGTGGATACGCGCACCGAGCTTGCCATCGGCCGTGCCATGGACGCGCTCATGCATGGGCGCACAAGCTTTGTGATCGCGCATCGCCTGTCGACGATCGTGGACGCCGACCTGATCTTGGTCATGGATCACGGCAACATTATCGAGCAAGGCACGCATAAGGAACTGCTGGCTGCCGAGGGCGCCTACGCCGACCTCTATCTGAGTCAGTTCGCATAACGCGACAAAGGGGCAGTCCCGCATGTCACATCGAAAAGAAGGCGCGCCGGGGGCGGATTCCCTGGCGCGCCTTTTGTGCTGGCGTTAATGCTGTGGCGGTTGCCCGCGGCCCTAGCGCTCGTCCACGAGCTTGGCGACGAGGGCCTTGAGCTCGGCCACCTCTCGCTCGAGTTCCTTGACGCGGCGGGCATTCTCGGTGATGCCCTGGCGGTTGAGGGCGCTCTGCTCGGCGGCGTCATCGGGCATGTACTCGCGATGCTGCTTGGCATCGAAGCTTTCTTCGAACACGCGGCAGCCGTTGCGCTTGATGATGCGGCCTGGCACGCCCACGACGGTGCAGTTATCGGGCACGTCTTTGACGACGACCGAGTTGCCGCCGATCTTGACGTTGTTGCCGATGCGAATGTTGCCGAGCACCTTGGCGCCTGTGCCCACGGTGACGTTGTTGCCCAGGGTGGGGTGGCGCTTGCCGGTCTCGTTGCCGGTGCCGCCAAGTGTGACGCCCTGATAGAGCACGCAGTTGTCGCCCACAATGGCGGTTTCGCCGATGACAACGCCCATGGCGTGGTCGATAAAGAAATGCTTGCCGATCTGTACGGCAGGATGAATCTCGACGCCAGTGATATGGCGGGTGATTTGCGAGAGCACGCGGGCGAGCGAGCGATGTCCATGTTCCCACAGCCAGTGCTCGGGCACGTGGTTCCACTTGGCGTGCAGGCCGGGGTAAGAAAGGAAGATGACTAGGCCGTTTTGCGCGGCGGGGTCCTGTGCCTGGACGGTCTTGATGTCCTCGCGAATGGTATTGATAAAGCTCACCGGCCGCCCTCCCTTAGCGCCGCGACAATGCAATTCAATAAAGTATAGCGATTCGCTAGGGATTAGGAAGAGCAATCTTGCTCGGCTTTGCGCGACAGGTGTCAATTATGCAAACTTGCTGGTAATGAAGTCACGCTTTTGTAAGGTCGTGTGCGTTGCCGCGTCACAACCGTATACTGGTCAACTTGGACGTGTCCGCGCCCACAACTGAGAGGTTTTACTTCATGGGTTTCATCAATTTTATCGCCGAGCTGCTTAAGGATCCGCGCACCGCGATCGCCAGCTGGATCGCCGCCGGCCCGCTTATGGCCTATGGCTGCGTGTTCCTGATCATCTTTATCGAGACGGGCGTGGTGTTCTTCCCGTTCCTTCCCGGCGATTCGCTGCTGTTTGCCTCGGGTTTCTTTGCCCACAACGGCGGCTTTAACATCGTGGCTCTGCTGGCCGTCGCATGGACGGCTGCCATCTTGGGCGATCAGTGCAACTTTATGATCGGTCATTTCTTTGGCCAAAAGATCATCGCCTCGGGCAAGGTGAAGGCCATGACGCCCGAGCGCATCAAAAAGTCCGAGGACTTCCTGGACAAATGGGGCCACCTGGCCATCTTCCTGGGTCGCTTCTTCCCGTTTATCCGCACCTTTGTGCCCTTCATCGCCGGCATGGGCGGCATGCATTGGCGCAACTTTGTCATCTTTAACGTGTTGGGCGGCATTACCTGGTCGACGGTCTTCACTCTGCTGGGCTACTTCTTTGGCGGCATCCCCTTTGTGCAGGAGCACTTTGAGCTGCTGATTATCGGCATCGTCGCCGTGTCGATCATCCCGACCGTGGTCGGTCTGGTTAAGGCTAAGCTGGGCAAAAAGAACGCGTAGCTCGAGCCAGCGCGCAAACCGTGCCGTTGAGGCCCGTCACCCTTTACGGTGGCGGGCCTTTCTGCTTCGGTCAAATGAAAATACTTTACTTAGTTAAAGAAAAGCGTTTTATCAGACGCGTACGGGGAGTACAATCTCGTGCATGCGAATCGACGTGCCATCGGCTTTGATGCCGTTCGCGTGTCCCGTCCGGCTCTACGCTCCGGGCGTGCGACGTTGCGACGCGGTCGGCTTCGGTCTTTGCGTGCGGGTTCGCGAGTATGCAACTGTGTATGTAAGGAGCGACATATGACTGTCGAGAAGAAGGATATCGATTGGGGTAGCCTCGGCTTTGGCTACATGAAAACCGATTACAGCTACGAGGCTCATTGGAAGGATGGCGAGTGGGACGAGGGCGGCCTGACCACCGACCACACCCTGCATGTCTCCGAGTGCGGTGGCATCTTCCATTACTGCCAGGAGGTCTTTGAGGGCCTGAAGGCCTACACCGCCGAGGACGGCAGCATCGTCTGCTTCCGTCCCGACATGAACGCTGAGCGCATGTACAACTCTGCGCAGCGCCTCGAGATGCCCCCGTTCCCCAAGGACAAGTTCGTTGAGGCCGTCAAGCAGGTCGTTTCTGCCAACGCCGCCTGGGTTCCGCCCTTCGGTTCCGGCGCGACCCTGTACGTGCGTCCGTTTATGATCGGCTCCGGTGACGTGATCGGCGTGGCTCCCGCTCCTGAGTACACGTTCCGCATTCTCGTGACCCCGGTCGGTCCGTACTTTAAGGGTGGCCTCAAGCCCGTCAAGCTGCGCGTTTCCGAGTACGACCGCGCCGCACCGCACGGCACCGGCAACATCAAGGCTGGCCTGAACTACGCCATGTCCCTCAAGCCCACGATGGAGGCCCATCGCGAGGGCTATGCCGAGAACCTGTATCTCGACTCTGAGTCCCGCACCTATGTCGAGGAGACCGGCGGCGCGAACGTTCTGTTCGTGAAGGAGGACGGCACGCTCGTCGTTCCGCAGTCGCACACCGACTCCATCTTGCCCTCCATCACCCGTCGTTCGCTTGTTCAGGTTGCCGAGGACCTGGGCATGACCGTTGACCAGCGTCCCGTCGAGTGGGCTGAGGTCAAGTCCGGCACCTTTGTTGAGTGCGGCCTGTGCGGCACCGCTGCCGTCATTTCCCCGGTGGGCGAGATCGACAACAAGGTCTATGGTGCCGATGAGACCGTGACCTTCCCGGCTGGCTACACCGAGATTGGCCCCGTGATGAAGAAGCTCCGCGAGACCCTGACCGGCATCCAATCTGGTGCTGTCGAGGATAAGCACGACTGGGTTTACACCGTCGCGTAAGCTGCCATAGCTGTTCGGCCCGAGGGCAACCTTCCTTTCCGGCGCGTCCTCGGACATGCAAGAACCTCCGCAGCGCACTTCGTGCGGCGGAGGTTCTTTCGTCCTGCGGAGTGCGCCGGAAAGGAAGGCCGCGCTTTTGTTTTGGTTCGCGCCATGTGGGGGTGGTGGCGACGTGCATTTTTGCGAGTATTCTGCAATCGAAGGCCCCTGCATACCGACCTCGGGCAAAAAATCGGGATTTCTCGATGTTTTCTACGAATGATGGGCGGGGTTATGGGCTGACAGCGTTTGATTTGCAGGGATATTTGCGCTCTTTGGCATTTATCGCGGCGCCCGAAGCCCTTGGTTATGTTGAATACTCCTAAAAATGCACGGCGCCTAGAGGGGGACCTTCGCGAAAAAGGAAACCGCCCCGTCGAAGTATGCATTCGACGGGGCGGTTTATGCATTTGGCCGATTAAAGATGCGCTGTCAAACTACTAGAACTTGACGGTCGGGGCCTGGCGGGCTGCTTCGGCGGCCTCGAAGCCCTGGCGCTCCTTAAACTGGAAGATGCCGGCAAAGATGACAGCCGGGAACGTCTGGATGGCGTTGTTGTAGCTGAGCACGCAGTCGTTGTAGCTCTGGCGTGCATAGCTAATCTTGTTCTCGGTATCCTCGAGCGATGCCTGCAGCTGCGTAAAGTTGGTGTTTGCCTTCAGATCGGGATAGGCCTCGGCTACGGCGAAGAGCTGGCGCAGCGCACCGGTCAGCACGTTGTCGGCTTCCATCTTGGCCTCGGGCGTGGTGGCCTTGACGGCGGTGTTGCGCGCGCTGATCACGGCGGAGAGCGTCTCCTGCTCGTGCTTGGCGTAGCCCTTGACGGTCTCGACCAGGTTGGGGATCAGGTCGTTGCGGCGCTGCAGCTGCGTATCGATGTTCTGCCAGGCGTTATCGATGCGGTTACGCTTGGTGACCATGTTGTTGTAGATGCCGGCGATGGCGCAGACAATCACAATGACAACAACGATGCCGATGATGACGGTAATCATGATGTCTCCGTTTCGAATGGCCGCGGCGGCATGCGCCAGCTGCCGTTGGTATAACGCTACTAGTATACCCGCAACGTTTTGCCGTGCCGAACTTTCCGGTAAGCGTTATGTTTTCGGCGGGGTCGGCCTTGATTATCGACTTTATCCGAACACCTCCCACATTCATCCGTACATGTACGGATGAATGTGGGAACCCGATACCCTGAGGGCCGGATCGGCCGGCCCCGGGAGATCGGAGGACGGCATGTCCGGAAAGAAGAAAAGGGGCTCCGCAAGGGCGGTCCCGAGGGCCTACGGAAGGCTCACGAGGCACGAGCGGGACACGGTCCAGAGGATGCTGGAGCGCGGGGCGTCGTGCAGGGAGATCGCGAGGGAGCTGGGCAGGTCGCCCTCGACGGTGAGCGCCGAGGTGGCGTCGCACAGGTTCGTGACGGCGCCGAAGGCCAGGCGCGGCGAGCGCGTTGACGCCTCCGCCGACCTGTCGGCGGCCTGCCCGCGCCTGGCCGCGTGGCCGCGCTG
>CABPCG010000033.1 GCA_902405995.1 uncultured Collinsella sp.
CTTAATGTGCTTTCCGTCTTGCGCAGGACTGTAGAGCAGGAAAGTTCATATGCGCCGCCCGGCTCCCGCGGCTCTCAGGGGCAACTCTCATGCAAAAACTGTCGTGTGGTAAAGTCCGAGGTCAGTGGCGTTTTATACCGAGAAATTCAAAAAAAGTTGAAAATCCATTACAAATTTGCGTTGACTTTAGGTAACTAAAGTTTCATACTCCTTTTCAACCACTGGGGGATGTGAACACGCACGGATCGTTCACATCATGATTGAAGAGGATTTCTTAGACATGTTCACGCATCAGCTAAACATTATCAGCGTAGTAATTATCTGATGCGGGTTAGCACATACAGCTAGCCCGTACGATAACGGGCGGCTGATGAAGATGAGGGCCGTCGAGCGCAACCGACGGCCCTCATTTTTTATGTCTAGGAAGTTCTTTTTAGAGGAGGAAATGTAATGAACGGAGTTTTGCTCATGGTTGTGGCCGCGGCGGTGCTCGCCTGCGGCTATCTGGGCTATGGCCGATGGCTGGCCAACAAGTGGGGCGTTGACAAAGAGGCCCTCACGCCGGCCAAGCGCATGAAGGACGGCAAGAGCTTCTCGCCCGTCTCTGCCTTCACCGCGTTCTCGCACCAGTTCAGCTCGATCTGCGGTGCCGGCCCTGTTACGGGTACGATCGTCGCCATGGCCTTTGGCTGGCTGCCCGTCGTGCTCTGGGTCCTCGTCGGCGGCATCTTCTTTGGCGCCGTCCACGACTTTGGCGCCCTGTATGCCTCGATGAAGAACAACGGCAAGTCGCTCGCTCAGCTCATCGAGAAGTACATCGGCAAGACCGGCCGTCGCCTGTTCCTGCTGTTCTGCTGGCTGTTCTGCATCATCGTCATCGCCGCCTTCACCGACATGGTCTGCAAGACGTTCATGTTCACCCCGGCCGTTGACGCTTCTGGTGCTGCTACCGGTGCCATCGACTTCACCAAGTCCTATGCCGCCGGCTGCGCTGGTACCATCTCCATCCTGTTCACCTTCGTCGCTATCGCCTTTGGTTGGGCCCAGAAGAAGTTCAACCTCACCGGTGCTACCGAGTTCGTCACCGGCGTGGTCCTCATGGTTCTCATGTTCGCCGTCGGTATGCAGTTCCCGGTCTACCTGGATAAGTTCCAGTGGTTCGCCGTCGTCATGGTCTACCTGGTCTTCGCTGGCGCTATGCCCATCCAGATGCTCAAGACCCCGCGTGACTACCTCACTTCCATCATGATGATCGTCATGATCGTTTGCGCTGTCCTCGGCATCGTCGTCCTGGGCGTCAACGGTCAGGCCACCATCACCGCTCCGGTCTTCACCGGCTTCTCCACTGCCTCCGGCATGATGTTCCCGGTCCTGTTCGTCTCCGTCGCTTGCGGTGCTCTCTCCGGTTTCCACAGCCTCGTTTCTTCCGGCACCTCTTCTAAGCAGGTCGAGAAGGAGCAGGACGCCGTCAAGGTCGGTTACGGCGCAATGATCGTCGAGTCCTTCGTCGGCATCCTTGCCATCATCGTCGCCGGCATCATGTTCTCCGATATGAACACCGCCGGTACCGGCGCCCTCAACGCTGGTGTCGCTTCCACCCCGTTCCAGATCTTCGCCGCTGGCATCTCCCGCGGTATGCAGGCCTTCGGTGTTGACGGCACGCTCGCTACCGTCTTCATGACTATGAACGTCTCCGCTCTGGCCCTGACCTCGCTCGACGCCGTCGCCCGCATCGCCCGCACCTCGTTCTCCGAGTTCTTTGCCCAGACCAACGATGCTCTGGCCATCGAGTCCAAGGCCGGCTATATGAAGGTCCTCGGCAACCCCTGGTTCGCCACGGTCGTTACCCTGCTTCCCGGTCTCGCCCTCGCTTTTGGTGGCTATGCCAACATCTGGCCGCTCTTTGGTGCTTCCAACCAGCTGCTCGGCGGTATGACCATGATCACCCTCGCCGTGTTCTGCAAGTGCACCGGTCGCAAGGGCTGGATGCTCTACGTGCCCGTCGCCTTCCTGCTCTGCTGCACCTTCACCTCGCTGGTCCAGAGCGCCATGGGCTGCATGACCGCCGTCCAGGCCTACGGTTTCTTCGGTACCATCCCGGCTACCGCCACCACGGCCGCCGTCTCCGTCGCCGCCACCAAGGGCCTGCAGCTCGTCTTTGCCGTTCTGCTGATGGTCCTGGGCCTCATCGTCGCCGTCAACTGCCTCAAGGAGTTCTTCGGCAAGGAGGCTGGCTCCATGCCTGATGAGGAGCCCGAGTGGTCCGAGATGGGCAAGGCCGAGTACGGTCGCGCCGCTGCCGCTGAAGCTCCTGCCGACGCCGAGGCCGCCAAGGCCTAGTCGGTCGGACGGGTTGAATCTCCCGTCTATTTGACTCGGAAAGACCGGGTCCGCAATCAAGCGGACCCGGTCTTTTTTCTTGTGAGAACAGGTGGTGCAAGGGCGTTCTCGCAGATGTTTTGCGTGGATAGGCTCGTGCGTTGTACCATATAGACGTATATGTGTGCATATGAAAGGGGCCCCGTGGCCAAGACGGTATATTCCGATAATCAAAACAATGTCGATGCTCTGGCTGAGCGTCTGAGCAGCCAGACGTCGCTTTCTGCCGAGCGCGCCAAGCTGGTTGCCTACGACCTGCTCTGCCGCAAGGCGCTCAAGATTAAGTCGAGCGCGCTGGCGCAGATTTTCCGCTCCGTCGATAAGGAATGCGACACCAAGGCGATGCGCGATGAGCTTATCGCGGCAAATATCGTGACCAAGATCGAGGGCAGCGGCATTAACGGGCGCCCGGCGTTCTATACCATCAATGTCGAGATCCGCGATGCCCAGGAGCAGCCTGCCGAGTCCGTCGAAGATTTTGTCGTCGAGGATTCCGCTGACGTGCCTGCTGTGGAAGAAGTTGCTCCGCGTGAGCATGTTGATACCGATGAGTTGCTCGATGAGAACGTCGTGCGTGCCTTTACGGCCAAGGCGGGACGCGGCGGTTTTGGCGGGGGTGGCAAGCGCGATGCGCAGCGCCGCGCCCAGCAGGAGCGCTTCCGTCGTGCCGTTGCTCAAAAGGGTGAGACGGATGCCGAGGCTGTTGAGAACGAGGTTGCTGCCGAGTCGCAGAGGCCCGCGAAGGAGCAAAAGCCCGTGGAGGCCCAAGAGCCCAAGCGCCGCCGCGGTGCTCACTTTAAGGCTGCACAGCAGGGTGCCGCGCGTGAGGTCGAAGAGTCTTCTGAGGTTGCAGACGATGTTGAGGAGTCTGCCAAGAAGGCTCCGGGTTCGTGTCGTCCCGGCCGCGGTTTTGCGGGACGCGCGTATCCCGTAAAGCGTCAGGAGAAGGGCGAGTCGGTTTCGACCACCCAGGACGAGAAGGCCGTTGAGCCGGCGGCTCGCGAGCAAAAGCCTGTTGAGCCGCAGCTTGAGGCTGATGCCGAGGCCAAGGGCCAGCAGCCTACTGATGAGCAGACGGAGCGGGGCGCGTCGAGCAAGCCTCGCCGCCGTCGCCATCGTGGGGGCCGCAGTTCCCATGCCGAGACTGCAGCCGAGAGGACCACGCCGCAGGACGAGGATGCGAAGGCCGAGGTTTCTTCGGGGCAGCCTAAGCGCCAGCCGGCGAAGGAGAGCAAGTCCGATCGTCCGCAGAAGCAGGCGTCTATGCCGAAGCGCGAGCGCAATTCCCAAGGCGATTCTAAACGCAAGTCTCAGAAGAAGCCGGAGTCTTCCGCAGCAGGTACTGCTGCCCAGCAGCCCAAGTCGGCCGTTCGCGGTGAGGTATCGGCGTTCGCCCTTGCCCGCGTTTTAGGCAGGCGGCTGCTCAAGGTTGTCCCTACGCCTACGGCGCTCTCTAAGATCAAGGAGCAGCAGACACAGATCGTAAAGGTCGAGGGCAAGGACGGCAAAAAGGCTCCGCAGCGCACTCAGCACAACGAGATGTCCAACCGCAAGATTGCCGAGGAAATCGCAATCATCCAGGCTTGGATCGAGCAGAACCGAGGTGCCGATACGCCGGTTGCCTCGCGCCGCCAGCGTGCCTACCAGATCTTTAACGACGAGAAGGCTTTTGACGGCAAGCACGGTGAGCGCCTGATAAGGCGCATGACCGAAAAGGGCATCAGCATGCAGGCGATCAAGGTCGCCCCCAATCGCCCCGTGCACTTTACGGGCTTCTTTACGCTGGGCGCCGACAAGCCGTTCATTATGGTCGAAAACCTGGACACCTACGACGAGATCGTCAAGCTGCTGCGTGGCCGCAAGCACGCCAAGCTCTTTGGCATCAAGGTGGGCGGCGTGATTTTTGGCGGCGGATGCAAGGCGAGCGTCTCGCATGCCCTGGACGATTATCTGGCCGAGATTGGCTATCGCTTTAACTACGTCTACTACGTGGGCGATATCGACCGCGAGGGCGCGCGCATCGTCGAGCAGGCTCGCAATGCCAATGTGGTTGAGATTCGCCTGCATGCTGGCATGTACCGCGCCATGCTCGCCGAGCACAAGCGTCGCGTGAAGGCCGGCGGAGAGTGCGAGCCCGCGGCTGCCAACCAGGGCGTGCCGCAGAACTTGGCGGCGACGATCAAGGATCTGCCCATGGTCACGCGTGTGCAGTTCCGCAACGTGCTACGTGAAGGCGGGCGCATTCCGCAGGAGATTCTGATGACCGCTGACTATCGGGATGGCGACTCGGGAAGCTTCGACCGCATGCTGAATAATTAGTTCCGCCGTTCTACCGAACGGCGGTCCTCTCGACGCTGCGAGGGTCCCTGGCACGGCAATCTGACGTTCAACTTCGGCGGCGCGACCAGAAGGTCAGCGCCGCCTTGTTTCACGTCACCTTGCCATACCAGGGCCCCTCTCGCTGTCACGTCCAAAACATCGAGGTCACGTGGCTTTCTTTGCGTGCGGAACTCGCGACAAACTTAATGCCCGGCCGGCCGGGGCCACACGGCACTTTGTAGATGGCGGCTCGCTTTTCGGAACTGGGCTGATGTGGGACGGTGGGATTCCGCGTCCGCCTTTTCGGCGGCCGCGCCCCGCTGTGTCGCTTCGCTCCTTGCGTGCTGCGCTAGAAAACGCTTCGCGTTTCCTCAGCTCCGCACCCTTGCGGGTTCGAATCTCTCCGCTTGCCCACAAGAAAGCGCCCTGGGCCGTTATGGGCTCAGGGCGCTCAGTTTTAATGGCTGGGACGGAGGGATTCGAACCCCCAACAGCCGGCACCAAAAACCGGAGTTCTACCGTTGAACTACGTCCCAATGTGTGGTGTTGCCCAAAAGCAACTCGTCTAGTTTACCTAATCTGCGAGGGCATCGCAAACGCCGTCGAGTAGGCGTACGGCGAGGGTCTGCGCGTCGCTGGCCGTAAAGGTGCCGTTGTAACGCGTCATGCCGGTGAGCTCGATGCGAATTCGTGCCGGCTTTTGCTGTGCGGCGACATTGGCGGTACGGATGCGCTGGGCCAGGTTGTGGCACTCGGCGAGGGCGATCGTGGCGCGCGGGGCGGCGTCTGCAGGCAACTCGTCGCTTGCGATCTCGAGCACCAGGTCGACATCGGTCGGAACCTCGGAATCGCAAAGCATCATGCCGCTGCTGTCGGTCGTCGCCGTGGCGATGTTCCACATGCGCGATGCTACGCTGCGCGCGATAGGGTCCTCGCCGATGACGGCAATCTGGAAACGCTCGAGCACGTTGGCGGCGCGCGCAAAACCGATGCGAGACTCGGCTTCGGTGACCGAGGGCTTGCCCTCCCACACATGGTGCAGGCGGTTGATGTAGGCGTAGGTGTCCTGGAAGGCCATGCCGTCGGCAAACAGGCCGACATTTTCCTGGAACTGCTGCAGGGCGGCCTCGGTATGCGGACCAAAGTAGCCGTCGTCTTCGCCACAGGCAAAGCCCAAAACGTTGAGAGCGCGCTGCAGGGCCTTGACGTCGGCGCCGTGAAAATTGGGCATGCGAAGGTAGAGCGTGCGGTCGCCCAACTTGTATGAAGCGTCTACAAGGGCGCTCCAGCAGGGGATATCGACAGCATAACCGGCCGCAAGGCCGCTATCGAGCCTAAACGTGCCAACGGCCTGCTCGGTGGTGGTGCCAAAGCGCTTGTCGGCGACCTCGTCGGCATCGATGGTGTAACCGAGCTGCAGAAGGCGGGACTGAACATCCTCGACGGCTGCTCCCTGCATGCCCGTGGTAATAGGTTCCATGAACGAACCCCTTTCGGCGTACGATTCGTACTATTTTGAGCGCGTGTCGGATAGACAACGCGAGACAATGCATAAACATGCACTCAACAGTGTAGCAACTTGTACCCAAACGCGCTGCCCACAGGTTTTGTGACCCCCGCTAGTTGAGGCGCTCCACAAAGAAATCTGCCATGGAGAGGAACAGTTCGCGTGCGTGCGGGTCAAGCTCAACGTTCTCGATGGCAGCCTTGGCTTTTGCGGTCAGGTCCAGCGCGTAGGCGTGAGCATATTCGATGGAGCCGGTCTGCTGGAAGATCTCCACGGCGCGCGCGAGCTGCGCGGGGTCCTCGGTGCCCGAGGAAAGGATTGCCTCGACCTCGTCGTGATGGCGCTCATCAGACAGGGCGTGCACGGCAACGAGCGTGCGTTTGCCCTCGGTGATGTCGGTGCGGAAGTCCTTGTTGGCGGCCTCTTTGGTGCCGACCAAGTTGAGCAGGTCGTCCTGAATCTGAAAGGCAAGGCCGGTGTGCAGGCCAAAGGCGCGTAGCGCCTCGACCTGCTCTTCGCTGCCGCCGCCGATAATGGCTCCGGCGGCAAGCGGCGTGGCTCCGCTGTAATACGCGGTCTTGTGCGTCGCCATGTCCAGGTAGTCATCAACCGAGATATCAAAGCGCTCGTCACGGACCCAACCCAGGTCAAGCGCTTGACCCTCGATGGTGCGGACGATCATCTCGGTAAGCTCGTGGAGCACACGCAGCTTCACGTCGGACTCGAGCGTGGGATCGTCGAGAACCGTCTTGGTGACCATGGTGAGCGCCAGGTCGCCACAATTGATGGCGAGCCCCGTGCCCTCGGTAAGGTGCATGCAGGGCTTGCCTCGACGAAGCTGTCCGTTGTCGGCGATGTCGTCGTGGATGAGCGCACCCGACTGGAAATGCTCGATAGCTGCCGCGGCGCTGCGGGCGCTCTCAAAGCTACCGCCCACTGCGGTTGCGGCGAGCATGCAGATAAGCGGGCGGTGGCGCTTGCCGGCGTTGGCCGTAAAAGCCGAGAGCGGCGCGTACAGGTAGCGTTCGATATCGGCAGAGGTCGCCTGTCCGTCAAAGAACGTGGCCAGATAGTCATTAATCTGGTCAAAGTGCTGGGCTAAAAAGCAGGTAAACGGACTGGACACGGGTTCTCGCATTCTTTCTTAGGTTGCATCGATGTAGTGTGCAGGCAACATATTGCCACATTGTGCCTGCCTGCGTGGCAGGTTTGGGGATTTAAGGCAACGGCGCATGTCGGACGAGTTTCGTAGTTAGACCAGTCCAAAGTGCTCGAGCGCCTTGACGACGCCATCTTTGTCGACCGAGTCGGTGATGTAGTCCGCGCGCTTTTTGAGATAGTCCGGTGCATTGCCCATGGCGATACCGACATCGACGGCGTTCATCAGCGAGACGTCATTGCTGGCGTCGCCGATGCCGTATACGGTTCCGTGGTGGGGATCGAGGGCGTCGAGTACGGACTGGATACCCTCGCGCTTGGTGCATTCGCGAGGCGAAATCTCGGTCACTTCGAGCTCGAGCTCGTTAAAGCAGAGCAGCGGCTCAAACGCTTGATCCTGAGCGATGCGGTTGGCAAGCGACGTGGACATTAAGATCTTGTAGGCGCTGTAATGTTGCAGCTGCGTAATTGCATCGCCCACGGTGCGGGCGTATCCCGGAGCGTCGGGCGCATCGGCACTCATGCGAACGACGCCATTGAGTCCCTCAAAACGAATCACTTCGTCCGATTGCTCAAGAATGGGAGCAAGGCGCTGCAGCATGCCGGGCGTCATCGCCAAATCGCGAATCACGTGTCCCTCAAGTTCGACATAGCCACCCGCGAGGCAGACGATGCCGGTCCAGGGCAGCTCGAGCAGCTTTGGATGGATGCAGCTCAGCGTGCGCCCTGTGCAGATAAACGCCATATTGCCCTTGGCGACAAAATCACGGATGGCTTGCGAGACCGCTTCATTGGGATAGGGGGAGAGGTCTCGCTCGCTCTCGGGAAGCTCTTGTGCCACTCGAGGGTCTTGCCAGGCGAGTGTTCCGTCGATATCGAAGAAGCAGATATCGCCGCGCTTATGGGCTGCGCTGGCGGCAGGGGAGGCCGAGGTGGTGGACACAAATCCCGGCTCGAGGCCCATGATCTGGTCAAAATGCTCTTTAACGCGGGGAACGGAGATGCCAATAATCACCTGGGCGGTCTTGCCCGTAATGATGAGGCCCTTGGCGCCCACCGCGACAAACGACGCATTATCTGCAACGATGGAAGGGTCTGCGACCTCGACGCGCAGGCGCGTGGCGCAGTTGGTTGCGCCCACGATATTGCCAACGCCACCTAAAAGCTGAATTACCCGCTCAGCGAGGACGTGATCTTGATCGGATTGAATACTGACCTCGCCATTGGGAGATTGCTCTTTGGCAAAGCCGCTTCCCGTTAAACGATCGATTGCCGCGCGATTGGAGACATGATCCTCGCGGCCCGGCGTCTTAAGGTCATAGACCAAGATGAGTGCTCGAAAACTAACAAAAAAGATGAGGCTAAAGGCAAGACCGATACCGAGCGCCAAAAGGTAGGAGCCGGCATGCATTCGCATGAGTGGGATGAAGTTGAAGGCCGTCATTTCCATGAGACCGCCCGAGAAGATGCCGACGATGCCAAAGAAGTTCATGGTCATGGCAAGGCAGGAGGACAGGACGGCGTAGAGCAAAAAGAGTCCGGGATAGGTGAACATAAAGAGAAACTCGAGCGGCTCGGTGACGCCGCAGACCACCGAGGCGACGATGGCGGGCAAAAGGATGACCTTAAGGCCGGCGCGGCGTTCGGGTTTGGCGGTGAAATAGAATGCTGCCGCGATGGCGGGAAGGCCAAAGAGCTTGCCCCAGCCGGTGGCGGTAAAACCTGCCCAGGGCGCAAGTTCATTTAAAGGGCGCGTGCTATGGGAGAGAATGGGGAGCAGGTTGGTCCACGTGGCGTAAATACCGTCGTGAATGACCAGATTGTCGTAATAGATGGGCATATAGAGCAGATGGTGCAGCCCCATGGGCTCGAGCGCTCGCTCCAAAAACACAAAGATGCCCACGCCGAAGGGGCCGACGCCCGCAAGTGCGTGGCGCAGCGTTTCGGTCACAGCGTATGCGAAGGGCACGATGGCGGCCGAGATGGCGGCAAGGGCAAACACGGCAAAAAAGCTGATGAGGTAGACGAGCGAGGAACCCGAGAACGTGCCGAGCCAATCGGGAACCTTGGCATCGTAGAAGCGGTCATGGATGGCAACGACGGTTGCCGACACCGCCAGCGGGCCGATAATGCCGGTGTCGAGCGTCTTGATGCCGTCGATGACGGTGATGCCGCTGGCGGGGGTTAAAGACGACGGGTACTTAAGTCCAAGGTTGTCGCCGCTCAGCTTAATGATCTCGCTCAAAAAGAAACAGTAGGCAAAATAGGCTACGAGCGCCTCGAGGCAGCAGCGTGCCGGTTGCTTTTGGGCAAGGCCGATGGGCAGCGCTACGGCAAAAAGGAGTGGAAGGCGCTTAAAGACCGTCCACGAGCCGCGCTGAATGA
Source organism: uncultured Collinsella sp. (assembly GCA_902405995.1). Classification (GTDB taxonomy): domain Bacteria; phylum Actinomycetota; class Coriobacteriia; order Coriobacteriales; family Coriobacteriaceae; genus Collinsella. The sequence goes on from CABPCG010000033.1 coordinate 9,749, forward strand.
TAGTCCAGAAAACGTACCAGGGGGTTCCGTATACGGCGAGGTCGCCGACGATATCCACGGTCGTTGCGAGGGCGGAGATGCCGACCATGAGGCCTGATATAGAAAACAGCATGGCGGGCGCGAACATGGCTCCGCCAAAACGTTGGATTTTCTGCAGCATAATATGCCTTTCGGATGCAACATGCTGTGCGAGCAAGAACGTTTAAACAATGAACTCATTGTAGAGGACTGGCTGCTTGCCGCATTGACGGTTTTGATTCGGTCCGATTTGGGTTTCGGGGGAACCGTCGACGGTAAATAATCCGTGCTTTACCGATAATCGGTTTAAACAACTTTAAGAAATGCTATCGTGCCTAGCCATACATATTCATTAGAGGTGAAATCATGCCAAAAGCGATTTACGAAGGAATCTACCGCGAGATCCGTTCGCGCATCATCAACGGGACCTATGCGTTTCAGGAGATGCTGCCAACCGAAGCCGAGCTGACCGCGGAGTTTGGCTGCACGCGCAATACCGTTCGACGCGCCTTGAGCATGCTGGCCGACCAGATGTTTGTGCAGCCTATACACGGCAAGGGCGTGCGCGTTATTTGGCTTAAGGGCGAAACCGATATGCTGGGCGCACTCGAAGAGGTTGAGTCGTTTGGCGAGTTCGCAAAACGCAACAATGCCGTCGCATCGACCGAGGTCAAGTCTTTTGAACATTTGATTTGCACTGAGCAACTCTCTCGTCGCCTGGGCTTTAAGGTGGGCGAGGAGCTGATTCGCGTCGTGCGTGTCCGAAGCCTCAACGGCAGCGCGCACCAAGTGGACCACGGCTACTTTTTGGCGTCGATCGCCAAGGGCCTGACCCCCGAGATCGCGGCGGATTCTATCTACGGCTATCTGGAGCACAAGCGCGGCATCAAAGTGATGGCGAGCCGCCGTACGGTGAGTGTCGAGCTCGCCAACGATGAGGACTGCAGCTATCTGGACCTCGGCAAGTACAACTGCGTCGCCGTTATGGAGAGCCAGTCGTACACCTCGGACGGCATCTTGTTCGAGGTCACGCATGCCCGCACACACCCCGAGATCTTCCATTACCGCGTCAATTCCAAGCGATAGCCGGCTAGCTCGCAGCCTGACGAGACTCATGCCCTCAAAGCGAAAACGCCCGGTCAAACCGACGATGCATCGGCTTGATCGGGCGTTTTCTCTGCATTCGATAACAAATAATTGTTTATACAAAACTTGTCAAGTATCAAGTCGAAATTACCGTTCACCGAAGTTTTTCTACCGCTCTAGTAATACTTGTTCAAACAACTAGCCAAATAGCGTATTGTACAAGTCAGCAAAAGGGGCAAAGTCCCCGAGCCAATCTCCGAAGGCGGCGGCAAAGGGTGCCGCCACGGTGTGAAAGGGTGGATTGTAATGAAGAACGAAATGAGCAGAAGGCAGTTCCTGGGCTTTGCTGGTTCCGCGGCTGCGGTTCTTGGTCTGGGCCTCGTGGGCTGCGGTGGTTCTGCCGGCTCTGGCTCCTCTGCTTCTGGTGACGCTGCCGAGGTCTACTTCCTCCAATTTAAGCCTGAGGTCGACAAGGAGTGGAAGGAGATCGCCAAGGCGTACAAGAAGGAGAAGGGCGTCGAGGTCAAGATCGTGACCGCCGCCTCCAACACCTACGAGGAGAAGCTCAAGTCCGAGATGTCCAAGAGCTCCGCTCCGACGCTGTTCCAGGTCAACGGCCCCACCGGCCTTAAGAACTGGAAGGACTACTGCGCCGATCTTTCCGACACCAAGCTCCGCGGTGAGCTCATCGACGACTCCCTGGCGCTGCAGTCCGACGGCAAGGATCTGGGTATCGACTGGGTTCAGGAGAGCTACGGCATCATCTACAACAAGGAGCTCCTCGAGAAGGCCGGCTACAAGGCCGAGGACATCAACTCCTTCGACAAGCTGAAGGCTTGCGCCGATGACATCCAGGCCCGCAAGGACGAGCTCGGCGTTGACGGTGCCTTCACTTCCGCCGGCATGGATGACTCCTCCAGCTGGCGCTACACCACCCACCTCGCCAACCTCCCGCTCTACTACGAGTTCGAGAAGGAGCACAACCAGGAGGACGACGAGATCAAGGGCGAGTATCTCGACAACTTTAAGCAGATCTTCGACCTGTACATCACCGACTCCACCTGCGATCCTTCGCAGCTCGCCTCCAAGACCGGTGACGACGCCACCAACGAGTTCGCAACCGGCAAGGCCGTCTTCTACCAGAACGGCTCTTGGGCCTACGCCGACCTCACCAAGGCCGGTATGACCGACGACCAGCTCGGCATGCTGCCGATCTACATCGGCGTCGACGGCGAGGAGAACCAGGGCCTGTGCTCCGGCGGCGAGAACTACTGGTGCGTCAGCTCCCAGGCTTCCGAGGATGCCCAGAAGGCCACCGAGGACTTCATGTATTGGTGCGTCACTTCTGACACCGCCACCAGCATCATCGCTGACAAGATGGGTCTGACCGCCCCGTTCAAGAGCGCTAAGGAGACCACCAACGTCTTCTCGCAGCAGGCCGTTGCCATGGCCAAGGACGGCAAGAAGACCGTCGCTTGGGACTTCGTTTACATCCCCTCCGAGGAGTGGAAGAAGAACCTCAAGCAGGCTCTCATCGCTTATGCTGCCGACAACACCAAGTGGGACGGCGTCAAGAACGCCTTCGTCGATGGCTGGAAGACCGAGAAGGCTGCTTCCGAGTAAGCAGTTGCTGCCCAAGCTATCTGATTAGCGACAGGGGGCGGGCAGACGTAGGTTTGCCCGCCCCCTGCATATTGAAAGGACCCTTCTATGGGCAAAGCACTCAAGCGCTGGTGGCCGCTCTTTATGCTGCCCACGTGCCTGGCGTTTATGATCGGGTTCGTGATTCCCTTTATCCAGGGTTTCTATCTCTCGTTCTGCCAGTTTATTACCATCAATAACGCGCACTTTGTCGGTATCGAGAACTACGTGCGCGCGCTGTCCGATCCGCAGTTCTCCACGTCGTTCTTCTTTACCGTGGCGTTTGCCTTCCTGTCGACGGTGCTCATCAACGTGATCGCGCTGGCCATTGCGCAGGCGCTCACTCGCAAGGCGCTCAAGGGCACCAACATCTTCCGTACGATTTTCTTTATGCCTAACCTGATTGGCGGCATTGTACTGGGTTACATTTGGCAGATTCTGATCAACTGCCTGCTCTCCAACGTGGGTGCCCAGCTTATCGCCCTCAACTCCGCCGCTGGCTTCTGGGGCCTTATCATCCTGACCCTGTGGCAACAGGTCGGCTACATGATGATCATCTACATCGCTGGTCTGCAGTCCATTCCGTCCGACTACATCGAGGCCGCCAAGGTCGACGGCGCCACGGCATGGCAGACGTTTTGGAAGGTTAAGATCCCTAACCTGATGCCGACGATCACCATCTGCCTGTTCCTGTCCATCACCAACGGCTTTAAGCTGTTCGACCAGAACCTCGCCCTTACCGGTGGCGCCCCGGCGCACTCCACCGAGATGCTCGCCCTGAACATCTACAACACGTACTATTCGCGTGCTGGCATCGCATGGCAGGGCATCGGTCAGGCCAAGGCAGTTATCTTCTGCATCCTGGTTGTCGCTATTTCTATGATCCAGCTTAAGGCCACGAGGTCCAAGGAGGTGCAGCAGTAATGAAACGCGATAAGGCTATCAACCGCGCGCTCTCGATCTTCTTTACGATCCTGTCGCTCGCATGGATCTACCCCGTGTTCATGATTGCGCTCAATTCCTTTAAGAAAGCGACCGCAATCAGCACCACCACGGCGTTCGATCTGCTCACGCCCGAGACGTTCAACGGCCTCGCAAACTACGTGCACGCTCTGAACGAGCAGGGCTTTGCCTCGGCGTTTATGTACTCGCTTATCATCACGGTCACGTCGGTCGTGCTGATTCTGGTGTGCTGCTCCATGTGCGCTTGGTACGTGGTGCGCGTCAACAGCAAGATCTCGAACTTCTTCTATTACCTGTTCGTCTTCTCGATGGTCGTACCGTTCCAGATGCTCATGTTCACGCTGTCCAACCTCGCGGACCGCATCGGCTTTAACACGCCGTTTAACATCTGCTTCATCTACCTTGGTTTTGGCGCGGGCCTCGCGGTCTTTATGTTCGCCGGCTTCGTCAAGAACATCCCGCTCGAGATTGAGGAAGCGGCCATGATCGACGGCTGCAACCCGGTCCAAGTGTTCTTTAAGATCGTCCTTCCCATTATGAAGCCCACCTATCTTTCGGTCGGCATCCTTGAGACCATGTGGGTCTGGAACGACTATCTGCTGCCCTACCTTACGCTCGACTCCACCAAGTACAAGACCATTCCTATCTTGATCCAGTACTTCCGTGGCGGCTATGGCCACGTCGAGCTCGGTCCCATGATGGCGTGCATCATGATGGTCGTCATCCCCATCGTCATCATGTACATCTTCTGCCAGAAGTACATCATCGACGGTGTGGTGGCAGGTGCCGTCAAGGGCTGATGCCGTAACTGTTTTGCAAGTTTTGGCGGCGCCTCTCAGCGCGGCGCCGCGTATCGAAAGGTAGAGACATGGCCGAGATCGTTCTCAAACATGTTCAGAAGGTGTATCCCAACAACGAGTCAAAAAAGAAGGGCTTCTTTGGCAAAAAGAAGAAGACCGAGGAGAAGAAGCACAACCTCAAGGTTACCGAGGACGGTGTGCTCGCTGTGGAGGACTTCAACCTCACCGTTCACGACCAGGAGTTCATCGTCCTCGTTGGCCCCTCTGGCTGCGGTAAGTCCACGACGATGCGCATGGTCGCCGGCCTGGAGGACATTACCTCGGGCGACGTGCTCATCGACGGCAAGCGCGTCAACGACGTGGCGCCCAAGGACCGCGACATCGCCATGGTGTTCCAGAGCTACGCTCTGTACCCCAATATGACGGTGTACGAGAACATGGCATTTACGCTCGAGCTCAAGAAGGTCCCCAAGGACGAGATCGACCGCAAGGTTCGCTCTGCTGCCGAGATCCTGGGCATTACCGAGTATCTCGACCGTAAGCCTAAGGCGCTTTCGGGTGGCCAGCGCCAGCGCGTCGCCATCGGCCGCGCCATCGTGCGAGACCCCAAGGTCTTCCTGATGGACGAGCCGCTGTCCAACCTGGACGCCAAGCTTCGTAACCAGATGCGTGCCGAGCTCATTAAGCTGCGCCACGAGATCAAGGGCACGTTCATTTATGTTACTCACGACCAGACCGAGGCTATGACCCTCGGTGACCGTATCGTGGTCATGAAGGACGGCGTCGTCCAGCAGATCGCCACCCCGCAGGAGGTCTTCAACCATCCCGCGAACATCTTCGTCGCCGGCTTTATCGGCGTGCCGCAGATGAACTTCTTCGATGCCCAGCTGGTGCGCTCGGGCAACGGCTTTACCGTCAAGACCGAGGATATGAACGTGGCGCTCGCCCCCGAGACCTGCGCTCAGCTTGCTCTCAACTGGGACGGCGGCGACGTGAAGGAGATCACGGCCGGCGTGCGTCCCGAGCAGATTCTGCTTGCCGACAAGGACGAGGAGGGCGCGCTCCAGGGTACCGTCGAGGTGACCGAGCTCATGGGTTCGACCGAGCATGTCCACGTGACCGCTCCCGATGGCCAGTTCGTCCTGATCATTCCCGTTATCGACCTTGAGGCCAAGGGCGCGCTCAAGGCAGGCGACCCCATCTGGTTCAAGTTCGAGAAGAACGCGACCCACCTCTTCGATAAGGTCTCTGGCAAGAACCTTATCTAGGCCCGATCCAATCAGGCCCTCCTTTTGGGCGACTGCGGCTTTGCCATCCTTTTGCCGTGGTCACATATAAGGCTCCCCTCCCGTCCACTGGGCGAGAGGGGAGCCTTTCTTTGTGTTGGGACTGTCTGACCGGTCGTTTGTCTCGATCTGTAACGGATAGGGCCGATTTCGGACGTTAGATGTTACAGATCGAGACGGTTCCGCTGAGCTAACCATTTCATCTAAATCTGTAACACCAAAGGCGAATTTCACCTGCTAGATGTTACAGATTGAGATAAACCCGAGGGGAGGGGCCGGTATGTCTCAATCTGTAACGGCTGGGACCGTTTTGGTTGAGTAATTGCTACGGATCGAGATTGTTTGGCCGAGTTGGATCACAGGGTAACGTGCGGGCACAAAAAACGGAGCCGTGTTGCCACGACTCCGTTCCTCAAGAGAATGGGTAAGGGGAATGGGTTAGTCCAGGTGCCAGATCTCGTCGTTGTACTGGGAGATCGTACGGTCGGACGAGAAGGTGCCGGCGTTGGCGATATTGATGAGCGCCTTGCGCATCCAGGCGTCCTGGTCCTCGTAGTCGGCCAGCACGCGCTCCTTGGTCTGGATGTACTCCTCAATGTCGAGCAAGGCCATAAACCAGTCCTTGCCCTTAATGTCGTCGTGCAGGCGCTGCAGGCGCTCGGCGTTGCCGGTTGCCATAAAGGCCGGGTTGGTGATGAAGTCCACCAGCAGTTTAATGCCGGGCTTGCGGTAGAGCGCACCGGCGTTGTAGGTGCCGTCGGCGTAGAGCTGCTCGACCTGTTTGGACGAGGCACCAAAGGTATAGATGTTCTCGTCGCCCACGAGCTCGGCAATCTCCACGTTGGCACCGTCGAGCGTGCACAGGGTTAGGGCGCCGTTGAGCATGAACTTCATGTTGGAGGTGCCGCTCGCCTCCTTGGAGGCCAGGCTGATCTGCTCGGAGATGTCAGCGGCGGGGATCACGCGCTCGGCGGCGGTGACGTTGTAGTTCTCGATCATGACAACCTGCAGGTAGGGAGCCACGTCGGGGTCGTTTGCAATCCACTGCGACAGCGTCAGGGTCAGATGGATGATGTCCTGCGCGATAGTGTAGGCAGGCGCCGCCTTGCCGCCAAAGATGATGGTGACAGGGTGCTTAGGCCTGTTGCCGTTCTTGATATCGAAGTACTTCCAGATAATGTAGAGCGCGAGCATCTGCTGACGCTTGTACTCGTGGATGCGCTTGACCTGGACGTCGATGATGGCGTTGGAGGGAATGGTCACGCCCTGCTCGAGCGCCATGAACTGGCGCATGATGGCCTTGGCCTCGACCTTGGTGGCGGCCAGGCGCTCAAGAACGTCCTTGTCGTCGGCGAACTTGGCGAGTTTGCTCAGATCGCCGGTGCTGCGCCAGTCGGTGCCGATTACATCGTCGAGCAGGCTGGCGAGCGCGGGGTTGGCTCCATGGATCCAACGGCGGAAGGTGATGCCGTTGGTCTTGTTGGAGAACTTCTCGGGATAGATCTCGTAGAACGGATGAAGCTCGGTGTCCTCCAAGATCTTGGTGTGGAGGGCGGCTACGCCATTGATGGAGAAGCCAAAGTGGATGTCCATGTGGGCCATGTGGACGGTGTCGTATTCGTCGATGACGGCGACGCGCGGGTCATCGTGCTCGGCCTTCGCGATCTCATCGAGCTTGACGATAATGTCGGCGATGGCAGGGGAGACCTTCTGCAGGCTGACGAGCGGCCACTTCTCGAGCGCCTCGGCAAGAATCGTGTGGTTAGTGTAGGCGACCATGGACCGTACGATGGTCACGGCCTCGTCAAACTCGATGTCGTGCTCGGTGGTGAGCAGGCGAATGAGCTCGGGAATGACCATGGTGGGGTGCGTGTCATTGATCTGGACTACGGCGTAGTCGGCCAGGTCGTGCAAGTTGCTGCCGCGCTCGATGGCCTCGTCGATCAGGAGCTGGGCGGCGTTGCTCACCATGAAGTATTCCTGGTAGATGCGAAGCAGGCGGCCCTGCTCGTCGGAATCATCCGGATAGAGGAACAAGGTGAGGTTCTTGGCGATCTCGGTCTTGTCGAAGTCGATGGAGCTGCCGGGGACCAGGCCGTCGTCGACACTTGCCAGGTCGAACAGGCGTAGGCGGTTCTTGGTGGGCTGGCCATAACCGGGTACATCGATGTTGACGAGCTTGGAAGTAACGGCAAAATCACCGAACTCGACGGTGTAGGAGCGGTCGTCGTCGACTAGGATGTCCTGCTCACCGAGCCACTCGTCGGGGACGGCCTTCTGCTGGTTGTCGACAAAGCGCTGGCGGAACAGGCCGTAATGGTAGTTGAGGCCCACGCCATCGCCGGTCAAGCCCAGCGTGGCGATGGAATCCAGGAAGCATGCGGCCAGACGGCCCAGGCCGCCGTTGCCGAGCGACGGTTCGACCTCGAACTCCTCGATCTTGTTGAGGTCGTGGCCCGCGGCGGTGAGCTGGTCCTTAACCTCGTCATAGATGCCAAGGTCGATCATATTGTTGATGAGCAGCTTGCCGATCAAAAACTCGGCAGAGATGTAGTAGAGCTTTTTCTTGCCGTTGTTGAGAGGACAGGCGGCAGAGCGCTCCTGCACGAGCTTGGCCAGCAGCTTATAAATACGACGGTCATCGAGCTGCTCGAGCGAGGTGCCAAAGGACTGCTCGGCAAGATCCGCAAGATTGATACGGGGCATGTTTCCTCCTGTGATGGGTTGATTACATGTCAGAAATTCAAAAGAAGCCCGCGCGAGGGATTGGAGTGGCCTCGCGCGGGGAAAACGGACGCGTCCGCACGATGGGGTGGGGTCGGGCGCGGTGGCTCCTATTGGGGAAGCTCAATTTCGTCTTCCGACGGGATGCGGAAGTAGGTCTCGGTCCAGCCGGTGAGCTTGTGCTCGAGCTCGCGGGTGATGGCGCCATCGAGCATGCGCCAGGTCCAGTTGCCGCCCATGGTGGCGGGAGTGTTGATGCGCGCCTCGTTGCCCAGGTTGAGCAGGTCCTGCATGGTGTAGATGCAGGTATCGCTTACGCTGGCGGCGATGGCGCGGTTGAGTGCATCGGCCATGGGCTCGCCTGCCTGCTGGTGGGTGTACAGGGCCGCCTGCTCGCGCTGACGCGGGGTGGCCGTTCCCTCAAACCAACCGCGCGCCGTCTCGTTGTCGTGTGTGCCCACATAGGCGACGGTGTTGGCAATGTAGTTGTGCGGCAGGTAGTACGAGTTGGTGCCCTCAAAGGCGAACTGCAAGATCTTCATGCCGGGGAAGCCCGAGTTGTCGCGCATGTCGATGACGCCGGGGGTGAGGAAGCCCAGGTCTTCGGCGATGATGGGCAGCGTGCCGAGCTTTTCCTCGAGCGTCTTGAAGAACTTGAGGCCGGGGCCCTGCGTCCACGAACCGTAGGACGAATCGGGTGAGGAGAACGGCACCTCCCAATAGGCCTCGAAGCCGCGGAAGTGATCCAGGCGGATGACATCGTACATGTCGAGGGCGGCGCGGATACGGCCCTCCCACCAGGAGAAACCGTCGGCTTCCATGGCGTCCCAGTCGTAGATGGGATTGCCCCAGTACTGGCCGGTGGCCGAGAACTGGTCGGGCGGCGTGCCGGCGACACTCACAGGATTACCGGCGGCGTCGATCTTAAAGAGCTCGGGCGTGGCCCACATCTCGACGGAGTCGCGCGAGACATAGATGGGCAGGTCGCCGATGATGAGGATATCGCGCTCGTTGGCATAGGCCTTGAGGCGGCTCCACTGACGATTGAAGAAGTACTGCGTCATCTGGTGGTAGAGCATGCGCGCGGGATGGGCGGCGCAGACCTTGGCAGAAGCCTCGCCGCGGGTACGGAGCTCTGCGGGCCACTCCCAAAAGGCCTTGAGACCGCACTCCTCCTTGACGGTCATGAACTCGCAGTAGGGGATGAGCCAGTCTTCGTTTGCTTGGACAAAGTCGTCGAAGTCGGCCGGCTTGTCGGCGGCAAAGCGCTCGGCGGCGCGGTCGAGAATCTGACGACGGCCACCAAAGATGGCACCATAGTCGACATTGCTGGGGTCGGAGCCCAGGTACACGCCGTCGATATCGCACTGCTCCAGATAGCCGGCCTCGATAAGCTCGGCAAAGTCGATGAAATTGGGGTTGCCCGCACGGGCCGAGAACGACTGATAGGGCGAGTCGCCATAGCTCGTTGTCGTAAGGGGGAGAATCTGCCAGTAATGTTGTTTGCACGAGGCGAGGAAATCGACAAAGTCATAGGCGTTCCAGCCAAAGCCGCCGATACCGTAAGGTCCGGGCAATGACGAAACGGGCATCAGAACGCCGCTTGCACGCTCCATGGATGCACTCACCGTCCTTTTGAATAAGGGGCTGCGCCGTAGATGGATAGACGGCTCGTCCCGAGTTTCCATTGCTATTGTCCCTATTGTAGAACATGTTGTTTAAACATGTATAGAGAGAATGAAAAAGTTGCCGACTTTCGGTGAATGGTAGTGCGCCATAGACGATATGAGTTGAACATTGGGAGCTCCTCCCCTTGCGGCTCTTTTGTGGGTCGGGCGACAATGGTCGTCGTCATTAAAGACCGGCTGCCAGCCAGGTTGCAACAATGCAAGAAGGGTTCACATTCAGTTGGCCGTTGACACAAACAATCGCGCGAAGACCTCGTCTTCTTCGGTAAGTCCAGGCGCGGCAAGACGCGCATGGCAGTCGCCCTCACGATGCGCGCGGTCGCCGCGGACATGTCGGTCAGGTTCTGGCAGACCGCGCAGCTGGTTCTCGAGCTCGGCAACGCGAAGCGCAAGGGAACGCTGTCGAAACTGTTGAACGACGTGTCGCCCGCGAGGCTGCTCGTGCTCGACGAGTTCGTCTACGTCCCCTGCGACGTAGACGGTGCGAGGGTTCTCTACCAGGTCATTTCCGTCCATGTAGTGCTCGTAGGCCGCGGCGTCGTCGGGCTCGTCGAAGGAGAGGGACTCCGTCCAGTCCCAGTAGGCCCCCGTCCAGGCGCCCCTGCGCCTGCCGGCCGGCGTCGTCTCGTCGAAGACGAGGCCGTGGCGCAGCAGGAACTTCGACATCCGCTGCTTGGCGTGTTGCAGGTCGTCGCGCGCGTCCTCGAGGGCGCTCGTCGG
>CABPCG010000034.1 GCA_902405995.1 uncultured Collinsella sp.
TCCTGTTCGAGGCGCTGCTGGTCTCCAACGTTTGGTGCGAGCCGAGGCCTTTTGCGTTGGGCGGTTGCTGCCGGTGGCGAACTAGAACAGGAAGCCGATGGCGATGAGGGCGATGCTGACGATGAGCACGGCGATGTCCAGGCCCTTGATGGGGTAGCGCTTGTACGAGCTGGCGCGTGTACGCAGATAGAAGCCGCGCTGTTCTGCCGCCAAGGCTGTGGCATCGGTCTTGCCCACGCTCGAGATGAGCAGTGGCACGCACAGTGGCAGCATGAGCTTAAGCTTCTTGATGGGGTTCTTGGTGTCGTACTCGACGCCGCGTGCGGTCTGCGCTTCCATGATGGCGTTCATCTCCTGACCAAACACCGGCACAAAGCGTAGCGCCGTGGTAAAGGTGAAGGCATAGCGATACGGCACGTGCAGCACCTCGACGCAGGCGTTGGCAAGGTCGTTGAGCTTGGTCACCATGAGCATGAGGATGAGTGGTAACGCCACGCCCAGCAGGCGCAGGCAGGCCTTCGATCCCGTGATGAGGCCCGTGTCGGTGATAAAGCCCCACACCACGTTGCCATCGCGCATAAAGGCTAGCTGGAGCACCAGCATGATAAGCGCGAGCGGAATCAGCAACTTGAGCAACGAGAACAGACGGTCGACGACGCCGGCATAGGCACCCAGCGCAAGGGTGAGTGCCAAAAAGCCCAGCAGCGCCACGTAGGTGTCGGACAAGAAGATGCCGACGATGATGGCGGCGGCGAGGCCCAGTTTGACGACGGGGTTCAAACGATGCAGTAGCGTATCGCCCGGCATGTAGTCGATGACGTTAACCACGGTGGACCATCGCCTTGGTAATTCGAACGACATCGGTGACCTCGCTCACCTGCGCAAAAGCGGGCGAGACGGAAGATGCCAGACGGCGCGAGAGTTCAATAACCTGGGGAGGCTCCACGTAGGCACGCCGCATGAGATCGATGTTCGAGAATAGCTCGTGCGCGCGGCCGCGGTCGAGGATGTGACCGTCGGCCATTACTACGATACGCTCGGCAAAGTCGGAAACAACTTCCATATCGTGGCAGACCATAATCACGGCGCAACCGCGCTCGGCCATGGTGCGCACTGTTTCCATGACGGTCATGCACTCGCGGTAATCAAGGCCGCTCGTGGGCTCGTCGAGCACGACGATCTTGGGCTCAACCACTACGACGGAGGCAAGCGCCACCATTTGTCGCTGGCCGCGCGAAAGCGAGAAAGGTGCCTCATCGGCAGGCAGGCCAAAGCGGTCGATAACAAGTTGAGCACGACGCAGAGCCTCGGCACGGTCGATGCCGGCAAGCTCCAGGCCAAAAGCGACCTCGTCGAGTACGGTATCCTTGCAGATCTGGCGGTCGGGGTTTTGGAAGAGGGTTGCGACTTCGCGGGCGATGCGGCTCGTGGGAACGGCCGCGGTATCCAGTCCCGTGACGCGCACGCTGCCCGAGGCGGGCTTGAGCAGGCCTGTGAGCAGCTTGGTGAGCGTGGTCTTGCCGGCACCGTTTTGGCCGACGATGCCCACGAGCTCGCCGGGATAGAGCGTCAGGTTGAGGTCGTGTACGGCGGCGCCGCCATTGGGATAGGCAAACTCAACATGGTCGAAGGTGAGTACGGGTTCGGCGTCCTTGGCATGAGGGCGCAACGACGGTGCATGCGGGGAGCCGGCGGGCGCCTGGGCTTCGCTGGCCGCGCGTGCGGGGTCGACGATGCCCGAAATCAGGCGCTCGGCCTCATCGACATCCAAGCAAGGGGTACCGCTTACCAGGCCATCGGCCTCGAGGCTATTGAAGATACGCGTGACGCGAGGGCAGTCGACGCCGATGGCACGGAGCTCGTCGGTATGCGCGAAGACCTCGTGTGGCTCGCCCTGCAGCGCGATTTCGCCATGGTTGAGCACGAGCACGCGGTTGCAGTACTCCGAGAGTAGGGCGACCTTTTGCTCAACGACGACGATGGTGATTCCAAGCGCGCGGTTTGCCTCACGCAGCGTCTCGAAGACCAACGTGGAGCTGGCGGGGTCGAGTGCCGCGGTGGGCTCGTCGAGAACCAAGACGCGCGGACGCATGGCGAGGATGGCAGCGATGGCCACCTTTTGCTTCTGTCCGCCCGAGAGGGTGGCGATCTCGCGGTCACGCAGGTCGCTGATGCCGACGGTCTCGAGCGTTTCACTCACGCGCCGCTCGATCTGGTCGTGGGGAACGCCAAAGTTCTCGAGGCCAAAGAGCATCTCGTCCTCGACGACCGAGGCGACCATCTGCGTGTCGATATCCTGCAGCACGCTGCCGACGATTTGCGACACGTCGGTCAACGAGACCTCGCAGGTGTCGTGGCCGTCAACCATGACGGACCCAAAGAACGTGCCGGTGTAGTGGTGGGGCACGGCGCCCGACAGGCAGGCGGCAAGCGTGGACTTGCCGGCGCCCGAGGGCCCGATAATGCCGATGAAATCTCCCTTGTTCACGCTGAGTGAGATGTGGCTGAGCGCCTGCTCGGTCTGCGTGCCATAGGAGAACGAGACATCGTCGACGTTGATGATCGTTTCCATGGATACCTTTCAGAGTCATTGGGGACGTTCTTACATGACTAGTCGTTTAAGAACGTCCCCAAGAGCTAGTTGTCTGGGACAGTCTTTGGTGGTGGAGCACGGAGACGGCTTTACGAGGGGCCCCAGGTTGGCGCGAAAGAGGAGCGAAGCGTACTTGGGTACGCGAGCGACGAATGAACGCCAAGATGGGGTGGCTCGTAAAGCCGAGCGGGTTAGTTGAGCCTAAGGGCCTTCTGGATGGGCAGGTAGAGGGCGCCGACCAGAATGGCGTTAAAGACGGCGGTCATGGCGACGACGGGCAACATGGCGGCGGCGAGCTCGCCGACCACGCCGAGCATGGCCATCTTGATGACCATGAAGATGGCGCCGGAGACAAAGGTGGTCACGAAGGTTGCGACGATGGCGACGGCAGGCTTGACCTGACCGTTCTTGCCGGCGGCGTTGACGATGCCGGCCATGAGCATGGCGGCGATGCCCTCGGCGGCAAAATCGACGAACGGCGAAGTGGTGGTGATCTGGATCACGGCAGCCGAGATGAGGCCAATGACGAGCGCCTGGCCGATGTTGGGGCGAACGACCAGGATGGTGAGGCAGAAGGCCGAGATGATGAACTCGGGGCTGATCATGCCGCCCGAGATGCCCGAGATTGCCTTGCCGACGGTGAAGTTGAGGATGAAGCCGGCGGCGAGCAGGATGGCGAGCAGGACGAGGGCGCGGACATCGAGTTTGCCGCGATCGGCGGTATGGACGGTGCGGGGCTGGGTGGCGGTGGTGTTCTGAGGCATGGTGAAAATCCTTTCGGAAGGGGATTGCAAGAGAAAAGCGGAGGCGCGTGATGCGAATGCGATCGGGCTCGAGATAGAAAAAGGCCCCCGGTCGAAACCGGAGGCCTTCCAATCACCTAGAGCGCAAAAACAGGCGTGAGGGACTCACTGTCGACCGATCGTATTCGCATCACGCCACCACCAGTTGTTGAGAGATTTCATCGTGTTCTTCATGTTGGTGGCTCCTTTCGTGATGCCGTGGCGCGGTCGCACCTAGTTGCTGTTGCGCTGCACTATAGCACAGCGAAGTGTGTGCGGGGAAATCTTTTTTAAAAAGATTTCAGGCGGGTTTCCCGTCGGTCAAAAGAGCGGGCTAAGCGGGCGAGGCTGCCATTGCTGCCTTGTCCGCTCAGCTAAGACATGAGGGCCTTAGGCCTTCTTGCGACGATAGATCACGTAGGCGCAGACACCGATGATGACGACGGCGCCAACGGCCATGGCGGCCATGTTGTTGCCCTCGGACTTCTCCTCGGTGACCTCTTCCTCTTCGGCCTCGGGCTCGGCCACGTCCTCATCGGAAAGGGCCTCGTCGGCGTAGGTGATGGACTCGACCAGGCAGTCGTTGTCAGCATCGTAGTCACTCGGGACGAACTCCTCGGAGAAATCGCCCTCCTGGAGGTAGTCGCGCATCTCCTCGAGCATGGCCTTGCACTTAACATAGGTGTTCTTGGTTGCAGCCTTGCCGGCCTTGTTGGCCAGGGCGGTGCGGGCTTCGGTGCCTTCTTCGGCCTGCATGGCCTCGTCGACGGTCAGGTTCTGCTCGATGAGCTCCTTCTGCAGGGCGTCGAGATAGGCGCGGACGCCGGTGGCGCAGTGGTCGCGGTTCTCATAGGCGAGCGTGTTGATGTCCATGAGGACGTAGTTGATGGAGTTCTCGGGCTCCTCGTTGTTCACGACGTCTTCCTCTTCGCAGTGATCGAAGGAGACATCCTGATCGCTGAAGTAGGGGCTGACCTCGGTGAGCAGTGCGGAATAGAGGGGGATAGCGACGGAGAACTCGGCGTTGGAGAGCATCTCCCACTGGATGGTCGCGATCTCGGGGTCCATGCCGTGACGGATCTGGAAGGTGTTGATTTCGGTGTTGCGGTTGGAGCCGATGGCATACGCGCCGTCGGTGTTGGCGTTGAGGCCGGCGACATTCTCGCCGCGAGCGGCGAAGGAACGAATCATCTCAAAGGTGTTCCAGTCGGACTTGCCGGGCGTAAAGAACAGCGGCTGCATTTCGTGGACCAGGGCGCCGGTCGTCGCGCGAGCGTCTTCGCGCTCGTCCTTGACGATCTCGTAGTCGGTGCCCTCAGCAAGCGGAGCCATGAAGTAATCGCGGCCCTGGATATAGCGCGACCACTGGTGCATGCCGGCCTCGCCAATCTCCTCGCCGTAGGTCTTGGCGACGTCGAACTTGCCGTCGGTGTACTCGGCAAAGCCCTTCTCCTTAGGCATAGACTCGATGCCCTCGGAGTGGAGGCAGTTCTCGGTGTCGTCGAGGTCGACGTCATAGGTGAGGTTGCCGATGTTGGGGTTGAGCGAGGCGATATCGTCAGTGAGCCTCATGGCGATCCACTGATGGCCGGAAAGCGCTGCAAACAACCAGGTCTCGTTGTTGTCGGCAATGATGATCTGGTCGTTGGAGCAGACGCCCTGCTCGTCAATCAGGCTGCCGAGGAGCTCGACACCCTCGCGGGCCGTGGCACTCTCGCCCAGAATGACGCTGGCGTAGTTGTATTCGCCAATGCCAGTCTCCTCGGTGATGGGGTCGGCCTCTTCGGCCTTCTCGTTATAGGAGGTGCTCAACGTGGCAGAGCAGGAGACACCCTTCTCGTTGATGCCTGCCTCGGAATATGCGTCGTAGCGATCTTCCCACTGCGAGGGGTTGTCGCGAACGAAGGTGTAGCGGTAGGTTGCGCCCTTGGACTTGTACTCAAAACCGGACTCGACCGAGGTGTACTCGTTGCCGTCCTTGTGTGCGGGCTCAATGCCAAAGTGCTTGATGTAGCGCGGACCGAAGTCCTCGGAACGGCCGTAGTACGTGTTGCCGTCTGCCGTGAGCTTGCTGCCCATGTAGATCTGGGTGCAGGCGAGTGCCGAAGTCGGCATGGCCATGATAGCCGCTGCTCCAAACGCAAGGCCGCAGCCGAGCTTCTTGAGCGTGTTGACAGGATGAGTAAACCTCATAATCCCTCCCAACTGTTGAAACCCCGCGAAACCGTACGGAGTTTCAGCTAATAAATACATCTACTAGCCTAAAGGAAGTGTAAAGAGTATTCACTCGACAACAGCCTTTGCTCGATGAGCGTGAAGAAATATACGATGAACGGATAATAATACTCATTTTATGGCTTTAGTTAAATAAAGGCACCCTGCATTTACTGTAGCTGAATAAAGCATTAGACGGCGGTCAAAAAGAAAACTCTCCCGCTGTTTAGGATTTGCATAAACAGCGGGAGAGTCGATAACTGGATGAATATCATACCAATGTGGATTTACTTCTTTCGGCGGTGAATCACGTTGATGGCGTAACCGACGAGCATGGCCAAGACGATGACAATAAAGCCGATCAGGGGATTGTCGTTCATAGGGTCCTCCTATTTTCCGAGCGGGGAGAATTCGTCGACGATGAGGTCGAGGCATTGCGGAAGCGCGCGGGCTCCAAAGACGCCCGAATTGCTGGAGATAATCTCGCCATCGAACTGCATGCCCAGTGACGGGGTGCAGGTGATCTTGGCTTCCTTGGTCTGGATGATCTTGAACTGTGGGCGCCCGAGTACCTTGCCGGCGGGGTCAAGCGCAGCGGTGATCACGGTAGGCAGCAGCTGCACGGTGCGCACGGGTTCGATGACCGCAATGTCGACCATGCCGTCGTTCATGCGGCAGTTGGGGAACAGGTTGATGTCGTTTTGGATGACCGAGGTGTTGCCGGCCATGCAGCAGATGCCATCGAGCTCCTCGACAATGCCGTCATGCTCGATGGTAAAGTGCGCCACCGTGGGGTTGGGCGTGGCGAGCGCGGAGAGGAAGTAGGCGATCTCGCCGATGTCGTTTTTGGTAGGGGCGGCCTTCATCATGATCTCGGCGTCGAAGCCCGAGCCGGCGATGATGATAAAGCCGTGGCGCTTTTCGTTGCCGTTCTCGTCGAGCCAAAAGAGCTCGCCCATGTCCACTTTGACCGTGCGACCGGCACGGCAGGCCTTGGCAAGTGCCGCTGCCT
The DNA here is from genome assembly GCA_902405995.1 of uncultured Collinsella sp. Taxonomy (GTDB): domain Bacteria; phylum Actinomycetota; class Coriobacteriia; order Coriobacteriales; family Coriobacteriaceae; genus Collinsella. Next base: position 6,602 of record CABPCG010000034.1, read on the forward strand.
CGGGGGCATTACCGATGTTGTTAAAGAACAGGCAGGCTGTGCCGGAGGGGAAGACGAGCGTGGGGACGCCGCATCCGCGCATTTGGTCGAGTACGTTGGAGACGGTGCCGTCGCCGCCCGAAATCACCACGCGATCAAACTCGCGCACGTCTGCCACGGCGTCTTCGGGTTCCATGCCATCGCCGATAAAACGCATCACGACCTCGTCGCCGCCCTGCGCGAGGGCGTGCGTGAATGCGTAGATTTCATCTGAGCTGGGGCCCGATGCCGGGTTGTGGATGATAAGGCAGCGCATACTTACGTTCCCGTTCTGTGACTAACCGAGTATAGTTGTAAGGCAATGCCGATATCCTACCCGTGTTTTTCGGGCCTAACCTTATTCGATGGGTTGATATGTACATTTCCACACATCAGGCTCTACTCGACTTTTGTCAGCGCGCCCGTGAGTTTGACGCGATTGCCGTCGATACCGAGTTTTTGCGCGAGCGCACGTTCCATCCGCGCCTGTGCCTGGTCCAGATTGCCACTCCTGCCGAGAGCGTAGCGGTCGATCCCCTGGTAATCGACGACCTATCGCCGCTGGCCGAGCTTATGGCCGATGAGAACGTGACCAAGGTCTTCCACGCTTGCTCGCAGGATATGGAGGTCATGCTTCATACCGTGGGCGCGCTGCCGCGTCCGATTTTTGACACGCAGGTCGCCGCCGCCTTTTTGGGCGAGCGCCAGCAGATTTCCTACGGTGCGCTCGTGCAGACGTTCTGCGGCGTTTCGTTGCCTAAGACCGAGTCGCTGACCGACTGGTCGCGCCGCCCGCTGACCGATAAGCAGATTGAGTACGCGATCGATGACGTCAAGTATCTGATCGTTGCCTATACCGAGATGATGAGCCGCCTGCGCGAGCTGGGCCGTGTGGATTGGGTGCTCGATGAGCTGCGCCCGCTGGCAGACGAGTCTCACTACCGCGCCGACCGCCATGAGGCATTCCGCAAGGTCAAGCGCATCAACTCGTGCAGCCGCCATCAGCTGGGTATCGCGCGCGAGCTTGCCGCCTGGCGTGAGGACCGCGCTGAGCGGCGCAACATCCCGCGCAAGTGGGTCATGTCCGACGATACGCTGCTGGCGCTCGTCAAGCGCAACCCCGTGCGTGTTGAGGAGTTCCGCAGCATCCGCGGCACCGATCAGCTGGGGGAGCGCGATGTGGACGGCGCGCTCATGGCCATCAAGCGCGGCGCGAGCTGCCCGCACGATCGCCTGCCGCTCATGGTGCGCGGGCATCGCCAGATTTCGCCGGAGCTTGAGAGCGTGACGGACCTGATGTATGCGCTTATTCGCTTGGTTGCCGAGCGCTCGGGGGTGGCGACCTCGGTCATTGCCTCGCGCGATGACCTGGCCGATTACATCGAGCATCCTGAGCAAAGCCCCCTGCGCGAAGGCTGGCGTTTTGAGCTTGTGGGTTCGCGCCTGGACGATCTGCTTTCCGGCAATATGGGGCTCACCGTGAAGGACGGAAAGATTGAGTTGTTATAGGTATATAGTTACGCGGTTTTACCAAACCGCGTAACAGCTCGACGCTGCAAACGGCCGAGAGCGAGCAATCTGACGTTCAATCGTCGCTCGCGTACCAAAGTACGCGTCGCTTCTCTTTCACGTCACCTTGCTCGCTCTCGGCCGTTTTCGCTGACGGTGCCAAAACATAGATGCTGATTTGCTCGTCATCCGAGTGGGTAGAATGCCTCCAACGTGTAACTCGATTCGGAGGAATTTGCATGCCCTATTACTATGGATACGGCTTTGGCATCGACCCGCTGTACCTGCTGGTTGTCCTTGTTTGTACAGTGCTCGGTCTTGCCGCGCAGAGCTATATCAACTCGACGTACAAAACCTGGTCCAAGGTTCACTCGGACGGCGATACGGGTGCCACGGTCGCTCGCCGCATGCTCGATGCCAACGGTTGTAGCGCCGTGGGTATCAAGGGTGTCGCCGGTGAGCTCACCGACCATTACAACCCGCAGGATAACAACCTGTATCTCTCGGAAGCCAACCGCTCGGGCGGATCGGTCGCAAGCGTTGCCGTGGCCTGCCACGAGGCGGGCCATGCCGCCCAGCGTCAAAGTGGTTATGCCATGATGAAGGTACGCACTGCTCTGGTCCCGGTCGTCAACTTTACCCAGAACACCTGGACGATCGTGTTGCTCTTGGGCCTGTTTATGAACATTGCCGGGCTCACAACCCTCGCGTTGGTCTTCTTCTCGTTTAGTGTGTTGTTCCAGTTGGTTACACTGCCGGTCGAGATCGATGCCAGCCGCCGCGCCGTGGCGTACATCGAGCAGTCGGGTATGAGTTCCAAGCAGGTCAACGGTGCCAAGAAGGTCCTGACGGCAGCCGCGCTTACCTATGTGGCTGCAGCGCTCACTTCGATCATTCAGCTGCTCTATCTTATGGCTCGCTACAACAGAAACTCCAACCGATAACAAATTGGCTTGACAGGCGCCGCGGAGATTTGTGTCCCCGCGGCGCTGTACTATGTGTTGGACTTGAATTTGCGCAGGGCCGGAGCCCTTGTGCACGATAACGAAAGGAGGCTGCGTGGCAGGCTGGAATCTGACCGGCAATGCCGTTTCCGCCGAGTTCGACGGTTCGGACGAGCAAGAGCGTAAGGAGCTCAGCGTGAGCCAGGCGGTAGAGATCGCCGCCGGTGCGCTCGATGCCATTCCGCAGCTGAGCGTTCTGGGCGAGGTCACGGGCTTCCGTGGCCCCAATGCCCGAAGCGGCCACTGCTACTTCCAGATTAAAGACGACTCGGCCGCCGTCGACTGCATCATCTGGAAGGGTGCCTATCTCAAGCGTACCTTCGATCTGCGTGACGGCATGCAGGTGAGCTTTAAGGGCAGCTTCAATCTCTACAAGCCTACGGGTCGCATGAGCTTCGTCGCCCGCTCGTTCTCGCTGGCGGGGGAGGGCCTGCTGCGTCAACAAGTGGCGCAACTGGCCGAAAAGCTGCGTCGCGAGGGTCTGATGGACGAGGCGCGCAAACGTCGCATTCCGGTGTTTTGCTCGCGCGTGGCAGTCGTCACCTCGCTTTCGGGCGCCGTGATCGACGACGTCAAGCGTACGCTGCGCCGTCGTAACCCGCTCGTCGAGCTCGTCTGCGTGGGCGCCAAGGTTCAAGGCGAGGGTGCGCCGACAGAGCTCATTGAGGGCCTGCGCCGCGCCTCTTCCATTACGCCGGCGCCCGATTGCATTTTGCTCGTGCGCGGCGGTGGCTCCTTCGAGGACCTCATGACCTTTAACGACGAGGAGCTTGCCCGCGCGGTGGCGGCTTGCCCCGTGCCCGTGGTGACGGGCATTGGGCATGAGCCCGATACCTCGATCTGCGACATGGTGAGCGACCGTCGCGCCTCCACGCCAACGGCAGCGGCAGAATCGGTGGCGCCGGCTATGACGGAGTTGGCCGACGTGCTCGAGACGCGCCATCAGCGTCTGGGCGCCGCGATGGCTTCGATGATCGGGTCGGATCAGGTCGATCTGGAAATGCTCGACCAACGCGGTCGTCGTGCCTGGGACACCTATACGGCTCGCTTAGGCGATGCACTCGATGCGGCTGCGTGCCGCCCGTGCCTCAACGACCCAACGTTTATGGTCGAGCGTCGCGAGTCTGAGCTTGCCCTGACGGCCGATCGTCTGTCCGGCGCCATAACGCGTTCGGTTGGGGCCTTCCGCTCCAACTTCGAACGTCTGCCCGAGCGCTTGATCGCAAGCACCTCAGGACTCGATGGCAAGCGCCATGCGCTCACGCTCGCGAGCTCTCGCCTGGAGCATCAGGGGCGCACGATGCTCAGCAAACCCGCGTCCGACCTGGGCCGAGCCGCCGCGTCGCTCGATGCCCTGTCGCCGCTCAAGGTGCTTGCCCGTGGCTACTCCATCGCGTACAGCGATGATGGTGTGGCTACGAGCGCCAAGACCTTTAAGCCGGGCGACGCCATCCGCGTACGCATGACGGACGGCAACGTGGCAGCAACCGTCGATACGGTCGAGTAGACCTCGTTTCACAGTGATAGACCTTTAGGAAAGGAAACAGATATGGCAGAGAAGACCCCGGTCGAGCAGCTTACGTACAAGCAGGCTTCGCAAGAGCTGGAGCTCATCATCCGCAGCCTTGAGTCGGGCGATATGGAGCTCGAGGAGTCGCTCGAGAGCTACACCCGCGGCGTCGAGCTCCTCAAGAGCCTGCGCACCCGCCTGTCCGATGCCGAGCAGAAGGTCTCGGTGCTCCTTAAGGACGTCGACGGCAACGACGTGCTCGCCGACGGCGAAGCCGCTAACACCGACGATAACCTCTCGTTCTAACCATCCCGACCAAATATAATTATCTTGGTCTGTGAGAAAGGAACCAACCATGTGCGATTGCATCTTTTGCAAAATTGCCAACCACGAGATCCCCTCGACCGTTGTCTATGAGGACGATCAGGTCATCGCCTTCGACGACCTTAACCCCCAGGCGCCGGTCCATACGCTCGTGATCCCCAAGAAGCACTACAGCGACATCGCCGACAACGTACCTGCCGAGACCATGGGCGCCATGGCTCACGCCATCCAGGAGGTCGCCAAGGCCAAGGGCTTGGAGGACGGTTTCCGCGTCATCTCCAACAAGGGCGTCAACGCCGGCCAGACCGTCATGCACTTCCACATGCACGTCCTCGGCGGCAAAAACCTGGGCGAGAACCTCATCTGAGGGCGTTTCTTCCGTACGATAAAGCGGAAGTTCGGGTACCGATAACTTATATATCAACGCAATAAACCCGAGCGCGAGGGCGTTTGGGTTTATTATTGAAGCGTATGTAACCTGGCGGCGCCACACCGCCTGTTAGTAGGGAGACACATGAACGTTCTGGTCGTCAACGCAGGATCTTCGACCCTTAAGTATCAGGTCATCGATACCAAGTCCCACAAGGTGTCCGCAAAGGGCTCCTGCGAGCGCGTCTGCTTTACCGGCGGTACCTTCACCCACGCTGCCAACGGCTCCAAGAAGGTGACCGAGAACATCGAGTTCCCCGACCACAAGGTCGCCATCGAGGTCGTCCTGAAGGACCTCGAGGCTAACGGCGTCAAGATCGAGGGCATTGGCCACCGTATCGTTCAGGGCGGTTGGTACTTTGGCGATTCCTCTCTCGTCGACGAGGACGTCCTCGCCAAGATCCGCGAGGTCGCTCCGCTCGCCCCGCTGCACAACAACCCCGAGGCCAACGTTATCGAGTACTGCCTGGAGCAGTATCCCGACCTGCCCAACGTCACGGTCTACGACACCGCTTTCCACTTCAACATGCCCGAGGTCGCCAAGACCTACGCCCTGCCCAAGGACGTCTGCGACAAGCTGCACATCCGTAAGTACGGCGCCCACGGCACCAGCTACCGCTACATCTCCAAGAAGGTCGCCGAGATGACCAACGGCGAGGCCCGCAAGGTCGTCGTGTGCCATATCGGCTCCGGCGCTTCCCTGTGCGCCATCGAGGACGGCAAGTGCATGGACACCACCATGGGCTTGACGCCGCTCGACGGCGTCATGATGGGCACCCGCTGCGGCTCCATCGACCCGGCTACCGTGTGCTACCTGCAGCGCGAGGGCGGCTACACCTTCGACGAGGTCGACGAGATGATGAACAAGAAGTCCGGCCTTTTGGCTGTGACCGGTGGCAAGACCAACGACTGCCGCAACGTCGAGGAGCTCGCCGCCGCTGGCGACCCCGAGGCTCAGCTCGCCTTCGACATGTTCGTTTACAAGATTGCCGCCAAGGCTGCCGAGATGGCCACTTCCATGTGCGGCATGGACACGCTGGTCTTCACCGCCGGCATCGGTGAGCACGCTCCGGCCGTTCGCGCCGGCGTTGCCGACCGTCTGGCCTTTATGGGCGTCAAGATGGATCATGCCCGCAACGCCCTGCGTGGTGACGGCGCTTGGTGCCTGTCCGCAAAGGATTCCAAGGTCAAGATCTTCGTCATCCCCACGGACGAGGAGTTCATGATCGCTTCCGACGTCGAGCGCATTGTCAACGGCAAGTAATTGATGCAAGGGGAGGGGACTGGATGGCCTTGTGCCGTTCAGCCCCCCTTTTACGCTCTTTGAGCGAAGAGTTTAATAGCTATTTATTGGATTCTGATAACTTCTTATTAAGGGTACGGCCGCCTTATAGGTTTGCCGACCGTACTGTAATCACGAAGGAGTCTCATGGACGTACTTGTTGTCAACGCCGGCAGCTCGAGCCTTAAATATCAGCTTTTGGATACCGATACCCGCGAGGTTTTCGCCAAGGGCAACTGCGAGCGTATCGGCTCGGAGATGGGCATCTTTGGCCACTCCGAGAACGGTGGTGCCAAGCTGACCGAGGAGATTCCTTTTCCCGATCATCGCTGCGCCATTGCGCGCGTGCTCGAGGAGCTCGAGAAGACCGACTTTACGATCGATGGCATCGGCCACCGTATCGTTCAGGGTGGCTGGCACTTCGATGATTCCGCGGTCGTCGACGATGAGGTCATGGCTAAGATTCTTGAGGTGGCACCGCTCGCCCCGCTGCACAATTACGGCGAGGCCGCGGCAATCGAATATTGCCGCGAGAAGTATCCGGAGCTGCCCAACGTGGCCGTCTTCGACACCTCGTTCCACATGACCATGCCCGAGGTTGCCTACACCTATGCGCTGCCCAAGGACGTGTGCGACAAGTACCACGTGCGCAAGTACGGCGCCCACGGTACGAGCCACCGCTACGAGTGGATGATGGCCAAGGAGATTCTGGGCTCGCGCTGCCACCGCCTGCTCTCGTGCCATTTGGGCAACGGCGCCTCGCTTGCCGCCATCGAGGATGGTGTGTGCCGCGACACCACGATGGGTCTCACACCGCTCGACGGCCTGATGATGGGTACCCGTTGCGGTTCCATCGACCCGGCCACTGTGTGCTATCTGCAGCGCGAGGGCGGCTACAGTTACCAGGAAGTCGACGACATGATGAACAAGCAGTCCGGTCTGCTTGCCATCTCGGGTATCTCCAACGATGCCCGTGACATTCGTACGCGCGCTTCCGAGGGTGACGAGCGCTGCCTGCTCGCCTTCGATATGTTCGCATACAAGGCCATGCAGCAGGCTGGTTCCATGATTGCCTCCATGGCGGGCGTGGACACCATTACCTTTACCGCCGGTATCGGCGAGAATGACTGGTCGATCCGCAAGGCCTTCTGCGACTGCTTTGAGTGGCTGGGCGTGCGCATCGACAACAACAAGAACCGCGAGGCCGTGGGCAACGGCCCACAGGTCATCAGCGCCGCCGGTTCCGCCGTCACGGTCATGGTCATCCCCACCGACGAGGAATACATGATCGCCCACGACGTCGAGCGCCTGACCGCGAACAACTAGCGCTCATTTGCAATTAAACGAAAGGCCTCCAGAGCAAACGGCTTCGGAGGCCTTTTTGTTGTCAGGGGGACGGCGGCCGCACTCCGCCTTTCGGATCCAAAGTGATCGATCCCAAACGTATGTGCTCTCAACAACGGGACCCATTCATTCAGATCCTCAGTCCCAGCTCGTAGCCAAGCCGCCGTCCACTCCAGATTCCTTAGCTGCCACGTAGCGGCAGGGACCCTACAGGGTAAAGCTCTGAAACATTCCGCAGGACGGAGGAAGCCCCCGCCGCACGTAGTGCACAGCGGGGGCTTCCGACATGTCCGAGGACGTTTTCAGAGCTTTACCCTGTAGGGTCCCGAGGGGATACGTCCGCTACTCAGCCATCTGAGCCTGGACGGCGGTGATGGCCACGACACCCACGATGTCGTCGGCAGAGCAGCCGCGCGACAGGTCGTTGACCGGCTTGGCGATGCCCTGCAGGATGGGGCCGTAGGCGTCAGCGCCGGCGAAGCGCTGGACCAGCTTGTAGCCGATGTTGCCGGCCTCAAGATCGGGGAACACGAGCACGTTGGCCTTACCGGCGACGGAGGAGCCGGGAGCCTTGAGCTGGGCGACGGTGGGGACGATAGCGGCATCGAGCTGCAGGTCGCCGTCGATGGCGAGCTCGGGAGCCTTCTCCTTGCAGAACTTCACGGCCTCCTGGACCTTCTTGGCGACCTCGCCACCGGCGGAGCCCATGGTGGAGTAGGAGAGCATGGCCACGTGCGGCTCAACATTGCCCATGAAGGTGGACCAGGAGTGGGCCGAGGCGATGGCGATCTCGGAGAGCTCGTCGGAGGACGGGTTGATGTTGAGGCCGCAGTCGGCGAAGATCAGCGTGCCGTCGGTGCCGAACTGCGGGGTGTCGGTGCACATCACGAAGAAGGCCGAGACCAGCTTGGTGCCCGGGGCGGTCTTGAGGATCTGAAGCGCGGGGCGCAGGGTGTCGGCGGTGGAGTGGCAGGCGCCGGAGACCAGGCCGTCGGCGTCGCCCATCTTGACCATCATGGTGCCAAAGTAGGTGGCGTCCATCACCTGGGCGCGAGCCTGCTCGATGGTAACGCCCTTCTTGGCGCGGAGCTCGGCAAACTTCTGTGCGTACTCCTCGTGCTTCTCGGCGTTGCGCGGATCGATGACGGTGGCGCCGGGGACGTTGATCTCGTTGGGATCGCCCAGGATGACGATGTTGGCCAGGCCCTCCTCGATGATTTTGTTAGCCGCGACGATGGTGCGCGGATCCTCGCCCTCGGGCAGGACGATGGTCTTAAGGTCGGCCTTGGCGGCAGACTTCATACGGTTTAGGAAATCGCTCATGATACTCCTTACAAGCGTTTCGCTAAGCTCCAGGCCCTCGGCTGTACACGAATAAACCCGCTGCTAGCGGGTTTACCTTTCAATAATGTACGCCGCGGTGCTTGAGCTTTCCTTGTGTGGCAAGCTCATTATAGGACGCATTAGCGCTATAATCGCTCTGATAAATATGTCTCGACGTATGTTCGAGAAAAAGCCCAGTTAAAAAGCGTGTGGCTTTTGACAAGGAGTATCGATGCAGATTACCTCAGGCCTGCCTGAAGGCTTTAATGCCGGTGCGTACGACATGATCGTTGTCGGCGCCGGTTATGCCGGTGCCGTTTGCGCCCGCCGTCTTGCCGAAACTATCGGCTATCGTGTTGCCGTTTTGGAGCGTCGCGGCCACATCGCGGGTAATGCCTACGACTGCACTGACGAGGCCGGAATCCTGGTCCACGAGTACGGTCCGCACATCTATCACACTTTTAATGAGCGCGTCCATAACTTCCTGTCGCGCTTTACCAAGTGGACGGACTACCAGCACAAGGTGCTCGCCAACATCAGCGGCACCCTCATGCCCGTGCCCTTTAACCATGCGAGCCTCAAGCTCGCCTTTGGCGATGAGCGCGGCGAGGAGCTGTATCAGAAGCTCGTGGAGACCTTTGGCAAGGACGTCAAGGTGCCCATTATGGAGCTGCGCAAGAAGAACGACCCGGATCTTGCCGAGGTCGCCGATTATGTCTATGAGAACGTCTTTTTGCATTACACCATGAAGCAGTGGGGCCAGACGCCCGACCAGATCGACCCCTCGATCACCGGCCGCGTTCCCGTCTTTGTGGGCGATGACGATCGCTACTTCCCGCAGGCTCCTTTCCAGGGTATGCCGCAGGACGGCTATACCGCGCTGTTCGAGCATATGCTCGATCACGATCTGATCGATGTATTCTGTGACGTAGACGCCCGTGACCTCTTTGAAATCGACGAGACCACCGTCAGGATCGACGGCAAGGTCTATGGTGGCGAGATCGTCTACACCGGTCCACTCGACGAGCTGTTCAACCTCGACCTGGGCGCGCTGCCATATCGCACGCTCGATATGAAGTTCGAGACGCTCGATATGGACCAGTTCCAGCCTGTGGGCACCGTCAACTACACCACGAGCGAGGACTATACGCGCATCACCGAGTTCAAGAACATGACCGGTCAGGTTTTGCCCGGCAAGACCACCATCATGAAGGAGTACTCCAAGGCCTATACGCCCGGCTCGGGCGAGACGCCGTACTACGCGATCCTGGAGCCCGAGAACCGTGAGCTCTACGAGCGCTATCTTGAGCGCGTCCAGAACCTGACGAACTTCCACCCGGTGGGTCGTCTGGCCGAGTATCGTTACTACGATATGGACGCTGTGACCAATTCCGCCCTCGATCTTTCGGATGAGATTATCGCCTGCCATGCATAAAGTCATAACATTCGGTATTCCCTCGTATAACGCCGCCAAGGACATGGACCATTGCATCACCTCCATCTTGGAGGGGAGCAATTACGCCACCGATATCGAGATTATCGTGGTGGACGACGGCTCCAAGGATGAGACGGCCGCCAAGGCCGACGAGTGGGAGGCCCGTTATCCTGGAATCATCCGCGCGGTGCACCAGGAGAATGGCGGCCACGGTATTGCCGTCCTTTCGGGTCTGCGCGAGGCGCAGGGCACCTACTACAAGGTCGTCGACTCGGACGACTGGCTTGACGGCGCTGCCCTTTCGACCATGCTGTCGATTCTGCGCGGCTTTGAAGAGCGCGACCAGCGCGTTGACCTGTTTATCTCGAACTACGTGTACGAGAAGGTTTACGAGGGTACGCATACGGCCATTGGTTACAAGTTTGCCCTGCCTCGAAAAAAGATCTTTACCTGGGACCAGATCGGCCATTTCCGTTTGGACCAGAATCTGCTCATGCACAGCCTGTGCTATCGCACGGATGTGCTGCGCGAGTCCAGCCTGCCCATGCCGCCGCACACGTTCTATGTGGACAACATCTACGCCTACGTGCCGCTGCCGCGTTGTAAGACCATGTACTACGCCGACATCGACCTCTATCGCTACTTTATCGGTCGCGAGGGCCAGAGTGTCAACGAGGCCACGATGGTCAAGCGTCTGGACCAGCAGTTCCGTGTTACGCGTATCATGATGGAGTCGTACCACCTGTACAGCGATGTCGAGTCGTCGCGTCTGCGTTCGTACATGATGGGCTACTTCACCATGATGATGGCGATCTGCTCGGTGCTCACCAAGCTTTCCGACGAGGATTGTGCCGATGAGCGCCTGAAGACGCTGTGGAATGATTTGAAGGCCTATGACGAGCGTATGTATCGTCGTGCACGTTACGGTGTGGTCGGCTTCTTCACTAACCTCCGCGGTCGTGCCGGAGACAAAACCACACTCGGCCTATACCGTCTTGCCTCAAAGATCTTCAAATTCAACTAACTGCCGAGTAATCGCTGCTGTTAGGTTGACTGGGCCCCTTGGCCTTTAGTTTGCTACTGCGAACAGTCCTGCTCGCACGGAAAGCACATTAAGTGCTTTCCGGCTCGTGCGGAACTTGTATCAAACTAAAGGCCAAGGGGCCTCTGCTATAAGAATCGATTGTCAGGTTAGTTGAATTTGAAGACCTTAGACGCGCGGTACACAGGGGCCTGAGCTGAAAAGAATAAGGTTGGAAGTCGGTCGGAGGCGGGCGGGCATTACGTTTGTCGCGAGTTCCGCATGCAAAGAAGGCCACTTAATGTGGCCTTCGTCTTGCA
>CABPCG010000035.1 GCA_902405995.1 uncultured Collinsella sp.
CACGCAAAGGAAAGCACTTAATGTGCTTTCCGTCTTGCGCAGGACTGTAGAGCAGCAAACTTAACCCCCGCCCTCAGCCCCGGAGACCCTCCCGGAGGGACCGAAAAATTTTTTCAAAAAAGTTGTTGCGCGCCGGACAGACTTCTGTGTATACTAATCCCCGCAGCGCACGCGAGCGGAAACAAACGCGAACGACTGCCTGGGGAGTTAGCTCAGTTTGGTTAGAGCGCCGGCCTGTCACGTCGGAGGTCGCGGGTTCGAGCCCCGTACTTCCCGCCAACGCAATTAAAGCCACGTCTTCGGACGTGGCTTTTTGCGTTTGATGCACTTTGTTTCGATAGAACGATCGCCCTGGTGCATCTTCGCCCAGAATCCCCGCGCCTTCGGGAACGCAAGTAAAATCTAATAAGTATATTTGTCTGAACAACAGCTTTGTTGCGCAACACCTGTTCAACGAGACAGGGGGTTAGGTTATACTAAATTGCACTGTAGGCCGCATCTGATGCATTTCGCTCCAAGCGCGGCACTCAGTGGATATCCTATTTATCATTTGGATGTCCTAGCGGTCATTTAGCGTCTTGACACAAGCTCGGCCCCGGAGCTCGTTCGAGCTGTTCGTATTCCTTGAAAGGGGAAAAATGGACATATCGAGGAAGACTGATTACGCCCTTCGTATGCTGGCGATGCTTGCCGAGGATCCGGAGCGTTTGCTTTCTGTTCGCACCGCTGCCGAAGAGGTCAATGTCCCGTATTCGTTTGCCCGTTCGATTCAGCACGGTTTGGTCCAGGCCGGTATTGTGGAGAGCCTGCGTGGCGTCCACGGTGGCATGCGCCTTAAGGTGAGCCCCGACGATGTCACGATCCGTCAGGTCGTAGAGGCCGTTCAGGGCCCCATGGTTATGAACGACTGCACCGCGCCCGACGGCGACTGTGCGCGCATGGGCACGTGCTGCTATCATCCCCTGTGGGCCGGAGCCCAGGCGTTGATACGCGACTATCTCGATTCCGTTTCGCTCGGCGATATCGTCGCCCATCGCCAGTTCCCGGCTGTTGATCCCAAGTTCGCCGACCGCGATGCGTTTCCCGAGTACGCCACCTGCGCGTGCGCTTGCCGGGAGGAATAGCGCAGCATAAGGAGCATTGCCATGATTCAGGACCCCTTTCGTTCGATGATTCGTTCGGAAGGGGTCCTGCGTTATCGCGACCTTCCGTGGCGCCGCACGCGCGACCCGTATATCATCTGGCTTTCCGAGGTCATGCTGCAGCAAACGCAGGTGCCGCGCGTGGAGGCGCGCATGCCGGTGTGGCTCGATCGTTTTCCGACCGTGCAGGCGCTTGCCCAGGCCGCGCCTTCCGAGGTTTTGGACGCTTGGCAGGGGATGGGCTACAACCGACGCGCTCTGGCGCTCCACAAGGCCGCCCAGCGCGTTGTAGAGGACTGGGACGGGGAGTTTCCGCACGAGACGCGTGACTTGATCGCTCTGCCTGGTATTGGCCCGGCAACGGCGCAGGGTATCCGGTCGTTTGCGTTTGATCTTCCGGGCGTGTATCTGGAGACCAACGTGCGCACGGTCTTTCTGCATCACTTCTTTCCCGATATGCCGGCCGTTCCCGATCGCGAGCTGGTGCCGCTGATCCAAGCCGCCTGTCCGGCGGCCCCCGGTGCGGCGACCGACGAGATCGCTCCCTTTGCCGTGCCGCTCGATGATGCCGACACGCCGCGCGCGTGGTATTACGCGTTGCTGGATTACGGCGCATATCTAAAAAAGACGTTGCCCAATCCGTCCAGGCGGTCGGCGGGCTATAGCCGTCAGTCCAAGTTTGAGGGCTCGCGTCGCCAAAAGCGCGCCCACATTGTGCGCATGCTGCTGGCGGCGCGCGATGGGCAGCCTGCGGGGATTACGCTTGCTGACGCCGTGGGGGGCGTTAACGAGATGGAGACGGCAGCCGGTCGCGGGCCGGTCGAGTGCGAGCTTGTCGCGGGCATTCTAGCTGACTTGGAGCGCGAGGGCTTTTGCCGAGCCGAGGACGATCGTTGGTTGAGTGTGTAGCCCGCTCAAATCTGAAGAACGGGATTGTAAGGTTTAAATTCTCGGCTTGAGGGCATCCTAAAGGCGAGGCCGCTCGAAGCCTACGGGCGGCATGCGTTGAAGGGAAGTACACCTATGGATTTTGAGAACTCCCAAACCAAGAAGAACCTCGAGACCGCTTTTGCCGGTGAGTCCCAGGCACACACCAAGTATCGCTACTATGCATCCAAGGCCAAGAAGGACGGCTACGTTCAGATCTCGAACATCTTTGCCGAGACCGCAGGCAACGAGTCCGAGCACGCCAAACTGTGGTTTAAGTATCTGCACGACGGCGCCGTTCCGGGCACTCTGGACAACCTGCGCGACGCCGCCGCGGGCGAGAACTACGAGTGGACCACGATGTATGACGAGTTTGCCAAGACCGCCGAGGAGGAGGGCTTTGTCGAGATCGCCGAGAAGTTCCGTGGTGTCGCCGCCGTCGAGAAGGCCCACGAGGAGCGCTACAACAAACTCGTCGAGCGCATCGAGTCGGGCGAGGTGTTTGAGCGCGAGGGCGTGAAGGTGTGGAAGTGCCTGAACTGCGGGCACCTGCACGTTGGTGCCGAGGCGCCCGAGGTGTGCCCGGTGTGTAACCACCCGAAGGCGTACTTTGAGGAGCAGGTGGTGAACTACTAGCGCGTGACGCTAGCGTGAGCTGGGCCGGGAGGGCCGGACTACCTTCCCTCCTCGCTCACGGCTTCGCAGGGTCGCGTTGAGGGAAGGTAATCCGGCCCTCCCGGCCCGCTTTGGGTCGTCGCGTGCTCGTTACAGAAAAGCTGATAAGAAGTTTGTGTGCCGCCCCTTTTTGAGACGGCACGTTTTTGTGGGGTCCCGGTCTCCACAATTTTCGTCAAGCTATTGGTTAGATTTTGGTCAGTTGGCGTAAGGGCGGAAGGCCAAAAGATTGTTGGCGAAAAAAGCTCAGAGAAAGTGCTGGTAGGGGAGTTGTTGAGCTTTTCGACAGCTTTTGAGCAAAAGAAACTTTGTGGCTATTGCCGGCGATTGCGTTGTCGCGGTCATGGCGGTGCGGGATGCTGGTCGTAAGCGTCGAATGCTCCGATTTTGGAGGCCAGCATGGATCTGTTTCTTGAGACTCCGCAGCAACAAGCTGAGCGCATGCTGCGTCAGCAGCAACGACTCATGGAGATACAAATGCAAGGGGCGGCAGTCCAGCCCTTTGCGCAAAATGTCGTGCCCGCTGCTGTACCTGCAGCTGTGCCCGGGTGCGAATCGGCACCAGAGGCCTATTCCGTACAGCAAGATTCATATGCGCAGGAGCTCGCGTTCGACAAGCGTCGTGCGCGTCGTCGCCGCGTGGGCCAGCGCCTGCGCACCTTGGCGATGATCGTGCTCGTCCCGTTGGGGCTTGCGGCCATCTTTCTGGCGTCGTATGCCCTCACGTGCATCCTCAACGGTGCATCGCCCAACGAGGTGCTCCAACATCTAGCGGCCCTGGGCCAGCGCCTGGGTGACGTCATAACAACCATCCGCGCCGGCTGGGAGAGCTAGCGTTTTAGCGTCCGCGGCTCTAAGAGAAATTTGTCTGCAAGGCAGTGAGTGATCCGTGTGTGTGGCGGGGTAAGATTGATCGCGGTTTTGATTGATGATCGATTGGGTTTGTTGGGCGGAGTTTATGTCTGCAATTGATATTGCACTTATTGTGATTGCTTTGGTGGCGGTGGGGGTCGCTGCGGCCTGTGCCCTGCAGCTCAAGGGCCTTCGTGCCGAGTTGCGGGAGCGTGGCGACAGTAGCGCGGAAACGCTGGCAGCACTCGAGCAGGCCAACAACGCGCTCGATGCCCTGAACGTCGCGCTGGCCGAAACACGCCGCACGGCAAACGCCATCGCGCAGCAGCAGACGACCGATGCGGCCGTGGAGCAGCAACGTTACCTGGTCATCGCACGCGAGTTCTCGCAAGCTGGTGACCGGATGGATGACCTGCGCCGTGAGACGGCCCAACAGCTCGGCGCCAATCGCGAGGGCATCGAGCATCGCCTGGACAAGGTGCGCGAGACGGTCGATGCTCAGCTGGGCGCCATCCGCAAAGACAACAACGTGCAGCTCGATCAGATGCGCGCGACGGTGGACGAGAAGCTCTCTCGCACGCTCAACGACCGTCTGTCTGCATCGTTTAAGCAGGTGAGCGACCAGCTCGAGGCCGTGTACAAGGGCCTGGGCGACATGCAATCTATCGCCACTGGCGTGGGCGACCTTAAGCGCGTGCTGGGTAATGTAAAAGCGCGCGGCATTTTGGGCGAGGTACAGCTGGGTGCAATCCTAGCGGACATCCTTACGCCCGACCAGTATCTGGAAAACGTCGCCACCAAGCCCGGCGCCTCGGAGCGCGTTGAGTTTGCCGTCAAGCTGCCGGTGGACGAGGGCGATCCCGTGCTGCTGCCGATCGACTCCAAATTCCCGGGCGACGCGTACGGGCATCTGCTCGACGCGCAAGAGTCGGGTGATGCCGAAGCTGTGGCCACCGCGCGCAAGACACTCGACGCTATGGTGAAACGCGAGGCAAAGGACATCTGCGAAAAGTACCTGAGCGTGCCCGCGACCACCAATTTTGGCATTATGTTCGTGCCGTTTGAGGGCCTGTACGCCGAGGTCGTCAGCCGCCCCGGGCTTATCGAGACCCTGGGCCGCGACTATCACGTCAACGTTGCCGGCCCCAGCACCATGGCGGCCATCCTCAACAGCCTGCAGATGAGCTACCAGACGTTTAAATTGCAAAAACGCACCGATGACGTGCTGCGCGTGCTCTCTGCCGTCAAGGCCGAGCTGCCGCGCTATCAGGCGGCGCTGCGCCGCGCCCAGCAGCAGATTGAGACCGCAGGAAAGACGGTCGAGGGCATCATCACCACGCGTACCAACGTTATGGAGCGCAAGCTCAAGGATATCGACGCGCTGGAAGACGCGCGGGAGGCCGACGAGATCTTGGGACTCACGTCTGCGGAGCTGCTCGCAGACCAAAAAGACGAGGACTAGCTGCATCTGACGGCGGGGCGCCTGCGCAAGCGCGGGACGCGGGCGCTTTTCGCGTTGCACTTGCCTGAAGTGCGCTTTAGTGTGCAACAATGGCGTTTCGCCCTATCAGACGCGAAAGGAAGCCCATGTCTCAGAGAAACACCAGTCCGCTCAAACGCTCCACCGTGCGCCGCACGCTGCAGCGTTTTTGGGACGTCACGCGCACGCAGCCGCTGATCGTCTTTCTCTCGGTGTTCTCGTCGGCGGGCTACATCTTTTTGCTCACGTTTGCCAACACCTACGTGATGGCCCTCATCGTCGACCGCGTCCAAGCCGGCCCCGTGGCGGGCGACCAGGTGTTTGAGGTCTTTGGCCCTTACATTCTGGCGCTCGTACTCGTTAACCTGGTGGGTCAGATTCTCTCCAAGCTACAGGACTACACCGTCTACAAGCTCGAGATTGCGGGCAACTATCACCTGGCGCGCCTGTGCTTTGACACGCTCTCCAATCAATCCATGACATTCCACACCAGCCGCTTTGGCGGATCGCTCGTGAGCCAGACGAGCCGTTTTATGAGCGGCTACACGGGTCTGGTGGACGTGACGGTGTATTCGCTCATCCCCACCATCACCTCGGTCATCTGTACCGTGGCCGCACTCGCCCCGGTGGTGCCGACGTTTACCGTGATCCTGGTGTGCATCATGGTCGTCTACATCGCGTTTGTCTGGCTTATGTACAAGCGCATCATGCCGCTTTCGGCCGCGACGTCCGCCGCGCAGAACAAGCTCTCGGGCGTGCTCTCCGACGCGGTCACGAACATCTTGGCCGTCAAGACCTGCGGGCGCGAGGACTTTGAACGCGATCTGTTCGACACCGCCGACCGCGCCGCGCGCGATGCCGAGACGGTCTCGATGCACGCCATGATGCAGCGCAACTTTACGACCTCGGGCCTTATCGTCATCACCATGGCCGTGGTGAGTGTGTTCGTGGCGGGCGGCAACGCGTGGTTTGGCATCTCGGCCGGCTCGCTCGTCATGATCTTTACCTACACCTATAACCTCACCATGCGCCTGAACTACGTGAGTTCCATGATGCAGCGCATCAACCGCGCGCTGGGCGATGCGGCCGAGATGACGCGCGTGCTGGACGAGCCACGCTTGGTGGCAGACGACCCGGATGCCCCCGAGCTCAAGGTGAGCGAGGGCGCGATTGATTTTGAGCACCTGAGCTTTGCGTACCGTGACGCTGCGGCGGGCGAGAACGTGTTCGATGACCTGACACTTCATGTGGCGGCGGGCCAGCGCGTGGGCCTGGTGGGCAAATCGGGCTCGGGTAAGACGACGCTCACCAAGCTGCTGCTGCGCCTGGACGATGTCCAGGGCGGCCGCGTGCTCGTGGACGGTCAGGATGTCTCGCGCTGCACGCAGCAGAGCCTGCGCCGCCAGGTTGCCTACGTGCCGCAGGAAGCGCTGCTGTTCCACCGCTCCATTCGAGAAAACATTGCCTACGGTCGTCCCAACGCCACTGATGAGCAGATTCGCGAGGCTGCGCGCCTGGCCAACGCCCTGGAGTTTATCGACCGCTTGCCTCGTGGCTTTGACACCATGGTGGGCGAGCGCGGCGTCAAGCTCTCGGGCGGCCAGCGTCAGCGCGTGGCCATCGCCCGCGCGATTCTCACCGACGCGCCGATTCTGGTGCTCGACGAGGCGACCTCTGCCCTGGACAGCGAGTCCGAGGCGCTGGTGCAGGAAGCTCTCGAGAACCTGATGCGCGGCCGCACCTCCATTGTGGTGGCGCATCGCCTGTCCACCGTGGCGGCGCTCGACCGCATCGTGGTACTGGCGGATGGCGAGATCGTCGAGGACGGCACGCATGTGCAGCTCGTCGAGGCGGGCGGCGAGTACGCGAACCTGTGGAGCCGTCAGACCGGCGCATTCTTGGAGGCGTAAACGTCTCGGACGTGGGACAATTGTGCCCATAAGTTTATTGTGCCGTTGAGCCGAGGAGTCGTTATGCCACGCGAGACCAATGCCGCCAAGCGCGAGCGCGCCATCGAGGTGTGTGAGCGCCTCAACCGTCGCTATGGCCCGGTCGAGTGCTTTTTGGACCACGAGAATCCCTTCCGCCTGCTGATCGCGGTGCTGCTTTCGGCGCAAACGACCGATGCGCAGGTCAACAAAGTGACGCCGCGGCTGTTTGCCCAGTGGCCCACGCCCGAGACCATGGCCGGGGCGAGCGTAGCTGACGTGGCGGACACCATCAAGTCGCTCGGCTTCTACAAGAGCAAAGCCAAGCATGCCGTCGAGGCCGCGCAGATGATCGTCACCGACTATGACGGCGAGGTGCCGGCCGACATGAAGGAACTCGTGAAGCTGCCGGGCGTGGGACGCAAGACGGCGAACATCGTGCTCAACGTGGGGTACGGCATCGTGGAAGGCATCGCGGTGGATACGCACGTCAACCGCATTGCGCACCGCCTGATGCTGAGTCCCAAGACGCATGCCAAGGAACCGCTCAAGACCGAGCAGGATCTGCTCAAGATTTTGCCGCACGAGTATTGGGAGTCGGTCAACCATCAGTGGATCACCTTTGGTCGCGAGATCTGCGACGCCCGCAAACCCAAGTGTGACGAGTGTCCGCTGGCAGATTTGTGCCCCAGCGTGCGCGTGGCGGGGTAGGGCGGAACGCATCTTCGTCTGGCGTTTTTTGCGGGGCTGGGTTTGCCCTTGAGCCGGAGTCCTCTCCATGCGCTACCATGACAGACAATGTATTTGACGTACGACCCGCCGAGCTTGCCCCGGCGGGCTTTTGGCGTTGCGATGCCGGAGGAACAGCATGCTCATTCACCGTATAGCCGCGCAGCTCTACACTGCCGAGGCGCTGCAGACCGTCGAGGCCGGACTCGATGCCGGCGAGGACGTGACGCTGGCCGTGTCGCAGTCGGGCCGCACGCTCATGGCGGCAGCTCAGTTTGCGCGCCGTCCGCGTCCCACGGTCTACATCGTGAGCGGCGAGGACGCGGCCGATCGCGCCGCGCGCAGCCTGGCCGCCTATGTGGGTCTGGCGCATGTGTGCCGCTTTCCCGAGCGCAAAGACTATCCATGGCGTGAGCAGGCGCCCGACGACGCCGAGGTGGCCCAACGCTGCGAGGCTTTAGGGCGCATCGTGCGCGGCGATAACTGCATCATGGTCGCCTCGGCCCGCGCGCTACTGCGTTGCGTGCCGCCGGTCGAGAGCCGCTATTGGGAGTCCACCACCTTTGCGGTGGGCGAGGAGATTCCCTTCGACGAGGTGCCGCAGCGCCTGGTGGGCATGGGCTACACCAATGCAGGTGCCGCCGACGCGCCCGGCCTGTTCCGTGTGCACGGCGATACCGTCGAGGTGTTCCCCGCGCAGGAAAAAGCACCCGTGCGCATTGAGTTCTTTGGCGACGAGATCGACCGCATCCGCCGCATGGTGAGCTCCACGGGCCAAACTATCGGCAACGAGGACAGCATTGAGATCTTCCCTTGCCGCGAGCTGGCGCTCACCGACGAGGCCGTCCACAACATGCATGTGGCGCTCTACCGCGCCAGCCAGGACGACAGCAAGCTGGCGGCGCTGCTCGAGATGGTGGACGCGCGCATCGTCACGCCCGAGCTCGACCGCTTTTTGCCGGTGATGTACGGCCAGACCGTGAGCCCGCTGTCGCATGTGATCGGCAAGGCGCTCGTGGTGCTGTCCGAGCCGCGCTCGCTGTTCGATGATTGCCTGCGCGCCTACGAGGATATCGAGGCACGTGCCGGCGAGGCGGGGGTCGATCGTCTGGACGGCCTGTACGTGCGTGCCCGGCAACTCGACTTTGGCTCCCAGCAACGCCTGAACTATGTGAGCCTCATCCGTGCCGGCGGTGCGGTGACGGCTGAGCTCAAGATTGAGCAGCCTGCCATCGCAGGCTCGGACAACCGTTTTATGACGCGCATCCAGGAGGTCGTGGGCAAGCGCTATGCCTGCGTGTTTGCCATCCCCGACCGCGGTGCGCGCGAGTCGATGGAGCTCACCTTTGGCGACGAGGGCGTTACCTTTGAGGAATCGCTGACCGCGGCGCCCGAAAATGCCGGCGTTATCGGTGAGCGCGTGCGCGTGGCAGCGGCGGATTCCGCCGACCGTGCCGCGCGCCAGGAGGCCCATGCTTCCATTCGCGAGCGTAAGGCCGACGCGCTCAACGCCCGCTCGCTCGAGGCGGGCGCCGCGCAGGCTGCCGCCGGCGCCGCCGTGCCCACCATCTCGCGCGGGCGCGTGACCTTTGTGGACGCTGCCCTGCCGCAGGGCGTGGTGGTGCCCGACGCCAATTTGGCCGTGTTCTCGATCGCCGACCTCAACGCCCGCATGGATGCCAACCGCGCGCGCAGCCGCCGCAAGGTTGACATTACGCAGATTACCTTCCCGTTTAAGCCGGGCGACTACGTGGTGCACGCTACCCACGGCATCGCGCTCTTTAGCGAGATCGCGCGCCAGGAAGTGGGCGGCAAGGAGCGCGACTACTTTTTGCTGGAATATGCCGACGGCGACAAACTCTATGTGCCGCTGGAGCAGGTCGACCGCATCACGCGCTATGTTGGCCCCGACGGCGACAAGCCACGCCTGACCAGGCTCAACACCGCCGACTGGACGCGTGCCACCAACAAGGCGCGCAAGAATGCCAAAAAGCTGGCGTTTGACCTGGTCGACCTGTATACGCGCCGCTCGTCGATTACCGGTATCGCCTGTCCGCCCGACACGCCCGAGCAGATTGAGATGGAGGAGAGCTTCCCCTACGACGAGACGCGCGACCAGCTGGAGGCTATCGCCGACATTAAGGCGGACATGGAGGCGCCCAAGCCCATGGACCGCCTGCTGTGCGGCGACGTGGGTTTCGGCAAGACCGAGGTCGCCCTGCGCGCGGCGTTTAAGTGCGTGGACTCCGGCCGCCAAGTCATGGTGCTCTGCCCCACGACCATTCTGGCCCAGCAGCACTACGAGACGTTCTTTGAGCGCTTTGCCCCGTTTGGCCTCGAGGTCGAAGTGCTCAGCCGCTTCCGCACCCCGGCGCAGCAAAAGCGCGCGCTCAAGGCGTTTGCCGAGGGCACGATCGACGTGCTCATCGGCACGCACCGCCTGCTTTCTGCCGACGTGAACCCCAAGAACCTGGGCATGGTGATCATCGACGAAGAGCAGCGCTTTGGTGTGCAGCACAAGGAGCAGCTCAAGAACCTGCGCGAGCAGATTGACGTGCTCACGCTTTCGGCAACGCCGATTCCGCGAACCATGCAGATGGCCACGAGCGGCGTGCGCGACATGAGCCTGATCACCACGCCGCCGACCGGGCGCCGTCCCGTGATCGTGCACGTGGGAGAGTACGATCCCGACATGGTGAGCGCGGCGATTCGCCTGGAGGTGGGCCGCGGCGGCCAGGTGTATTACGTGTCCAACCGCGTCAAGACCATCGACGACGCCGTGGCACGCGTGCACGAGGCCGCGCCCGAGGCGCGCGTGGGCGTGGCGCACGGCAAGATGAGCCCGCGCGAGGTCGAGGACGTGATGATCGAGTTCGCGACCAAAAAGATCGACGTGCTCATCGCCACGACCATCGTGGAGAGCGGTATCGACAACGCGACCGCCAACACGCTCATCATCGAGGACTCGCAGCGTCTGGGTCTGGCACAGCTCTACCAGCTCAAGGGCCGTGTGGGCCGTTCTGCCACGCAGGCCTACGCGTACTTTATGTTCCCGGGTGAGCTGCCTCTTACCGAGGAAGCTACGGCGCGCCTGACTGCACTTTCCGAGTTCCAGGACCTGGGCAGCGGCATGCGTATCGCCATGCGCGACCTGGAGATTCGCGGCGCCGGTTCGCTGATGGGCGCTGAGCAGCACGGCAACCTGTCGAGCGTGGGCTTTGACCTGTTTACGCAGATGTTGGGCCAGGCCGTGGCCGAGGCGCGCGGCGATGACGACGCCGGCGTGGAGGCGGCGAGCGTGGGCATTAACCTGCCGGCCGACTACTTCTTGTCCGAGGAGTACCTGCCGGCGGTGGACCAGCGCGTGCTCGTGTACCGCAAGCTCGCGGCGGCCGAGGACCTGGAGAGCATCGACGAGGTACAGGAAGAGACCGAGGCCGCGCACGGTGAGCTGCCGTTGGCGGGGCTCAACTTGTTCAACCGCGCGCGCATCCGCATTCGCGGCGAGCGCCTGGGGCTCGAGAGCGTCACGCTCAGCGGCGGACGCATCACTTTTTTGGGTGTCGACGTGCCCAAGAAGGTGGCCTTTGAGCTCAAGACCCGCTACGGTGCGGTGAACTTCCCCAAGAGCCGCAAGCTGTCGGTGCCCTACAAGGCGGGCGCCGGTGCGGGCAGCGGCCTGGGTCGCGGTCTCGACGCCAACGACGGCACCGGCCCCGTGGCCGCGGCGCTCATGCTGCTGCAGCAGTTGGGCGTCAGCGATGACGACTAATGGGTCGACGCTGCAAACACCCCATTTGGGCGCTCTGGTTTCATCGAAAGGAAAGCATGTTCGGGTACATCTACAAGAAAGACGCCGCTGGTATAGCGGTTATCCTTGCCCTTTGTCTGGGCGTGGGCAGTTTCTTCGATTATCAGATCTCGAGCGCGCTGTTCAACATCGGCAGCATGTACGGCCGCTTTATCGAGGCCGCCGGCGAGCTGCCGTTCGAGCTGACGGCGAGCGTCGCGGGCGTTATGCTCGTGCGCTCGGCACGTCCCGACTCCAGGGGGAGCAAATGGCTCGCCGTGCTTGGCATCCTCGTCAACATCGGCCTGGCCGGCTACGAGATCGTTTCGTCCCTGCGGGTTGGCGGCAAACTCATCGCGGTTCAGCTGGTTCTGACGTTTGCATTGGTCATTGCGGCCAACCTCATCGTCTATCGCCTCACGCGCGACACCGACCCCGATGAGCTCACGCGCTGGGCGTTGATGGTACTTGCCGTGTGGGTCGCTCAGGCCATTATCCTCAACGTGATCGTCAAGCCGCTGTGGTCGCGCCCGCGCATGCGCGTGATCGAGGTGACGCAGGGACTCGATTTTCAGCCGTGGTGGGTGATCGGCAATCCCGACAAATGGACTTATATCGCCGCCGGCGTGATCAAGGACGGCTTCAAGTCGTTTGCGAGCGGACACACGGCGCATGCGGCGATCGGCCTTATGCTCGCCGGGCTTCCCGCGGCAGCCTTTACGGAAAAACCTTCGCGTCGCCGTGTAATCTTTTGGGCGGCGGTTGTTGTTGCAGCGTTCGTCGCCTTTGGCCGCATCGTGATCGGAGCGCATTTTTTGAGCGATGTGAGCTGCGGCTTTGCCCTGGTGCTGGCGCTTGAGTGCCTTGCCGCGCGCATTGCCTATCCCAACGGCGTACAATAGCTCCGTTTGAATCATCTGGCCGATACCCGGTAAGAGAGGATTGCCATGCTCGCGTTTAACAACGATTATTCCCACGGCGCACATCCGGCAGTGCTGCAGGCGCTCGTCGACACCAATATGGAGCCGCAGCCCGGCTACGGTACCGATGCGCACACCGAGCGTGCCAAGCAGCTTATCCGCGAGGCCTGTCAGGCCCCCGATGCCGACGTGTTTTTTCTGGTGGGCGGCACGCAGGCCAACGCGACGGTGATTGACATGCTGCTTGCGCCCTACGAGGGCGTTGTTGCCGCCGAGACCGGCCACGTCGCCTGTCACGAGGCGGGCGCCATCGAGTTTGGCGGCCACAAGGTGCTCACCATCCCCGGCTACGAGGGCAAGATGCACGCCGAGGACCTCGAGAACTATATCCAGGTGTTCTACGAAAACGAGAGCTACGAGCACACGGTGTTCCCGGGTGCCGTGTACGTGAGCCTATCGACCGAGTACGGCACGCTGTACTCCAAGGCCGAGCTCGCGGCGATTCACGCGGTGTGCCAGAAGCGCGAGATTCCGCTGTTTGTGGATGGCGCCCGCCTGGCCTATGCGCTGGCGGCCGATGAGTGCGACATTACCCTGCCCGAGCTGGCGCAGCTGTGCGACGTGTTCTACATCGGCGGCACCAAGTGCGGCGCGCTTTGCGGCGAGGCCGTGGTGTTCTGCGGCATGCACGCTCCGGCGCATCCCATTCCGCGCATTAAGCAGCACGGCGCGCTGTTGGCCAAGGGTCGCCTGACGGGCGTGCAGTTTGAGGCGCTCTTTACCGACGGCCTGTATTTTGAGATTGGTCGCCAGGCGATCGAGACGGCTCAGGCGCTTCGTCGAGTGCTGCACGAGCGCGGCTACCAGTTCTTTTTGGAGACGCCCACAAACCAGCAGTTCGTGATTCTGCCCAACGAGGACATGGCCCGCATTCGCGAGCATGCGGCGATCGAGTACTGGGAAAAGTACGACGATACCCACACGGTGGTGCGCTTTTGCACCAGCTGGGCCACGACGCAGGAGGACATCGACGCGCTGGCGGCTGTCCTGTAGCCTGATGTAATGACGAGGGGCCGCCTTGCGCTGGGTTTGGCGCAAGGCGGCCTTTGTTTTTGAGAGAGAAGGGTTGTATGACCGAGATGTCCGAGCCGGCGATTCGCCTGGCGACGCCCGAAGACGCGCCGGCGTTGCTTGCCATCTATGAGCCGTATGTGCGCCAGACGGCGATTACCTGCGAATACGAGGTGCCGAGCGTTGAGGAGTTCGCCGGGCGCATCGAGCGTACGCTCAAGCGCTATCCGTATCTGGTGATGGAGCTGGACGGGCGTCCGGTAGGCTATGCCTATGCGAGTCCGCTCAACAGCCGCGAGGCATACGACTGGTCGGTCGAGACGTCGATTTACCTGGCACGCGACGTGCGCCACGGCGGGCTGGGCCGCAAGCTGCACGATGCGCTCAAGCAGTGCCTGATCGCGATGGGCATCACCAACATGTGCGCGCTCATCGCCGTGCCGCACGACAAGGACGACGAGTATCTAACGCACAACAGCCAGGACTTCCATGCCCATATGGGATATCGCTTGGTGGGTGCTTTCGACCGCTGTGCCCAAAAGTTCGGCCGCTGGTACGACATGTGCTGGATGGAGCTGGTCCTGGCCGAGCGCACCCCCAACCAGCCCAAACCAACCTGGTTCCCCGATCTCCCCAAACCTACCATTTAGGGACAGGTTTATTTTGGCAGGTTAGCCGATGGGCTCGGTGTATTTGGCGCGGTCGGTACGTTGGATGCGCTTGGAGACATGGAGCGGGCGACCGTCGGTGTCGTAGACGTAGTCGGTGATCAGGATCAGCGCCTGCCCGCGCTCAACGTTGAGCAAAAATGCCTCGTTTTGCGAGGCGTAGCACACCTCAAAGGTCTTGTGCCCCTGTGCCGGCGCGCGATGGAATTCCTGGCGCAGCGTGGCGTAGAGCGAACCGTTGATATCGCGATCGATGAGCGACCCAAAGCTTGGCGGCAAATAGGTGGTCTCCAGGCACAGTGGCGCATCGTCCAGGTAACGCAGGCGGACAAGTTTGACAAGCTTGCTGCCCACGCTAGCGTCAAAGAACTTGGCCACGCTGCCCATTGCTTTGGCAAAGCCCGAGTCCACCGTGCGCGTGGTGGGCTTCATACCCTGGCCTTCGACCTGCTTGGTATAGCTCGAAAACACCAGGTTGTTCTCGTGGAGCGCCGGCGTGTCAGCCACAAAGGCGCCGCGCCCGCGCTCGGTTCGAATCAGGCCCTCGTCAACTAACACCTTAAGCGCGTGGCGCACGGTACTGCGCGACAGCCCCGATTCGTCCATGAGCTCCATCTCGGACGGCAGCTTGTCTCCGCACGCGTAGATGCCGGCGGCGATGCGGTCACGCAGCGTACCCGCCAGACGCTCGTATTGGGCCAAGTTCTTTTTCGACGAAGTGCTCATGCGAACAACCTGTATCTAACCTGTATGCTTACTGAACCAAGCATGTATCCAACATGACAACAAAACTGCTGATAATGGATTGCCGAAAACTTTACCAGCAAATTATCTAAGACAAATATAGCATACAACTAGTCGACATAACCAAAACATGTATGTAACTTGTATGCCATCAAGAGCATCAAACGAGAAGAAAGGCTGATGCACAATGACTACTCAGGAACAGGTTAAGGATGTCGTCTCCCAGGTTTTGGCTGACAAGGCAGACAAGGGCGGCATCAGGCGCGTTGTGTGGATTGGCGCCGGTGGATCCAACGGCGGCAACTATCCTGCCCAGTACTTTATGGAGCACGAGGCCACGCAGGTCGTGAGCTCCAGCTACACCAGCAACGAGTTCGTGCACGCCACGCCTGCCTACGTCAACGAGAACACCCTGGCCGTCGTCGTGTCCATGCGCGGCACCAAGGAGACCATCGTCGCCGCCCAGGTCGCCAAGAACCACGGCGCCAGCACCATCGCCATCTATGTTGACGAGTCCGGCCTCACCGAGGTCTGCGACTACAAGATCCAGTACGACAGCCTGGCCATCGACGAGTCCTGCATGGGCCGCACCAACTCCGCCGTCGTGACCATGATTGCTATGGAGCTTACGCAGCAGACCGAGGGCTATGCCGAGTACGAGACCGCTATGGCCGCCTTCGACTTGGTCGACCCCATCTATCGCAAGGCTGTCGAGTACACCCGTCCGCTCGCTGCCAAGTGGGCCGAGCAGAACGCCGACAAGCCCTGCATCAACGTTATGGCTCAGGGCCCGCTCTTTGGTGCCGCCTACGTCTTTAGCATCTGCAACGTGCAGGAGATGCTGCAGATCGACTCCTGCACCATCAACACCTGCGACTTCTTCCACGGTCCCTTCGAGATCCTGGACAAGCGTACCTCGCTGTTCCAGCTCATCAGCGTCGGCCGCAGCCGCTGCAACGACGAGCGCGGCATTCGCTTTGTCAACCAGTACGGTGGTGAGCGCGTCTACCAGCTCGACGCCAAGGAGCTCGGCCTCAACGACATCAAGGACAGCGTGAGCGAGTACTTCAACCACCTGATCTTTGCCCCGATCCTCAACAACGTCTACATGCGTGCGCTCTCCGCCGTCACCCACAAGGACTACATGACGCGCCGTTACATGTGGAAGCTGGACTACTAGTTACGCCGTTCTACCGAACGGCGTAACGGCTCGACGCTGCGCGCCCGGCATTTGGCCAATCTGCCGTTCAATTTCAAAGGCGCGACCAGAAGGTCAGCGCCTTTTCATTTCACGGCACCTTGGCTCAAA
>CABPCG010000036.1 GCA_902405995.1 uncultured Collinsella sp.
CGTTGGCACGCCCATTGTTTTGCTCAAGACTTTAGTCTGCTGGCCGCGCAGCGGCCAGCTTTAAACCACCCGCTACGCGGGTGGAGACAAACGGCTTTACAAAGCCACCCCTCCGACCGATATTGACGATTGTTCAGGCCGTCAAGAATTCGAGTCGAAGGGGTGGTCGCCATGGCCCAGAAGGCCTACAGCCTTTCCCACACGAAGTGGATGTGCAAGTACCACATCGTGTTCACGCCGAAGTATAGGCGCAAAGTGATCTACAACCAAATCAGGGGCGACATAGGGGAGATCCTCAGGAAGCTGTGCGAGTACAAGGGGATCGAGATAATCGAGGGGCGCCTGATGCCCGACCACGTGCACGTGCTGCTGGCGATCCCGCCGAAGTACAGCGTCGCGAGCGTCATGGGCTACCTGAAGGGGAAGAGCTCGCTGATGATATTCGACAGGCACGCCAGCCTCAAGTACAAGTTCGGCAACAGGAAGTTCTGGGCGGAGGGTCACTACGTGTCCACCGTCGGCCCGGACGAGGCGACGATCGCCAAGTACATCAGGGAGCAGGAGTCCCACGACATCGCGCTGGACAAGCTGAGCGTGAAGGAGTACGAGGACCCCTTCAAGAGGGGGTGATGCCGCCGGTTCGACCGGCGCGCCACGGGTCAAGATGCACTAGGCCTGGACGAAGTCCGGGCCCGCGCCTTTAGACGCGAGCCCGGGGCCCGTGGGTTATACCCTAAGAGCAAACCACCCTTTTTAAGGGTGGTTCTGATTTGAAGGGAACTCATTGAGAGGCAAGGCCCTGCGCCCGGCCCCTCGGTTCTGCAACGACTCGGCCGTTCGGGTCAGGTGGGCTGAATGGAATTTGGACCCCATAGTTTCCAAAAAGTTAACCTTTGTTGACCTTAATAGTTAGATAAACTAAACTATTTTCTAAAAGTGTGCTCGAGCAAACTTGTTTACTCGGGTGCTGAGGCACCGTGCCGCGTCCAATGCGGCAAAAGGGAGAAGCAACATGAAGAAGTCCACGTTCAATACCCTGCTTGTTGGTGGCGGTTTTCTGCTTGGCACGGCCGGCATCAAGCTGCTTACCAGCGCTCCGGTCAAGAATGCCTGCGTGCAGGGTATCGCGTGCGGCATGCGCATCAAGAACGGCTACCAGGACATGGTCGAGCAGGCCAAGGCTAATGTCGACGACATGGTTGCCGAGGCGGCCTACATCACCCAGAGCGAGGCCGCTGCTGACGAGGCAGCCGAGTAGCGCTCCTAGGCACAAACTATGAGATTCTCGATTATCAGCGAGATCCCCGGCAGGACCCGCCTCCAGTTGGCGGGTCCTGTGCCAGAGAGCGATCTCGATGCGCTTCTTAAACTCAGCGGTGACATCGACGGCGTGCGCAAGGTGCGCGTCTATGGCCGTATTGGCCAGTTAGCGCTCGAATATGATGAGCCGTGTCGCGATGCCGTGCTGGCCGCCGTCGGTGCGCTCGACGCTCAGGCCATTGCCGACGCAAAGACGGGTTACGTGATGCAGCTTGAGCCGCGCAAGCACAAACTCGTTATGGACCTGGCGACACTCGTCGGTGCCCATTACGCGCGCCGCTGGTTCTTGCCGACGCCTCTGCGTGCGGTGTTTGTCGTGGCCGGTTACATGGCATTTTTGCGCGCTGCCCTCCGTGAGCTCGCGCAGCCGCGCCTGACCGTTCCCGTGCTCGACGCTTCGGCCATCGGCATTTCGTTCGTCAAGCGTGATGTCGACACCGCGGGCCAGACGATGTTCCTGCTCAATGTGGGCGAATTGCTCGAGGACTACACCCGCGCCATGAGCGAAAACGAGCTCATCAACTCGCTGCTCGACGTGCCTGATAAGGCACAAAAAGTGGTCGGCGACACCGAGGTGAGCGTTGCCGCCACCGAGCTTGAGCCCGGCGATCTGGTCGCCGTACGCACTGGCATGTCCATTTGCATCGACGGTGTTGTCGAGCAGGGGAGCGCCATGGTCAACCAGGCGACCCTGACCGGCGAGCCGCTTGCCGTCGAGCGCAGCGTGGGCGACGACGTGTTCGCCGGCACCGTCGTGGAGGACGGCAGTATCCTGGTGCGCGTGCGCGCCAACACGGCACAGACCAAGCTGCGCTCGATTGTCTCACTCGTGCAGACGGCCGACTCGCTCAAGTCCGAGGGCCAGTCGCACATGGAAGACCTCGCCAACAAGATCGTCCCGTGGAACTTCCTGCTCGCGGGTCTGGTTGCGCTTACCACCCGCAGCCTCATCAAGACCTCAGCGGCGCTGATGGTCGACTACTCGTGCGCACTCAAGCTCACGGGTTCCGTCGCCGTCATGACTGCCATGAGCGATGCTGCCAAGATGGGCGTCATGGTAAAGGGCGCGAAGTACTTTGAGTCGTTTGCCAAGGCCGACACCATTGTGTTTGATAAGACCGGCACGCTCACCGAGGCACAGCCGCGTCTAGCTTGCGTGCTCACGACCGATGGCTGGGGCGAGGACGAGATCCTGCGCCTTTCCGCTTGCTTGGAGGAGCATTTCCCGCATCCGGTGGCACGCGCCGTGGTCAATGCGGCACGCGAGCGCGGGCTCGAGCACCGCGAGCGCCATGCCGCCGTCGAGTACATCGTGGCGCACGGCATCGCTTCGTCCATTGAAGGGCGTCGCGCCATCATCGGTTCCGCGCACTTTGTATTTGAGGACGAGGGCGCGCAGCTCGAGTCCGACATCAAGGAACGCATTGAGTCCCAGATGCAGGGGCTGTCGCCGCTGTATCTGGCGGTCGACGGCACCGTTGTGGGCGTGCTCGGTATCGAGGACCCGCTTAAGCCCGGGGTCCGCGAGGCCATCGCCGACCTGCACGCGTTGGGCGTTAAGCACGTGGTCATGCTCACGGGCGACTCGGAGCGCACGGCCGAGCGCATTGCTCGCGAAGCAGGTGTCGACGAATTTAAGGCCGAGCTGCTGCCCGAGGACAAGTACGCGTATGTGGAGCGCATTAAGGGCGAGGGGCGCCACGTTGCCATGGTGGGCGACGGCGTCAACGATTCGCCGGCGCTCGGTTTGGCCGACGTGGGACTGGCGATGGGTGGTGGAAGCGACATCGCCAAGGAGGTCGCCGATATCATCCTGACCGATACGGATCTGGCCGCGATCGTGCGCCTGCGCCGCATGAGCCAGGGCCTCGTTGATCGTCTGACGAGCTCCTATTCTAAGGTGATGCTCACTAACTCAGCGCTGTTGGCACTGGGCATTACCGGCATGATCACTCCGCAGACGTCGTCACTGCTGCACAACGGCTCGACGATTGCCTACAGTCTGAGCAACGCGAAGGCGTACCTGCGTTAGCAGACGTGTTCGCCCACGTTATCTGGCCTGCGCCCAGACGGCATCGGTGTCGTCCGGGCGCAGGCCTTTTGCATTTGACCATGTGCTAGCTTATCTATATAGTGTTGCTAGCAGGGCTAGCAATTGAAGGGAGCGGGATCGACGTGGGTGCTGTTAGCGGCATGGCGCAGGTGAACGTTCGCGTGAATCGCCAGGTCAAGAACCGTGCCGAGGAGGCGCTGCGGCTTTCGGGCGGGTCACTGCCCGAGCTCATCAAAAAGGTGGTGGCCAAGGTCGCGCAGGGTGGCGGGCAGTGCGAGGAAGTGCTTGCGGCCGTCGACGACCGGCAGCAGACCGTTGCGCCCGATACTCCGTTCGCCGCATCATGGGCGGCGGCGGATCAGCTTTACGCGGACCTGGGCATCGCGACGTCGCTCGTATCCGACGATCGCGATTGGGACACAATCTATTCCGATGCCATGGACGAGCGCTATCGCCAAAAGGGGATGATCCTGTGAGCGGGGCTCCCCTCAAAATAATGGTGGACGCTAACGTATGGGTTGATTCGTTTTGCGTCGACCATGCCGAGTCGCTTGCCGCGCGTGCGTTTATTGGACAGGCGACGGAGACGGGGGCATCGCTGTTCTTTCCAGTGCATATCGCCAAGGACGTGCTGTACGTTGTCCAACACGAACTGAAGCGCAGCGTTCTTGCCAGTGGGGGAGCGCTCGACGAGGCTTCTGCCCGCGCGATTGGCGATGCGGCGCTGGCGTTTATTCGGAATATGACCGAAAACGCCACGGCCGTGGGTGCAGATGCGTCGGACCTTTGGCTGGCCGACAAATACTTAGCGCTCCATCGCGATTACGAGGACAACTTGGTGCTCGCCGCGTGCAAGCGCGCGCAGGTCGATTACTTGGTGACCAACGATCGCAAACTGCTCGAACATGCCGATCTTGCAGCAAAGACCCCGCGCCAGATGATACCGATTCTTGCTTTGGCCGAACGCGGCGGCGCGGCTATCGGTTGACGCGAACTGTTTGCGGGCCTCTTGGACGACGATGCGCCAAGGGGCCCGCGTCTGCTATTTACAAAAGCTCGGCCTTAATGGCGGGACTTTCTGCGAGCTGCTCGGCTGCCTTTTCGTCGGAGCTGTCGAGTGCTGCCAGGCTTCGGTAGACCCACTCGTTGACCTGGGTGTTCTTGACGCCTGCGGTCTGCATAAGGGCGCCTACCTCGCGGATTGCTGCGAGCAGATCGGCTTTGGGACCTGCGAGCTCGACCTCGACGCCGTGGTAGGCGGTCACGCCGCGGTTTTCGCTCACGTGGTCGATAAAGCTCTCGACGGTCTCAAGCTGCTGGGCGAGAGCTGCATCATCGTCAGCGTCCAGCGCGACGAGTGCGTTCGATACCGTGAGGGCGGGATGTCCGCAGGGGACAAAGCCTTCGATGACATCCATAGCTTCGGTAATGGTTGAGCCCAGGCCTGCGAGGGCATTGACGAGTTGCTGCTTGGTATCCATAACGGTCCTTTCGACGGGTCAATTTTGCTTGGCGAAAATATACGTGACGCGTTCGGTGGCAAAAGTGTGAAGTGCGGCGCACATTGGGGTCTTCACAGCTCGTGCATAGAACAGCTGTCTGCCTTTAGAACGTGGTAAGATAGCACTCCACAAGCGGGGCTCGCCCCGCGTGTTCCTTGAAAAGTCGACGGTTATCGGGTGTTTGCAGGCCCGATGCCATCCAGACTTTCCCGACATTCGGGGGCGACTGGTTTCGACACGATAGCTCTGAGAGAGGAAGCAAGCCGAGGTCTCCTCGCCTCGTTAAACAGGGGTACCGTCAAATTGAATTGACAACAACTCTTCTTTTGAGCCTATGGCTCTCGCTGCTTAGTTTATAGCGGCGCGTCAACCCGGTGATTTCCCCGACACCGGCGCGACGTCATGTTAGGGGAATGCTCCTGCGCACGTAATCGGTATGGCGCAGGCTAAGACCGAACCGGTTAGGACACCGCGAGCGTGTCGCTGCGCGCAAAGCGTCCGAGACTAAACCAGCGACTGAGCTTGGAGATGCCAATCAGGGGGCTTTCGTGGACCGGAGTTCGATTCTCCGCGCCTCCACCATAAGTAACAGGCAGGTAGATACTCATATCTACCTGCCTTTTTATTTCTTGTCCGCACCGCGGAGAATCGAACTCTGTGCAGGGCGCGGGCGTAAAGAAAACGCGTAAGCGTTTTTAGCCCGCGGGCGAGGACGCCGGCAGGCGGCCGAAGCCGGTGCGGATTTGCGAAGCAAATACGCGGATTCTCCGCGCAAAGCCCCAGCCAAAACAGATGTGCTGCCGACGGCATTTCTGCTGGCTGTGCCCCGCGCCGACAGATCCCCTTCATCCGCGGAGAATCGAACTCTGTTTAGGGCGCGGACGTTAAGCAAACGCTACGGCAACGCAGGGTGGGACACGCTTTCCTAACGGCGGCCCAGGCGGAAAATCCATCCCGGAATTCCGGCTCAGACTGGGGTGCAGTTTCCGGATGACGCCTCAAGCGGAAACTGCATCCCGGAATCTTCATTCGGAATGGGATGCAATTTCCAAATGAATGGCTAGCGGAAAGTATATCCCGGAATCCGCGCTCAGAACGGGTCGCGCTTTCCCAACGGCGGTCCAAGCGGAAAGCGCATCCCGTAATCCCGCCTCAAACTGGGACGCACTTTCCGCTGCACCTGCCGCCTCGAAAAACCTGCGCGCCCTCCATCCCAAAACTGGGTAGAAGAAGGCCAAAACGCAATCGCAGGAGGTCAATATGACTGCAGAAGATAAGGCAAAGAACGCCGGCAAGGTCGCGCTCGTCTTGGAGGGCGGTAGTTTTCGCGGGCAGTTTACCGCGGGCGTGCTCGACGTTCTCATGGAGGCCGGCGTCGAGATTCCGGCGGTATATGGCGTATCGGCCGGCGCCCTCAACGGCGTGAACTACAAGTCGCACCAGATCGGCCGTGCCAACCGCATCAACCTGGCTTTCTGCAACGACAACCGCTTCATGGGCGCCGCATCGTTTGCGTCCACGGGCTCCATTGTGGGTTACGACTTTATCTTCAACGATGTCCAGGACCGCCTGGATCCCTTTGACAACGAGACCTTCGACGCGAGCCCCATCGAGATGTACGCTGTCGCGACGGACATGCTCTTTGGAACCGCCACGTACCTCCCGGTCAAAAGCGCCGTGCTCGATCTCGACGCCGTGCGCGCCTCGACCTCGCTGCCGCTGGTGACGCCGCCGGTCGAGATTGACGGGCACAAATACGTCGACGGCGGCGTGGCCGATTCGGTTCCTATCGAGCATGTGCTCGAGGAGGCGGGCTTCGACCGTGCGGTCGTCATCGTCACGCAGGACCGTTCGTATGAGAAAAAGCCCTACGAGTTTTTGCCGGCCGCGCGCGCCCGCTATGCCGACTACCCCTACCTGGTCGAGGCTATCGAGACGCGCCACGACCGCTATAACCTCCAGCGCATGCACCTGTGGAAGTATGAGCGCGAGGGCTGCGCGCTGGTCATCGCTCCGCAAAAGCCGGTCGAGGTCGGCCATGTCGAGCACGATCCGGCAAAGCTTTTGGACCTGTATATCCAGGGCCGTCAGGAGGCAAAGCGCCTGCTCGCGGAAATCCAAGAGTTCGTTGAGCGCTAGCGACGGCGAACCCTCAAAAAATGACAACAGCTAAAGAGTTGGAAAAATCACGGCTCGTGGATGACATGTGCAGAAACTCTGGTCGGAGCCAAAATACCTGTTGACTCGTACGGCGAGCGGGGTAATATGGACGGGTTACTTGCAGAGCCCCGTGAATCTCTGTAACAACACGTACTGTACATGGAGGAGTCTAAGTGATTTCGAAATCGACTCACTACGCCAAGCAGGGCGAGGTCCAGCGCAACTGGGTTCTCGTCGACGCCGATGGTGCTGTCCTGGGCCGTCTTGCCACCCAGATCGCAATGATCCTGCGCGGTAAGAACAAGCCCCAGTTCACGCCCAACAGCGACTGCGGCGACTTCGTTGTCGTCATCAACGCCGATAAGGTCCAGCTTACCGGTAACAAGGCCGACACGAAGACCTATTATCGCCACAGCGGCTACAACGGCGGCCTCAAGGCTGAGAGCTTCCGCCAGGCTATGGAGAAGCACCCGGAGAAGGTCATCGAGCGCGCCGTTCGCGGTATGCTGCCCAAGACCACCCTCGGCCGTGCCCAGATGACCAAGCTTAAGGTCTACGCTGGTGCCGAGCATCCGCATGCTGCCCAGAACCCCACGAAGATTGAGCTGGAGGCTTAAAGATGGCTGAGAACACCGTTGTCTACCAGGGTACCGGCCGTCGTAAGAACGCCGTCGCCCGCGTCCGTCTCGTCCCCGGCACCGGCAAGGTGACCATCAACAAGCGTGACGCCGAGCAGTATTTCGGCCGTCATCAGCTCGTTGAGAACGCCCTTGCTCCCTTCAAGGTGACCGACACCGCCGGTCAGTTCGACGTTATCGCTCTGTGCGATGGCGGCGGCATCTCCGGTCAGTCCGGCGCTCTGCGTCTGGGCATCGCTCGCGCTCTTCTGAACGCTGGCGACTACCGTGCTGACCTCAAGAAGGCCGGTTTCCTTACGCGCGATGCTCGCGTGGTCGAGCGCAAGAAGTACGGCCTCAAGAAGGCCCGCCGCGCTCCCCAGTTCTCCAAGCGCTAAGGTTTTATCTCCTTTCGAGATACAATGTACAAGCGGGGCCTGCCGATTCCTCGGCGGGTCCCGCTTTTCTTTTTCGACTAGGGCGGGCGGTTGTATATCGCCTGCTAGGGAAGGAGCGATCCTATGCCCCAGAACATCTTCGGTACCGACGGCGTCCGTGGCGTCGCCAATGCCGACCTCTCGTGCGACCTCGCGTTTCGCCTGGGCCGCGCGGCGACCAAGTTCCTTGGCCCGGACATCTGCATCGGCCGCGACACGCGCCTTTCGGGTACCATGCTCGAGAGTGCTCTGACCGCTGGCATTATGGCAGAGGGCGGCCGTCCGCATTGCTGCGGCGTTATCCCTACGCCGGCCGTGGCGCTGCTCACCGTCCAAAACGAGCTCGACGGCGGCATCGTCATCTCCGCTTCGCATAATCCGCCGGAGTTCAACGGCATCAAGTTCTTTAGCCGCAAGGGCATGAAGCTTCCCGATGCTGTCGAGGAAGAGATCAGCGCCTGGGTCATGTCCGAGGAGGCCATGGCTGCCGACACGCTGCCGACCGGCGCCTGTGTGGGTCACATTATCAAGATGAAAGACGCCCGCAAGGCCTATGTCGATCATGCCATCAGCACGCTCGACGGCCTTAAGCTCGATGGCCTGGTTGTTGCCGTCGACTGCGGTCACGGTGCTTCCTGCCAGACCACGCCCGCTGCGCTGCAGCGCCTGGGCGCCACGGTCCATGCCATCAACACCGATTACTGCGGCACCGACATTAACGTTGAGTGCGGCTCCACTCACCTTGAGCCCCTGCGCGAGCTCGTGCTGCGCACCCACGCCGATATCGGCCTGGCCCACGACGGCGACGCCGACCGCGTGCTGTTCGTCGACGGCGAGGGCAATGAGATCGACGGTGACTACATCCTGGCTATCTGCGGTTCTGACCTCGCCGCCCGCGGCAAGCTCGCCAACTCCGAGATCGTCTCGACCGTCATGTGCAACCTTGGCTTCTCCATCGCTATGAAGGAGCAGGGCTTCGAGATGGTTCAGACCGCCGTGGGTGACCGCTACGTTTTGGAGCGCATGCTCGCGGATGGCGCCGTCATCGGCGGCGAACAGTCCGGCCACATCATCTTCCTGGAGCACAACACCACCGGTGACGGCCTGGTGACGGCTCTGCAGCTGCTGGCCGTGCTCAAGCGCACCGGTCGTACCCTCACCGATCTTGCCGGCATCATGAAGAAGTACCCGCAGGTACTCGTCAACGTGCATTCCGACAACAAGGCCGGCCTGGACGATTGCCAGCCCATTTGGGACGCCGTCGCTGCCGCCGAGAAGGAGCTTGACGGCCGCGGCCGCATTCTGGTGCGCCCGAGCGGTACCGAGCCGCTGGTCCGTGTTATGGCCGAGGCGGAGACGCACGAGCTCACTCAGCGTGTTGTCGACGACATCGTCGAGGTTGTCAAGCGCGAACTTCCCTAATGGTCAAAAACGGGTGCCAAGTGGTAAACTGTTAAAGCTATTTTGATTGATTGGTATGTCCGAGGGGGAGCATGTTCACTAAAGTCCTAAGGTCTTTTGGTATGCGTGGACGAGTTCTTACGCTGGATGCTCCCATCTCGGGCGACGTCATTCCGTTGTCCGAGGTCAATGACCAGACATTTGCCACCGGCCTTTTGGGCCAGGGCGTGGCGATTCAGCCTACCGGCACGCGTGTGATTGCGCCGGCAGACGCCAAGGTCGAGGCCATTTTTCCCACGGGTCACGCCGTTGCGCTCAACACGGTCGATGGCCTAGACGTGCTCATCCACGTTGGCTTGGACACTGTTCAGCTTGAGGGCAAGCATTTTAGCGTGCATGCACAGGTGGGCGATGTCGTCCATAAGGGTGACGTGCTCATCGAGTTCGATCGCGAGGCAATTGCTGCCGAGGGCTACGATGTGACGGTTCCCATCTTGGTGTGCAACTCCGTTGAGTTCTCGAGTATCAAGGGCTCCGTTGGTGCGCATGTCGAAGAGATGGACCAGCTCATCGTTGCTCGCGAGCGCTAGTAAGTGCACGTGGCCATTAGCCTACAATTCAAACACGTTTATGGAGGGCGCCCTTGAAAGAGGGCGCCCTCCGTGGCAAGATGGGATTTGTCCGAAGCTAAACGGCTTTGGGTCACCGTGGACGGGCAGGGGCCTCGACGCGGCTAGACACGAGACACATACATTACGCGACCTCGCCCTGGTGGCCGCACACGTTGGTTGCGGCCGACGCGGGCCGCGGGCAAGTGCTTGTAAGGGGAGCCTTGCCTCTCTTGTACGAGAAAGGACGCGTAATGAAGATCATTAAAGCTAAAGACTACGAGGATATGAGCCGCAAGGCCGCCAATATCATCTCGGCGCAGGTTATCCTCAAGCCCGATTGCGTGCTGGGTCTTGCCACCGGCTCCACCCCGATCGGTGCCTACAAGCAGCTCGCCGCTTGGTACAAGAAGGGTGACGTCGACTTTGCCGAGGTCAGCACCTACAACCTTGACGAGTATCGTGGCCTTTCGCACGACGATCCCCAGAGCTACCACTACTTTATGCGTGAGAACTTCTTCGATCACATTAACATCGACCTGAACAACACGCATGTGCCTGATGGCTCCAATCCCGACGCTGCCGCTGCCTGCTCTGAGTACGACGAGATCGTCGCTGCCGCCGGTTACCCCGATCTGCAGCTGCTCGGCATCGGTAACAACGGTCACATCGGCTTCAACGAGCCCGATGACCACTTCTCCAAGGGTACGCACTGTGTCGACCTTACCGAGAGCACTATTCAGGCCAACAGCCGCCTGTTTGACAGCATCGACGACGTGCCCCGTCAGGCCTACACCATGGGCACTCAGACCATCATGTATGCCCGCATGATCCTGGTTGTCGCCAATGGCGAGGCCAAGGCCCAGGCCGTGCATGACATGTGCTTTGGTCCGGTTACCCCCGAGTGCCCTGCCTCGATCTTGCAGCTGCACACCAACTGCGTTGTCGTTGCCGACGAGGCCGCCCTTTCGCTCTGCGAGTAGCGAAAGCCTATCACCTCGACATAGCTTTGCCGAAGGCCTCCGCTTTGCGGGGGCCTTTTTGCTGAGCGTACGCCGTGTACTTGACGAAAACCTTGCCGCGAACTTGACGGGTACGTCTGGTGCAGCATGATTCATTCCATAACAGATACTATGCATAAATGCTATGAAAAGGTCGCAGACGGTAGCTGGCGCTAGGTGAGTTGCGCAACATAATTGAACAGCGTTCATTTGAGGTACACTGCCAAAGGATGGGACAAGTTGGCAAGCGCATTGACCTGCGCAAAGACTGATTGGTTGGGGGATAAGTTTCAATCGGACCACGCTGAACAAAAACTTGCCATTTGCGTACCAACAAACATCCTAAACCGTAGCATCGCTCTATTCATCTAGCGATACATATGGTCTAGCGTTACGGTGTCCATGTGGTCGAGTTGAGGAGCGGGCATGGTTAACGATTTGGGCAATACGGACGACCTCGAGCTTATGCCTCTGGGCAGTAGCTATATGGTGCGGCGCGATCGCTTGATGAACGAACTTATCGCCAAGGGCCGAAAGGCCGGCATCGTAGTCCTCTACGCGCCTGATGGCTTTGGGAAAACCTCGGTGCTGCTGCAGTATGCCCAAGAGGTTAAAAGCGATCCGACGCGAGGCCCTGTGCGAATCATCGAGGCAGACCGCGCCATTGGGCGCGAGGTGTTTATGCAGCTCGAGGTCGTTACCGAAGAGCTTAAGGACAAACCGCACTCCCTGATTGCAATCGATAACGTGCCTAACCTCAGCCAGAGCGAGACCGAGGAACTGATTGACCGAATCCGAAGTCTGCGTGCTATGGGGGTTGGGGTCTTTATGAGTTGCCGTCCTTCGAATCGCCAGCTGATTCATGGACTGGGCGATTCGATTAAAGTCAACGCGCAGATGCTCAAGGTGCATGCCTATGAGTATTCGGCGTGGGCATCGGCGTTTTCGATCAGCACATCGCTCGACTTCTATCAGCTTACGCAGGGCGTGCCCGAGCTCGTCTCGGCTATGCAGTCGGGACTATACGGGCAGGGAGACGTTGCCCAGATGCTCGAAAACGAGATCGTCAATATCTACGGCGCGGCACTTGTTGATCTGGCGTCGCTCGAGAACAACGCCCTGTTTAGCGTGGCATGCTTGATGGTCTTAATGGGTGAGGGCAATATTTCGGAGCTCGAGGCTTGCGGTGTTAGGCTTTCGGCGATTGACCAGTCCTATCTTGTCCGCGATTATCCCATTTTTGGCGTTGATCCGGCAGACCGGAGCTTTACCTGCTTGGGTACCGAGGACAACGCACGCCTACGATTGCGCAAGCTGGTCGCCGAAATTCGCCCCGAACTCGTTGTGCGGGCGGCGCGTATATTGATTAAAGCGGGGCGCTGCGATATCGCGATGGACCTCGCCGACGCGTTTTTGGACCGCAGTGCGGTGTTGGAGCTTGCCGGGCAGTATGGGGTCGATCTGGCCCTGACAGGGCATGGAGGGGATGTCTGCCGCGCGGCGCTGGGAAAGTCCGAGGCAGATGGCCAGGCATCGGAGCCGACGCCTGACGAGGCACTCGGCATCTATCTGGCGGCGGTGAGCGTCTCCAATACAAAGCTCGCGCGGTATATGGCCTCAATTATCGAGCGTGCGGGCGAGCAAGCGATTTGCGAGCTCGATCCCGTGTCGTGGAAGGTGGCGCACGCGTTTACGGCCGCCTGTTATGGAGATAGCGGTCTGGGGCTTCCGGCAAGCCGTACAGCGTTGGAAAGTGAGGCGTCTTGTGCCGCACTCGACATGCTGTCCGCACATGTCGAGATAAAGCATGGGCTGACCGAGCGGGCGAAGGGCGGTGAGATCCTCGCGGGGCTCAAAACGGATAAGGCCTACGATTGCGAGCTCGATATCGCGGGGACGTTTGTGCGGGCGGACCGCATGTTGACGGAGCTATTTGATGGATCGTATGCGGGGATCGATGAGCGTGATGACGAGATGGCCCTGACGCTCGAGGCGCTCGAAGCGCGTGGAATCCGAGCGCTCGCCATCTGGGTGCGCATGGTGTTATCGGCGCGGCGCCTGCTTGCCGGCATGCCGGTGACCGACGAGCAGGCATTCAATGAGCTCGACCGTTTTGCCGTGCGCGTGCGTGACAATCAAGTCCAGTTGTTTGGCTTGATACTGGAAGGCTGGCAGTCGCTGGCCGAGGGGCGTCCGGTCAATGCCAAATTCCGTGCGGTGCAGGTGCTCAGGCTTGCCGAGGAATCGATTGGATACATACGCGACAACGCACTGCTGCTAGAGCGCGCGGCGTACTTACGCAATACATCGATGGTATCGGTGCGCGAAGAGGCAGGGCTGCTCGATTTGAGTCGGACGCAGGTCGGTGGTGCCGAGGCTTGGATGGTGGCGCTGCATTTGGCCTCCGCGGGCCGCGATAGCGACCTTGCAGCCTGGATGTCCATGAACCGCCCAGGGATTTTGGATCCGTCGTATCGGCTGTTTGCGCGTCTTGCGATGCATTGTCTGGGTGAGCCGGCTGCTAGAATTCGAAAGAAGCTCCCGGTGCGCGAGCTGTCGCGGTATTCGCTGCGTGACGACTTTGAGGGCGAAGGCGAGCGTCTGTTCCAGGCCGGCGATGCCGAGGGTGTCGATATGATTGGCCATATCGAGATCCGCATGTTTGGGGCGTTTCGCGCCGAGCGCGACGGGTTTCCCATCACGGATAAGATGTGGCGCCGCAAGAAAGCGGCGACGCTTGCCGAGCGGCTTGCGCTGGGTATGGATGCGCTGGTCGACCGCGAGACGCTGGCTATGGAGCTGTGGCCCCATGCCGAGTTCAATAGCGCTCGTAACAATCTGTACTCGACGATATCGCGCCTGCGTTCGGCCTTGGGGCCGACACCGGACGGCAAGTCGTGTGTGCTGATCCAAAACGAGTGCATTGGGCTTAACGGCGATTACGTCAAGACTGACGTGCGGTTGTTTGATCAGATAAGCCGCGAAGTTTTGGGAAATCGCACGGGTGCGCGCGGACCCCATCTGGTCGAGCTGTGCCTTAAGATCGAGCAGCTCTACGCCGGCCCGTTGTATGTTCCCAATGGCTGTAATCCCACCTACTTTTTGCGTATGCGGCGCATTATGGAATCGAAGTATATCGACTGCATGATTCGGGGCGCGAATGCCGCTCTAGAAGAAAACGACCTGCAGTCGGCGGTATGGCTGGTGGAGTCGGGGCTGCGGCAAGAGACGGCGCGCGAGGACATGGTGCGTTGCGCTATGCGCGTCTACGGTGCGGCGGGGCGACGACGCGATATCGTCGAGCTGTACAGTGGACATATGCATCACCTGAGGGAGCAGGTCAATGGCGTGCCCGAGCCCGAGACGCGGCGCCTGTACGAGCGCTTGGTGGAGGGCAGGCTCAACCGCGTGCTCGTCGAGCGATAAAAAATGAGCGTCCGAATTGCTCGGACGCTCGCAAGCTTGATGTATGTTGGCTCGCCGGATCGTTGGCTCTTAGACGAGCTTAATCTTCTCGATGTCCTTGCGCGAGGACTCGCGATACAGCGAGAACTTGCGGCCGATAACCTGGACGACCTCGGCATGGCAGCGATCGGCGAGCTCTTCGGCGGCCTCGCGGGCAGAAAGGCTGGAGCCGTCCAGCACGGAGCACTTAACGAGCTCGTGCTTCTCCAGGTAGGCGACCGTCTGCTCGACGGTGCCCTCGTTGATGTCGGACTTGCCGATGATGATGGCGGGGTTGAGATGATGGGCCATGCTGCGAAGCTGCTTGACCTGGGCTCCTGTCAGTGCCATGGGTTCTCGCTTTCTATGTTATGGGGCGCCCCGCGATGGGGCCTTAATCTACGTGAGCTGTCCCACGATAGCGCAGGAACGGCGCGGTGTGGGGCGTGTTTGCCCAGTTCAAAAAGAATGCGGATGCCGAGCGGGAGAACGGGGCTGGTTACAGGCGGACGTGTACGACGGCCGAAAGCGGTCTATGGACGGCTCGAAGAGACCGGCTCCCATGCAATAAACGCCCAACGGACCTTGCGGATGTGGTCGAGCATGTAGCGCCCTTGCGGCACGCCCTTGGACCCTGGCTCGCCAGCATGGGGATTCTCAATCATATGCTGAGCGACGTAGACGCGCAGACGGTCGATCTTATCCTCGTTACCGTGCTCGAGCATGCGGGAGAAGTCCGCCACGCCCGCCTCAAGGCTATCGAAGGTATCGCGACGAGGCGATTCAAAGTACGTAACCTGCGGCAGCGCCCCCATCTGAATGAGGAT
Organism: uncultured Collinsella sp.; assembly: GCA_902405995.1. Taxonomy (GTDB): domain Bacteria; phylum Actinomycetota; class Coriobacteriia; order Coriobacteriales; family Coriobacteriaceae; genus Collinsella. The sequence continues at coordinate 15,371 of CABPCG010000036.1, forward strand.
ATTAAAGGCATACACAAAGCCATTACTGCAGGTAACCGAGGCACCGATGGCGTTCATCAGGTGCAGGTCATAGCGTGGGCTGGAGTTGGCGACCATCGTGACGGCACAACGCCGACGAGCCGTTCGATCAAGCTTGGCAAGCGCGCCTTTTAGGTTGCTCGTGGTGACAGAACGACTGGCAAAGGCAACATCTACCGCTTTCGTGACCGGTCCAACCAAATCCCAGTCATCATCCCAAGCAAGCTCAAGCGGTGTAATGCGATCCTCGAGCCCATAGTACTCAATACCAGCATCAAGCGTGCCCAACATGGCAGGGGAAAAATCAGCTGCAATCACGGGATGCCCGTCTTGCGCAAGCGGAATAGCAATCGACCCAGCTCCACACCCCATATCGAGCACCGACTCGCCGGGCTCAAGTGCCAACAGCTTTATAAAATCCCGAGCATAAGGGGCAGTCTCAAGAGGTCGAAAATGTCGAGCTCGCTTATCCCATTCAAAAGAATCATCAGCCCGATGCCGAGCGGCCTGCAGACGCATCCATTCGCCATTCCAATCCGCAGCAAGCAGCTCAGAACGAATCTCCCCATCAACCACGGGCCAACCTCCTAGCAACAAAAAAGCGACTCCTCCCAAAAGAAGAGCCGCAACCAGCATATATCAGAAAAAGAACCGCTCCAACGCCAAACCGCCACACCAACCAAGGCGGGCAGAAGCGAAGCGACTGCCACTGAGCCAGAACCCAGCCAAGGTTGAGATGTGCGGGAGCCCCGCCGCCGGGCGGCAGACATATAAGGTCGATCGCGAGTTCCGCACGAGCCGGAGAGCACTTAATGTGCTCTCCGTGCGAG
>CABPCG010000037.1 GCA_902405995.1 uncultured Collinsella sp.
CGGCCGCGGGAGAGCTCGGCGGAGGGCACGACGAGAAGGTCCAGGCCCTCCTTGTACAGCACGTCGTTGGTGACGGTGTTGCGGGCGTAGACGCAGATCTTGCCGGGCTCGACGCACAGGGTGTTGGAGCCGTCGTTCCACTGCTCGCGGGAGGCCGCGATCGGGTCGCCGCCGCCGCAGGGGATCAGCTTGACCTGGTCAACGCCGGTGGCGTCCTCCAGGACGTGCTCGAGGGTGTCCTCGATCAGGCGGATGTTGACCTCGCCCGGGTTCTTGCCGGCGGTCAGCTCGTAGACGCGCAGGGTGCCCATGATGGCGGGGTGGATCGTGAACTTATCGACGTCGATCTGGGTGAAGACCGTGTCGAGGTGCATGAAGGCGCGGGAGACCGGGATGTCGAAGGCCAGGATGCGCTCGACCTTGGAGTCGGAGTTCCAGAAGATGTTCTGGGCCATGACGTCGATGGCCGCGGCCTGGGTGCGCTGGGAGATGCCGACGGCGAGGGTCTTCTCGTTGATGTTCAGCACGTCGCCGCCCTCGGTGTGGAACTGGCAGTCGCGGCGGAAGTACAGGGAGACGTCCTTGTAGTCGGGGTGGTACTTGAAGACGTACTTGCCGTACAGGGTCTCGCGGTTGCGGGTGACCGAGTACATGCGGTTGAGGTTGACGCCCTCGCCGACGACCGCGAACGGGTCGCGGGTGAAGTAGAGGTTGGGCATCGGGTCGATGATCAGGTCGGACTCGGACTCGGAGTTGACCAGGGAGTCGAGGGTCGTGGACGCCGTGAGGGGCATGTCGATCTCGGCCTTGGTCATGCCGGCCATGGTCTTCTTGACGAACTCGAGGTTGTCGGTGATGGAGTCCAGCTTCTCGCGGACGATCTGCGGCATGTGCTGGCCGCGGATGCCGGCCTCGGCGATGTACTGGTCGGTGAACTCGGCGCGGGCGCCGGGGACCTGGTCGAACACCTCGGCGACGAGGTTCTCGAGGTAGAGCACCTCGACGCCCTGGTCCCTCAGGATCTGGGCGAAGGTGTCGTGCTCCTGCTGCGCGACCTCCAGGAACGGGACGTCGTCGAACAGGAGTCGCTCGAGCTCGTCGGGCGGCAGGTTGAGGAGCTCGTCGCCGGGACGGTGCAGGCAGACCTTCCTGAGCTTGCCGATCTCGGAAGGCACGTGCAGACCTTTCGTCATGGCCTCCTACCTTTCTTTCGGGCCCTTGTCAGGGCCGATTCGTTAGCGCCCCTCCGTGTGAGGCGTTATTGCTGACGACATATTTATATCCAAAATCAGCCCATACTTCCACCTCGCCCCCGAACGGTTTTTTATGAGGGGTGAACGGCATACACATATACTTCACGCATGGCACACTTTGATTTAATAAAGTTAATTTACGTGCTTAAATGCTTTTTCAAACCAAATAGCAAATAGAACTTAACTTTATTGAACCACCCTCAAATTGCATATTTCTAATAAAGCTATGAATAGAATTAGCGATTCATACCGCGTCTCAACCATTTTCATTTTTATTCAGAAAAAAGTTTGTCCTATTCATTTCTGGTATGCATATTACCGTTTACCAGACGTTGGATACCGTTCACCGGAAGTTCAGTATAAGGCCCAACGAACACCGGCTCGCCTTACGGCCTCATTTGTAACAACTTGACTTCTCGGTATAGAAAAACAGACCCGCTCCCCTCATGGGAAACGGGTCTGTTATCGATAATCGTAGACGGATTTGAGTGGCTTTGAGAGCCGTCGGAATCCTAGCGATCAAACTCCGCCAGTGCCTCGCCCAGAAGCCTCAGACCCTCGCGAAGAACATCTTCGCTTGCGCAGTAGCCCAGGCGCGCTCCGCAGGGAAGCTCAAAACGGCTGCCGGGGACCAACAGCACTCCCCTCTCGGCCAGCAAACGCTTGCAGAACTCCTCGTCATCCTCGGGAATATCCAGCTGGATGAACGAGGTGGACACGCCCTGTGGGGCCGTCCAGGAAACACGATGCTGCGTATCGATCCATGCCTGCGCGATATCGCGGTTACCAAACAAGATCTTGCGGTTGCGCTCGAGAATCTTGTCCTTGTGCTCGAGCACGTAGGTCGCCAGGGCGTCGTTGAACACGCCGCCGCAGATCATGGTGTAGTCGCGATACGTGCGGATGCGGTTGGACACCTCTTCGTCGGCCACAACCCAGCCCACGCGAGCCGCAGGCGTCGAATAGGTCTTAGACACCGAGTTGGTGACAATGGCCCTATCGTACACGTCGGCCATCGACATAAAGGACTCGGTGTTCTCGAGCGGCAGATAAACCTCGTCGCACAGCACGTAGGCGCCCACCGAACGGGCAATCTCGGCAATCTGACCGAGCGTATCGGCATCAAGCACCGTACCGATGGGGTTCGATGCGTTATTGATGCAGATGAGTTTCGTGTTGGGGCGCACCGAGCGCTTGAGCTGCTCGATATCGGGTTTCCATCCGAGCTCCTCGCGAAGCTCCCAATACTCAACCTCGGCGCCGAGCGTACGCGGGATCTCATAGAGCGGCGCATAGGTAGGCCACTCGGCAATCACATGATCGCCGGGCTCGACAACGGCCATGATGGCGTTGAGGTTGGCACCCGTGCAGCCATTGGTCTGCAGAATGTGATCGGGATTGACCTCGCGACGATACAGCTTGGCGACCTCGGCCTTAAACTCCGGCGAACCCTCGATCCAGCCGTAGTTCATCTTCTCGCGATCCAGGCGCTCGTAGAACGTGGCGCCGTCCTGCTCGTCAAGCGCACGAAGCTCGCCCATGGTCAGCGACGAGATCGTCGACTGAGCAATGTCCCACGTAGCGCTCTTCTCCCAAACGTTGAGCCACTCCTCAACGCCAATTGTCTTGATATCCATGGCCACCTTATCCGTTGTTAATTTAGCGTCATTAAACATGAATGGGACGGTGCGAAAGATCCGCACCGTCCCATTGGGAGACATCTAATGGCAGCTAGATGTTTGTATTAAGACCTGTACGGGTCTTTGAAAACCTTAGAGGTCCTCGCGCCAGAAGGGCATGCTCATGCAGCGCGGGCCGCCGCGGCCGCGGGAGAGCTCGGCGGAGGGCACGACGAGAAGGTCCAGGCCCTCCTTGTACAGCACGTCGTTGGTGACGGTGTTGCGGGCGTAGACGCAGATCTTGCCGGGCTCGACGCACAGGGTGTTGGAGCCGTCGTTCCACTGCTCGCGGGAGGCCGCGATCGGGTCGCCGCCGCCGCAGGGGATCAGCTTGACCTGGTCAACGCCGGTGGCGTCCTCCAGGACGTGCTCGAGGGTGTCCTCGATCAGGCGGATGTTGACCTCGCCCGGGTTCTTGCCGGCGGTCAGCTCGTAGACGCGCAGGGTGCCCATGATGGCGGGGTGGATCGTGAACTTATCGACGTCGATCTGGGTGAAGACCGTGTCGAGGTGCATGAAGGCGCGGGAGACCGGGATGTCGAAGGCCAGGATGCGCTCGACCTTGGAGTCGGAGTTCCAGAAGATGTTCTGGGCCATGACGTCGATGGCCGCGGCCTGGGTGCGCTGGGAGATGCCGACGGCGAGGGTCTTCTCGTTGATGTTCAGCACGTCGCCGCCCTCGGTGTGGAACTGGCAGTCGCGGCGGAAGTACAGGGAGACGTCCTTGTAGTCGGGGTGGTACTTGAAGACGTACTTGCCGTACAGGGTCTCGCGGTTGCGGGTGACCGAGTACATGCGGTTGAGGTTGACGCCCTCGCCGACGACCGCGAACGGGTCGCGGGTGAAGTAGAGGTTGGGCATCGGGTCGATGATCAGGTCGGACTCGGACTCGGAGTTGACCAGGGAGTCGAGGGTCGTGGACGCCGTGAGGGGCATGTCGATCTCGGCCTTGGTCATGCCGGCCATGGTCTTCTTGACGAACTCGAGGTTGTCGGTGATGGAGTCCAGCTTCTCGCGGACGATCTGCGGCATGTGCTGGCCGCGGATGCCGGCCTCGGCGATGTACTGGTCGGTGAACTCGGCGCGGGCGCCGGGGACCTGGTCGAACACCTCGGCGACGAGGTTCTCGAGGTAGAGCACCTCGACGCCCTGGTCCCTCAGGATCTGGGCGAAGGTGTCGTGCTCCTGCTGCGCGACCTCCAGGAACGGGACGTCGTCGAACAGGAGTCGCTCGAGCTCGTCGGGCGGCAGGTTGAGGAGCTCGTCGCCGGGACGGTGCAGGCAGACCTTCCTGAGCTTGCCGATCTCGGAAGGCACGTGCAGACCTTTCGTCATGGCCTCCTACCTTTCTTTCGGGCCTTACTGGCCGAATGTATCAGCGCCCCTCCATATGGGACGCTGCTTGCTGACAGCTCTAGTTATATCCAAATTCCATTCGTAATGCTACCTCGCCCCCGAACGGTCAGCAAAGTACGATGAACGGTATATCGCATATGATTTCCCATGATACACTTCAGTTTCGTAAAGCAGATTTTCCTAGGTAAACGTTATTTTTCTAGGAAATCAAGCTTGAACACTCAAAGTTATCCATGATTCAAAATTGCATAGTGAAAACGGTTTTCTGCATATAAATGGCGCATGCCCTCGATTCGATCTACATTCGATTATATTCAGCTTGCTATCATTCTTATTCATACATTCTCATCAGTTGAGTGAGGATATAGATCGCTTGCTCAAGGCACCGGACGTTAGTGCTTCGGCTTGTCAGCGTAAGAAGTAGGTAAAGATACCGTTCGCGCGATGCGTCTACGCCATAGGTCGACTAAATTGAGACAATAGGGAATAGTGTTAGGCTACCGTCCCCCGCAGGGACTGAACGGACAGATGCATATGCCGAGCAAAATCGAAAAGAAGCAAAAGGCCGCCAAGCTGCGCAAGCCGCCGCGTGATTTTTCGTATACGCAAAACCGAGAGCTTAGCTGGCTGCGCTTTGACAACCGCGTACTTGACGAAGCCTTCGACGAGACCGTTCCGCTGTTCGAACGTCTAAAGTTCGTGTCGATTTTCGAGTCTAACCTCGACGAGTTTCTCATGGTGCGTGTGGGCGGCCTGTCCGATCTGGCAGAGCTCAAAAAACAGCCTGTCGACAACAAGAGCAATATGACCGCCTCCGAACAGGTCGATGCTGTCATGGCAGAGCTACCCGGGCTCCTCACCCGTTGGGAGTCCATCTTTAAGAGCATCGAGGGCAAGCTCGACGCTCTGGGCGTTCACCGCGCCCGCATCGATTCGCTGACGCCCGAGGAGCGCACCTTCGTAACCCGCTACTTCCAGGCCTACGTGTCGCCGGTCATCTCGCCGTTGGTCATTGACCCGCGCCATCCCTTCCCCAACCTGCGCAACGGCGCGCTCTATCTGGCCTGTGGCCTGGACGGCGTCACCGACGAGGAGAGCCTGCTGGGTCTGATCGAGATTCCCACCTCGATGAACCGCGTGGTCGAGATCCCCTCGCCCACCGGCACCTACTCCTACATCTTGCTCGAGGACGTCATCCTCGCCTGCCTGGATAGCTGCTTTGGCTCCTATAAGCCGCTGGATCGCGCGCTGATCCGCGTCACTCGCAATGCCGATATCGACCCGGACGGTGAGGGCGTCGAGGAAGAAGAGGATTACCGCCAGCACATGAAGCGCATCCTCAAGAAGCGCCTGCGCCTGCAGCCGGTGGTGCTCGCCGTATCGGGCTCGCTCGAGAAGGCAACGCTCAAGACCATCCGCAAGGCGCTCGAGCTTTCTCGCCGCTCGGTCTTTACCTGCGATATCCCCCTTGACCTGGGCTACGTCTTTGGCATCGAGGGCAAGATTCCCGAGCACCTACGCAACGAGCTGCTCTTTACGCCGTTTAAGCCGCAGCCCAACCCCACCATCGACATGTCCCGCTCCATCCGCGAGCAGGTGCTGCAGCACGACAAGCTGCTCTTTTACCCTTACGAGGCCATGAATCCGTTCTTGGACCTGGTGCACGAAGCAGCCTACGACCCCGAGTGCATCTCGCTGCGCATCACGCTCTACCGCGTGGCCAAACAAAGCCGCCTGTGCGAGTCACTCATCGATGCCGCCGAGAACGGCAAAGAGGTCACGGTGCTCATGGAGCTCCGCGCACGCTTTGACGAGCAGAACAACATCGAGTGGGCCGAGCGTCTGGAAGAGGCCGGCTGCACCGTTATCTACGGCTCCGAGGGCTTTAAGTGCCACTCCAAGATCTGCCAGCTCACCTATCGCGAGGGCATGGCGCTTACCCGTCTCACGCTGTTGGGCACCGGCAACTTTAACGAGAAGACGGCCAAGCTCTACAGTGACTTTATGCTCATGACCGCCCATCCCGGTATCGGCGAGGACGCCAACCTGTTCTTCCGCAACCTGTCGCTGGGCAACCTGCGCGGCGACTATCGCTTCCTGGGCGTGGCGCCCGTGGGCCTCAAGCCGCTCATCATGCGCGGTCTGGACCGCGAGATTCAGCGTGCCCTTGTCGGCGAGCCCGCCCGCGTGTTCTTTAAGCTCAACTCGCTGACCGACCGCGAGGTTATCGATAAGATCGCCGAGGCATCGTGTGCCGGCGTGCGCGTTGACATGATCATCCGTGGTATCTCGTGCCTCAAACCCGGTGTTCCGGGCAAGACCGAGAACGTGCACGTGCGCTCCATCGTCGGACGTTTTTTGGAACATGCGCGCGTCTATGCCTTTGGCGTGGACTCGGACATGATCTACCTGAGCTCAGCAGACATGATGACGCGCAACACCGAGCACCGCGTGGAGATTGCCTTCCCCGTGCTCGACCCCACCTGCCGCGCCCTGGTACACGAGTACATGGGCATGCAGCTGCGCGACAACGTGAAGGCACGAAGCCTGACGAGTGACGGCACCTGGGTTCCGGTGGAGCGCAAGGAGGACGAGAAGCCCTTCAACTCGCAGGAAGCTCTGCTGGAGCGTGCCTATCGCAACGCCGAGGCCGCGCCCGAGCCCGTCATTGAGGCAAACCCCGCCCCCGAGCCCGAGCCGCAGCCGGTAGCACCCAAGGTCCAAGAGGTCCAGGCGACCGTCATTGAGCCCGAGCCTGCACCTGCACCTCGACCCGAGCCGCAGGTCACCAAGCCCGCACCCGAGACGAGTGCCCATCGCGATAAGCCCGCTGGCAAGACCAAGGCCATCGAGCGCCATCACCCCGGCCGCGTGCGCATGGGCTTGGGCCTGATCGGTCTGGGTCTTAAGACGCTCATTACCGGCAGGACGAAATAGTCGTTTGTAGAAGCAGTTTGTAGAAGCGCCCCGCATTTGAGCAAAGCCTCGGATGCGGGGCGCTTTTCCCTGCTACCATGGTGCGGACAACAACGCGAATGACAGGCAGGGATATGAAGCTCACTATAGAATCGATGACCTACGGCGCCGACGGGCTAGCGCACGCCGACAACGGCAAGGCCGTCTTTGTGCAGGGCGCCGTGGCAGGCGACACCGTCGAGGCCGAGGTCGTACAGGACGGCAAGTCGTTCATGCGCGCCCGCACCACCGAGATTCTGGAGCCAAGCCCCGATCGCATTCAGCCTCCCTGCCCCTTCGTGAGCATTTGCGGCGGCTGCTCGTGGGGCAATCTCTCACGCACGGCACAGCTCGCCGCCAAGGAACAAAACCTGCGCTCCACACTCGAGCGCATCGGCAAGTTCGCTCCTGAGCAGGTCGATGAGTTGGTACAGCCCATCTGCCACACCAAGGACGACTGGGGCTACCGCAACAAAATCGAGCTCGAACCGACCGTCGTCAACGGTCGTGTGCGCCTTGGCATGCACGGTGTCGACCCCAGCAAAATCGTGACTGTCGATACGTGTCCGCTGTTCGATAAGCGCTTCCCGAAGGCGCTCAAATCGGTCGTCGGCGCACTCAACTATCTAAGCGGCAGCCATGACTTGGGGCTCGAACGCGTGGGCATTCGTGCATCGCGCCGCACCAAAGCGCTCGAGGTTGCGCTTTGGACGCCCACAGGCTCCTTTCCGCGCTCACAGGTCTCGCGCGTACTGGCGGACGCCGCTCATCCCACGAGCATCGTGCGTGTGATGAGCAAGGGCGAAAAGAAAGCACGCCGTGTCTCCAAAGTCGAGATGCTCGCCGGCGAGGGCTCGTGGACCGAAAATATCGCCGAAGGCCAGATGCGCTTATCTGCCCCGTCGTTTTTCCAGGTCAATACCAAGGGCGCCGAGATTTTGATTGAGCTCGTTATGGACGCCCTCGATCCGCAGGAAGACGAGCTTGCCGTGGACCTGTACTGCGGCGCCGGTACCTTTACCCTGCCGCTCGCCCGCCGCTGCGATTTTGTCGCCGCCGTCGAAGCCTATGGCCCGGCCGTGCGCGATCTACGCCGTAACCTGGAGATTAACAAAATCGATAACGTCGACGTCATCGGCGGCGACGCGGTGCGCGAGTTCCCCGATCAGGACGCCGATGTCCTGGTAGTCGATCCGCCGCGCGCGGGCTTGGCGCCCGAGGCCATCGACCTCATCGCGAGCACGAGTGCCCGCGATGTCGCCTACGTGAGCTGCGACCCGGCGACTCTAGCCCGCGACCTCAAGCGCTTTGTCGAGGAGGGCACCTTCTCCCCCGTCAAGATCACGCCGGTCGACCTATTCCCGCAAACCTTCCACTGCGAAACCGTCGTCCACCTCAAGCGTAACTAGACCGTTTGCCCAAGACCACGCCCGATGATTTTTCTGGGACGGGGATAAAAAAATTTGTTCTGAATGATTATTTAATCCCCGTCCCGAAATTGAACCGCCCCCTCATTTCTTGGACATTAGAAATGAGGGGGCTTCTTTATGGACGGGAAAGTCGGACACGACGCCACGCTGAGGACTCTTGCAGCAGAGTTTTGCGACAGGGGATACGGGCGCACCGAAGGCCGAAGGGCGCCCGGACCCGGCCGGGGCCGGCGGCGCGCGAGGGCGAGCTCTTGCGACGGAGCTGCTGCCCGGGCGCCTGAAGGACGAGTTCTACAGGAACCGGACGTGGCGGAGCTTCGAGGAGTTCAAGCGGGACCTCCACGCCTACACCGTTCACTGGAACAAGAGGAGGCAGGTTAAGCAAAAGGGACTGACCCCGGAGGAGTTCCGGAATCAGTCCCCATGTGCGGCATAGGCCGCTAATTGACCCGTCTAAGTTTCGGGGCGCAGTTCATTTCAGCGCCGCCCGAGAAAGCTAAACGCCTTCTGACAGGTTGTCCCAGGCCGAGGGCGGCCACCTTGATCGCCCTCGGCCCTCACCCACCTCAACTGCTCCTCAATTACATAGAGCTGATTGAGGAGGGCGCAAGCTAGTGGGCGCCTTCCTCCTCGTCGTTGGGTCGGTAGGTGATGAACTCGATAACAAAGGCCAGGACGGCGGAGATGAGCGAGGCGATGATCGCGAAGATCATGTGGGAGATCCCGGCGCCACCAGGGGTCCCGTCGATGAAGTTGAGCAGGTTGAAGACGCCGAGGCCGCCCGAGATGTACATGAGAGCGCCAGTCATTCCCACGATAGCGCCGCCCACGGCGGAGCTCAGGCATGCCACGACGAACGCGCGCTTGTTGGGGAGGGCGATGCCGTAGATGCCCGGCTCGGTGACGCCGAAGAAGAAGGCGGAGATCATCGCGGGAAGGGCGATGCCGCGGAAGCGCTCGTCCTTGTTTCTGAGGTACATGGCAAAGATGACCGCTCCGAGTGCGAACCCGTGGCCGATGGTGGCGGCGAGCACGCTATCGTGGCCGAGGGTGTTCAGGTTCATGATGGAGATGGGGATGAGGCTCCAGTGGAAGCCGAAGATGACGAGGCACATCCACAGTCCGCCGACTAGGGCGCTGCCCAGGACGGAACCAACCACGGGGAGCTGGAAGATGAACGAGAACGCCGCGCTCAGCAGGTTGGTGATGAGGGTGGCCACCGGGCCGATGATGAGGTAGCCCAAGACGATGGAGACCGTCATCGTGGCGAGCGGGACAAGGAACATCTTGAGCGCAGCCGGCATCCAGCTCTTGAGCCAGCGCTCAAGGATAGAGCCGAACCACACCATGAGAAGGACGGGGATCACCGAGCTCACGTAGCCGGACACGGGCATGATGATGGGGAGCCCGAGGGCGGTGGCGTACCACGAGAACGTGCCGGCCACGCCGAGGTCGATGCTGCCGAGCGCCTCGCCCGAGGTCAGGGCGACCATCGTCGGGTAGAGGAGCGCCACGCCGATTGCCACGCCGGTGAACTCGTTCATGCGGAACTTGCGCGCGGCACTGAACGCCAGGGCGACGGGAAGGAAGTAGAAGAAGCCGTCAGCCACGGTGTAGAGCAGCGTGTAGAGGCCGTCGTTTGCAAAGGCCGGGACGAAGTAGGTGATGAGGGCAAGCAGTCCCTTCATGATGCCTGCGGCGGCAAGCGGTCCCAGGATGGGCTGGAAGATGCCAGAGATGAGGTCGATGATGACGGAGGCAACGGTCTTATCGCCCTGGGGCTCGTCGTCGGCGCTTGCGCCGCCCGAGAAGTTGCCGGCCTCCAGGACCGCGTCGTAGACGTCCTCGACGATGTTGCCCACGACCACCTGGTACTGGCCGTTGGCCTGGATGACCTGGATGACGCCCTTGAGGGCCTCGATCTTGGCCGTGTTGGCGCGGGACTCGTCCTTGAGTTTGAAGCGCACGCGCGTGATGCAGTGCGCGACGCTGGCGACGTTCTCGGCGCCGCCTACGTTCTCGAGTATGGATCTGGCCAGGTCGTCGTATTTTTCTGCCATTATTTTCTCCTTAGTGATATTGCCCGGGTGGTTAGCCCAGGTCGCCTCCGTTGGTGGCGATGGCCTGTTGATACCAGTAGAAGCTCTTCTTGCGCCTGCGCTCGAGCGTGCCGTTGCCCAGGTTGTCGCGGTCCACGTAGATGAAGCCGTAGCGCTTCTCCATCTCGCCGGAGCCCGCGCTCACGAGGTCGATCGGCCCCCAGGTGGTGTAGCCGAGCATCTCGACGCCGTCCTGCTCGATAGCGTCGCGCATGGCCTCGATGTGCTCGCGCAGGTAGGCGATGCGGTAGTCATCCTCGATCGTGCCGTCGGGAAGCACCTCGTCATAGGCGCCGAGGCCGTTCTCCACCACAAAGAGCGGCTTCTGGTAGCGGTCCCAGAGGTCGTTGATCGTGATGCGGAACCCCAGCGGGTCGATGACCCAGCCCCAGTCGCTCGTGCGCACGTAGGGGTTCTCCACGCCGGCGAAGGCGTTGCCCTCGGCGACGCCGCCCACGGAATCGGGGTCGCCCGCGGTACAGCGCGAGGAGTAGTAGCTAAACGAGATGAAGTCGACGGTGTTCTCCGCAAGGATGCGCTCGTCCTCGGCGGTCATGCCCACGTCGATGCCCTCGCGCTCGAGCATCTTGAGCGCGTAGCCGGGGTAGTGCCCGCGTGCCTGCACGTCCACGAAGAAGAGGTCCTCCTGGTTCTTGACCTGCGCTGCACGGACGTCCTCGGGACGACAGGAGTAGGGGTAGTAGCTTCCCGCGGCGAGCATGCAGCCAACCTTGTTCTCCGGGTCGACCTCGTGGGCGATCTTGGTGGCCCAGGCGCTCGCCACGAGCTCGTTGTGCGCGGCGCGGTACTCGGCCTCGCGGGCATTCTCCCCGGGCTCGAGGACGATGCCGGCACCCATGAAGGGACGGTGCAAGATCATGTTCATCTCGTTGAACGTGATCCACCAATGCACGAGGCCGCGGTAGCGGTTGAAGAGCACCTTCACGAGCCGCTTGTAGAGCTCGATGAGGGCGCGGTTTCGCCAGGCGCCGTACTTCTTGACGAGGTGGATGGGGCAGTCGAAGTGCGTGATGGTCACGAGGGGCTCGATCCTGTGCTCGCGGCAGCAGCGGAACACGTCCTCGTAGAAGGCGAGCCCGGCCTCGTTGGGCTCCTCCTCGTCGCCATTGGGGAAGATGCGGCTCCAGGCGATGGAGAGGCGAAAGACCTTAAAGCCCATCTCCGCGAAGAGGGCTATGTCCTCGCGGTAGTGGTGGTAGAAGTCGATGCCCGTCTGGGCCGGGTAGTAGTACCCGGGCTCGAAGTCGAGCATGCGCCTCAGGCCGCGGCTTACGTCGTTGCGCTCCGGCCCGTGTGGGATGACGTCGACGTTGGCAAGGCCGCGGCCGCCCTCGTCATAACCTCCCTCGCATTGGTTGGCGGCGGTGGCTCCTCCCCAAAGGAACCCTTTTGGAAATGGCATGGTGCCTCCTTCTCTCTGGCGCCCCCATCTCTGCGGGGGACGCTTTATAACGTCCTTGCGGCCTCGCGCGCCTGGCCCGTGGCCCTTTCCCTGATGCGCGCGGGCCGCCTGTGAAGGGGTGACTAGCTGACGGCTTGTCCTGCGGCGGCGCGACGTGCCTCCCGGCCTCCAAGCAGGGAGGGGACCTGTGCCAGGCACACGCCGGCGAGGATGATGGCGACGCCCAGCCACTCGACGACGCCGAGCGGCTCGCCGAGGACGATCATGGCGATGAGCAGGCCGGCGGGGAGTTCCGCGGCGGCCATGACGGTGGACAGGCCCGCGGGCAGGTGCGGAGAGCCCATGCCGAAGAGCAGGACCGGGCAGAGCATGCCAAAGAAGCCGGCGATGACGGCAAAGGGCAGGATGCCCTGGGCGAGGACGCCCGAGACGACGTAGTCCGGACACACCGTGAGCGACATGACCACGGAGCCCGCGCATACGATGACGCCACGCTGCTCGGACGAGCAGGGGGCCTCGACCTTGCCGGAGAGGGTGACAAAGAGGGAGCAGGACACGGCCGCCCCCAGCGCGCAGAGCAGGGCCACGGGGTCGTACCCGGTGATGCCGGTCTTGTAGACGCCGCTGGCGAACACCGTTCCGAAGACGATGACCAGGGCGGAGGCCACTTGGAGGAGCCTCGGCGGCCGGCGCGTCATGACGGTCTGCCACACGAGCCCCAGCCACGTGAACTGGAAGAGGAGCGTGAGTGCCACCGGGGCGGGCAGCACGCTCATGGCGTAGCAGTAGAGGATTGAGGTGAGGCAGGTGAGGGCTCCCAGGCCCATGAGCTTGAGGGCGAGCTTCCAGCCCACGCGCTGCCAGCGGTGCCCGAGTGCGTGCCCTGCGAGCGTGGCGAGGGCGAAGAAGAGGCAGCCGAACCACGCCTGGCTCGCCACCACCTGCGCTGAGGTGAAGCCCGCGGCGTAGGCGAGCTTGTAGGTCGTGGCCATCGCGCCGTAGCAGGCGCCGCCCGCAAAGACCTGGAGCGCCGCCTTGACCTGCCCCGCGCCCGCGGCTCCCGCCTCGGCGGTCTGTTGCTTGATTGTGTTTGTTTCTGCCATTAGGCTCCCTTCCGTCTGCTGTCTTGCAGATGCACGTCTCGTGCGTCTGTTCCCTGCAGTCGGAAGGTGGGCTCGTGCGGTCTTCTGGCGGTGCATGTGGTACCTGCTGCCAAGACGAAAAAAGCCACGCAACCGACTGCTCGGTTGCGTGGCAAAAAGGTGGCTAGCGCCCAGAAAAGTCCACGCGTTTTTAGACTGGGACAAAGTACTACAACAGGTGAGATTCCGTCAAGAAAAACCGAGGAAAAAAGTGAGCCTCTGCCCGCCGTACCTGTGGCGGTCGTTCCCCGAACGGGGCAGTGCTGTTGGGGACTGTCTCGATCTGTAACAGTAAGACCCGGTTTTGGTCCGTAGATGTTACAGATTTAGACGTTTTGTCGGGGCGGTTTCCGTTTGTCTTGATCTGTAACAGTTAGGGGTCAAAAGTGGGTCTAGATGTTACAGATTGAGATTGTTGAGGATGGGTGAGGGTAGCTAATTCGGACGGGGCTATTTTAGCTACCCTGCAAGTGGGGTAGCTAAAATAGCCCCGTCCCTTTTTAAACAATGGAAAATCGAGCGTGGCAAGCGGAGGTCTTCGGGGTATAAGACGGCTAATTGTATGCCGCCCATGAAAGGAGCCCTCATGCCCAGCGTTGCCGTTCTCGCCGCCGATGGCTTTGAAACTATTGAATGCTTGACCATGGTCGATGTCATGCGTCGCGGCGGCGTGCGTGCCACGCTCGTCTCGATCATGCCCACGCGTGAGGTCGTAAGCTCGCTGCAGATCCCCGTGACCTGCGATGCGCTCTTTGATGAGATCAACTTTGACGAGTACGACTGCGTCGTGCTGCCCGGCGGCCTGCCCGGTGCCACCAACCTGCGCGCCGATCAGCGCGTCTGCGACGTGGTCTGCGAGTTCGCCGCGACCAAGCACGTTGCCGCCATCTGCGCCGCCCCGTTTATCCTGGGCGAGCTCGACCTACTCGAGGGGCGCCAGGCCACGTGCTTCCCTGGCTTTGAGAAAAGCTTCCCCGAAGGCGCCTATACCGGCGAGAAGGTTACGCAAGACGGCAACATCATCACCGCCAGCGGCATGGCCCAGTCGCTCCCCTTTGCGCTTGAGCTGCTGCGCACACTCGCCGGCGACAAGGCCGTCGAGAAGGTCGCCGAGGGCATTCAGCTATGATTTTGGCTTCGCAATCACCGCGCCGCATCGAGTTGATGCGCGAGGCGGGCTATGACATTCACGTGATTCCCGCAGATATCGACGAAACGCCTTTTGATGGCGAGGCCCCGCTTACGCTCGTTGAACGCTTAGCACGCGCCAAAGCCGCCTCCGTTGCCGCCGAGCATGCCGAGCCCAACGAACTGACCGTCGCGGCCGATACTATTGTCACCTTCGATGGCAAGATTCTGGGCAAGCCGGCAACCGAGGACGAGGCGCGCACCATGCTCCGCGAGCTTTCGGGCCGCACGCACCAGGTCGCAACCGGCGTCTGCATCGTTAAGGCAGGCGACACGGCCGCTCCGCATGCCGCCGAGAGCCTGTCGTTTGTCGATGTGACCGACGTGACGTTCTATGAGCTTACCGAAGAGCAGATCGAGCGCTATGTTGCCTCCGGCGAACCCATGGACAAGGCCGGGGCCTACGGCATCCAAGGCACAGGCGGCCGCATGCTTGTGCACGATATTTCGGGTGACTTCTACAACGTGGTGGGCTTGCCCATCGCTCGCGTCGCACGCGCGATTCAAAAACTCTCGTAATTGCATCTGGCGCTGGTTATCCCCCAGCGCCTACAATTTTGCCGTACCGTACGGATCCCGACCGGGCATAAGGCCCGGCGGAAAACCGATAGGAGAAAACATGGACACACTGCTCGAAGCCATCGATGTTTGCAATGTCGATGGCTTTTGCTTTGGCAACTATACGGACGAGGAGGCTGGCACCGGCTGCACCGTAATCGTGGCGCCCGAGGGTGCCACCGGTGGCGTTGACGTACGTGGTGGCGCCCCCGCTTCGCGTGAGACCGACCTGCTGCGTCCCGAAAACACCGTCGATAAGGTCCACGCCGTCTGCCTTTCGGGCGGATCGGCCTTTGGCCTCGAGGCTGCAAGCGGCGTGGCCCGCGAACTCGAGAGCCGCGGCATTGGTCTGCCCGTCGGCCCCACGCAGGTGCCCATCGTGTGCTCCAGCTGTATCTTCGACCTTGCCTTTGGCGACCCCACCGTTCGCCCCGACATTGAGGCCGGCATCGCCGCCGTGCGCGAGGCGCTCGACAACACCCCCACCATGCTCGAGCAAGGCAATGTGGGCGCCGGCACCGGTGCCACCGTAGGTAAGCTCATGGGCCCTGCCACCTGCATGAAGGCCGGCCTTGGCGCTGCCGCCGTGGCGCTCGGCCCCATCAAGGTGGGCGCCGTGGTCTCGGTCAACGCCTGCGGCAACGTTGTCGACCCCCTCACCGGCGAGTGGGTCGCCGGCATGCGCGCCTCAGCCGATAGCGACCAAATCGTCGATATGGAACTCGCAGCCTTTGCCGCCGCCGGATCCATGCAGATGCCGCTCGACCGCACCAACACCACCATCAGCTGCATCGTCACCAACGTGGAACTCACTAAGGCACAAGCCACCAAGGTCTCCCAGATGGCCGCAGACGCCTACGCACACGCCATCCGTCCCACGCACACCACCAACGACGGCGACACCATCTACACCCTCGCCAGCGGCAAACTGGGCGCCCAGGCAAACGCCGCCGTTCCCCTAGACCTGCTGGGCATGCTCGCCGTAAGGGCTTTGCAAACCGCCATCGTAAACGGAGCCAAAACCGCCAAAACCTCCCACGGCATCCCCGGCGCCGCGAAGTAATCTCA
>CABPCG010000038.1 GCA_902405995.1 uncultured Collinsella sp.
TCAACTATCGTACGTATAAGCCCGAACGCGACGGCGCGCCGGGGATTTCCGGCGCGGCCCGCTTAGTATCGCGCTTAGATTCGCAAGGTTGCGGCAGCCAGCGGCCTACTTTGCGTCGTAGGCCTCGGTGTCCCACCAGTCGAGCTGGGCGATGTTGTCGCGGATGTGCTGGCAGCTCTTGTGGAAGCCCTCGCGCTCGTACTCGGACAGGTCCAGCGTGTAGACCTCCTCGACGCCCTCGGCACCGATCACGCACGGCAGGGAGGTAAAGATACCCTCCTCGCCATACTGGCCGGTCATGAGCGTGGAAGCGGAAAGCACGGCGTGCTCGTTGTGCAGCACGGCGGCGCAGACGCGCGCGGCGGAGTTGGCGACGGCGTATTCGGTGCACTGCTTGCCCTGGTAGGTCACATAGCCGCCCTTACGCGCGAGCTCCTCGACCTCCATGTGGTCAAAGGCGTACTTGTCGGGGTTCTCGGCCTGAAGCTCGTTGAGGTTTTTGCCGGCGATGGTTGCGGCCTTAAAGGCGGCAAGCTGGCTAAAGCCGTGCTCGCCGATCATGTAGGCGTCGATGGACTTGGGGCTCACGCCGACCTTCTTGGAGATCTCGGTGCGCAGGCGGGCGGAGTCCAGGCCGCAGCCCGAGCCGATGATCTTCTTGGGATCGTAGCCGGTCAGGTGCCACAGCTCGGTGCATACGACGTCGCAGGGGTTGGAGATGCTCACGAAGATGCCGTCGAAGCCGGCGTCGACGATGCGCTTGGCAAAGGTGCGGGCGGCGTCGGTGGTAAAGAACAGCTCACCGTCGCGGTTGCCAGCGGCCAGCGCGACCTTGCCGGCAGCGTTGACGATGACGTCGCAGCAGGCCAGCTCCTCGTAGTGGTCGTAGCAGTTGACGATCTTGGTGTTATACGGGACAAACGAAAGGGAGTCGCGCAGGTCCTGGACCTCGGACGTCACCTTAGCCTCGTTGATATCGCACAGGTACAGCTCATCGGCAATGCCCTGCATAAGCAGGCTGTTGGCGACATGTGCTCCTACGTGGCCCTGGCCGACCACACCGATCTTACGCGTCTGGTACATATATGTATCCTTTCGGCCGAGTTTTTCGCGTCGAACCATTGTAGCGTCCTGTTGCCACTTTGCTAGGCTAAAGCGCCACGATTTTGGGACATGCCGTAATCTCTACTTTTGGAGTGATTTGGGCCGCTGACGGCATCGCTGGGCGATGTGCTCGCGCGGATGGGGCCGGTCGTTGTACCATAGCTGCAACTGACTCGTAAGGAGCATCCATGCCCATTCGCATCCCCGACGCCCTCCCTGCCGCCGCGCAGCTCGAGAGCGAGAACATCTTTGTCATGACCGAGTACCGCGCGCTGCACCAGGACATCCGTCCGCTGCGCGTGCTCATCCTCAACCTCATGCCCACCAAGATCGCCACCGAGACGCAGATCATGCGCAAGCTCTCCAACACGCCGCTGCAGGTGGAGGTGGACCTGCTGCGCACCAAAACGCACGAGGCCACGCACGTGAGCGCCGGCCACCTGGAGACGTTCTACCGCACGTTCGACGACATCCGCGACATCCACTACGACGGCCTGATTATCACGGGCGCGCCCGTGGAGCAGATGCCGTTCGAGGAGGTCGACTACTGGCCCGAGCTCTGCCAGATCATGGATTGGTCCACCACGCACGTGCACTCTACGCTGCACATTTGTTGGGGCGCGCAGGCGGGGCTCTACCATCATTACGGTATCCAGAAGTACGATCTGCCGGCAAAGGCGAGCGGCGTGTTCGAGCATTATCTGGTGAAGCCGCAAAGCCCGCTGGTCCGCGGCTTTGACGACCGTTTCTATGCCGTGCATTCGCGCAACACCGATGTGCGCCGCGAGGACGTGGAGGCCGAGCCGCAGCTTGAGGTCGTGGCCGTGTCCGACGAGGTGGGCCTGTACATCGTCAAGTCGACCGACAGCCGTCGCTTCTTTGTCTTTGGCCATCCCGAGTACGATACCGACACGCTGCGTCTGGAGTACGAGCGCGACGTGAAGCGCGGGCTCAACCCTCAGGTGCCGGCGCATTACTTCCCGGGCGACGATCCCGCTGCCGAGCCGCGCAACGTCTGGCGCAGCCAGGCTCAGCTGCTCTACACCAACTGGCTCAACTACTACGTCTACCAGACCACGCCCTACGACCTAGCCCGCGCCGGCGAGGAGCACTAGGCCGCGGCCGTGGCTGTGGCTGCGGCGGTTACCGTGGCCGCTACGCGACGAGCGAGGATAATCGGACACACGAGCGCGGATAATCGGACGCATGTTGAATGAGCGTGGATAATCTCCCGTTTTTAGCTCGTAAGGGGGCCCAAAGCGGGAGATTTTCCACGCTCGATTTTTCTGCGGCTGTCGTAGGCGGCAGCACCACGCGTCGAGTGTTTACGGACAGCATCGCAAACTAGGTAGTTTCGAGCCACAGCATATTTTCTTTTAAGGAAATCGACGGCTTTTGAGGTTCAAAATGTGGAGACAGGGACCTCTCGACAACCGTTCTACCTGCAGATATAAGCCATTAACCTAAAACGTCCAAAACCGTCAAGCATTTGGTCAGCTGCTGGACAGCATTTGGTCAGACTTCGCATGAAACCGTCTGGTACGTTGGCGCCGTTCCAAGAGTTTGGAGGCGACATGGCAAACATGACGGCGAATCAAAGACTTGCAGGTCACATTAAGGCATGCGAACAGCAGATGAGCTGCGTGTACGCGCGAACTGCGGCGGAGGCAAAGCAGATTGAGCGACGGGTGGCGGCGGGAAGTCTCGAGGCGGTCATGCCAGGGCTGTATGCGCGTCCGGAATATTGGTCCGAACTCAAGTTTCGACAGCGTTATCTGCATCGGGTGCGGGCCCTTGCGCAAAAGCATCCCGACTGGACGTTTTGCTCCTATACGGCGGCTGTTATCTATGGCCTTTCGGTTTCGCATGCCAATTTGACGCACATCCATATCGCCGTGGCACCGGCACAATCAACGACGCCGGACTCTCAGGTCGTTCGCCATCGTTATGTTCGTCAAACACGGGCCACCCAGATGGACATTGCCGTGACCGATATCGATCAAACGATTACGGATTGCCTGGTCGATGCATCGTTTGTCGAGGGACTGATCATTGCGGACTCGGCGCTTCATGAGCAGCTGTTGTCGAAGGAGCATCTCGTTGAGGCAGTCAACAAGCTTGGCTTAAATCGTCGCGGTGTTGTGACGGCGCGCAGGGTTGCACGGTATGCCGATGGCCTGTCGGAAAGCGGTGGCGAGTCCAAGGCGCGCGCCCTGATGATCGAGCGCGGCTGGCAGACGCCGGAGCTGCAAATTGAGCTGTTCGACCCGGTTGAGCCGGGACGGCCGTATCGCGTCGACTACTTGTGGCGCGTGGAAGATCGGCTGATCATCGGGGAATTTGACGGATTCGTTAAAAGCGAGAAGGCAGCGGAGGAGGGCAAGCTCGCAAAGGCGCAGTTTGATGAGCGCCAGCGCGAGTCGAGGCTTTCGCTGCTTGATAACTGCAGGATCGTGCGCTTGTGCTGGGATGATCTGAGGGATCCGGCAAAGCTCGATCGCAAGCTCAAAGTTGCCGGCGTGCCGCGTGCATGTTGAGGCGGTTGCGGGGCGTTAAGCTGCACGAGCGCGGATAATCGGACACACGAGCGCGGAAATCTGGACGCGCGTTGATTGAGCGTGGATTTTCAGACATACGAGCGTGGATTATCGGACGTTTGAATAATGAGCGTGGATAATCTCCCGTTTTTTGCCCCCGAACAGTCCCAAAGTGGGAGTTTTTCCACGCTTATCTTGCGGGTGCGATACAACGACATTTAGGCGCTGACGATGTTGGGCAGCGGCAGGTCGTGGACGTCGGTGGGGACGTGGTCGATGCGCTGTTCGTCAAAGGCGATGCCGACGATTTGACATGCGGGCGAGAGCATGGACAGGTAACGGTCGTAGCAGCCGCCGCCGTAGCCCAGGCGCGCGCCGGTTTGGTCGAAGGCCACGAGCGGCACAACAATCATGTCGAGTGCTTCGGCAGGCACGATGGGGAAGCGGTTGCTGCCGATGTCCGCGGCAGCGAAGGTTCGCGTGGGATGAGTGATAAACGGAGCCGCGGACGCATCGTCGGCGGCAACTGCCCGCATGCACATACGCTGGCCACAAGCTGCGGCTTCGGCTGCCGAGAGCATGCACGGATAGGCTGCGCGCCAGCCGCGCGCGGCGGCCGCAGCGGCAAACGCGGCAGGGTCTGCCTCGGAACCCATCGAGGCATAGACGGCAACGGTGCGCGGCGCCGCGGCATCCAAGCGGCCCAGCAGCTCAACCAGCCGCGTGCAAATGACAGCAGACTTTGCCTTCCGAACATCCAAATCAATCGCATCGCGCCGAGCAATCACCGCCCGCCGCAACTCAGCCTTATCCATTTCAGCCCCCTCTCCCAAACCTACCAAAAAGGGACAGGTTTATTTTGGCAGGTTTTATCTGGGCAAATGTCGAAACCACCACAAAGGTGCCTGTCCCCTTTGTGGTGGTTTTGCTTGCTGTGGCTAGCCCAGCAGGTCGATGACGTTAAAGCCGGCGTTGCTCTTTGCGATGACGTCGCGGCCGCCAAAGACGCAGGTGGGCGACTCGGCTGCGATGCGCGTTACGTCAGTGCCGAGCGAGCGCAGCTCACCGGGCGTGGCGGCGAGCATCTGGGCGCGACGCTCCTCGCGCGCATGCGGATCGAGCCCGGCCAGGTAGGTCGTGTTGCGGCGCTTGGTGAGCGCGTACGGCTTCACCGGCGCGTCCATGCCGCTCACGCAGCTCACGATAAAGCCCTCAAAGGCGGCCTCGTCGGGCTCTAAGCGGCCAAGCCATGAGCCTGCGCGCTCCACGCGCTCAATCGAAGGGTCGATTGCTGGGTCGCGGTAGGTGTAGAACGCCGTCTGACGCTCGCCGGTCGCGCGGAATCCGCAGCCGTACGCGCCGCCCTTCACGCGGATCTCGTTCCACAGGTAATCGTAGGAGAGCGCGTTGGCAGCCACGGCCCAAGCGCCTGTCACGTCAATGCCCAGGCGACGCGGATCGCACGCACGCGCGGCAAAGCAGATGTCGCTGGGGATCACGAAAGCCTCGTGGCGGTCGCACGGCGCCGGCACCGCGAGCGCGTCGCGGCCGGCACCGTCGCCAGCGTCCAGCCCCAGGTTACCCGCGGCATCCCAGTACGCGTCAAAGTCCTCGTCGCTGCCGGTAAAGCTCGCCAGGCAGCCATCGGCCACAAAGATGCGGCCCGCTAGCTCGGCAAGCTTGGCGCGCAGGTCGTCCAGGCGCTCGTCAAAGTGCTCGAGCAGATCGCGCAGGAACAGGTAGAAGTCCACGCCCGAAAGCTGCTCGCGCACCACGGCCGAAGGCGAACTGTAGCTCATCGCGCGGCCCAGTGCCGCCGAGTGGCCGTTGTTGATAAAGCCCTGCTCAAGCCCAATGCGAATCTGCGTGAGCACGTCGCGCACGCGGTCGGCGTCGGCATCCGCCAACAGCGTGCTCGACCACACCTCGCGCGGCAGGCTCGCCAGCGCGTCGATCTTCTCGGACAGGGCGCCGGCGCTCACCAGCAGGTAGGGGCGCACGCCGTCCACGTCGGGCTGGGTCATGACCTCGGTCGTAAAGCTCAAAAAACCCAGCTTGCCAGCGAGCAGGTTGTCGAGCTCCTCGGCCGAATGCTCGCTCGTGGGCAGCTGCTTGAGCAGGCGGCAGAGCAGCGTCACATAGGGCAGGTCCTCAAACGCGACACAACTCAGGTCGAAATACTGCATGGCGTAGGCCAGGCGGTTGGTGGGGATGCCGTGGCGCAGACAGGGGATGGGCGCGGTCGTGTCCACAACGAGCGGCGGCTCGGGGCGCGCCTCGCCAATGTCGGACACGCGCAGGCGCGGCAGCGTGGCCTTGGCCTCGGGTGTGTCTTCGGCCTCCTGTGCGGCACGCAGCGCGGCTGTGCGCTCAACCACGTCGGCCAGCTCGGTATCGGTCATGGCATCGCGCTTGGCTGCCAGCTCGGCGGCCTCGGCGCTCTCCGCGCCCTCGGCGGCGTCCACCGGCACCAGCTCGACCAGCGCCATGTGGTCGTTTTCCAGCACGAGCTCGCGCAGCAGGTCCTCAAAATAGCTGCCGTCCAGCTCGCCGCGCAGCTCTTCGTACACCGGGCCGTACTTGAGTGCCAGCGTCGCGGCGTCGTCATCGTAGAGCCAGGTGCTCAGCGCGTCGCACGCAATGGCCACGCCGTCGGCGATACCGTAGTCGCGCTGGCGCAGGTCGTATTCGTTGCTGCTGATGATGGCTTCCAGGCGCTCGCGCGGAACGCCGTGCTCGCACAGGTCGCGGCAGGCGTCCTGGAACACACGACGTAGCTCGCGCGCCACGCCGGGCTGCGCGTTTTGCAGCATGATGAGCTCGTAGGGCTGCAGACTCTCGGCCGCGGTGTAGCTCACCACGTTGCCGCCCAGGCCGGCGGCAAGAATGGCCTTCTTAACCGGTGCTTCGTTGGAGCCCAGCAGCGCCTCGAACAGGATATCCGCCGCGATCGTGCGCTTGCGGTCGAGCGCGCTGCCCAGCACAAGGCCCAGTCCCACCAGGGCGTTCTCGGGCGTGGTGGCCATCTCGACGCGTTTATACTCGCAGGTCACGGGCGCCTGCACGCCCAGCGGATTGGGTGCCAGCGTGGACGGGTCCTCGCCGGCGACAACGGCGGCGTCCATGCGGCGGCTCGCGGCACTCGGCTGCGACAGATAGCGCTCGTCCAAAAAGGCCAGTGCGCGGTCCACGTCCAGGTCGCCGTAGAGCGTGATGTAGGAGTTGGAAGGATTGTAGTGGCGCGCGTGCGTGTCTAGGAACTGCTCGTAGCTGAGCGCGGGAATCGCGCGCGGGTCGCCGCCGCTCTCGTGCGCATAGGCGGTGTCGGGATAGAGCGCGGCGTTGACGGCGTCGTCCAGCACGCTCATGGGGTCGGACAGCGCGCCCTTCATCTCGTTGAACACCACGCCGTTATAGCGCAGCGTGCCCTCGCGCAGGCTCGCGGAGCTGCCGTCGCCCTCGCTCTCGGCGCTCTCCGGCAGATCCAGCTCGTAGTGCCAGCCCTCCTGCTCGAAAATGGTGGGCTTGGTATAGATAGCCGGGTTGAACACCGCGTCCAGGTACACGTCCATCAGGTTGTACAGGTCCTGCTCGTTGGTGGTGGCAACGGGGTAGATGGTCTTGTCGGGGTAGGTCATGGCGTTGAGGAACGTCTGCATGGAGCTCTTGATCAGGTCGACAAACGGCTCCTTGACGGGAAACTTGGCCGATCCGCACAGCACCGAGTGCTCAAGAATATGGAACACGCCGGTGGAATCGGCCGGCGGCGTCTTAAAGCCAATGGCAAAGGCCTTGTTTTCGTCGTCGCACGCCAGGTACAGCAGGCGAGCGCCCGAGGCAGTGTGGCGCAGCACGTAGGCGTCTGAGTCGAGCTCGGGCACGGTCTCGCAGCGCTCGACGGCAAAGCCGTGGCAGGTGGTACCGGGCACCAGCAGCGCGGCAGCAGCGGCGCGTGGGTCGGTTGAGGTGGTGGGCATATGCAGTCTCCTTTGATGCCCCAGCGGGGGCGAATCGAGTCGAATCCTCGAGAGTATACCCATATGGGACCGCGGCACTGCAGCGAACTGAAGACGATGTGGGTGGACTAGCCTAACTGGGTTGACGGCGAATGCCGCGGGTAGCCGCTGCATCCCGCTAAAGTGAAATAACACCCCGTTTACCGAATCATTTAGGAAATATATGGACTCCTAAAAAGTTCTAATACAATATAAGTCATCTATCTATAAACTGCTGATTTCTTGTAAAGGTATGGTTGATATGGTTGAGGCAAATAGCGTTATCCCCCTATACAAACAGATTGTTCGTGCGCTTTCTGATTCAATCGCCAACGGCACGTACCGCCCGGGAGATAAGCTTCCGACCGAGGCGGAGCTTATCGAGCAATTTGGCGTGAGCCGAATAACGGTTCGCTCCGCAATTAAAGAAATGGAAGATGCTGGGCTTGTTGAGAGGGCCCGCGGCAAGGGCACGTTCGTTTCGTCGGACACGCAGATGTATGCCGCGGACGACCGTGAGAGCTTTACCCATTCGTGCCAGCTTGCGGGCAAACAGGCGTCTACCAGGGTTCTCGAAATGGGCTGGGACTTCCCAAGTCTGCGAGACGCGAAGTTCCTGGGCGTAGACGATACCCAAAAGGTATTGCGTAGCCGTCGTCTGCGCCTTGTGGATGGCAAGCCCACGATGCTGGAAACCAATAGCTATTCCGCTGCGCTTTCTTTTTTGGAGCATGAGTCCCTCGATGATTCGCTGATGGCGGTACTCGATCGCCAGGGGATCAAGATGGGTCCCAACACGCGTACGCTCGAGGTCTGCTATGCGAGCGAGCTCGAGGCGGCATACCTTAACGTGGAGCTGGACTCTTCGCTGCTTCTGTTTGTCGATAGACGTTATGCCCCAAGTGGCGAGCCGCTTTTCATCTCCCGTCAGGTGTACTGCACCGAGCGACTGAAGTTCTATTTGTAAATTAGCGATAGATTGGTCGATTTACCGACCAATTGTTACCGTTCGCGGATTTGGAAAATAGACACACCACGTAGGGTAGATTGCTAATATACTTTGTTATGACAATATAGTACGTCCTATTGGTATTGGAGAACTATGAATAAGATATTGCTAGCGAGTCATGGTTATCTCGCCCAAGGCATGAAAAGCTCTCTGGAGATTCTGATGGGCACCAACGACCGAATCGAGTGCCTGTGCGCCTATGTCGATGACGATTCAAGGGACGTCGCGGCGTTGATTGATGCATGGATGGAGACGAGGGGCCCTGCCGACTCTTGGTTTGTCGTGACTGACATCTTTGGCGGCTCTGTAAACAACGAATTCATTCAGAGGCAGACCGACGGATCGTTTACGTTAATCGCTGGAATGAACTTGCCGCTGCTGGTGGAAATGGTTACACAGCTGGACTCCCTGGATGCGGACAAGGCCAAAGCCGCGGTCGAGGGATCGCGTTCGTTTATTCAGCTTTGCGAGGCGGCGGGCATGCTTGCCGGCACCGAGGAAGAAGAGTTCTAGTTAGTTCTGGTTCGAGCCCTAGCTAGGGGCCACACCTGTCATTCCCTTTATCACGTGCGGAGATGATAACGATGATTAAGCTTACGAGAGTTGATTACCGACTGATTCACGGCCAAGTTGCCATGTCCTGGACTCACGCTTTGGATGTAGATTGCATCTTGCTTGCCAGCGATGCTGTGGCAAAAGACGACATGAGGAAGGCGGCCTTGAGGCTCGCCCGCCCCAACGGCGTTAAACTCGTCATCAAGGATGTTGACGCTGCTATCGAGGCGCTCAACAGCGGCGTTACCGACAAGTATTCGCTGTTTATCATCACTGAGACGATTGAAGATGTCTATCGTCTCGCTAAGGGTTGCAAAGACATCAAAGAGATCAATCTGGGCGGAACCCGAAAGACCCCTGAGACCACGCTTCATCCGACCCCTGCGATCTTTGCGACCGAGAAAGATGCCGAGCATATCCAAGAGCTCCTGGGCGATGGCGTGGCCATCGAAATCTGTCAGGTCCCCAATGACGCTAAGGTGTTTGCCAAGGACGTTTTCTAGCCGGAAACACGTTGATGCTCGGCATTTATTGAACCAATGCTCTATGCCTATGCCCGTCGATCATTTGATCGGCGGGCTTTTTATTAAAGAAAAATCAAAAAAATCTGAAATAGTTCTTGCATAGTTAGTTATATAAAGTATTATAACGTCATGGGATGAATGAAGGGTTCATCCAAGTGAGTTAGGAGTAAGGGATGTTCAATTTCGATGAGCCTCGTTACGAGAAGGTTGTGAGCGATGCCCTCGCTCTCCGTCCTCAGATTGAGGCTGCCGTGGACGAGGTCTGCGAGCAGGGTTATTCCAACATCTTCTTCATCGGCTGCGGCGGCACCTGGGCCCACACGCTCCCGATGAAGTATTGGGTCGAGACCACCACGGCCGACGTCGATGTCCACTGCGAGATCGCTGCAGAGTTCCTCGCCTGCCCGCCCAAGACCTTCAACAAGGATTCTGTCTGCGTCTTCTCCACCCGTACCGGCACCACCCCCGAGATCATTGAGGCTGCCAAGTTCTGCCAGGAGCAGGGCGCCCGCACGCTGATGTATGTCTCCAACGACAACACCCCGGCCACCGAGTACGCCGATTACAAGTTCTTCAGCTTCGCCGAGGACGACGTTCTGTGCGAGGCCATCTACACCTACCAGATCACGCTGGTCGCCCGCTTCCTCAAGAACGCCGGCGCCTTCCCCAAGTACGACACCTTCATGGAAGAGTTCGGCAACATCGCTCCGTACCTCATCAAGGCCAAGGACGCTCAGGACGAGCGCTGCGCCGCCATGGCCGAGGACTTCAAGGACACCGATTACCACATGGTGATTGGCTCCGGCATGCTCTGGGGT
The DNA here is from genome assembly GCA_902405995.1 of uncultured Collinsella sp. Classification (GTDB taxonomy): domain Bacteria; phylum Actinomycetota; class Coriobacteriia; order Coriobacteriales; family Coriobacteriaceae; genus Collinsella. Next base: position 10,543 of record CABPCG010000038.1, read on the forward strand.
GAGGCCTACGACTACGCCATGTGCATCCTCGAGGAGATGCAGTGGATCAAGACCAAGTCCATCCACGCCGCCGAGTTCTTCCACGGCACCATCGAGCTGTGCGAGGAAGGCACGAGCCTCATCATGCTCTACGGCGAGGACGACACCCGTAAGCTCATGGACCGCGTGGACAACTTCACTCACATGCTCGCCGACGAGAAGGGCGTCAACGTCCGCGTGAACAAGTTTGACACCGCCGAGGTCGAGCTGCCGTTCAGCGACCCCGAGTTCCGCAAGATCGTCTCCCCGATGGTCACCTACACCATCACCGAGCGTCTGAGCTGCCATCTCGAGCACGTCCGTAACCACCCGCTCACCACGCGTCGTTACTATCACCAGATGAACTACTAATCCTCTCAAATTGCTGCGGTTGTCTGCAGGCGAGCTGCGCAGAATGCCTCGCCTGCAGACCTGTTTCTGGGGTTGATCGAAATGGTTGTCCAGTATCTTCTAGTTGCACTGGTCGCATTTATTGCGTCCATGGACGAGCAATTATTTGGCATTACGATGCTTGGTCGTCCGCTGTTTACGAGCCTGTTTGTCGGCTTGATCCTTGGCGATGTCCAGCAGGGCGTTATCGTCGGCGCTGCTTTGGAGTCCATGTTCATGGGCGCCATCATGGTCGGCGCGGCGGTTCCTCCCGAGGTCTATGCCTCCGGCGTGCTTGGCTGCGCGTTTGCCGTCATTACGGGTACGGGCACGGCAACTGCCGTCGCGCTCGCCCTTCCCGTCTCCGTCTTCCTTCAGGTGTGGCGCAACTTCTGCTACGCCGTTCCGGGTGCCTTTGCCTGCAAGAAGATTGAGACCGCTCTGGCAAATCGCGATCTTGCCAAGGCGAATCTGTACCATCTGACCATCGTGCCGCTGTCGATTGGCATTCCGTCTGCACTGCTGGTGTTTGGCTCGCTGTTCTTTGGTGCCGACCTTATCAACAATGCGCTCAGCGCGATTCCGCAGTTTGTGATGGACGGCCTCAACGTTGCGTCCGGCGTCATGGTCTGCATCGGCTTCGCTCTTCTTATCAGGACCATGGGCGATAACAAGCTCCTTCCCTGGCTGTTCCTGGGCTTCATTATGGTCATCTACCTCAAGATGGACGTGGTCGGCGTCGCCGCAGCTGCCATTTGCGTCGCGCTGCTCCTGGCCTTCCGCGAGGGCTCGTCCGGTCCGCAGACGGTTGCTGCAGATGAAGAGGAGGACTTCTAATGGCTATCCAGAACACCGACCTCAAAGAGGCCAAGAAGGACGCGATTATGACTCCCGATATGTATCGGAGCATGTTCCTTCGCCAGTTTACGAGCCAGTGCTCGCAGTCGTACGACAAGATGATGGCAATGGGCTTCATGTACACCATTCAGAAGCCCCTGCGAAAGATCTATCCCAACGACGACGATTACTATGCGGCGCTCGATCGCCATACCGAGTTCTTTAACATCACGCCTCATGTGCTTCCGTTTGTAGCCGGCCTAACGGTTTCGATGGAAGAGCAGGCGGCTGCCGATAAGAACTTCGACACGTCCTCGATTAACGCCATGAAGGTCGGCCTTATGGGACCGCTTTCCGGCATCGGTGATTCGTTCTACTGGGGTACGTTCCGCGTGGTTGCCGCCGGCATTGGTATTGGCATCGCTTCGACGGGCAACCCGCTCGGCCCCATCGTGTACGCGCTCATCTACTCCGTGATTAACTTTGCAACGCGTATCGTCGCCGCCCATCTGGGTTACGACTTGGGAACCAAGTTTTTGCAGCAGTCCGAAGAGAGCAACCTTATGTCTCGCATGACGCATGCTGCCGGTGTTCTCGGAATGACCGTTATCGGCGCCATGATTGCGGCACAGGTCTCGCTGTCCACGGCTTTGACCTTTGACGTGGGTGGTTCGGAGATTGTCCTGCAGGATCTGTTCGATTCGATCTTCCCCGGTCTGCTGCCCTTGCTGGCAACGTTCGCTTGCGTTGCCCTCTATAAAAAGGGCGTCAAGACCATTTGGATCATCTTGGGCATCTTCGCAATCTGCATCATCGGAACGGGCTTGGGAGTGTTCGCGGCGGCGTAATGTTGACTGCTATGCTCGCGCGTTGGATAACTAACTGACCGTTTGAAAACGGGGCTCGGCGTAAGGCCGGCCCCGTTTTTTATTTGAGGGATTTTCCGACCGTCCAAAAAATCACACTCGTCCATCACTCACGCATCTCTCATCTCTCATTCGTCACTAATACGAGAGATAACAGAAAGACGAGAGATAAATATGAGAGATAACAATGCTGCAAGGTGGCTAGGGGATCGAGTCAAAGTTCCCGTATACATGAGTTTACCTGCGCGAACGTGATTTGCTTGAACCGATAACGGTAATTTTGTCTCTCATCTCTCACTCATCTCTAAGCTGAGAGATAAATGAGAGACGAGAGATAATTACGAGAGATAGCTGAGAGATAGACAGACAGACGGTCTGTCGGGAACATGCATCGCTGTCAGATTGATGACGCGCGCAAAGCAGCTGCACTGGCGCCCGCACCCTTCATCCCACCATTTCGCGCGCTGCCCATGGAAACCCGCAGCAAAGCAGGTACAATAGCCCAATGTGCATCGCGCACGACGATGATATCGGCGCCCGCGACTGGGGGAGACAACATGGCAGAGCAACAGATAACGCCGGGGACCAAGCTGCAGGTGGCATTCGACGTGCCCATGGGCCAAAAAACCGACTTCAACATGCTCGCCACGTACAAAGAGAACCTGGACGACGCGTACTTTCTTATGAGCGCGCCCATGCTCGCCGGCAAGCCGCTGCTCATGGACGAAAACCAAAAGCTGCTGCTGCAATACAAAGTGGGCGAGGAGACGTTCGTGCTCGCCGGCTATCCCGAGGCAGTCGAGAAAAAGGGCATCCGCACTTACTGGAAAATGCGCAAAGTCGCCGAGCAGCGCACCTTTGTCAAGCGCCGCGACGAGCGTTTTAAGGTCGCCATGCGCCTGACCTACCAGCGCGACAACGAGTCGACCCCCGAGCCCGAGGACGCCATGACCATCGACGTCTCGGCTGGCGGCCTGGCCGTCTACCTCAACGATTATCCCGACGTGGGCGAGGCCCTGTCCGTGCAAATGCCCACGATCCGCCTGCAGGGCGAGCGTCACGAGCTGCCCGAGCAGCTGGGCATCGTGTGCTGGGTGCGCCGCGCGCCCAAGGGCAGCCTGTACCGCAACGTCTGCGGCCTGCAGTTCCGCTACGCCGACGACATGGAGCGCGAGCTCGTCAAAGAATACGTCGGCTACATTCGCACCAAATATAAGATCTGATCGCCATGGCTCTGTTCAAGCGTAACAACAAAGATCAAGCTGCCGAGGATTTGGCCGAGGATTTGGCGCAGGACCAAGCCGAGGACGCGACCGATAATTTGGCCGAGGACCAAGCCGAGCGCCAGACCGAGGACACGCCGGCAGACGCGCCCGGCGCCAATGCCGAGGACGCACCCGGCGAGGATCCCGCGCCCGAGCAAGCCTCCGCCTCCCGCAAGCGCTTCGGCAAGCCCAAGCCCAAACCCAAACGCAAACCCAAGCGCGACCTGCGCGGCGTGGTGCGCATCGAGGAGCTGGAGCAGGCGCTGGCCGACCAAGACCTCGACGACATCGACCCCGATGCGGTCGTGTCCATGTACATGCCCAAGCGCCGCATGGAACGCATCGGCGCGGCGCTGCTGCGCATGGACAAGCTGCAAAAGGCCCTCGTGGTGCTGGCGCTTGCCTTTGGCGTGCTGTTTGCCCTGTCGTTTATGCAGGAAAACATGGGCAACTTCACCATCAACCTCAACCGTCTGGAGCTGTTCCGCCGCGGCGTGGCCATTGCCGACAACGGCGACTTTAACAACGCCACCGCGCGCCTGGCGGCCGACGCCTTGGACAACGGCACCAATATCGCTGCCGAGGACCTGCCCGACAATCTGGACGACATCGACGGCAGCCACAACGGCAAAAATTACGTGGCGTACACCTTTTATATCCGCAATGCCGGCAAGACCGATCTGGGTTACAGCGCCAAGCTCAAGGTGGTCAGCGCCAGCAAGGGCGTGGAGAAGGCCGCGCGCGTGCGCGTGTATCGCAATGGCGAGCCTACGACCTATGCGGCGGCTGCGACCGATGGCAACCTCGAGCCCAACACCGAGCCGTTTGCGTCCAAAGACGTGGTAACGACCATCAGCCACGCGAACTTCCGCGTGGGCGATGTGGACAAGTACACCGTGGTCATCTGGCTGGACGGCGACGATCCGGAGTGCGTGGACAAGATCATCGGCGGCGCGGTGGAGTTTGGCTTCGACTTTGATTCGTCCGAGACCGACGACTCGAGCCTGTTCATTAAGTTCGTGCAGGATATTGCCGACACCCTGACCGGCAACGACCCCATTAGTGCGAGCGGCAACGAGGCGCCCGATTACTACAAGGAGCACAACGTGACGTGGAGTAACCGTCGCAACCAAAAGAACTCGCCCGCAGGGGACGGGGACAAGTAGAACGAACAAGCGCCGGGCCGGGATTGTTTCCC
>CABPCG010000039.1 GCA_902405995.1 uncultured Collinsella sp.
GGGATTGTTTCCCGGCCCGGCGCTTTTGCTATGCCGAGGCGTTGTCTGTGGAAGTGGCGCCGTTGCCTGCGGCGGCATCCAGCAAGAACAGCCGCAGCGCGAGCTTGATCGCGTAGCCTGGTTTGACCTGCGCTGCGTCTCCCATGCGTTCGCCCAGGTAGCTACAGTAGGCGTAAACATCGCGGATGAGGTCCGCGCCCGAGAGGGTGAACATGTAGCCCGCGTCCGAAAGCGCGTTGGGCGCTGTGGGCAGCCCCGCGGCCGCACAAAAGCTTGCGAGGTCGGGACCCATGACGGCCTCATAGTCAATCGCGTGTCCGCCATCCTGGGCGGCCTGCTCTTGCTCGCGGGTGTACGACAGCGCCGCCGCCAGCACAAAGCTGGGCGTGGGCGCGTTGACGTCGTCGGTGGTGGCGACGAGCTTGCCGGCCGCCTGCGTGACCAACCAGGCGACTTCGCGCTGGCAGCGAACGGCCTTGCGCGTCACCGGTTTGATCGATCCGGCAGAAACGCTTCCCTTGGGTTGATTGGCGGCAGCCATGGGGCCCTCCCAGCAAATAGCCCGCAAGCAGGCAAAAATGACACGTTCTGCACCAGTATAGCGAGTGGGGAAGGGCTAAGGGCGAAGCTCGGCGGGGTGTAAATGTGCGATGGCATGGCGCTGCGGTCGCAAACCTTAAGAGAGGCTTATGACTTTGCGGAAGCGCGTGGCTAGATAAGGTAAACAGCGTTTGCACAGTTCCGTACCCAGCCCAAGGTAGACCCATGAATCTGCCGGAATGCAAGCCCTCGAAAACTCATAAGGAAATCGTAAGAAATATGGTATTCTCAAATCCAAATTTTAAGGATGGGCAAGCAACATCCAACACGAAAGCGCGGGTTCCCCTTCCGGGCTTCTCGAGGGTCATCTGGGATGAATGGGGAAAGAAAGGGGTCCGCATGGATACCAAGGCATTAAAGAAACAGATGGGCGCCGCCATCGCCATGGTGCTGGTAGCAGCCGTAGCCCTCGGTTCCGCCACCTTCGCATGGTTTGTCAGCAACAACTCGGTTAAGGCGACGACGTCTAACATCGCCGCCCAGTCCAACTCTGCATACCTCGTGATTGATAAGGCGAAGACGTCTAAGACCTCCACTAGTGCTGTTACTTCTGGGGTCGAAAAGAAGGAGCTCTATCCTGCTAAGACTGAGAAGAGCCAGGATGGCAAGGCCGTTTGGAAGTCTGCCTATGCGTCTACCGCTGACGCTTCGACGATGAAGGAGGGTACCGAGTTCAAGATTGGTGACGGAACTGCCGCCAAAGCCGTGGAAGCTAAATATGCGGTTGAGAATACTTTCTATGTGGGTACCGGCACCTACGATGGTGAGTTCACGAACCTGCATATCACGGGCGTGACTGTTACTACCCCTACAACGACGGAAAATAAGAACCTTGGCAATGCCCTTCGCGTTCTTGTTGTTTGCGGTGAGAAGTGGGAGGTCTGGAGTAAGGACGGTATTCAACTCAGCTCCTCTAATGATGACAGGACGGCTAGCGATCTGCTTGCAACTGATCAGGTAATCAAATCTGATGCTGACGCTACGATTAAGGTCTACCTGTACTACGATGGTGACGACGCTAACGTCTATTCCAACAACCTTGAGAAGATCAAGACCACTGCTGGCGACAATGGCGTGACGATCACCTTTGAGGCTACGCCCAAGGAGTACAAGGGTACTTCTAACTAGCTATCGCCGACTTCGTCGTTTTTGAGATTTCAGAATGCCGGGGGCCGAACCGTCGGCCCCCGGCATTTCTACTAGATAGGTCTATCGAATGAGCCAGAGCGTAAAACAGCTTAAAAAACAGCTCATGGGTGCTGCCTGTGCGGTGCTTATGTCCGCTGTTGCTCTCTCGTCTGCAACCTATGCTTGGTATGTCGCAAATAACACGGTGAAGGCGACATCTTCAACCATTAGCGCAACGACTAATGGTTTCATCCTTCAGATCGATGAGCTCAAGAACGGTGCCCAGCACGGTGGCGAACAGACGTCGCTCGCGGCTGCAATACAGGGCGGAAAGATAACGCCGTCTTCTACGGACGATCTTAAGAACTGGTTTGTCTGCCAAGGCTGGGGATCAGACGGTAGAGTGACCTCTTACTCGCAGATTAAGTTTAAACAGGATGGAAAGCCCGGAGAATACGAGGCCGGTGGCGAGACCCACTACGCCTATCTCAAGAGCGAGTTTATTGTCTACACCATTACAGAGTCAGGTATAGCCGACGTGTATCTTGAAGGATCTGACGGAGAGCCCGTAGTTGTTACCGCCCATGGGGCACCAACGACCGATACCATCCCGAATTCTTTACGAGTCGGTATCACTACTCAGGCAATTGATGCTAATGGAAACCCGACCGGTGATGAAACTCTAAAGGTCGTGTACGCTCCCGCTGCAGTTTCTACTACCGAGAAGGGTAACGATAAAAACGCCATTGCTGGATGGTCTTGTGTAAAGGACGCGGTTAGCGGACCTCAAGTGCCTTCCTACCAACATATTGAAGCAGGCAATTGCGCCGGCTGGCTTGCAAACAAGGTTGGAGACGATTATCAGGTTGACGCCGGTACGCACCAGATCGCAAGTCGCGTTGGCTATGATGGCATAGCGGTCCGAATTTATATTTGGATGGAAGGAACCGATGCTGACTGCGTTAACAACGCCGCAGCTGAGGACCTTGCAACATACGATGTGACAGTCAAGCTCGCCGGTGTTGCAACGTCGTAATGCCGATGTTCGCTTAAATGCAGATGGTCAAGGGCCTGCTTCGAAGGAAGTGGGTCCTTTTTCGTTTAGCGTCATCATTTCGTAGGCGATAATGTGAGGAACTGTTCTTCCTGGAGGTTCCTTATGGACGGCATCGCTTCTAGTGTTCCGCTGATTGCTCGGCCGAGTTTCGACCGCGCTTGCAGCTTTGTGCCGTCCGAATATGTCCAGGCTTGGGAGTGGTTCTTGCGCGAGGAGCAGCGTGGCGGCTTGTGGGACAAGCTTCCGCATCGCACCAATGCCGATAGCCCTCAATATCCCTTTCGTCTGACGATTGATTCCGAACTCTTTCCGGTGTCGCGCGACTCGGGCATCTTTTGGCCTGGTCGCCGGCGCGTTAAGCATCCGCGTGAGAAGACCTTCGCCCTTTCGGTGCACAACTCAAAGCGCGGCGCCTACCCCGATGTTCCGCCGCTCTATCTTGAGGATGGCACCTGGGTGCTCAAGTACTCGTCGCAAAGTGCTTCGGTCGAAAACTGGCGCGACCAGGACTACAACCAAAAGATGATCAACTGCATGGAGTGCGGCGTTCCCGTTGGCGTGTTCTTTGCAACGAGCGCTGGCTACAAGGTGCTGGGCCTAGCGTTCGTTGAGCGTTACGAGCCGGAGAACAGCTGGTTTGTGCTGCATGGCCCCGTTCACAAGGGTGGACCCGACGCGCGTTTCTTCCCCGATATGAGCTACATGAAGGACGCTCCGATTGCGGCGGAGTTTTCCGGCGCTCCGGCGAGCGACGATGAAAAGGTTCGCTATGCGCTGCGTCGCGAGCGAATCGGCCAGCAGCGTTTCCGCACGCAGCTCTTTGAGGCCTATACCGGTCGATGCGCCGTCTCGGGTTGCAATGTCGACGAAGCGCTCGAAGCTGCGCATATCGAGAACTACTCGGGTCCCAAGTCGCAGGTTGTCAGCAACGGTATCCTGCTGCGCCGCGACCTGCACTCGCTGTTCGACGCTCATCTGATTTCGTTTGAGCTGGTACGCGGCGACTATCAACTTTGCGGGTCGTACCTTCTGCGACATACGGAATATGCGACGTTTGCAGGCTCGGTGCTGCGCGAGCCGGACGAGCATCGCTTGCGACCCAACGCTCGATTCCTCGAGGCGCATCGAGCCGAGTTCGATTTCTCGGAATCGCGACGTCGGGCGGAAGCCGTTGCTCCGTATTAGTTAGGTGCGGCCCGTCGCAACCCAATCATGTCGATTGATCGGATCGCGCTGCGCCGCATCGAGAGCTGCACGATCCTGCCATCCTCTCCTCAACGGTTAAAACGGGAAAGGGGAGACCATGGGATGGCGAAGCGATATCGCGCGAGGCGTGTACGGAAACCTACCGCGAGCGTTAATGGACCGGAGCTTGTTTCCGCTCGTCGAGGCTAGTTGCAGCCAAATCTGTTTGCCCTGTTCCCGCTGCGGTGCAGACCTCCCATGCCTAGACATCAGCTTCATCGACACCCGCGACAAGCACGCTGCCGACCCGCGGGCTCGGACGGGCCTACGTCTTCCGGTCTATCCTCAGCAATGCCCAACCTGCGGATGCACCATTACCTATGACGAGGCGGATGTCTAGTTGCCTGCTGATGAGCGAGGATTGTTGGACGATTGAAAATTGAGCGTGGATTATCGGACGATTTTGGGCTGAAAAGCTGTCAAAAACGGGAGATTTTCCACGCTCGGGCGTTTCTGCCTTATAAGATGCCCCACAGGTAAATCCCCTCGCACAGGGTTTTGTGGAACTGGGTGTGGTGGTCACGTGCCCAGGTGAAGAGCGCCTGGTCAAAGTTGTCCTGACTGTCGGGGATGCCGTAGACGCCGGCGACTTCCACGCGCACGAACTCCAGCGCGGGCAGCTTGTTGATGGCCGTGAGTGCAAACGGCGACGTGGGCTCCTCGAACAGGTAATGGCTGCCTTGCAGCGCGCCGCAGGCGGTGCAGGTGCTAGCGAGCGATACGGTCTTGGTGGTGCGCGACGTTACGGGCTTGTAGCCGCAGCGCTCGCGCAGGTAGTCGCGAATTTCGGCCGGCACGCAGCCCAGCGCGGGGACGATGGCTATGGCGTTGGCGCGGGCGGTGTCGATCGCGATGTGGCCCGCGTCGTCCACAGCGGGTATTGCGCCGGGCGCAGCCTTGCTGCCCGAGTCCTCGGCCACCCGATACGGAATGCCAAAGGCTGCGACCGTCGTCTGCTCGTGACACTTCCAACATTCGCGCTTGCCCAGCACCAGGTAGATGTAGGGCGCGCTGGGGTCGGAGCGATCAACGCCGGGCAGCCACGCGGCAAAGGGCTCGGGGTTGATGCCGTCGGGCACGTACCAGATCTTCTTGACCCGGTCCCACTTGGCGCCCAGGGCCTTGGCCTGGTCTTTGTGCGAAAAGGGAACATCGAGCTCGGTGCGCATGGCGGCTCCTTTGTGCGACTTGCGGTGCATGTGCTCCAAGGATACCCCAGCGCTGGGTGTGTGGTCGCTAAACGAGCATTTCGACCGTCCGAGAAGTCGCGGAGCATTTTGGCGAGGTCGTGCCGTCAAGTAAATGGGCAAGTAAATGGTCAGCTTTTGGTCAGTTGAGCGGCAACCTTGCCAAAAGCTTGACGGATTTGCAGCTAGACGTCGACGAATGAACACTTTGGACGCGCTGCGGCAAAAAACCGCCGGTCGTTTGCCGAAAACTTACCAGGACCGCCGGCGGCCGCCGACGCGCGTGTTATCTTCGCGCCATGAGCTACTTTATCGTTTCACATAACGCTGCGTTGGCGCTTTTGGCGCACATTCCGAACCCTCGATTTGGGGATTCGGAACCAGAGGTCGTGTCGATTGCGGGCGCCTGCGCGCTCTTGGACCAAGAGGCGCAGGAGTTTATCGATCGCTATGATTTAGGGGTCGAAACGCTGGATTTGCTGGTGCCGTCGCGCGCCGACCGTCGGCGGAGCAAACATGTTAAGACGCATCTCTGCACCAACGAGCTCCCGGCGGGTTCGTTTATCTCGCTGGGCCACTGGATGGGCGGCCTGGATGCGTACGTGTGCGCTCCCGAGCTGGCGTTTGTGCAGGCTGCGCACGACGGCTCTGCAGCCGAGGCCATCTATGCCGGCTATGCCATGACATCGGACTATCGGCTGGACAACCTTGCTCCCGGCGGGGTGACAAGCAGGGATGGGGGCATGCGCGATGGCAGGCTCACGACGAAGGAGCTCATTGCGGCGTATATCGAGGCGTCCCCAAAGGTAAGGGGTCTCGCGAAGGCAAAGGCGCTGCTTGCGTATGTGATCGAGGGATCGCGCTCTCCGAGGGAGTCGGGGCTGTGCATGTTTATGTCGCTGCCTGCGCGCTACGGCGGGTATGCATTGGGCAAGGCCGAGCTCAACAAGAAGGCTTTCATTCGCGATGGACTCAACGATGGGCGCGAGCGCAAACTGCGCGTGTTGGAGCGCACGCCCGACATTACGCTTACGGCTAAAGTCGAGGTGGGCAGGGATAAAGTAAAGGCCGGGCTGCTGCCAGAGGTGCTGACCGCGATGGTCGACTACGACAGCGATGCCATTCATGACGGCCGCGAGAAGATCCACAAGGATGCCGAGCGCCGCAACGAGTTGGAACTGCTTGAGGGAGTAGCGTATTTTACGGTGACAACCGACCAAGCAATTGACTACGACAAGCTCGTTCGGCTGTGCGAACGCATCCGACGGAAGCTGCATCGGAATAAGCGCCCCATCTTTAACAAGGCGATGAGTGCAGAGCAGCGATATTTTGCCCATGCGCGTGCCGAAACGAAGCGATTTTGGCTCTGGCAAGCCGTTATCGATGCGCATCAGTATTGGTAGGGGCGGTAACAGGGGGTTAGAATTAGCGGCCATATATCCAGGTTTAATACTTTTCCCGAGAAGTGAACGAGTCAGAATGGACCCCCGAAACATCGACACTTTTAGGGGCTTGTTTCCTGCGGTTTTGCTGCTGGAATCCTGCGGTTTTAACGTCAAAAAGTGTGGATGCTCCGGGGGTCCAAATAAGCTCGTTCACTTCTGGGAAAAGTATTAAACCTCACTTTATAGGGGGTTATTTATATATGGCTGCGAGACCCAACCGCGCCTGATCGGGGCAATCACCGGGGCTGTTTGGGCGGTTTGGCTGCAGCGGCGTTCTTTTGTCTTGGCGGCGTAAAACAAAACAGCTCAGAGGCGAAGCCTCTGAGCTGCGAACATTTGGTGGGCGTTAGAAGATTTGAACTTCTGACCTCTTCCGTGTCAGGGAAGCGCTCTCCCCCTGAGCTAAACGCCCGATCAAGGGTGCGCGAGTGCGCAGGGAATAATATAACGGAGCTCCCACCCAGTGGCAAGAACTATTTTTTAAAAAGCGGCGATTTGCGACCCTATCCGCCCCGATGCAGCGCGAACAGCACGTGGAAAGTTGCGTTTGTACCCCCGATGAACTGCACATTCGCGTAAAATAACTCCATTATGGGCAAATGGTGTCCAGGTAGTTTACAACGCGGCAAATGGGGGAGGGGCATGTCGGACGCGCGTTCGCTGCAAAAACAGTTCAATCGCATGCTCGCCATGTTGCTGGTAGCCCTTGCTGTTGCCGGAGCCGTAACGTATGCCTGGTACATCTACAACGCCAACCGCCATATCACCGACGTCAAGATGGCCGCGGGCACGGGTGTGACCTTCCTTATCTCCAACGAGTACGACGGCGAGTACAAGACCAACGCCGGCCTGAGCTTTGCGGGCCTGCTCGATCCCGTCTCGACCGACAACGTGCTCAACGGCTTTCAAAAGGTAACGGGCTTTACCGGCGGAACCACGCAGGACTCGCTGTTTGCCAGCATGTTTGGCACGGCCGAACATTCCGACTACTACAAGACCTCCCTGTACCTGGCCACCAACTCGGCCGCAACCGACGTGTACCTGTCGGGTATCGACTTTACCGAGCAGGATCCGGCAAACCCCATCTCCACCGCCCTGCGCGTGGGGCTGGTCGCCTATGCTCCAGGGCAGGGCGATGCCGTTACGGGCCAGTACGTCTTTGAGGTCTCGGGCGAGCACAATCCCCAGGCGCGCTACAACACGCTTGATGGCAAGGACGCCGGCGAAAACGAGCAGAACCACCTGGTGCTCGACAGCAGCCGCTCCGACGGTGCCACGGTCCATTTTGACCAGCTGACCAGCGCAAACTTCTGCGACTACAACGAAGACACCGGCATCGTGAGTCTCAAGGAGGCCACGACCAAGATTTGCAGCCTACCCGCTGCCGCCAAGGGCGCCAGCCGCAGCACGCCCGTGCGCGTGGACGTGTACGTGTGGCTGGAGGGCTGCGACCCCGACTGTACCAACAACCTGGCCGCCACCAGCCTGCAATCGCTGGCGCTGCGCTTTGCCGGTAAGCGTTCGTAAGGGGACCAGGGATGAGCGCATCGAACATCAAAGACATCCTAGGCTCGCGCCGTCGCATGGTTGCCGCGGCCGCATGGATGTTGGTGCTGGTAGCCGCCCTGAGTGCGGCTACCTATGCCTGGTTTAGCAACTCGCGCTACACCAACGTGACGCCCGTGGCGCACACGGTAAGCGACGAGAGCTCCGACCTGCAGATTGGCCTTTCGGCCAACGGGCCCTGGGACACAACGGCCACACTTGCCGCCGCCGACAAGACGCTCTATCCCATCTCGACGTCAGACCTTTCCCGCTTTTGGCGCGGCACGTTCCAAAACGCCGCCGGCGTTACGACCGACTACGCCGACTGCACCGCGCAGCTGGACGACTACGCCCTTTCGGGCACGCTGTACCTCAAGGGCAGCGATAGCGCGCTCAACGTGTACCTGTATCAGGGCCAGATGAGCGTGACGAGCGACCCGCAGCTGCTGGCCGCGCTGCGCCTGGGTCTGGTAATTACAACCCAGTCGGGCACGCAAACGCATATCTTTACCTGCGACGACCTGGGCAACACCGCGGGCGCCACCAGTAGGCGTACCACTGCGCAAGACGGCGTGGTTGTGGCGGCTGGCGCCTCGGGCTGGGCCTACACCGCCGATCCCGCACGCGCCATAAGCGCCTACAGCATGGACGGCACCGGCGACACGCCCGCGGCGCGCGCAGGTGCCACACCTATCTGCACGCTGGCCGCCAACGAGGTGGCAAGCGTTCGCTACGTTGTGTACATGGAAGGCTGCGACGCCAATTGCATCGACGAGGCCCAGGCCCGCGATGTGGTGCTGCAGCTTGCCTTTGCCGTCGCCAAGGCATAAGGGGGCGAGTGGCATGCAAGATAAGAAGCAGATGCAGCTAGACGGCAGTGAGGCAGAGACGGCGCGCGTCAACACGGCGGCAACCGCCGCCTTCGAGCCCACCGAGCCCGCAACCGCCGCCCGCCGTCACGCCCGTCGCGCGCGTGCCTACATCGCGCTCGTTATGGTGGCGCTCGCCGCCACTTTGGGCGCCGCGACCTACGCCTGGTTTACCAGCAACATGAAGGTCAACACCAACTCGGTGAGCGTGCACAGCGACACGTCCAAGCTGGTGCTAGAGCTGGGCGATGCCGATCGCGGCAGCTGGTCGCAGCAGGGCGACGTTTCCCTGACTTCCAGCGCGAATGGCGCCGTGACGCTCTACCCAGTCTCGACCTTTGACCTCAACGGCTTTGCCGCCTGCGCGCAAAACAACTCGGCCGGCGATGCCACGGTATTTGAGCAGGCAAAAGACAATGGCTCCGCGTTCTACCACGGCTGGATCGATCTGCGCCCCACCATTACCGGAACGGGCGCCAGCAAAGTAAAGGGTAAGGTCAGCTTGTATCTGGCCGAATCGCTGGTCCCGCAGGACGCCAACGCCGAGCTGCTGCGCGCAGCCCGTGTGGGCATTAAGATCTCGAGCGGCAACCAGGTACTTGCCGCCAACATCTTTGAGCTCGACAGCTCCGACGGCGGCCATCGCGACGAGCATCCCGCGACCGTCCCCGCGGGCCTGGCAGGCTATACCGAGGGCATGCTTTTGGGCTGGCAAAACGGCCAGCTCGCTTGCGGTACCAACGTGACGCAGGACCCGGCCGCCTTTACGCTGGACACGAGCGAGACAGCCATGCGCCCACAAAACTCGCTTGCCACGCTGGGGCTGGGCCAGACCTATCGTCTGGATATCTATTACTACATCGAGGGCACCGACCCCGATAGCGCCGACTACCTGCATCAAGACCCGGGCACCTTGCACCTGGCGCTCTTTGCGACCTTGGACGGTGAGTAGCCATGACGCGTAAGCAACCCGCCGCCAACTGTACGCCCGCCACCGGCAAGCCCAACGTCCCCGCCCCCGCCGACACCGACCTGCGCCGCAAGCTCACCACCACCGTGGTGCTGGTGCTGTTTGCCCTGGTGGCGATAGCCATGGCAACGTTTGCCTGGTTCTCCATCGCCGATAGCGCCAAGACCAGAATGCTCATGATCGATGCTAACGCCGACGGCTCGCTGCGCTTTGACCTGGACGAGCATGCCGCGTTTGACGAGTACGTGCACAGCTTGGGCTTCGACCAGATCTCGGCACGCATCGCCAGCGAAAAGGGCGTGGACATCGATGCATCCAGGCTCAAGCCCGTCACCACGAGCGATTACCAGACCTTTACCTTCGAGGATGGCTCCACCGCCGATCCCGCGACCGGCGCCTACCTGGAGTTCACGCTGCACTTTATGAGCAGCACGGACCTGCGCGTTCGCCTGACCGGGCAGGACGGCGACGGCGGCGCGTCCGGCACGCGGTTTAGCTCCGACACGCAGGGCATGGCCAGCGCCATGCGCATGAGCTTTACCGCCGACGGCCACACCTGGGTCTACAACCCCAACGGAGGCGGAGGCTCGTCTGGTGCGGCCACCGTCTTTGGGCTCGACTCGGGAGCAGCGAACGCGGCCAGCGACATGTTCGACCTAATAAAAGATACGGACAAGCCGGTAACCGTTCGCATATGGCTCGAGGGAACGGACCCAAATTGCACTAATATGCTAAAGGGAGCTAACTATTCGGTTTCGATGCGCTTTGAGGGCATCGAGGAACAGTAGATACGCACGGCGGCCATCGGGCCGCGCACGACCTAAACAGACACGGTAGTAAGGGACATCATGCAATCTGTCAAAAAAGCCGCATCCATCGCACTGAGCGTCGTCATGTGGATCATCATCCTGGTGGCGGCCCTGTATGCGTTTACCACGCTCGCTACGCGCGAGGACGGCAGTGTCTCGGACATCGCCGGCTTCACCCCGCTTGCCGTGCAGTCCGACTCCATGGCGCCCACGTTTAACAAGGGTGACCTCATCGTCATCCAAAAGTGCGACACCTCTAAGCTCGAGGTGGGCGACATCGTGACGTTCCACACCATTATCGACAACGAGTACGCGCTCAACACGCACCGCATCGCCGCCATCGACGAGGTCAACGGCATGCGCAGCTTTACCACCAAGGGCGATAACAACGACGTGGCCGATACACACATCATCAGCGACGGCGACATCGTGGGCAAGTACGTGTTTGCGCTGCCGCAGATGGGCAAGGTCATGAACTTCCTGTCCAGCTCCATGGGCTTCCTCATTGTGATCGTGCTGCCCATGCTGCTGTTCTTTATCTACCAGGTGTATCACCTCATCGTGGTGGGCATGAACCTTAAGCGCGCCATGGCCGAGGAGGACCGCCTGGCCGCCGCGGCTGCCATCGTGGACGCCGAGGGCAAGGGCGCTGCCGCCACCGTTGCCGCCGATAACGCCGCCGAGCAGCTCGCCCAGGCCGAGGCCAAGCTCGAGGAAGCCCGTCGTCTGAAGGCCGAGGCCGAGGCGGCGATGAACGCGACCAAGCAGGAGGGTACCGACGGTGAGTGAGTTTCTGGGATTTGCCTGGGAGCTGCTGGCAAAGGTTGTCTACAACGTCGTTGCCGTTGTGAGCTCCATCCTTAACCTTCTGGTATTTGGTTGGGTTGAGTACTTCAACATCTTTATGACCTACTTCACCACGTTTAACCTGGTGGGCAAGATCGGTGCGATCATTCTGTTTGCCATGCTCATCGCGGTTCCCGTGCTGATCGTGGCCATCCTGGTCCACCGCTACCGCATCAACCGCCGCCTGCATCGCGACGACACGTCCAACAAGGCGCTCTATCGCGAGATCGGCCGCCTGAACAAGCAGGTGCTCGACCTCATGGACGAGAAGAACAAGCTGCTGGCGCTCAAGGTCAATGCCATGGGCGGCACCAAGCAGATTCCGTACGTGGGCGCCTCGGCCCTGGCCGACGACCACCTGCCCACGGTGGGCAACGTGGTGGGCGCCGCTACAGGCACCGCTGCGGGTGCGCCTGCGGGCGAGGGCGCCACGGCCGCCGTGGTGTCGGGCAACGCGTCGCTCGCGCTCGACGGCGCGGGCGTCAAGGACGCCGCGGCTGCCATGGCCAAGGCCACCGTCGAGGCCAAGACCCTTGCCGAGGAAAAAGAAATCGCCCAGGCCAACCGCTTCCCCAAGCTGTCCCTGGTGGACCTTAAGTACCGCGACTGGGAGTCGCCGGCCTACGACGATGCCATCTCGCTCGAGGACTTTGTCGACAGCTTCCGCGCGTTCGCCTGCAGCCAGATGAAGCTCTACTACACGCCTGAGATCATCCGCCGCTTTGTGGCCGGCATGGCCGCCTCCAAGCTGCTGATCCTGGAGGGCATCTCGGGTACCGGTAAGACGTCGCTGCCCTACAGCTTTAGCCGCTACCTGGACAATCCCGCGACCATCGTGTCGGTGCAGCCGAGCTTCCGCGACCGCACCGAGGTGCTCGGCTACTTTAACGAGTTCTCCAAGCGCTTTAACGAGACCGAGTTCCTCCGCGCCGTGTACGAGGCAGGCCTTCGCCAGGACCCGTCCATGATCGTGCTCGACGAGATGAACCTCGCCCGCGTGGAGTACTACTTTGCCGAGATCCTGTCGGTGCTCGAGATGCCCAGTCACGACGAGTGGGTGCTCGATCTGGTCCCCACCCAGTGGGCCGCCGACCCCAAGGGCCTGCACGACGGCAAGCTCACCATCCCCGATAGCCTGTGGTTTATCGGCACGGCCAACAACGACGACTCCACCTTTACCATCACGGACAAGGTGTACGACCGCGCGATTCCCATCGAGCTCAACGAGCGCGCCGACGCGTTTGAGTGCGAGCCGCACGAGCGCGTGCACGTGACGGCCGACCACCTGCAGTACCTGTTCCAGAAGGCCAAGGTCGAGTACGTGATCGACGAGGAGCTGCTCCAGAAGATGCACAAGCTGGACCAGTACCTGCAGACCCGCTTTAAGCTGGCCTTTGGCAACCGTATCATCAAGCAGATGTACGACTTTATCCCCGTGTACGTGGCGTGCGGCGGCACCGAGCTGGGCGGCATGGACTACATCATCGCCCGCAAGGTGCTCAAGAAGTTTGAGTCCATGAACGTGAGCTTTGTGCGCGACGAGATGAAGGGCCTGATCGAGTACATCGAGAAGACCTTTGGCGAGGGCGGCCTGCCCGATTCCGTCATGTACCTGCAGCGGATCCAGAACTTCTACTAATGCTGTAAGTGCGGGGCGGCGTGATGTCGCCTCGCCCCTTTCCGATCGATCCAATCTATGGAGTAACCCATGTCCGAGACCATTCAGGACCTCTATACCAGCTTCTCCGAGCAGATGGAGCCCATCCAGGAGGACAGCCGCTACTTCCGCTATCTGTTTGAGATGGCGCAGGCCTCGGGCACCACGATCGAACAGCAGCGCGAGGAGCTCGTCAAGGTGGTGGACGAGGAATGGATCAGCATGATCGAGGACTCGCTCGACGCCATCAACACCATCATCGAAAAGCCGCGCCGCTTTATCACCACCGAGGAAGAGGTGGTGCCGGTCTCGCTCGCCAAAAAGATCAGCGCCGACAGCGTTCGCCATCTGAGCCAAAACACGCAGTTTTTGGCGCCGAGCGACGACGGCGGAGTTCACCCCACGCGCATCCTCAATGTCAATACCGTTGAGACCTACGACCTGTACGAGAACCGCTTTATCTACCACCTGATTCAGCGCCTGCTGACGTTTGTGGACAAGCGCACCGACGTCATCTTTTGGTCGACGGGCAACGAGATCCGCAACCGCTTTAAGATGCACAGCAAGATCGACGACGCGTACGAAGAGATCGAGTACAACGTCGAGATGACGGTCAAAAACCGCCAGAGCTTTGCCGAGAACGACGCCGACAACATGGACGTCTTTATGCGCATCGACCGCGTGCGTCGCCTGGTCATGGCGCTGCGCGGCGCGTCGTTCTGCCAGATCATGAACGGCTGCAGTGCGGTCCGCAGCCCCATCCAGCGCACCAACCTCATCATGAAGGACCCCAACTACCGCAAGTGCTACCAGCTGTGGCAGTTTATGGAGCGCTACGACAAGGTCGGCTACAACATCGACGTGCAGCAGCAGGCGCTGGCGTTCGATGACGAGTACATGGTGCAGATGTACACCAACCTCATCAACAACTACACCGTCTTTAAGAGCCTGACCGACGACGAGCGCAACCTGCAGGAACTCGAGAGCGTGCAACACGCGCCGGTGGCGCCCAAGTTTATTAAAGAGATCAAGGAGGTGCAGGTCGATAGCCCCGACCTGCCCGATGTTGAGGTTCGTCGTGTGTTTGTGGAGGAGGTCACGCAGGCCCAGCTCGATGCCGAGCAGGCGCTGGCCGAGGCCCGCGAGCAGATTGAGGAGCTCCAGGGGCAGCTCAAGTCCTGGAAGGTGCAGGCGCATGCGCTGACCGATGAGCGCGATGACCTGGCCGACGAGCTGGACGAGGCCAAGACGCGCGAGCTGGCGTTGACGCAGCGCGCTCAGATGGCCGAGGCGGATGCCGAGGAACTGCGCGGCTCGCTGGAGGATGTCGAAGCGGGCAAGAAGGCTGCCGAGGCCGACGCTGCCGAGGCGCATGAGACCGCGGCGGCGCAGCTGGCGCAGATGCGTGCCGAGGCCGATGCCGAGGTCGCGGCCGCCCGTGCCGACGCGGACGCCAAGGTTGCTGCCGCCGAGCAGGCCGCTGCCGCTCAGGTCGCGCAGGTCAAGAGCGACGCTACTGCGGCCCTAGCCGCCAAGACGGCTGCCGACGCTGCCGAGCTGCAGGCCGCCAAGGACGCCGCCGCGGCC
>CABPCG010000040.1 GCA_902405995.1 uncultured Collinsella sp.
GGGGGGGTAGTGAAGGGGGCGGGGCGTTTGGTTACTCGGCCATTATGGTGATGTTCTCCCGATGCGCGCGGATGACGTCCCAGCTAAAGTGCTCGACCAGCCGCTCGGCAGAGCGCGGCGTGGTGTCCGGCGCGATGCCCGTTTGCCCGGCGAGCCAGCCCAGCAGCGCTTCGGGCGTGCCAAAGCGGGCGCGGAGTTCGCCCAGGTCCAGATCGCGGTCTCGTTTGGAAAGGCGGCGGCCGTCCGGTGCCATGAGCAGCGGAATATGTCCGTAGTGCGGCGTGGGCAGTCCCAACAGGTGCTGCAGATAGATCTGGCGCGGTGTGGACCCCAGCAGGTCGCATCCGCGCACGACCTCGGTGACGCCCATGGCAGCGTCGTCGATCACCACGGCTAGCTGATAGGCAAACACGCCGTCGCTGCGGCGCACCAAAAAGTCGCCGCACTCGGTGGCGAGTGCTTCGCATTGGGCGCCGTACGTGCGATCCACAAATTCGATCACGTCGTCTGCGAGGTCGTCGACGGTGGGCACGCGCAGACGTGTGGCCGGGGCGCGCAGGGCGCTGCGGCGGGCCACCTCCTCGGCCGAAAGACTTCGGCAGGCGCCACGGTAGATGGGCGTGCCGTCGCTCGCGTGCGGTGCACTCGCGGCGTGGAGCTCGGCGCGTGTGCAAAAGCAGGGATAGGTGAGGCCGGCGTCTTTCAGCCGGCGCAAGGCGCTCTCGTACAGGTCTAGGCGGTCGTGCTGGTAGTAGGGGCCTTCGTCCCACTCCAGCCCCAGCCAGGCCAGGTCGTCAATCAATTGGGCGGCAAGTTCCGGGCGCTTGCAGCGATCGTCCAGGTCCTCAATGCGTAACACGATGCTGCCGCCCTGGCTGCGGGCCGAAAGCCATGCGCACAGGCAGCTGAACACGTTGCCCAGGTGCATACGGCCCGAGGGCGACGGGGCGAAGCGCCCCACGACGGGCGCGGGAGCGGCCGGCGTCGTTGGCGCGTCGGCGGCGGTTGTTGCTATGTTGCGTGCGTTGATGTCCATGCGGACGAGTATAGCGCGGGGCGCGGTGGGGGAGACGCTGCCGTGGCCTGCAAGTTGCTGAGGCCACACGTTGCGCGTGCCGGACCACCGGCTCGGCGCCTTAATCGTCGTCAATCAATCTAGCCTTCAAACGACAGAAACCCCGGCAGCTCTTCGCAACTGCCGGGGTTTCCGCGGAAAAGGGGGACATGATCCTCAAGCGGACGGCAAAGGGGCAAACCGTTTTCGCTCAACTGCTTTATGCCCCTCAACTGGCGGCTCAATCAGCGCATGCCGCGCCCACACAAAGCCGCTACACCTGTGATGGAGCTATGAAGTGGTATCTATTGCCGGAGCGGGCTATGCCAAGGAGTGTCCCAGATTGCCGGCAGATAAGGAACGTCCCCAGGTGCCGGCGGCGGGCGTGACTTTTGTCCCGTTTTGACGCTCCGCTGACCTAGATGTTCGTCACATGAACTCGCAAACGTGGGACAATGACGCTACTGGTACCACAGACAAAGGATGTGCCTATGAACGCCCCCGTTGCCCAGCCCTGTCGGCAGCGCCGCCTGTTTGCGCGGTTCGCTTCCGTCTGCGCACTCGTCGCGCTTGCGTTGTTGCTGCTGCCTGCCGTCGCGCACGCCGACGGCTACTCCATGAGCCAAACCTATATCGGTGCCACGGTTGAGGCCGATGGCTCGCTGACCGTTGTCGAGGGACGCCAGTTCGATTTCGACGATGACATTAACGGCGTGTATTGGGATATCAATACAGGCTCTAACCAGCAAGGCGGCTCGGTGGTCGTCAATGTGCTGAGCGTCGAGGAAGACGACACTGCGTTTAACAAGGTCGACAGCGCAAATAAAGGCGACGACGGCGTTTACACGGTGGAGCAGTCCGACGACGGCGTAAAGATTAAGGTGTTCAGCCCTCACGAGAGCGGCGACAGCGCAATCTACTACGTGAGTTATTCCATGACCGGTGCGGTTATGAACTGGGCCGATACCGCCGAGCTCTACTGGAAATTTGTGGGTGACGGCTGGTCTGCGGACTCCGATGACGTCGAGATGGAAGTCTACTTTGCAAATGCCGCTGCCGGGACGGCTGCCGTCAAGGGCGATAACTTCCGCGCATGGGGCCACGGCTCGCTGACGGGCGACGTGTCGCTCGATGCGGACGAGCCCATGGTCACCTATACCATTCCCTGCGTGCATGAGGGCGAATTCGCCGAGGCACGCATCGCCTTCCCCAGCGACTGGGTGCCGCAGCTTGCCGTCTCGGGCGAAAAGCGCATGTCGACGATTCTGAGCGAAGAGAAGGAATGGGCCGACGAAGCTAACGCCCGCCGTGAGCACGCGCGTGCGGTTGCCAGCGCGATTGCCGTGGTATGTGTTGTTGTGGCGGTTGCCTATACCGGTGTGATCGTGATGCTCAAGCTGCGCAAGCGCAAGCCCAAGCCGCTTTTCCAGGACGAATATTTCCGCGATGTGCCCTCGGCCGACCATCCCGCGGTGCTTGCAGCTCTTATGAGCTGGAACGACGTGCCCGATCAGGCATATATCGCCACGCTGATGAAGCTGACCGACGACCGCGTGATCAAGCTAGAAGAAGCGACCGAGACCAAGAAGAAGGGTCTGCTCCGTCGCGAAAAAGAGGAGCAGACGTATCGCATCACAGTGACCGACGAGGCCTGGAAGGCTGCCAAGAAGGACGGCATCGATCGCGACGTGCTCAAGGTCTTCTTCGCCGGCGTTAAGCCCGATAAGGACGGAGTCCGTTCGCGCACGTTTAGCGAGCTGGAGGAGTACGCTAGCGAGCGCACCACATCTGTTGGCGACAAGCTCGAGGACTATCAGAGCACGGTTAAGGGCAAGCTGGAGGCGCGCGAGCTTATCGCCTCGGACGGCACCATCGCCCTGGTTGCCGGCTTGGTTCTCGGCATCATTATTGTCTGTGGCATTTTGGGCTCTCTGTTCTATGCCGACTTTGCGGATGCCAATGTCGGTGCCGCTATGATCTCGATCCCCGTCACGATCGTGGGCTTTGTCCTGAGCTGCACCTTCCGTCGCTACACGCCGGAGGGCGCCGAGGTGGCGGCTCGCTGTAAAGCGCTCAAGCATTGGCTTGAGGACTTTACGCGCCTGAAGGAGGCCATTCCCAGCGACCTGATCTTGTGGAACAAACTGCTGGTGATGGGCGTTGCCCTGGGCGTTTCGAAAGAAGTGCTGCGACAGCTGGCCGAGGCCGTGCCTGCGGACCTGCGCAACAGCGACGATTTCTACGACAACTACCCCTGCTACTGGTGGTATTACCATCACTACGGCAACGAGTCCCCGCTCGATTCGTTCAACGATGTGTACCACGAGACCATCCGCGAGCTGGCTTCGAGTTCCGATAGTTCGAGCGGCGGCAGCGGCGGCGGCTTTTCCGGTGGCGGCGGTGGCGGCGTCGGCGGAGGCGGCGGCGGAACGTTCTAGCGAGCGCTTGCTTTGGGGTGGATCTTTCTGGGCGGTTGCCAGGGAAGATTCATCCCATTTTTGTGCATCGAAACGGGTCAAACTTTCCGCTGAGGACCTTCGCGCAAGGGGCAGTGGACAAAAAATGCCAAATATGAGTACTGTTGCTGCGTTGGTCACATATGTTTGCACATAATAATGGGCTCCTAATGAGAGTACTTCTCGTTAGGAGCCCATTTTATTGAACATTTGGGGAGTTACGTCAGCTCGTGCAGCTGGTCGTCATGCCTATAAGCATCAAAAATGCCCCGAATAGCTGCTACTAAAAAGGTAACAGTACTCATATTTGATGTATTTTGACCACGGCTATCTACAAACCCCCTAGGCCACTCATTAGGGACAGACTTAAATGACTAGTTGTTGGGGATCAGTCATTGGGGACGTTCTTAAATGACTAGGTGTGGCTGCTTGGGCTAGGCTGTTAGATCGAGTTCGTAGAGGAAGCTTTCGCGCGGCATGTCGTGGCGGCGCTCTTCGCGGTTGGCGCGGTGCGTGGCCGTGCGCTTAAAGCCGTGCAGCTCGTAGAACTTCCACGAGCAGTTAGAGTCGGTGTACAAGTGTGCCCTTGTCGCCCCGCGCGAGGACAGGTACGAGACCGCGGCATCGAGCAAAACCGAGCCAACGCCCAGGCCGTGGACATCGGGATCGACGGCGAGCAGCGTGACTTCGTTGTCGTGCAGCAACGGGCTGCTCTCGAGCAGGCGGTTGTTGGTTCGGATGGTTGCACGCACAAACGAGAGATACTCGGCGCAGGCATCAGGCTCCAGTTCACGCATCTGCGATAGCAGCGCGCGTTCGGTATCCATCCAATGTTCCTTGACGGCGGCGCCACAGCTTTGTCCCGCACGCGCGAGCGAAATGCCACGCGCCTGACCGTCGATTACGGCAACCTGCGAAAACGTCGATGACGAAAGGCAATAGGCGAGGTCGCACGCGGCCTCAAGGCGGTTGTACTCATCGTTATCCGAATTGTTATGCCAAAGCTGCTGCAGAATCAGCGCGATGGCGTCGAAGTCTTCGGTATCAAACGGTCGGTAGAGAACCCGCGAGACCATGGTGCCTCTTTCTTTTGCGGATGCATATCGAGCACAGTTCTACCACGCTATTGGCATCTAATTATGGTGCCCCTGTGTTCCATGAACTCACCGTGCCCGGTGCCGTGCCCATCCCCTCCGCTCGCAAACTTTTTCTGCACATGCGCTCGTTGCGGGGTGCATCGACGCGCTCGATGCGCTACATTGAATCAGTATTTTCAATGCCGCTGCGCGAGCGCTGCAGATCGACGTATCACCGACTCACAGAGCACGGCGGCGTACCAGACAGGAGGACTGCATGGGATCTGATGTGAAGATCGCACGCGCGTTGATCTCGGTTACCGATAAGACGGGCGTCGTCGATTTCGCACGGACGCTGGTTGACGACTTTGGCGTCGAGATCATCTCTACGGGTGGCACGGCTCGTGCCATCGAGGACGCGGGCGTTCCCGTAACCCCCATCGAGGAGTTCACGGGCTATCCCGAGATGATGGACGGCCGCGTCAAGACGCTGCACCCCAAGGTCCACGGCGCGCTGCTGGCCCGTCGCGATTCCGAGCAGCACATGCAGGAGGCCGCTCAGCACGGCATTAAGCTGATCGACCTGGTCGTCGTCAACCTGTACGAGTTCGAGAAGACCGTCGCCAACCCCGAGGTCACCTTTGCGGATGCCATCGAGCACATCGACATCGGTGGCCCCTCCATGCTGCGCTCTGCCGCCAAGAACGCCGCGAGCGTTACCGTCATCTCCGACCCGGCCGACTATGATGCCGTCCTGGCCGAGATGCACGAGACCGGCGGTTGCACCACGCTTGCCACCCGTCGTCGCCTGCAGGTGAAGGTCTACCAGACCACCGCCGCCTACGACACGGCTATCTCCCGTTGGCTTGCCGCCCAGGCAAGCGACGTGGCGGACACCTCTGCCAAGCTCGAGATCTCGCTGGAGAAGGTCGACGACCTGCGCTATGGCGAGAACCCGCAGCAGAAGGCCACGGTCTATCGCTTTGCCGAGGGCTGCGAGAACACCGCGAGCTCTCAGTTCCCGCTTGTGGGCTCCGAGCAGATCCAGGGAAAGCCGCTCAGCTACAACAACTATCTGGATGCCGACGCCGCCTGGAACCTGGTCCGCGAGTTCGACGAGCCGGCCTGCGTGATCCTCAAGCACCAGAACCCCTGCGGTTCCGCCGTTGCCGAGGACATCACGGCAGCCTACGACCGCGCCTTCGCTTGCGATCCTAAGAGCGCCTTTGGTGGCATCATCGCCTGCAACCGCGAGGTCCCTTACGAGCTCGTTGAGCATTTTGCCGACGAGAACAAGCAGTTCGTCGAGGTCATCATCGCCCCGAGCTACACCGATGAGGCGCTCGAGCGCATGGCCAAGCGCCCCAACCTGCGCGTGCTGGCTACCGGCGGCGTGGACCACGGCGCCCAGGTGGAGCTGCGCTCCGTCGACGGCGGCATGCTGGTACAGGAAGTCGACCACGTGACTGAGGATCCCGCGACCTTTACGTTCCCCACCGACCGCAAGCCCACCGACGCCGAGATGGCCGAGCTCGAGTTTGCATGGAAGGTCTGCAAGGGCGTTAAGTCCAACGCTATCCTGGTCTCCAAGGGTAAGGCCGGCATTGGCATGGGCCCCGGTCAGCCCAACCGCGTGGATTCCGCGTTGCTGGCCTGCGAGCGTGCTGAGGACTTCTGCGAGCGCGAGGGCGTGGAGAAGGGCGGCTTTGCCTGTGCAAGCGACGCGTTCTTCCCGTTCCGCGACAACGTCGACGTGCTTGCCGCGCACGGCGTGACCTGCATCATCCAGCCCGGCGGCTCCAAGCGCGACGATGAGGGCATCCAGGCCTGCAACGAGCATGGTATTGCGATGGTCTTCACGGGTGCGCGCCACTTCCGCCATTAAGTAGGGAGGTGGCGCTGCGGCTTGCCCAACCACCGCACCTTGCCGCTCATTCGTCGCCCGCGTACCCAAGTACGCGTCGCTCCTCTTTCACGGCAATCTGCGGCACCTGGGCAACCCTCGCCGACCTGTTAGGTTGACTGGGGAGGATGGGATGTTATCTCGTCCCTTGGACCGCCTCGCTTCTAAAATTATCTCTGCAAAAGACGGCCGCTCCGTTTGGAGGGCCGTCTTTTTGGTATAAGAGGACGGAATGACTAACACGAAAGGTATGACCATGCCCCAGATTGATGATGCAGAGCTGTTTGGCAATGCCGAGGACCAGCGTGCGTACGAGGACTTTTGCGCCAATCAGGAGGCGGTCGAGAAGTTTACGCTCGACAAGCCCGCGCTTATCTGCCGTTGGCGCATGTCCAACAAAAAGGTGCCCATGCTCAACCGTCACATTCGCGCGCTGTCCGAGCGCTTGGTGCAGGGCGAGCCGCTTACCCATAACATGCTCAGCTGGGCCAAGCAGCACGTTGAGTGGTCGCTTGCCGAGGGCGATTACACCGCGCACGACGGCGTGCTCATGCTGGTGATCGACGTTAACGGCAATGCCGCCATGACGGTGGGTGAGTACGAGCCGCTGGCCGATACTTCGGCCAAGGCGCTGCGTGCCCGCTCCGCCGAGGCCCGCTCCGAGGCCGACGAAACCGGCGTGGCGCCCGAGCTGCTCGCTGCCGTCAACAACGGCGAGCTGGCCTTTGTGGCGCCGGCGGACGAGTGCCTGTGTGGCACGGCGACGCTCATAGAGCAGCTGGCCCAGACCAAGGGCATCCCGGTCACGCGCGTAGACATTCCCGCACAGCTCAAGGGCGCCTTGTTCCTGGTAAGCGACGAGCACGGCGTGGTGCCTGCCACCGACGCCGACGCCGCCGAGTCTGATGCCGCGACGGTCGCCTTCTTTGCCGACGGCTACGAAAAGCTTCGCGCCCGCCGCTAAATGATTATTCTGGGACGGGGATTAAAGAATCATTTTGGTTCCCGCCACCGCTGCGAGTGCGAGGCGGACAAAACGCCCCCGCTCGCGAACAGTTCTGTCACCTTGGCGATGTGCGTGGCGCGCACCTGCAGTTTCGCAGCCATAATGGTGGCAAGACAATCAAGAGGGGAGCGGAATCCATGGCGCTAATCTATATCGTTGAGGACGACGAGCCCATTCGTCGTGAGCTTGTCGACATCCTTGCCCGCGCCGGGTTTGAAATCGAGGCCTGCGAATCGTTCGAGCATGTCTCGCGCGATATTCTCGCCGCCGCGCCCGACCTGGTGCTGCTCGACCTCACGCTTCCCGTCAAGGACGGCCAGCATATCTGCCACGAGGTTCGCCGCGAATCCGAGGTCCCCATCATCGTCCTCACCTCGCGCACGACCGAGATCGACGAGGTCATGGCCATGACGCTCGGCGCGGACGACTTTGTTCCCAAGCCCTATAGCGCGCGCGTGCTCGTGGCGCGCATCAACGCACTGCTGCGTCGCACCGCGGCGTCAGGCGAGCGCAGCACGCTCGTCCACAAGGGGCTGGAGCTCGACCTCGCCCGCTCTATGGTCACCAACACGGCGACCGGCGACAGCACCGAGCTCACCAAAAATGAGCTGCGTATCCTCTCGCTGCTCCTGAGCCGCGCGGGCAAGATCGTCTCGCGCTCGGCCATCATGCAGGACCTGTGGGACTCCGACGCCTTCGTGGACGACAATACGCTCACCGTCAACATCAACCGCCTGCGCACCACGCTCGAAAAAATCGGCATCAAGGGGTATTTGACGACGCATCGCGGCCAAGGCTATTCGGTCTAGGGGCCGGCTATGTCGTTTGGCAAGTTCTTTAAAGATGCACTGCTTCCCGTCGCCGTGTGGACGTGCGGCGTGCTGCTGAGCTGCTTTGTGCTGACGGTCGCCGGCGCACCCGTTTCTATCGTGGTCGTGGCGGTTGGCGTGTCCTTTATCTTCGGTATGCTCGGCATCGTGATCGAGTACGCTCGCCGTCGCCGTTTTCTGCGTCAGTTGGAGCGCGCGGCAGAGGAGCTCGAGAGTCCCGCATGGGTGCAGGAGATGGTGCAATGCCCAACCTATGCCGAGGGCGAGCTCGAGTACGAGGTCCTGTGCCGGGTGGGCAAAGCCGCCTGCGACGAGGTTGCCGAGGGCCGGCGTCAGACCGAAGACTATCGCGACTATATCGAGAGCTGGGTCCACGAGGCCAAGCTGCCCCTGGCGGCGGCTCACCTGATTCTGGAAAACCTCGACGGCGGCGCAGATGACCCAACACGTGTCGATGACCTGGGTCGCGAGTTGGCTCGCGTGGAACGCTATATCGACCAGGCGCTGTACTACGCGCGCTCGGAAGTCGTGGAGCGCGACTACCTGATTCGCCGCTGGGACCTTAAGACCTTGGTGACGGGTGCGATTAAGGCCAACGCGCGCGAGCTCATTGCGGCGCACGTGGCTCCGGTGTGCGAGAACCTCGACTTCGAGGTCTTTACCGACGAAAAATGGCTCGAGTTTATCCTGGGCCAGCTCATTCAGAACAGCATTAAATATGCGCGCGAGGACGGCGCGAAGATCGTGTTTTCGGGCGCGTTACTGGACGAGGGCCTGGCGAGCGAGCGCATCGAGCTCACCGTTGCGGACAACGGCTGCGGCGTGTGTGCGGCAGACCTGCCGCGCGTGTTCGAGAAGGGCTTTACCGGCGACAACGGCCGCACCACCAAGCGCGCAACGGGCATCGGCCTCTACCTGGTGGCGCGCCTATGCTCCAAGATGGGCATCGACGTCACGGCGGCATCCGACTCCGGCGAAGACTTTGTCGTAACGTTCGCCTTCTCGACGAACAAGTTCCAATATTTCGAGTAACGCACGCGGCAGACGTCCGCCCAAACAAAAACGTGCCGCCCCAACCGGGGCGGCACGCTATTTTTCTATCAGCCAACTCGTTGAAGTAAGGCTGCGAAGGCCGCGAGGCCGGGAGGGGTTTCCTAAGGGCACATCCCGCAGCCGCAACGCGGCGAGGACGTGCCCGTGGAAACCCCGCAGGCCCCGCGGCCGGTGGGAGCAACGCTACTTTACGACCAAAATGTCGCAGTCGGTATTTCGCAGCAGGAACGTCGAAATCGAACCCAGAAGCGCATACTTGATCGAGGACAGGCCGCGAGCGCCGCAGAGCACCAGGTCGGGCTTGACCACGTCGAGCATCTCGTCTTTGAGCGTCTCGCGAATACGACCGGCACGTATCATAACCTCGACCTCGGGAATATCGGGATTGGCCTTGGCCTCTTCGAGCTGCTTTTCGATGGAGTTCTTAAAGGCCTCCTCCAGACCGTTGACCAAATCGACCGGATAGGAGCCGGCGCTCTCGAGCGCCGTGGAATCGATAACGTGGCCGATAATCAGCTTGGCGCCGTTGTTCGCGGCGACCTTGATGGCGCGTGCGAGCACAAAATCCTGCTGCTCAGTACCGTCGAGTGAAACAAATACCTTGGTGTAACCCTCGTTCATGGTTTCCTCCTTGGTCTATCGCACGGGCGCGGGGCTCGTGCGTCGGGCGGGCGCGGGTGCGTTGACCGCCGGACACTTTATCTTGTTGCAGTTATACCCAAGGATTTCGGTTTAACTGCTCGCAATTCTGTGAACGGGCGAGTTTTTTGGTAAGGGTAGGCGCGGTCGCACCGCCAACGGTTGATAATGGGACATCGCCCGCATCGTCCGCAGAACATCTACCGGCGGGTGTCTAACGAGGGGGTCCCTTTGGATATTATCGAGCTTCTAAAATCTGCCTTCATGGGCCTGGTCGAGGGCATCACCGAATGGCTGCCCGTTTCGTCGACGGGCCACATGATCTTGGTGGACGAGTTCGTCAAGATGAACGTGAGCGAGACGTTCTGGAATATGTTCCTGGTCGTGATTCAGCTCGGCGCCATTCTGGCCGTCTGCGTGCTGTTTTTCCACGAGCTCAACCCGTTCTCGCCCAGCAAGGGCAAGGAGGGCCGTCGCGACACCTGGGTGCTGTGGGGCAAGATTGTGCTCGGTTGCATTCCTGCGGCGGCGATCGGCCTGCCGCTCAACGACTGGATGGAGGAGCATTTCTACAACGCTCCCGTCGTGGCGCTGGCGCTCATTGTGTACGGCGTGCTGTTTATCGTGATCGAGAACTGGCGCGCGAGCAAGCGCGAGGAAATGGCCGTTGCCGGTTCGTTTGGTTCGCGTGCTGTGGTGTCGGGTGGACGTCCCGCCGGTGCGCACTTTGCGGCGCCCCCCACGGCTACCGCTGAGGATGAGGACGATGACGAGAATCTGGACTTTGGTTCCATCGCCACGCTCGAGGACCTCAGCTGGAAGACTGCGCTGGGTATCGGCTGCTTCCAGGTGCTTTCGCTGGTGCCTGGTACGTCTCGCTCCGGTTCTACCATCATCGGCGGCCTGCTTTTGGGCTGCACGCGCTCGGTGGCGTCTAAGTTCACGTTCTTCCTGGCCATCCCTGTCATGTTTGGCGCGAGTGCGCTCAAGCTGGTCAAGTACTTCATCAAGGGCGGCACGTTCGGCACCAACGAGATCGCCATCTTGGGCGTGGGCTGCGTTGTTGCCTTTGTGGTTTCGCTCATCGCCATCAAGTGGCTCATGGGCTTCGTCCGCCGTCACGACTTTAAGTGCTTCGGTGTTTACCGCATCATCCTGGGCATCGTAGTGCTCGCATACTTCTTCGTTCTGGAGCCCATGCTCGGCCTCTAACTTAGTCGACGCTGCGCGGCGGCCAGAGCGACAGCTTGTCATTCAAAGAGGGTGGCATGACCAAAAGGTCTATGCTGCCCTCTTTTTTGGGCGATGGGGCGGGCTTGACGGTGGCGCACGGAGTCGTGGTGTGATTTGCGTCGGTGTCCGCGCGGCTCGGTATACTGGTACGGCTCAAACTATGGCGCTGCCCGCAGGCGCGCCGTCTGTCAGATGAGGAGTCGCCCATGACCCAGCCCTTGCCCTGGGAAAAGAACGCCGCGGTGCCCGTGCCGCCCGCGCCGGAACCCGTGCCGCTCGATGCATACACCGCCCCCGCTGCGCCGGAGCCCGAGCTCGTTCCGCTCGACATCTACGACGCTCCCGCGCCGGCGCACAAGCCCGCCAAGCCGCTCGTCGACATCGACAGCCTTAATCCCGCCCAGCGCGAGGCGGTCCTGTCCACCGAGGGCCCGTTGCTGGTGCTCGCCGGCGCCGGCTCGGGCAAGACCCGCGTCTTGACCTTCCGCATCGCACATATGCTCGGCGACTTGGGCGTTAAGCCCTGGCAGGTCCTGGCCATCACGTTTACCAACAAGGCCGCGGCCGAGATGCGCGAGCGTCTGGCGGCACTCATCCCCAGTGGCACCCGCGGCATGTGGGTGTGCACCTTCCACGCCATGTGCGTGCGCATGCTGCGCGAGGACGCCGACCTGCTGGGCTACACCGGTCAGTTCACCATCTATGACGACGATGACTCAAAGCGCATGGTGCGTGACATTATGCAGGCGCTCGGCATTGAGCAAAAGCAGTTCCCCATCAACATGATCCGCAGCAAGATCAGCTCGGCCAAAAACGCCATGATTGGGCCCGAGGACATGCTCAAGAGTGCCGATAGCCCCAACGACAAAAAGGCCGCGCAGGTCTACCTGGAGCTGGAGCGTCGCCTGCGCGCCGCCAACGCGATGGACTTCGACGACCTGCTCGTGCGCGCGCTCGAGTTGCTGCGCACCCGCCCCGAGGTGCTCGACAAGTACCAGGAGCGCTTCCGCTACATTAGCGTCGACGAGTATCAGGACACCAACCACGTCCAGTACGAGATCGCCAACCTGCTGGCCGCCAAGTACCAAAACCTTATGGTCGTGGGCGACGATGACCAGTCCATTTACAGCTGGCGTGGCGCCGACATCACCAACATCCTGGACTTTGAGCAGGACTTTAAAAACTGCAAGACCGTCAAGCTGGAGCAGAACTATCGCTCTACGGGTCATATCCTGAGCGCCGCCAACGCCGTGGTGCGTCACAACTCGCAGCGCAAGGACAAGCGCCTGTTTACGGCAGAGGGCGATGGCGAGAAGATTCAGGCTTTCCAGGCAAGCGACGAGCGCGACGAAGGTCGCTGGATTGCCGGCGAGATCGAAAAGCTGCATGCCAAGGGTACGAGCTACGACGATATCGCCGTGTTCTACCGCACCAACGCCCAGTCGCGTATCCTCGAAGATATGTTCCTGCGCGCGGGCGTGCCCTACAAGATCGTCGGCGGCACGCGATTCTTCGACCGCGCCGAGATTCGCGACGTCATGGCCTACCTCAAGATGATCGTGAACCCGGCCGACGAGATGAGCGTCAAGCGCGTCATCAACACGCCGCGCCGCGGCATCGGCTCCACCTCGATCCAAAAGATCGAGCAGCTGGCGCGCGACAACCGCTGCTCGTTCTTCCAGGCCTGCGAGATCGCAACAGCCGAGACGGGCATGTTTAGCGCCAAGGTGCGCAACGGCCTGTCGAGTTTTGTGGCGCTGGTGCGCGAGGGCCGCCGCATGGACGGCGAGCTCAAGGACGTCGTCGAGATGATTGTCGATAAGACGGGCCTGCTGCAGGCGTTTCGCGCCGAGGGCACCATGGAGTCCGAGAGCCGCGCCGAGAACATCCAGGAATTCCTGGGCGTCGCCGCCGAATTTGAGGAGACGCACGAGGATATCGAGGGTACGCTCGAGAGTCTAGAAGAGCTGCGCGCGGCCGGTGTTGCCGACGTGCCGTCCGTCGCCGAGTCCGAGTCCGTCGTGGTGAGTGCGCCCGCGTCCGAGCCGGAGCCGTCCGCTCCGGCATCCTCGTTTGAGGCACTTGTCGGCGCTCGTGACGCCGCGGGCTCCAATCCACTCGATAGCCTAGCCGCCCCGGCGCTCTCGCCGCAGGATGCCCTGGCCGCCGCCATCGCGGGCAACGCGTATGCCGTGCCAACAGAGCTACCGGCGGGCGCCGTGCATGCCGACGAGATCGAGCGCACCTACGGTCCGCTCACCTGTAAGGCACTGCCGGCACTCATGGAGTGGCTGGCCCTGCGCTCCGACTTGGATTCCCTGGCCGGCGAGACGCATGCCATTACCATGATGACCATCCACTCCGCCAAGGGCCTGGAGTTCCCGGCGGTGTTCGTGGCCGGCATGGAGGAGGGTATCTTCCCGCACGTGCACGACTTTGGCGGCAGCGATGACCCGGGCAAGCTCGAGGAGGAGCGTCGCCTGGCCTACGTTGCCATCACGCGTGCCCGTAAGCGCCTGTTCCTGACCTATGCGGCCACGCGTCGCACCTACGGCTCGACCTCTGCCAACCCGCGCTCTCGCTTCCTCAACGAGATTCCGTTTGAGGATATCGAGTTTAGCGGTATCGGTTCTGCCGGTTTTGAGGGCACGGGCTGGGAGAAGCGCGGCGACCGTCACGGCACCTTTGGCTCGGGCATGGGCTCGGATATGTATGGCGGCAAGGTGTTCGGTTCGCATACGCGCTCGACCGGCGGTTCCGGTTCGCGCGGCGGATCGAGCTTCGACGATTTCTTTGGTGGCAGCACCTATGGCACCGAGCGCCATCGCGGGGTTTCGCCCGACGCCGGCCGTGTTGCCTCGACCTTTGGTTCGGGCGCGCCGCGAGCTAAAAAGCCGTCGTCCAAGGTGTCGCCGACGGTGGAGCGCAAGGTCGATCGCGCCAGCGCATCGCAGGACTTTGCCGCGGGCGATACCGTGAGCCACAAGACCTTTGGCACGGGTACCGTCATCTCGGTTGTCGGAGACATGATCGAGGTCCAGTTCGAAAAGACCGGCCAGACCAAAAAGCTGATGAAAGGTTTTGCACCGATCGTCAAGCTGTCGTGATCCCGGCGGCCCCGGACAGGCGCCATGGACAACATCGCCTGCTCGGACAGTCCTGACTCGCACGGAGAGCACATTAAGTGCTCTCCGGC
>CABPCG010000041.1 GCA_902405995.1 uncultured Collinsella sp.
GTTGGGGCCGCTGGGCTGATGTGGGGGCACGTGGTTGTTGCGGGCCCTGGTCCCGGCGGCGGCCTCGGCGCTTTGCGCCTGCCGCCTTTGGGGACTGCGGAGCGCGGCCGGCGGCTGCGGCGCTGTCGCGCCTGCTGCCTTGGGTGACTTTGGGGTCGATTGAGGTTGTCTGCACAATTCGCGGTATTATGTTGCGGAGTTTTGAAAGGAGCCGCTGGTGGTCACGACGACGTTTGCCTCGCCTTTGGGCGAAATCTTGCTTGCCGCTGATGGCCGCGGTCTGACGGGGCTTTGGTTTGAGGGACAGGAGCATTTTGGCTCCACGCTTCTCCGGGAAGACTTCGAACATGTTGAAGGTGCCGACGCGGTTTCCGGTATTGGTGGCATGTCGTCGGTGAGTCCGGCAAATGGTGCGGCCTCTTCGGTGCTTGAGCGTTCCTGGGCTTGGCTGAATGCTTATTTTGCAGGGCAGGAACCTCGGTTTACGCCGCCGTTGCATATGATCGGTACGGCGTTCCAGCGTGAGGTTTGGTTTGAGCTGCTTTCTATCCCACGTGGCGAAGTCGCTACGTATGGCGAGATTGCCCAGCGTATTGCGGCTCGACATCGTGTGCCGGGAAATGAGGTGCCCGTTGTGTCTCCTCGTGCGGTGGGGGCTGCGGTCGCGCGTAATCCCATTTCGATTATTGTGCCGTGCCATCGCGTGGTGGCGGCCGACGGATCGCTCAACGGATATGCCGGTGGGCTCAATCGCAAGGAGTGGCTGCTTCGGCTTGAGGGCGCGTACGAGGAGTAACGCCAAGGCACTTTGCATAGCCAAGACGCCATGAAAGAATGGGACGCGCTTTCCGAATGGAGGCTCGGGCGGAAACCACGTCCCGGAATTCCGTTTTAAAGCGGGATGCGCTTTCCGAATGGCGCCCCAAGCGGAAACCACGTCCCGGAATACAGCCTCAGAGTGGGACGCCGTTTCCGGTTGAGACCACCTGCTTGGACATCTTTCTACGCCCGCTCCTGCAGGGCGTAGATTGACTTATCCATGTTGAACAGGTAAGCCACGACGCAGACAATAAAGAACATCGGCAAGTTGCCAAAGCCGAAGACCTCGCAGCCAATGAGGATCGGAGCGAGTAGCGTGTTGGTGGCGCTGCCAAAGACGGCGGCGTAGCCCAGCGCGGCGCAGAGCTCGACGGGCATGCCGAGAATCCCGGCGAGTACGACACCCAGGCTGGCTCCGATGGAGAACAGCGGCGTGACCTCGCCACCCTGATATCCTGCGGCAAGTGTGGTGATGGTGAGTGCGAATTTGAGTACCCAGTCCCAAGGCATGATGGTGACCTTGCCGTCACCGTTGAGCGCCGCGGATATCAGGTTTGTTCCAAGGCCGCAGTATCGCCCCTGCCACAGCACGAACAGAATCGCCGACAGCGCAAGGCCCATAACGGCGACGCGTATGTAAGGGTTGGGGAGCAGCCGCGCTGCAAGGGTCTTGGCATGGGCAAGGCACCAGGCAAAAGCTCCACCTACCATACCAAATGCGACACCCAGCAGCGCCAGCCGTCCAAGACCGGGGAGGTCGAGCGCATACGAGGCGGTAACGGCGACCTCGAACTTCTCGAGCCCCAGGGCGCCGGAGGTCATGCTTGCGGCGAGCGATGCCGTAAGCGCGGGAAACAGCGCGCGGTATTCCATGCGCCCTGCGACCAACACCTCGACCGCAAAGACCGTAGCAGCGAGCGGTGTTCGAAAGAGTCCGGCAAAGCCAGCGGCCATGCCGATAAGCAAAAACGTGTTGCCGGGGTCTCGGAAAGGTAGACGCCGGCCGATCCAATGCGAGACGGTTGCACCGATCTGCACGGCCACGCCCTCGCGTCCCGCGCTGCCGCCAAAGAGGTGCGTCCCCCACGTGCTCAGCATAACGAGCGGCACGAGACGCGGGGAGATGGCGTCCTCGCGTCCGTGGCCTACGTCGAACACCAGGCTCATGCCGCGGTCGGTGCCCTTGCCCCAAGTGCGGTAGGCAAACACAATGGTAAGACCCGCGAGGGCGAGGAAGGGGAGCAGCAACGCGACGTGCGAGTCCCGGAAGGCACCGATTGCCAGGAGCACACGACCAAAAAGGGCACAGATGGCGCCAACGATAACGCCGATAGGGATTCCGACGGCGCCCATGAGCACGAGACCGCTATAGGTGTTGACCAGGCGTTTAATCCTGCTCGATGCGCTGTTTTCCGACACTTCTCCTCCAAAACAAAAAAGACTCCTGCCGCGGCGTGATACCCAAGGGGCGTCACGTAACAGCAGAAGTCATCAGCAACAAGGCGGTTTAGGGCGACGCGACAGCTTAGCTAGCGCGCCCAGCGGAGACATTCATTCCGCAGCGGCATCATAGCGGCGGGCGTGGTTTGGGTCAAATGGTTGACTTGGGTAGCCTCAATGCCTCGCCTGTACCCGCCATTCCCCCATATAAAACCTGCCAAAATAAACCTGTCCCTTTTTGGTCGGTGGGAAATGGGTAATACTAAAGAGTTATCCGACCAGATGGGAATTAATCGATGGCCTATATCGAATTCAAAGACGTCATCAAAGCATACGGCGAGGGCGATGCCCGCATTCATGCGCTCGACGGCGCGAGCTTTACCGTTGAGCGTGGCGAGCTTGCCATCATTCTGGGTGCTTCGGGCGCCGGTAAAACCACGGCGCTCAATATCTTGGGCGGCATGGACACGGCGACTTCCGGCACCGTGACGGTGGACGGGCGTGACGTGAGCGCTGCCAACGAGGCGCAGCTCGTGGAATACCGCCGCGCCGACGTGGGCTTTGTCTTCCAATTCTACAATCTGGTTCCCAACCTGACGGCCCTCGAAAACGTTGAGCTCGCAGCTCAGATCTGCCCTGATTCGCTCGATGCCGAACAGACGCTTCGCCAGGTTGGCCTGGGTGAGCGCCTCGCCAACTTTCCGGCGCAGCTTTCGGGCGGCGAGCAGCAGCGCGTGTCCATCGCCCGCGCACTGGCAAAGAACCCCAAGCTGCTTCTGTGCGACGAGCCCACGGGTGCACTCGACTACAAAACTGGCAAGCAGATCTTGCAGCTGCTGCAGGATACCTGCCGCAAGCAGGGCATTACGGTCATTATCATCACCCATAACTCCGCGCTGGCGCCCATGGCCGATCGCTTGATTCGCTTTAAGAACGGTCGCGTGGAGAGCGAGACGGTCCAGCAAAATCCCGTGCCGATCGAGACGATCGAGTGGTAGCGCCCATGGATCAGGACCGCCAAAACAACCAGAACCACGATACGCAGCACGTGAGTCACGACCGGGAGTTCGCGACCTACCGCTCCGCCCAAAGCTCAAACGATATGGTGCCGACGGTGTTCCGCCGTAGCATCTACCGCACAATCCGCGGCAGTCTTAAGCGCTTCTTGTCCATCGTGGTCATCACCGCACTCGGCGTGAGCGTGATGTGCGGCCTCAAGGCGGGTTGCGAGGATCTGTGCGATTCGGTCGACGCTTACTTTGACCAGCAGAATGTTTATGACATCAACGTGCAGTCGACCTATGGTCTGACCGATGACGATCTTGCGGCCATTCAGGAGGTCGACGGCGTCGAGACGGCCGAGGGCATCTATACCGAGACCGCCTATACCGCCGTGGGTACGACGCGCGAGCGTGTCGTCGTACAGAGCCTCTCCAAAGAGAATATTGACCAACCGGTGCTAGTACGCGGCGAGCTGCCCGAGACTTCGGGCGAAGTGGCAGTGACCTCACGTTTTTTGAAGGCTTCTGGCAAGAAAATCGGCGATACGGTGAGCTTTGCCGCCAACGATGCGAGCTCGTCGAACCAAAGCGCCAAGGACCAGTTTGCCGCGGGCGATTACACCATTACGGCCGAGGTCCTCGATCCCACTGATGTGAGCTCCGACTCGACAGTCAACGCCTTTCGCGCTGCTTCGGCGGCGGACTATAAGTTCTATGTGAGCGAGGACGCCGCGACGTCGTCGTCCTATTCCGCAGTCCACGTAGTCGTCGAAGGAGCCAAGAGCCTCAACTCCTATTCGGATGCCTACGCGGCAAAGATCAACAAGGTCAAGGGCAATATAGAGAAGATCCGCGAGGAGCGTGAGAAGGCGCGCGCTCAGGAGCTGACAGTCGACACGCCGGCAAGCTTGGATGCGGCCGAGCGCCAGGCGAATATGCTCTTTGGGATTGAGCAGGACAACATCAATCGCATGGCCCAGGGCAGCGAGGAACGCGTCCAGGCTCAGGCCGACCTGGATCAGCGCCGCGCCGCCGCCGACCAGCAGTTTGCCGATGCCCGCGCCGAGCTTTCCGATTTGGGTGAATGCACGTGGTACATCCAGGACCGCGACAATATCGCAAGCTACTCAAGCGTGGAGAGCGATAGCTCGTCAATTGAGGCTATTGCGACGGTGTTCCCGTTCATCTTCTTTATCGTCGCCGTGCTCATCAGCCTCACCACCGCCACGCGTATGGTCGAGGAGGAGCGCACACTCATTGGCCTGTACAAGGCGCTCGGCTACTCGCGCGAGCGCATCCTGTCCAAATACGTGGACTATGCGCTGTGGGCGTGCCTGATTGGCGGCGTGCTCGGCAATATCATCGGCTTTGTGGGCCTGCCGCTGTTCCTGTTTACGGTGTTCGACGACATGTACTCGCTGCCCCAGATGCTGCTTTCGTACGACATCGTGTCCTCGATCGTCTCGGTGGCGCTGTTTGCCGTGGGCGTGGTGGGCGCCACAATTATCGCCTGCCGCCACGAGATGGCCGAGACCCCGGCCTCGCTCATGCGCCCCAAGGCCCCGCGCGCCGGCTCGCGCATCCTACTTGAGCGCATCGGCTTTATCTGGCGCCGCATGGGCTTTTTGAACAAGGTGGCTGCGCGCAACCTGTTCCGTTACAAAAAGCGTGCCTTTATGACCATCTTTGGCATCGCGGGTTGCACCGCGCTTGTGATCTGCGGTATGGGTATTCGCGATACGTCGGTGGCGCTTTCGCCCAAACAGTACGGGCATATCACGCGTTATGACTTGCTGGCGGTCGCCAACCCCGATGACTTTACGCAGACGTGCGCGGCGTTGGATGAGCGCAGCGCGGCCAATGATTCCAACGTGACCGTGACTTCGACGCTGCCGATTATGACCGACAACGTCACCTTTACGTTTGGCGGCAAGAGCGAGACCGTGCAGCTGATCGTGGTGCCCGATGACCGCACGAACGACCTGGACGACTATGTGCGCCTCGAGGACGAGTCCAAAGAGCCGCTGTCTTTGCGTGACGGAGACGTGTATCTGAGTAAGAGTTCACAGCTGGTGCTGGGGATTCAGCCGGGCGATACGGCATACGTCCAGGATTCGTCGCTCAATGTTGCCAAGGTCAAAGTCAGTGACATTTCGCTTAACTATCTTGGCAACACGCTTTACATGACGCAGGGCACCTATGAGCGCGCGTTCGGTCGAAGCGCACGCCTCA
Source organism: uncultured Collinsella sp. (assembly GCA_902405995.1). Classification (GTDB taxonomy): domain Bacteria; phylum Actinomycetota; class Coriobacteriia; order Coriobacteriales; family Coriobacteriaceae; genus Collinsella. Next base: position 5,493 of record CABPCG010000041.1, read on the forward strand.
ACGGCGTCTTTGTGCTGCTTAAGGGCTCGTCGGCCGACCAGATTGCGTTTAGCAAGAAGCTTAAGAGCGACGGTTGGCTCACCATCTCGAGCACGGCCGAACATTGGCAGAACTACGAGGCGAACTTTGCGATCATCAATTCGGTCGTGGTGCTCGTGACTTTTATGGCGGCATGCCTGTCGTTTGTGGTGGTGTTTACGCTGTCCAACACGAATATCTCCGAGCGCGAACGCGAGCTGGCGACCATCAAGGTGCTGGGCTTCCGCCGTGGCGAGGTGCACCATTACGTCAACAAGGAGACGTTGATCCTCACGGCAATTGGCGCCGCGCTGGGCGTGCCACTGGGCGGCTTGCTGGCCGAGAGTTTTACGTACATTTTGCAGATGCCGTCGCTGTACTTTGACGTCGAAGTCGAGCCGCTAAGCTACGTGCTCGCCGTGGTGCTTTCCTTTGGCTTTACGTTTATCGTCAACCTAGCCACCAATCGTACCCTCAACAAGATCGACATGGTCGGCGCCCTCAAGAGCGCCGAGTGACCTGCCAAAAAGGGACAGGTTTATTTTGGCAGGTTTTATCTGCGCAAACGCCGGACAACCATTAGGTGGCCCGGCGTTTGCCCCGTTTTGCTGGGGATGTCTGTCGTTCAGTGCTCTTACTGGCCAATCCAGTGTTGCGCATAGCTCTTAATGTCCTCGGTAAAACCGTCAAGGTCGTCAAGGGTGATCACGCTGTCGATAAGCAAATTGGCTATCTCGCGGTGCATTGTGCTGCGGCGAATGTCGTTTGCAATTACGCCTGAGGACAGCTTGTCTCTATTGAGGCGCTCTTCTAGTGCCCAAAATCTACTGGACGCTTCACTGTCGCCGTTCAGTATCTCAACATACTGGCCGATGAGCTTTTCCATATAACGTTCTTGCCATTGAGGAAGCATTTTCTTAAACAGCTTCCAGTCGCTTTCGGCTACGTCGCGCATATGTCCTCCGCTCGTTAAACGGGCTTTTCCATTTGCCTTTCATTCTATTTGGTTTTCGCTCACAGGCGTGGATGAGAGGCTCTCTTTAGCCTTCGAGATTGGGCTTGTATGGGTCGTATGCCACAAAATGGGCCTATCTACTACGTTTGCTACCACACCCTCGACCGTGACAAAGATTATGAAATTAAAACCGCAGGTAGAGGGCTTGCCAATTTTCGGAAAAGGCGGGTATGGTCGGCCCTCTCGAGTTAAACGTAGTAAATAGGCCCTTTTCTTGGCGCGCGGTCAGCTCAATGCTAATCTCCGTGCCGGAACTGACCCAGTTGTTTGTAAGTTGCGGTGATATACGGACTGTTTGGCGCTTTGGAGCTTCAAAACAGTCCCTATCTCACCGCAACTTAGGAGAAGGGCGGGGGCGGTTGGGTGCTGGTGGGTCGGAGCGTGTTAGGCCTGTTTGCGGTGCTTCCATTGTTTGCGGCACCAGCGCATGAGCGCCTTTATGACGGGAATCGTGATGAGGATGATCCATGCAGGATGGGGCTGTCCCAAACAGAGCCACATGTAGAGGAACCAAGCGATGGCGGCTGCCGGGTAGATGACCTCGATCAGCTTAGATAAGTGGCGTTGGTCGATAAAGTCGCCAAGCGCGTAATAGACGGGAATCAGAAAGACGAGGAAGAGTCCCGTAGCCCATGTGCCGTAGACAATGCCGAGCACCAGACAGGCGAGGGCGACAAGCGCGGGGAAGGGGAATTTGTTCCATGCACGTCCGACCTTGGTGTGGAAATGCTTGCCGTGATGGTCGAGCTTGTCGTGTGCTTCCTTCCAGCTGGAAAACGTCTCGCCGTCGATGGTGACGGTGCCGTCGTCATTGGTGCGTACGCTATGTCCATCGTCCTCAAGCGTATCGATATGCACGCCGTCCGGCCCCACATGCACCTCTTCGCCCTTGCGCTCGTTGGTCACATGGATGCCGCTCCAACCAACATGGACTTCCTCGCCTTTATTGGGATCAATGACGTGGATACCGCGCGCGAGGGAAATATCGACAAGTGGCTTATCGCTGCAATCAGCGTGTTCAGTAGAAGCCTCAGCCTCCTCAGCCTTATCTGAAGCTTTGGTGCCGGCGTTGCTGTTCTGCGCCTCATCATCAGCCTGCGAGTCGTCAGTGCTATCCACCGCCTCCCCATACAGCAGCTCATCCAGCGACACGCCATACAGCGCGGCGAGCGCAATAAGGTTATCGGTATCGGGAGAGGATTCGCTGCGCTCCCATTTACTGACAGCCTGACGACTCACACCCAGCTGGGCGGCAAGCGCCTCCTGAGAAAGCCCGGCAGCCTTGCGGCGATCGACGAGCCGCTGTGCCATCGCAAGATCCATGACAGTTCCTTTCATGTGGTGACCGTAATCGAATGAGCCGAGTATGCCGAGAACAACCGGTAGCGACCACCATTTCTAGTTAGAATCTGCCCCAACCCTACCGCAACTACCGGTAGCAACCCCTAACGACCAGCCATTTCAGGACAAATGTCAGTGCTACTCTCAGCTAAGAGCCTGCAACATCCCAAAATCTCAGCCCACGCACCCGCAGCAAGAAGACGAATAGCCTCGGCCTCCCTAGTTACCGCAGGAGGCCTCAGGGCTTACATCCCAAATCTTTCCGCAGGACGGAAGGACCCCGCCGCGCGAAGCGCACGGCGGGGTCCTGACATGTCCGAGGACGATTTGGGATGTAAGCCCTGGGGTCTCCGATGAGAGCAGTTTCGGCCGAGGCTATTCGTCGCCGAAGCTGATGCCCAGCGCCTTGGCCTCGCGCACCAGGTCGCTCTGGGGGTCGACAAACTTGAGCTTACCGGCGACCTCCTCGAGCGGCATGTGGCACATCTTGCCGTCACGCAGGGCGATCATGTAGCCAAACTCGCCGCGCAGGCAGCCAAGCGCGGCCTCGACGCCGCACTGGGTCGCAAAGATGCGATCCTGGGCATCGGGCTGGCCGCCGCGCTGCGTGTGGCCGGGGATGGCGACGCGGGCCTCGCGACCAGTCTTGGCCTCGATCTCCTTGGCGATGTCGTAGACGATCGACGGACTCGTGCGCTCGGCGAGCTTTTTCTTGTACTCCTTCTTGGGCAGCGCCGCGTCCTCCTTGGAGATAGCGCCCTCGGCGACGGCTACGATGGTAAAGCGGCTGCCGGTCTCCATGCGATGCTCGATGGTCTTGATGACGTTGTCCATGTCGTAGGGGATCTCGGGAATCAAGATGACGTCCGCGCCGCCCGCGACGCCGGCATACAGCGGAATCCAACCGACCTTGTGGCCCATGATCTCGATGACAAACACGCGGCCGTGACTCGAGGCAGTGGTGTGAATGTCGTCGATGCACTTGGTGGCGACGTCGATGGCGCTCGTAAAGCCAAAGGTCATCTCGGTGCCCCAGGTGTCGTTGTCGATGGTCTTGGGCAGGGCGATAACGTTGAGGCCCTCTTCGCGCAGGCGGTTGGCAGTCTTGGTGGAGCCGTTGCCGCCCAGCATAAACAGGCAGTCGAGCTGCAGCTTGTGATAGGTGTGGACCATCGCCGGCACCTTCTCGACGCCATCGGCCTCGGGAATATCCAGACGCTTGAACGGCGTGCGGCTCGTGCCCAAGATGGTGCCGCCGCGGGTGAGGATGCCGCTAAAATCGGCGGGCGACATGACGCGGAACCTGCTGTAGATAAGGCCCTGGTAGCCGTCCTCAAAACCATAGATCTCGATAGGCTCTTCGCTATTGGTCATGAGTGTTTTGACGATGCCACGCATGGTGGCGTTGAGCGCCTGGCAGTCGCCGCCACTGGTAAGAAGACCGATCCTGAGCATGATGAATCCTTCCGGGCAAGTTATAACATGCGCATAAGTTTACCCCCGCACACTGTTGATACAGGGGTAAAACGTGTTAGCTCAAATGTATAGAAATGTAAGCAGCGTCAGGCGAGCGTAAGGACGACGGGCCTGGCTCCTTACAACGCGAAGGCGTCGACGTCGCCCCAATGGCGGCGCAGCGTGATGGCGGCAGCGGGCTCGGTGTTGTCAAAGACGACCGACCACTGCGTGTTGCTGGTGATGTCTTCCGGATTGGGCTCTTGCGCCGCAGCGCGTAGGGCCTTCCAAGCGACTGCCTCGTCTTGTGCGCCGGCACGGGCGTCGAGGACAGCGGCGATTGCGACGGCGCGCTCCTTGCCATGGCCTAGCTCGCCATTCTTTTGGTTGGGCAGCACTTCGTCGCCATAGCAGGCGTAGAAGTTCGTAACCTGGCGCACGGGCGTCGCCTTGAAAGCGCGGTCCGGATCGCGCGGATCCCACTCTACTACGCGCGCGTCACCGGCGGCGTCGTTGATAAAGAAGTGGTAGTCGCGTCCGGCCATGGCGTGCATGTCGTAGGCGGAAAGCAGGTCGACGGCCTCCTGCGTGGTAGCCGCGCGGTCGAGCACCAGGCGGATGGCGAGCGAAGTGTTGATGACGGGGCGTTGCGTGTCCTGGTCACAGGGCTTGGAATCCAGGGTGAGTACGGCAATGGACACGCCGCACTCGTTAACACCGTCGAGCTGGGCAAACGGGCCCATGAGTGCGGCGGCGCGTCCAGCGACGGAGTCGAGCGGAGTGTTATCGCCCAGGTTGTTAAGGGCGGCAAACCCGATGGAGGCATAACCGCCGCGTGGGTGATTGCGCACCAGCAGCGCCGAGGTGTCGTCCTTAAAGTCGTAATTGCGACCGGTGCGCACGCGGCCTTCGGCATCTACGGCGACAAAAGCGCTGCAGGCAAACTGGGGCGCCTGGACATGTACCGGCACACCGGGCAGCACCTGCGCCACCACGGCATCGATGTAGGCCTGGTCGTCGCGCACGCCAGCGGCGATGATGCGATCAAGATCGTAGTCGTAGGCGATGTCGATTGCGTACAGGTCATAGCCATCCTCGTAGCCGGTCAAGCGTTTGAGCGACGCGGCGGACTTGATTTGCTTGTGATAAACGATACCGGTGGCAGCGGCAAGGCCGACGGCGACTCCCGCGGCACCGCAGGCGATGGCAATGTTACGTGGCTTCATGACGACTCCTCTCGTCCTGTTAGCGCAATTGTCGCAAAAGGAGTGCGGGCATGATGACTCAACTTGGTGAGCGGCGCGGAATTAAGCACGGAATGAAGAGTGCGGCGCTGGCGTGGCGGGGTATGCTGGAGGGGACCATCAACCCAGCGAAAGGGGAGAGCATGACGGATCAGGAAACGCCCGAGCGTGCGCATGTGACGGCCGACGATATCGAGGCTGCCAACGACCTTATCGACTTTATCGAGGCATGCCCCAGCATGTTCCATACGGCGGCGACCATTATGGCCGAACTCGACGAGGCGGGCTTTACCTACCTGCCCGAGAACGCGGCGTGGGACATCGAGCCGGGCGGGCGTTATTACACGCAGCGCAATACCTCGAGCGTTGTTGCCTTTAAAGTGGGCGAGGACCTGGCCGCGACGTGGGGCGAGGACGGCGTTGCCGGCGACTACCATTTTCAGCTCACAGCGTCGCACAGCGATTCTCCGACGTTTAAGGTCAAGGCCGTGCCCGAGCTCGACGGCGCGGGCGAGACGCTGCGCCTGAACACCGAGGCCTACGGCGGCATGATCGACTACACCTGGTTCGACCGTCCGCTGGCACTCGCGGGCCGCGTGCTGGTGCGCGAGGGCGACCGCATTGAGAGCCGTTTGCTCGCTACCGAGCGCGAAGTCGCCATCATCCCGAGCCTTGCCATCCACATGAACCGCGGCGTTAACGAAGCCTTTGCTCCCAACCGAGCCGTCGACCTTTGCCCGCTTATCAGCGCCGGTGATCTTAAGCAGGGCGACTTTGATGCTCTGATCGCCGACGAGCTGGACGTTGAGCCCGAGCAGATTCTGGGCCGCGATCTGTTCCTGGTCAATCGTCAGGATGCGCGCATTTGGGGCTGGGCTGACGAGTTTATCTCGACGCCCAAGCTCGACGACCTGGCCTGCGCCTACACCTCGCTGCAGGCATTTTTGGGTGCCGAGAACGCGCACGATGTCTCGGTCTTCTGCTGCTTCGATAACGAGGAGGTTGGCTCCGAGACCAAGCAGGGCGCCATGTCGACGTTCTTGGCCGATGCATTGCGTCGCATTAACGGCTCGCTGGGCTTTGACGACGAGTCGTACCATCGCGCACTTGCCGCCTCGATGCTCGTGAGCTGCGACAATGCACATGCTGTGCACCCCAACCACGCCGAGAAGTGCGACGCTCGCAATCAGGTTGTGCTCAACGGCGGCATCGTCATCAAGGAAGCCGCCAACCAGCACTACTGCACCGATGCCTTTAGCCGCGCGGTGTTCCAGGCCATCTGCGATGACGCTGACGTGCCCACGCAGGCCTTCGCCAACAAGAGCGACATGGCCGGCGGCTCCACGCTCGGCAATCTGTCCAATATGCAGGCGAGCATGCATGCCGTGGACGTGGGCCTGCCGCAGCTGGCCATGCACTCGAGCTACGAGACCGGCGGCGTGCGCGACGTGATGTACGCCATCCGCGCCCTCACGGCCTTCTACGAGCGCAACCTAACCATCAACGGCGCCGAAAGCGTGGAGCTCTAATACCTGCCAAAAAGGGACAGGTTTATTTTGGCAGGTTTTATCTGGTCGAATGCAAAGGGTGAAACCGAACTAGATCTGTGATACGTGGCCGCCGAGGTGCAGTGTGCCTCGGCGGCTTTTTGTGTACAGAGCACGGCTAATGCTTATAAATGCTATACATGCTTTACGTATCTACCATAGAGTTTTATGATAGTTTTGAAGTATTAAGGAGGGGTCATGACCACAACAGCCGCTCAGATCAACGTGCGTCTCGATGCCGATCTTAAAAGGAGTGGGGACGCCGCTCTCTCCAGGGCCGGTATGACGCCGAGCCAAGCGGTGCGAGCGCTCTGGCAACTTGCGGCATCTCTGGCTGATCGGCCCGGCGCGCTCCAGGACATTCTTTCGCCCGGTCGTGCCCGGGCGGTACAGCGCGAGCGAGAGAAAGCCGCCAAGCACAAGCTCGAACTCATCGACCAGGGTTCGCAACTGTTCGCTGCTGTTTGCCGCGAGTCGGGAATTGACTTGGCTAAAGTGCAGCCCTCGGGTAATGAAGAGCTCAAACGGAACGCTTATGCGGATCGCTATGGCGAGGAGATGAGCTGGCTCTATGAGTGAGAATCCAAAGCGCATCTTGGTTGACACCAACGTGTGGCTTGATTATTTCATCCCCTTACGACGTGGTCGTTCGGCCACGATTGAGTTTTTGCGTGATGCGTGTACGGCTCAGGCTGAGCTGATATATGCGGCGACATCGTCCAAAGACCTGTTCTATTTGATTTCGAGCGAACATAAGGCGTGGTATCGGCGAGAGCACGGTTTGCTGTCTCAAGATGCCGCTTCGGCGGCGACATCACTTGCATGGGATTGTCTTGATGTGTTGTCGCAACTTGCTACGCCCGTGTCCTGCGACCTGAGCGACATATGGATGGCGAGTAAGCAGCGTAAGCTCCATAGCGATTACGAAGACGATTTAATCATCGCGGCAGCGATGCGCGCAAAGGCAGATCTCCTGGTCACCAACGATGCCAAACTCTGTTCACACGCACCCGTCGCAGCAATGAGCGTCGACAACGCAAGAAACTATCTAACAACGCTTAAATAGCGCTAGACCTCACCAGTCGAACAAGAGTCAGCCAGACCCGGCAGGTAGATTACGCACCAGTCAGACCCCGCAGGTAGAACAAAAGTCAGCGAGAGCCCGCCGTTTGAGCCAAGGTGCCGTGAAATGAAAAGGCGCTGACCTTCTGGTCGCGCCTTTG
>CABPCG010000042.1 GCA_902405995.1 uncultured Collinsella sp.
TGAATACTTTTCCGCGAAGTGAACGAGCAAAAACGAGCCCCCGAAGCATCGACACTTTTAAGACGCCGTTTCCTGCGGTTTCGCCGAGTTTTTCCTGCGGTTTTGGCACCAAAAAGTGTGGATGCTTCGGGGGTCCAAAATAGGTCGTTCACTTCGCGGAAAAGTATTCACCTTCGTTTTCGCGCAGACACGAATCCGGCCGCCACAACGCAAAAAGGGGCCCGCGCGCAGCGCAGACCCCGTCAAAAAAGATAATTCCCGGTACTTAGTACTGCTCGACGCCCATGTAGCGACGAACCTCGGGGCTGTGGTCGAACACCTTGCCGCGGGCGGCGCGCAGCTCGCAGCTCATCGCGTAGAAGAAGATCGGCTCCAGGAACGAACGCACGCTGGCAGGCACTTCGCCCACGCCGTACTCAAGCGCGTCGAGCACCATGACCATATCGGTGTGCGTGTTGAGGAACGCAAGGGCACGCTCCTCCATGGGGCGGCACTCACCCGAGCCGAGCTGCACAAAGTAGAACACGCCGGGCTCGGTAGCCTCGAACGGGCCGTGGAAGTACTCGCCGGAGTGGATGTAGCAGCAGTGCTGCCACTGCATCTCCATGAGCGAGCAGATGGCCATGGCATAGGTCTGGCTAAAGTTGGGGCCGGAGCCCAGGATATAGAAGAACTTGTGGTGCTGGCAGAGCTCGGCAAAGCGATCGCCCAGCTCGGCGTTGACCTTCTCGCGGGCAGCGGGCAGCAGCGCATCCATCTGCTTAAGGCCGGCGTACATGTCGGCGAGTGCCTCGTAGCCCTCCTGCTGGTCGAGCAGCTCGGCAGCCATCAGGACGCCGATACCCTGCGGTACCTCGGCCTGTGACACACCCTCGCCCCACGGATAGACCCAGGTGGTCCACTTGCCGTTATCAATCTTGGAGCCCTCGCAGTCGGTCATGGCCACGACCTCGGCACCGGCTGCCAGCGCCATCTCGCAACCGTCGACGACCTCCTGCGTATTGCCGCTGTGGCTGCAGGCGATGACGAGTGACTTCTCGCCAAGACTCTTGGGGGCCATCAGGCAAAACTCGCGCGCCGTGTAAACCGTCGAGGTAAACGTGGTCGCCTCGCGCTTGAGCAGCTCGTTGGCCGGCATCAGGTCGATCATCGAACCGCCGCAGGCAATCCAAAAAACGTTCTCAATCTTGCCCTTGCGCTCGATAATTTCCTGAACCAGATCATGTGCGTTCATCCTGATGTTCCTCCTTGTGGGGCGGCTTTGAGCGACGACAGCTCGTACCTGCGGTCGTTCTATGTTGTCCTATTTATAGCACGCAAGCTGTCGCAGGTGAAGTCATTGCGGCAAATTTGTTCCATATTGTTCTATTCGTGGATGTTAGATGTCGAACACGTAGCGCGAGCCCACGATCTTTTGGCGCCCGAGCAGCAGGGGGCGCTCGTCTGCATCGGTAAAATACGCCTCCATATAAAAGAGAGGCTCGCCGACCGGCACCTCCAGCAGCGGGGCCACCTGGGCATCGGCAAGCGCGATCTCCACGGTACAGGGGTCGGACTTGAGCGGCGCGCGGCCCGAGTGGTCGGCAACGAGCGCAAAGATCGAGTTATCGGTGAGGTCCTCGGCGGCCAGCGTCTGCAGGTAGGGATGGTCGGCGAGCACAAAGGCGTTGTTCTCGAGCATGACGGGGATGCCGTCGGCCGTGCGCACGCGCTCGACCACGATAAGCTCACTGCCGGGCTCCACGCCAAAAAACGCCGCGTCCTCGCGCGTCGCCGCAACCACCGTGCGCGACACCAGGCGCGCTCCGGCCACCATATCGTTGGCAGCACAACCCTCAGTAAAACTCTGGACGTCACCCTTCTGGCGAATCTTGCGCTTGAGCTTGGGCGCGCACACAAACGTGCCCCTCCCCTGCTGGCGGCTGAGATACCCCGCGCGCGACAGCTCCTCGATGGCGCGGCGCACGGTGATGCGTCCCACGCCGTAGGACTTCGCGAGCTCCATCTCGGAAGGAATACGCGAGCCGGCCGCGTACACGCCGCGCGCGATCTCGCCCTTTAGGTCGTCCATAACCTGCTGGTACAGCGGCACGGCGGACACCTCGGCGCGCTCGGAACGTTCGGTCTTGCTATCGGCTGCCATCATTACGCTCCATCCCGCGCATGCTCGGACTCAAATTCTTCAATCGCCGCCATAAACTGCTCGCCAAAGGCGTCGGCCTTTTTCTCGCCGATGCCGTTGATCTGGATAAGCTCGTCGCGCGTCTGCGGGCGCAGGCGGCACAGACCACGCAGAGCCTTGTCGGAAAAGACCATGTACGGCGCCATCTCCAGCTCGGTCGAGATCTCCTTGCGCAAGGCACGCAGGCGCTCGAACAGCTCGGCATCGTCGCCCACGCGCGGGCGCTGATCCAGCTCAGCCTCCTCGCGCAGCAGATCCACCGCACGGCGGGCGCGAGCCGAGGCCTTGCGCTTGGACGCGCGACGCTTAACGGTAAAGGCAAACGCCTCGTCCTCGACCTCGCCGGCACGCGGACCCAGTCCCACGACCGGGTACTGCCCCTGCGAGGTGGCCAAATAACCGCGGCCGCACAGCTGGCCGATGATGTCCTTGATGCGCCCGACCGATTCGCTCGACAGCTCACCGTAGCCGCGGTCCTCGTCCAGATGCATCTGGCGAATGCGCTCGGTGTTGCCGCCGTGAAGAACGTCGGCGATCAGCGACTTGCCAAAGCGCATGGGACGCGTGGCCACATAGCGCACGGCGGCGCGAGCCATACCGGTGACGTCCTCGACCTCGAACTGCGTGAGGCAGTTGCTGCAGTTGCCGCAGCCCCCGGCTTCGTCCGTGGCGGTGGCGCCCGCACCAGCCGCAGCAGCATGCTCGGCCGCGGCCTCGTCGCCAAAGTAGCGCAGCATATATTCGCGCAGGCAGCCGGTGGTATTGCAGTAGCCCTCCATCTGGCTGAGCAGACGATATCGATTTTGGAGCGCCCACGCGCGTTGCTCGTCGTCGAGTGCCTCGTCGGCCGCATCGCCGCGGTCGATTAAAAAGCGGCGCATGCGAAAATCGTTGCCGTTCCACAGTAAGTGGCAGCTGGCCGGATCGCCATCGCGGCCGGCGCGGCCCGCCTCCTGGTAGTAGGCCTCGATGCTCTCGGGCACATTGTTGTGGATCACGTAGCGCACGTTGGGCTTGTCGATGCCCATGCCAAAGGCGTTGGTGGCAACCATCACCTGAAGATCGTCGTCAATAAAGGCGCGCTGGCTTTGGCGGCGGGCGTCATTGCCCATGCCGGCATGGTAGCGGCCAACGCGAATGCCGCTGGGGCCCAGCGCTTCGGCAAGATCGCCTGCCAGCGCATCGACCGTCTTGCGGGTCGAGCAATACACGATGCCGCTCTCGCCCGAATGCGCAATCACATAGTCGCGCACCCAGGCTGCCTTGGCCTTGTCGCCCATCTCCTCGCAGCCAAAGTAGAGGTTCTTGCGATCGAAGCCCGTCACCACCGTCGCGGGATTTTGCAGGCCGAGCATCTGCTGAATGTCCGCGCGCACACGCTCAGTCGCCGTGGCGGTAAAGGCCGCCACGATGGGGCGCTGCGGCAGGGAATCGATGAACTCACGAATCTGCAGGTAGGCGGGGCGGAAATCCTGGCCCCATTGGCTCACGCAGTGGGCCTCGTCAATGGCCACGAGCGGCACGCCAATGCCGCCGTCCGCCGCGGCCTCCTGCGCAAAGGCTAAAAAGCGCGGCTCGAGCAGGCGCTCGGGCGCCACGTACATAAGTTGGTAGCGGCCCTCGCGCGCCCGCTTGAGCACGGTGTTTTGCTGGGCCGGAGTAAGGCTGGAGTTGAGATAACTGGGGCGCGCACCCGCCGCGAGCAGCGCGCGGGTCTGGTCCTCCATAAGCGACAGCAGCGGACTCACCACAAAGGTGATGCCGGGAAGCATGAGCGCGGGCACCTGGTAGCAAATGGACTTGCCGGCGCCCGTGGGCATAACGCCCAGCGCGTCGCAGCCGGCAAGGATCGCATCGACCATACGGTCCTGCCCCGGGCGAAACGAGGTGTAGCCAAAATAGGCGCCGAGCGTGTCGAGCGCCGTCTGCTGCATGCTATCGGTCATGGTTTCCTAACGTCCAAGTCATCTGCCGCCGATTATACGCCGCCACGCGGACCAGTGCCGCACGGCGGCCAGCCACGCTCATTCTGCGGGTAGTCATTGGGGACATTCTTGAATGACTAGTCGTTTAAGAACGTCCCCAATGACTATCTTGATAAGCACGGAAACATCGCCAGTTGAGCATAAGTCAGCGAAAACGCCCCCAAGCGAGCAAGGTGACGTGAAAGAGGAGGGAAGCGTACTTCGGTACGCGACCGACGATTGAACGTCAGATTGCCGCTTAGGGGCGTTTGCAGCGTCGACCGGTCCGCCGTTCGTTAGAACGGCGGAACCAAGGGCGCAGCGTCGGCCCGTTACGCGGTTTGGTAAAACCGCGTAACTTACATCACCATGACGTAACGGCTACCCACGTAGTACTGCTTACCCATCAGGACCGGCTCGCCATTGGGGCCGATAAAGCCGGCACGCAGATTGAGCAGTGGATCGTGCGGAGCAATGCCCAACTCGGCCGCTTGCTCGGCGTTAGCGCGAACGGCCTCGACCGTACGGTAGCCAACCGAGACAATCGGCGTTCCGCCAACACGCTCGACCTCGGCAAAAATCGACTTGTCCTCAAGATCGGCCGTCAACAGCTCACGGTATGTATCAAACGGCACAAAGATGTTTTCCTCAAAGATGGGCTCGCCGTCGGCCGTACGCACGCGCTTAATGTGCAGTAGCAGCGCGTCCTTCTGCAGGCCAAAGAACTCCATCTCGTTTTGACGTGCCGGCACAATCTGGCGATCGACCACGTGTGCACCCGCCTTCATGTCATTGTCGGCACACAGCGCGGTAAACGTCTGCAGCGTCGAGGCGTGGAACTGGCGGTTGATGTGCGGCGTGGAGACAAAGGTGCCGCGGCCCTGCTGCTTAACCAGGTAGCCATCGGAGCACAGCTCCTCAACGGCGCGACGCACCGTAATGCGGCTTACCTCGTACTGCTCGGCAAGCTCAAGCTCGGACGGGATACGCTCCTTGGGTGCATAAACACCTTTCTCGATCGCATCCTTGATTTCGTCGTAAATCTGCTGGTAAAGTGGTGCATTTTTGGGTGCGGGCATATCTGATCACTCTTATCAAAATAGCGAAATAACTAATACGTATATAACGTCTTTTTATATGTTATCTCAGTTTGATAAAACGATACACCACATACAGCAAATCCTTACTTGCCGTCGTCCTGCTGCAGACTGTCCTGCTCGCTGAGGCGCGCCTGCCTGCTGGCCATGCGCGCGGGCTTGTCGGGATCGGGTACGGCCGTGGGCATGGGCTCGTCGACATGACCGCCCCACCAGCCGCCCACGAAGTTGAGCGTGTGGAACACATTGATCACGGCGCCGGGATCAATATCGCACACCAGCTTGATAATGTCCTGGCTCTCGTAGGTCGAGACAACGGCGTGCAGCAGATACATCTTTTCGCGGCTGTATCCGCCAATGACCTCGGCGCAGCTAATGCCATGCTGAAAATGGTCAACATAGGCTGTCATGACCTCGTCTGCCTTGCGTGTCGTGATCTGCAGCGTCACACGGTCGTAGCGTCGGTAGAAACTGTCGATGGTCTTGGTCGAAATAAACTGGAACACGATGGAATACGCCGCATTGTCCCAGCCAAACATAAAGCCAAAGATCGCCAGGATAGCGCAGTTAAAGCCAAAGATGACGCCCCAGATGGTCTTGCCTGTATGGTTGGAAACCCACAGCGCGATAAAGTCGGTGCCGCCGGTGGATGCGCCGGACTTAAGCGCGATGGCGGCGCCCAGGCCCGAGACCACGCCGCCAAAGATGATGAGCATGATCTTGTCGCCCAAAAACGGGGCGAAGTGAAAGATGTTGAGGAACAGCGACGAGAGCATGACCTGCATCATCGAGAAGATGACGAAGCGCTTGCTGATGCCGCTCCAGCAAAGGAGCGCCACGGGGATGTTGAGCGCGAGCATGCCGAGCGAGATGTCGATATGAACGCCGCCGAGCGAGGTGACGCGATCGAGCAGGACCGCGACGCCGGTGAGGCCGCTCGGAAGCAGGTCGGCGGGGCGAATGAACGCCTGAATCAGAAATGTCTGGAGAACGGCGGAGATGGTGACCGCCACGGCAGTAATGGCGCGGCGGACGATGGTGAGACGGCCGAGCACGAGCACGCGGTCCGTGAGCTGATCGATGGCGTTCGCCACGTAGGCTCCTTTCGAAGGCAGATGTAATTGTGGGGCATGCCGGCGATTGTAGCATGGAGCGCGAGAGGGCGCTTCAATTCACCCTCTCTCGACAACCAAAACGAGCCAGCAGCTCCCCAACCAAAGAGCCAAATTCTAAGTGAGTAGACTTTTCGCGATCTACCAAGCACACTCAAAACAGCACCTCTCCGACCTGCGGTTTTACTAAGGCAGATACGCTTTGTGCTCGGCATGTGCCAAAAAGTCTACTCACTTAGTCCGAGTCGAAGCCAAGCGGATCAAAATTGATGCCAAATTAAGCCAATCCGCAGCAGATGACGCGTGAACCCGTGCTTTTCACGGTGAATCAACGCTACAAAGCGGTCAGAATGTCGGCGAGGTTGTCGATGACGGCGTCGGCTCCCGTTTGGTCCAGGTTAACGCCCTCGTGCGGACGCAGTGCCAAGACGCGCGCGCCGGAGCGCTTGCCGGCCTCGATGCCCAAAGGCGAGTCCTCGATAACCAGGCACTCGGTAGGCTCCACACCCAGCGCCTCCATGGCACGCAGGTAGATCTCGGGGTCGGGCTTAAATGCACTGCACTCGTGACCGCTGATGGTGTAGTCCAGCACGTCGGTGATACCGGCAATCTCCACCAGCTCGTCAATGAGCTCGCGATAGGACGAGCTCGCGATGGCACATTTCATGCCGCGCTTGTGCAGCTCACGCATCACCGGCTCCGTCTGCTCGTTGAGTAGCTCGGCATACGGAACGGGATGGTCCGGGCTGTAGACCTGCTTGTACTCCACGCGCAGGCGCTCGCGCAGCTCAACATCGTCGGGCACCAGCGACTTCCAAATGGCGGGCTCGTTAGACCCCGAAAGATCGGGAATCTCGTCAAAGTGGAACCCCTTCTCCTCCATAAACGCCACGCGACGACGGTTGTAGAACCACTCGGTATCGACCAGCACGCCGTCCATATCAAACAGCACTGCCTTGATCATACGCATCTCCTCCCACCTGCCAAAAAGGGACAGGTTTATTTTGGTAGGTTTTATCTGGTGTTTTGCGACGCGACAGACACGCCCCCAAAGCAAAAAGGGGACGGGGCGCAAACCCCATCCCCTCTCAATCAACCCGTAAGGTCTACTTACTTGTGATTAGTAGGAAAGCTTCCACATGTAGCGACGCATGGTCAGCGGGTGCTGACGGGCCTCGGCGATCTGGTTGCCGTACTCGCGCATAACGGCGAGGTGCAGCAGCGGGTTGAAGTAGGTGACGACGCTCGCGGGCACGGCGTCGGCCAGGCCGTAGTCCTTGGAGTCGATCAGAGCGACCTTGGCGCCCATGCGCTCAAGGAAGGTGAGGGCGCGAGCGTCCATCGGACGGGTAGCACCATCGGACATGAAGAAGACGTAGGGCTTACCCTCGGTGGAAACCTCGAACGGGCCGTGGAAGTACTCGCCGGTGTTGTAGGCGGCGGCGTCGATCCACTGCATCTCGGTGAACAGGAAGGCGGCGTGAGAATAAGCCATCTTCTCGGAGGCACCGGAGGCCATGAAGTAGATCATCTTGTCGTCCTTGAAGTCCTCGGCGAACTTCTTGGCGAGCTTCTTGCAGTGCTGAGCGGCGTTCTCGCAGAGATCGAAAACGTTGGTGAGGCCGGTGATCATGTCCTCGTAGTGGTCATAGCCCTCGGTCTGCTGAAGGATCTCGAGAGCAAGAGCGATGGCATAGCCGGGCTTCTCGCACTTGGCAGCGTAGTTGGCGTGGAAGCCGTGGACGATGACGTGGTCGGCGTCGACGGTCAGAGCGGAGCCAGCCTTGTTGGTGAGGGAAACGACCGGGCAGTTGTGCTTCTTGGCGGTCTTGTTGGCCTCGACGGTCTCGGGCGTGGAGCCACCGAGGGAGCAGGTGATCACGAAGGTGTGCTCGTTGACCCAGGAAGGCGTGTCGTAGTTGAACTCGTTAGCGGTGAAGATCTGAACGTTCAGCTTGTCCGTGTTGTTGGCCAGGAAGTACTTGGCGGGGTAAAGGTCGGACATGGAGGCACCGCAGCCGACGAAGGCGACGCTGTGAATCTCGTGGTTGGACAGGACGTCAGCGACGATCTGCTTAGGGAGGTTAAGGTCGATCTCGTACATCTGACACATTCCTTTCGATGTTTTGCGGCGCCACATTGCCGGACGCTCGCAGGGTTACCGTGGTTAGGGCCAAGTCGCCGGCCCGTTGGGGATGTGACAAAGGACTGTCCCTTTGTCACATTAGGGATGGAAGCCTGCCTGGGGTATGGGATGCCAGGCAGGCCCCGGGGAAAGCGGTTAGACGCTTGGTCGCGACTAGGCCAGGATGCCGGCCGCGGAGAGGGCGATGCCGCCCACGATGGCGATCACGAGAAGCCAACCGGTGTTGACGTTCTTCTTGATGAGCCAGTACATAAGGCCGGTGAGGCCAAGGGAGATCATCTGGGGCATCATGCCGTCCAGGATATCCTGGATAACGACGGTGCCCTCAGCGAACTGCAGCGGGGTGGTGGCGCCGATCAGCGTAGCGATCATGCCGCCCACGGACATAAGACCCACGATGCCGCAGACATACATGAGCTTCTCCATGAGGTCACCGCCCTGGAGCTTGCTCAGGTACTCGTGGCCGCCCTGGTAGCCAATCTTGGCGGCGAACCAAGTGATCAGCACGGAAGGCACGATGGAGATGAGCATGGCCAGGATCGGGCCCATGATGGAGCCCTGCTGAGCCAGCTGGACGCCCAGACCAAAGGCGATGACGCGGATGGTACCCTGGAAGAAGGAGTCACCGATACCGGAAAGCGGGCCCATGAGGGAGGTCTTGACCGCGTTGATTGAATCGGGGTCGAAGTTCTCGGGATCCTTGGCGTACTCCTCCTCCATGGAGGCGGTGAGGCCTAGGATAAAGGCGCTCGTCTGCGGAGTGCAGTTGTAGAACGCCATGTGACGGTGGTAAGCCTCTTTCTTAGCAGCGAGCTGCTTGGGGTCGGACTCATCCGGATAGAGGCGATCGAGCGTGGGAACCATGCCGTAGAGGAAGCCCATGTTCATCTGACGCTCGTAGTTCCAAGAGGCCTGGATGGCCCAGGAGCGCCAGAAGAACTGGCTGACCTTCTTGTTCAGGGACACGTCCTTGGTTGCGGTTGCCATAGTGTGTTCCTCCTTAGTCTTCGTCGTCTTCGAGCGGATCGTAGTCGGAATCGACACCGGCGGCTGCATGGGAGCCATTGAACTTGAAGCCCATGAAGACGACAGCCAGGCACACACCGATCAGAGCGACCGCGATGACGGACAGGTTGAGGTAAGCGGCGAGCAGGAAACCGATGAACAGGAACGGAGTCATACCCTTCTTGATCATCATGGTGAGCAGCAGGGCCAAGCCGTAGGCGGTCATGATCTTGGTCGAAACGTTCAGACCAGTGGACAGCCACTCGGGAACCATGTTGACGATGGCCTGGACCAGGTCGGTACCGACAAAGACGGCCAGGAAGATCGGCAGGAAGTACATGATGGCGTACAGACCGGAGCCGGCGCAGATGTGCATGCGGTAGGCGGTCTTGAACTTGCCGTTATCAATCGCGCTATCGGCCACATGGGTGAGGGCGGCGATGATGGAACGGAACACGATGCCGAGGAGCTGACCCAGGACGGCGACCGGGATGGCGATCGTCATGGCGGTCTCGGCGGAAGCATCGGTCAGGCACGCGAAGGCAGCTGCCACGATGCCGCCCAGGACCATATCGGGCGGAACGGCGGCGCCGACCTGCACCAGGCCCATGGACACGAGCTCGACGGCGGCACCGACGGCAAGGCCGGTGGGCACATCGCCCAGCAGCAGACCGACGAGCGTAGCGCCAACGAGGGGCTGCTCGAAGTTAAGACGACCGAGCAGGCGGGAGTCCCACATGCAGAACACGCCGACGAGGCCGACGAGCACCGCACTGATGAACGTATTCATACCCTTCTCCTTTCAGTCAGGCAAAAGCCTGGTTGATTACAGCTTGGCGTCGATGTCGACGCTCTGATACGTAGGGGTCTGCTGGACGTAGAGCTTGATGCCCATGTCGAGCAGCTGGTTGACGTCGGCCTTCTGGGTGGCGTCGAGGAAGACGGAGCTGTCCTTGCCGCCAATCTGATCGGCACCGTCGTGGTTGGCGGTGGCGCCCAGGTTGATGGCGTCGAGCTTGTAGCCCTGGCAGAACTGCAGCATCTCGGCCGTGTTGCCAAAGACGAACATGACGCGCTCGCCGAGGGTGTTGAGCTTGTCCATCTTGGCGAGGGCACGCTCGACGGTGAAGACGTTCAGGCGCACGCCCTGGGGCTTGGCCAGCTTAAGGGCGCCCTTCTTGATGTCATCGTTGGCGGCAGCGTTGTCGACGACGATGATGCGCTCGGCCTGAACCTTGGTGGTCCAGGTAAAGACGACCTGGCCGTGCAGCAGACGGTAGTCAAGACGTGCGAGGACGATCTTGGCGGGACCGGAGCTGTGACGGGACGCCTTGGCCTTCTTGGCGGGAGCCGCGGCGACCTCGACCGGTGCGTTGGGGTTGGTCAGACCGGTGCGGGCCTCGTTGATGAGGGCCGCGAGCTCGGTGCCCTTGACGGGGGCGGGGCTCATAGCAAGCGTGAGCGCCAGCGGGATGTTGAAACCGCTGACAACCGTGAACTTCGTGCCGTTCTTGGAAAGCTCGACCATGTTGTTGTTGACCGAGCTGCCGAGCATATCGGTCAGCACATAGACGGTGTCGTCCGCGTTGAACGTGGCGATCATAGCGTCCACCTTGTTGGTGATGGGCTCCTTGTCGTCACGAGCAAGCGACACGACGTGGACGTTCGACACGTCGCCGAGAACCATCTCGAGCGTGTCTTTGGCGCCTGCGGCCAGGCCGCCATGAGATGCGAGAATGATCTGATTCATCTTGCCTCCTCCTTTTCGTTATGGTCATTATAACGTCTTATACGTTGCGGATATTGCTAATTAGTATAAAGACCGTTCGCGGGTGAAAATCGACCGTTGACGGGTTTAACGTACTTGAAACGTTGGGGCTGGGCAGGCCGGCACTGGCGGGATAACCCCAAGTCGGACCCTGCGCGCAATCCCCTATCGCACGAAGTACCAGGGGCTTTCCTGCACGGTGGGCTCCAGCGCAATGCCCGTGCGCTCGCGGAAGAGATCCATGTCCTGCGTTTTCTCCGTCCACCACGCGTTGGGCTTAAAGGTCATGCTCTCAGCGACATGACCGACAAATACACTGTTGCGCAGCTTGGAGAAGTCGGTGTTCATAATCAGGATGGACATGAGCACCAGCACAATACCCAGGACCTTGATCGCGCCGGCGGACTCGGCATAGACACCAATGCCCACCAGTACGGTGACGACCGTCTCGAAAGACATTACGACGGGAACTTTCGATGTCTCGAGCCCCATGGACAGACCCTGCATATATAAGATGTAAGCCACGGCTGTGGGGATGAGTCCAAAGCCAAGGAACAGCAGCAGCAGCTGTGGCGACATTGCCGCAGCGACATCCGGCCACGGAGCCGCGATAGCCGCCATAACCGCACCGCCAAAAACAAGGCCCCAAAACGTGACAGCCAGCGGGTGGACCGTCTTGGTTGCTATCCGGCTAAACACCGCGAGCGACGCCCCACAAAAGCCTGCAATCACGCCCGACGTGACGCCCCAAACCGAAAAATGGAAACCGGAAAGGTCGCCATTAGTTACTGCAAGTACACAGCCCCCTATGTTAAAAGCGATGGCAACGAGCTTGTTGGGGGTCACGTCCTCGCGATAAAGCACGCGGCCGAGCACGACGCCAAACACCGGCGAGGTATAGAGCAGCACCGAGGCCGTGGACATGCCCACCTCGCCCATACACTCGTAATAGCAAGTGTTGGCGGCGGCCAAACCGACGATACCGACAAGCGCGCAGGAAACAAGCTCTTTAGGGCTTGCCTTGAACAGGGCCAGCGGACCCTGAGCCACGGTAGACCCCTCACCCGAACGGCAGCCCATAAACATCAGGACCGGCGCCAAGATAAGCGCTCCGACCAACAAGCGAAAGGCAGCCATACTCTGGGACGTAACGCCCATGGCCGAGATGCCGTTTACAAAGATTCCGATGCTGCCCCACATAAGCGCGGCGATCAGCACCAGCACATAGCCCAGATTGCTTTTCTTCAACGCAGCCTCCTCAGTATTATTTCCAATATGTTTCATGCTACGTTATAGTCGTTATATACATTTTTCAAGGCACAAATCGGCAGACGGGAAAATCTGCTTTTCCGCTACAACCCATTAGTGCAAAGAGGCCAGGTTCATATGCACCAACTTGGTGCATATGAACCTGGCCCCAATGCACCAACCCCTTAACAAACACGACGACGCCGACGTTTTGGCAACGTCAGCGAGCGCCCGTCATTTGAGCCAAGGTGCCGTGAAATGAAAAGGCGCTGACCTTCTGGTCGCGCCTTTG
>CABPCG010000043.1 GCA_902405995.1 uncultured Collinsella sp.
GGCAGGTGCAGGCGCGGGTGCCGGGGCAGGCGCGGGTGCCGGGGCAGGCGCGGGTGCAGGTGCGGGTGCCGGGGCAGGTGCAGCTCCAGCGGCGGCCGTGGGATTGAACCCCGCAGGAGCAGGCTTCTTCTCACCCGGGAGCACAAACGTCAGGACATCGTCGGTATCCTCATCGGCCCACTCGCTGGCATGGCGCGCTGCCCAGTAACCAATGGCGCGATACTTGAGCATCGTGCCAAACACATTCAGGAACACGGTAACAAAGGCGACGATCATCAAGAACAGGATGAGCGTAATGCCGCCACCCTCAATGATTGCCTCAAGACCCGTGGGGCGATAGTAATAGCTATACATACCAAACGTAGCAATGGCGCCAAAGATGGCGGTGAAAATCCAGGTGATGATATTGGAAACAATGCCCGTCAAAAACTCGGGGAGAATCGAGGCGCAGAACAACTTGCCCAGGTTGGCCTTATAGGACTTCCAAACCTTCTCGAGCGAAAATGCGCTTTCCACGCGGCCGGCGACTGCAAAGTGCATCACAGCGGCATCGCCAAACATCTTAAAGAAGATGCCCAGCACAAACGAGACGAACAGGGCAAAGACAAGCAGTCCCATCGAACCGATGAGGGCACCCTCTAGACCGCTCGAACCATAGAAATAATATGAACCGACAGCACCGATTACGGCGCTCTCAAGCACCGAGAACACCACACCAATCACGGGAATAATGGCCACGAACTCGAGCACGCCTGTAATGACAGACGAGAAAATGCCCAGGCCAAACGAGGTCGAGCGCAGCAGCGGGCGCTCCATACCGTTATCGTCCTTGAGCGACAGGTCGCGGCCCCACTCGATAGCAAAGCCCGCGCCGCACACGCTTGCCACGTAAGCGAGCAAAAAGCCAATGGCCGCCGCGATGCCACCGATAACGGGGATAAACAGCACCAGCACCGACACAACGCAGATCAGCGCCGGCAAAAAGGCAATCTGACATACGCGAACCAGGGCGCCGGGAACCTTAAGCATATCGTTGAAGGCCTGCGCCATGCAGCCCCTGGGCGCGTTCATAGCCGGCTGGGGCGCAACGAACGGCTGGGGCTGCGGTTGGACAAACGACTGACCCTGCGGTTGGGGTTGGGGTTGAGCTTGCGAAGCGGGGCCGGCGGCCTTGACCTCGGTATTAGGGGCACCGCACACGCCGCAGAACTTGTCGTTATCGCCCATGGGGGCGCCACACTGCGAACAGAACATCGAAATCATCCCTTCGTATCTAGAGCGAATCACCTGGATCGCAAACGATGTCTTTAGCATCATTATCGCCCAATGTGGGGACAAATACCCCAAGATGGCCGATTTGCAACGTAGCCGGCCTTATTCAATGATTCGAAGGGTGCGTCCGTGCTAGTTCGTGCCGCGGAAGCCCTTGCCGACGATTTCGGAGCTATCGACGATGGTGATGAAGGCGCCAGGGTCAATCTCGCGGGTATAGCGACGCAGTTGCACTGCCTCGCGACGGCTCAGCACGCTCATGATCACCGTGACGCACTTGCCCGAGAAGGCGCCGTAGCCACGGCTGATCGTTGCCGTGCGGTTGAGATGCTTGACGATAAACTCCTCGACTTTGCGCGGTTCGGCGCAAATAATCGTGCAGACCTTGCGCAGGTGAATGCTCTCGATGGCCTTGTCGACCACAAGCGTCTTGGCAAACAGGCCGAGCACGCAGTACAGGCCGACGCGCGGGCCATACAGGAAAGCCGCGATGGTCACGATGCCGATATCGACCAGCAACAGTGCGCGGCCAATCTCGAGCGTGGTGCGGCGTTTGAGGATCATGGCAAGAATGTCCGTGCCACCCGTCGAGGCGCCAATGTCAAAGACAATAGCACTGCCCAGCGCCGGCAAGATGACGGCAAAACACAGGTCGAGCCACATATCGCCCGTCATCGAAACATCCGTCGGAATGAAGAGCTCAAACAGCGAGACGTAGGCCGAAAGCGCAAACGAGGCAAAGACACTCCAAAGGATTGCCTTGCGCTCCAAAAAGATAAAACCCAGGATGACCAGGATCGCGTTGATAATCCACATAAAGACGCCGACGGGCAGAGTCGGGAACAGCGTAGAAAGAATGACCGACACACCCGAGGTACCGCCGAAAGCAAAGTGATTGGGCGTTTTGAAAGCCACGATGGCAAAGGCCGTGAGGATCAGGCCCAGGTTGAGCTCGGCAAAAAAGCGAGGAAAGCCTGGTTCCTGGCTGCGCTTGCGGCCGGCGCGCTCGCCTTGCTCAATAACATCGCGATCGACAACGCGCTCCATCGGCACCACCGGAGGACGATGCACCTCCTCGGCGGCACGCGACGCCGCCTCTGCCGCAGCGGCCTCAATCGCCCATGCCTTGCTTTCGGTCTCGTGTTCGTCGGCCATTACGGCAACCTCTCGTTAACAATTTGGAAACAATGCGCCCATTAGGGTAACGCGGAACGTGGGGATTGCAACCCTTAGTTAGACGAGCGGTATGACTACATCGGGTGCGTACAAAAACGGCCGGCCACGCTTTTGCTTGCGCGGTCGGCCGTTTAACGTTTTCGCAGATAAAACCTGCCAAATTAAACATCCCTTTTTGGTAGGTTACTCGTGCTGGCTGGTACGGTGCTCGTACTCCTCGGGGGTGATGACATCCTCGATGCGCAGGTTGACGCCTGCCACCTCAAGGCCGGTCATCGCGGCAAGACGCTCGGTGACGCGCGCCTTAACGTCGTCAAAGATCGCAGGCGCATAGGCGCCGTACTCGATGATGACCGAGATGTTGACAACCACGCGGTTGTCGTCGGTGACCTCGACCGTCACGCCCTTGGTCAGGTTCTCGGCACCAAACTGCTCCTGCACAAAGTGCATGAGGTTGCCCTTCATGCCCAGAACGTGCGGCACCTCGCGGGTGGCCATGGCGACGATCTTCTCAATCACGCCGTTGGAATATGTCAGCGAGTCCTCGGACTCGTCCGCCTCCTCGTCATCCTCGTCCGCCTCGTCTTCGGACTCTGCCTCGACGAGCGCCTCGTCCTCGAGCGTTACGTCCTCCGCCTCGGCGGCGACGGCCTCGCTCGTCTCGAGCTCGGTATCGGTCACATCGACCTTCGTGTTAAAAGCCATGGTTCCTCCTTATGCCTGCCACGGATGCGACAGTCGAATACATATTAGCGGCCGCTAAACAGACGGCCGAAGAAGTTAACGATACCGTTCTCGCCGTCGCGAATCTGGCCGATCACGGCGCCGATCAGCACAAAGAATGCGATGACAAGCGTGTCCCACAGGCCCAACGTAAGTACCAGCACGGCGAGGATAAAGCCTGCCACGGCGCCGAGCGTGGTGTTGGGATGACGCACAGCATAGCTCCAGATGGCAGCGCCCGTACCCTTGATGAGACCCATAGCCTCGTCAAAATCCGCGGCTGCCGCGTCTTGTAACTCGGTTGCCTCTGCTTTGGAATCAACAGGTTCGCTCGCCGACGTGGCGCTCTGGTCAATCGTCAGGCGCGGCGTACGAGCGGTCTTATCTTGATTGGTATCACTCACCGGAAACCTCCACGGTCTGGACGGTAGTCTTGGACGGCAAAAAACGGACGCGCGCGGTCGTACCCGGCGCGCCGAGCATGGTATCGCAGGCTTCTTCGATGCGCTGCTGCATCGCGGTAGCCAGAGATGCCACGTCCTTATCGTCAAGCGCGATAGCCTCGACCTTAAAACGGACGTGCGAATCGTCGGGGCCTTGGACGCGAGCCTCGACATGCTCGACCATCACGCGGTCGTCGCGCTCGGCAGCAGCCCTGGCGCACGAAGAAAGCGCCGCAAGGGTAACCTCGATATTGCGCTCCCCCGCCGGATGCACGCAGGACGGCTCGCGACGAGCAAACATCAGGCGGAAGAAGCTTACCAGTACGCCGATCGCCACAACTCCGCCGCATGCCGTCACGACGATGCGCGGCATGGGGTCGCGCATCAGCAACATAAAGCGATACGTATACGGCCCCCAAAACTGGCAGACAAGCGTACCCAGCGCCACGATGGTGGCGGCAAGATACACGATCGCTAGGGCTCGTTTGAGTACGCGCACGCGGCGCTCCCTTCAAATCTCGGCTCTCGAAATGCAAAACGGTTCGCATCATTATAAAAGAGCCGGGTCCGGTGCTCTACGCACGCGGATCCGGCTCATCTATTCCACGAGGCTTGCATGCTCGCTTCATTATGCCCAGATATGCACGGCTCAATCCGTGCTGGCGCTACTCCTCCTCGAGGGCAGCGATGACCTCGTCGGTCATGTCCATGGTGCTGTAGACGTCCTGGACGTCGTCGAGCTCCTCAAGACGGTCGATGAGGCGCTGGACCTTCTTGGCGTCGGTACCAGAGACCTCGGTCGGGGTGGTCGGGACCATGGTGGTCTCGGAACCCTTGACCTGGACGCCCTGCTCCTCGAGCGCCTTGGAGACAGCCATGACGTCGTTGGCAGCAGTCCAGACGATCCACTCCTCGCCGGCATCCTCGTAGTCCTCGCCACCGGCCTCGGCGATGGCCATCATGAACTCATCCTCGTCACCGGCAGCACCGTTGGCGATCATGGTCTCCTTCTTGGCGTTCTCATCCAGGATCTCCTTGGCGACGACGATCTGGCCCTTGCGCTCAAACTGGAAGGCGACGGAGCCGGAGGTGCCCAGGTTGCCACCAGCGTGGGAGAAGGCGGAACGGACATCAGCGGCGGTACGGTTGCGGTTGTCGGTCAGGCAGTCGACGTAGACGGCGACACCGGCAGGACCGTAGCCCTCGTACACGATGTTCTCGTAGACGGCGGCGTCAGCACCCGAACCAAAAGCCTTGTCGATAGCGGACTTGATCTTGTCCTTAGGCATGGACTGAGCCTTGGCCTTGGCAACGGCAGCGGCGAGGCTGGCGTTGTTCTCGGGCAGCGGGTCACCGCCGAGACGGGCAGCAACGGTGATGTTGCGGCTGAGCTTGGAGAAGAGGGCGGAACGCTTGGCGTCCTGCGCGCCCTTACGATGCTTGGTTGTGGCCCACTTAGAGTGTCCGGACATACGTGTCTCCTATCGGTTTCGACCTAAAGCCCAGCGCAGATGCTCGGGCAATATAAACAAACGTCGTTATGATATACCTACTGGCCTGCGAGATAAACCCCAAAATGAAGGCGTCGTGATGATGCCATCCTTTGGTGCAAAGCAACCTGTCCCCTTTGCACCAAATTAGGACCAGAGGAGGTCGCTGCGAGTGATGGTGGCGCCGATGGCAAAGGGCATGCAGGCGATAACCGGATACAGGTAGCGCATATAGGTCGAACCGTTGCAGGGACCGATCAGACACACGGCGAGCACGCCCAGCAGCGGCACCCAAATGGCCAGCCCGCGCCACGAATGACGACGTAACAGATAGACCACCACGGTAATCATGATCCACACATAGGTGGCCGAGCTCATGGTGAGCGAAATAAACGGGATGCGCTGCACCGCCACACGGTACAGATTGATCAGGTGGTCGCACCAGCGCACCACGTTGCTGTCAACCGGATGGAAGTCGAAGTACTTGAGGTTGTCGGGACGCGCCATGATCTCGGCACTACGCGCCGTGCTGTAGACCCAGGCATCGCGCGCGCTCGGATAAAAGTAGCCGTAATAGTTATTGATGAGCGCCGAGATAAAGCACTCGGGATCCTTTTTGAACATCTGCGCCCAGACCTCAAAATAGGCCTTGATGTCCTCCTGCGAGGCGTACTCGTTAAAGCAGTTCTTGACGGCATCCGACTTATCCGGGTTGTA
The DNA here is from genome assembly GCA_902405995.1 of uncultured Collinsella sp. Taxonomy (GTDB): domain Bacteria; phylum Actinomycetota; class Coriobacteriia; order Coriobacteriales; family Coriobacteriaceae; genus Collinsella. The sequence goes on from CABPCG010000043.1 coordinate 5,822, forward strand.
ACGGCGGCCCAGATTCTCGTACTTGAGCACCCGGTCGATCACGGCGCGCTCCTCGTCGGTCACCAAGCCGTCGCAAGGAGCCTCCACGATGGTGCCGTCCTCCTTTACCGTGGGGTTGACGCCCGAGTTGAGGCCGTCGTGCTTTTGGACGAAACGAGCCGTCTGTTGGAACGGAATCGAGAGGATTTCGCGCTTGGAACCAGGCGTGATGTCGTGCGCCGGCATAAAGACCTTGGTGAAGTACATATTAGAGGCAAGGCAGAGTGCGAGCACCGCGAGGACGCCAACCCAGCGGAAGCGCGGCGTGGCGCATGAGACCGCGGTGCCCGTCTGCTTAGCCGCACGACGAGCGACATGTACATCCCATGCGCAAAACGCCGCCGCAATCACGCAGGCCGCCAACGGAAAGACCAGGCCGCCATTGCGCAAAAACGTGGAACCCATGGCAGCCAGCGCAAGCAACAGCCAGTCGTGGCGCGCAAAGAGCACGGGGGCTTTCTCGCCCGCCCGCTCGACATTGGCATCACGACGGGGCAAGCCACATGCCACGAGCTTGACGGTCTGTACCAGCAGCACCAAAAACGCGTCGGCAAAGAGCACGTCTTTGGTGAGCAGGGCCGCGTAGTTAGAGAACATCGGCATAAACGCAAAGAACAGCAGGATCGCACCGCGAACCGGCAGGCTCACGCCCAGTTTGCGCAGCGACGAAATGGAATAGGCCATGCAGGCAGCCGTGATGACAAATTGAGCGCAGGTATAGATGATGAGGCCCGCGTTGGCGCTGTTGAACAGCGAAAGCCCCAGCTGCACGCACGAGCCGATAATGGCCGTGTGCACGACCGGGTGATGCCCGTTGAGCAGGACATTGGGGTTGAGTAGGCGCAGGTAGTCGCTCGTGCCGTTGGGATAGTTGAACCACTGGCGAATCTGCGCGCCGGTGTCCCCCATAAAAAGGCCGGGCAGCGAAGCGATGAGCGTGGGCGCCCAGGCGATCATAAGCACCAGGAAGGGCCCGGCAAAGGGATGGGCCGAGAGCACGGCGTGAGCCACACGCCATACGCGGCCAAAGTGCGCTTCGGAAAACGGAATGCGCCGAGAGCTCAGCCAATCTAGACACTCAAAAGCCAGGTAGAAGGCAACGATCGCCAAGAGCATCCAGCCCGCGCCGCCAATCCAGGCACAGATGATGCGGGCCTTGTCGCCAAGAACAATCTCGGCCGAGTCGGTGAGGTCGTAGCTGCGGCCGAACACCATGCAGATGGCGAAAAACAGCGACGGCAGAATGATCGACGGGCGCCAGGTGTCGCCACGGCCAAAGAATACGTAGCGAAACGGCAGCGTGAGCAGGCAGGCAAGCGCAAGCAGCATGACCGCGTCGGTATGGCCGGCAAACGAGAGGAGCACCTCGTAGCACACGTACAGCATGCCCGAGGCTTTGGGGTCAATCGCCAAGACTGCGTTGCTCGACACCGGGGCGGGATCGATGGAAAACGCCGTGGTCGCCAACAGCGCGAGCAGAAATGCGATGAGCGTCTGCTTGGCGGGGTAGCGCTTAAACCAGACGATGCGGGCAGCGTCGCGCGCAGCCGTTGTGGAGAGATCGGAATCCTTCACAGTCCGAAAGCCTTTCTAGAAACCTATCAAACTCAGCAAAACCACCACAAAGGTGCCTGTGTCCCCTTTGTGGTGGTTAGGCGTCGAGGTAGATGCGCTGGGGACGGTTGCGGTGTCGCGCGAAGATGATGAGCGCCAGGCCGGCGATCACGAGCGGAAGACTCAGCAGCTGCCCCATCGTGATGACGCCGCCCAGCAGATAGCCAAGCTGGGCGTCGGGCACGCGCACGAACTCGACGAGGAAGCGGACGATGCCGTATCCCATCACGAACACGCCCATAAACGTACCCTGAGGCAGCAGCGGCTTTTTGCGGCTGAGCACCTGCAGAATGCAAAAGAGCACGATGCCCTCAAGAAATGCCTCGTAGAGCTGGGAGGGGTGACGCGGCATATCGCCCGCAGTCCCGCCAAAGACCACACCCCAGGGCAGATCGGTCGGCTTGCCCCACAGCTCACCGTTGACAAAGTTGGCACAACGGCCCAGGCACAAGGCCAGCGGCGCGCCGATGACGGCAAGGTCTGCCAAAGTCCATGCGTCGAGCTTATACATGCGGCACACGATGATGCCGCCGATAATACCGCCCACCAAACCGCCATGGAAGCTCATGCCGCCCTCGTTGGTGGCAAAGATCTCGAGCGGGTGCGCCCAGTAGTAGCCATCACCGTAAAAGACGACGTAGAACAGGCGCGCACCGATAATGAGGCCAAAGACCACGCCGACCACGACACTCGTCAGGTCGTCAATCGTGATGTTAAAGCCCCAGCGACGCTGCGTGCGGTACATGACGACCGCCGTGAGCAGGGCGCCGACCACATAGGCCAGACCATACCAGTAAATCGTGATGGGCCCCGCCGAAATCGCGACGGGATCAAGCATATGGTAGAAGTCGTTGAGCATGTCGACCCTCCTACTCCCTACATACCAAATGCGGCCGCGGGCCTTGCGCTCGCAGCCGCATATTTGGGCGTAACGTCTATGCGGAGTATGCCGTCCGCAGCTTTCGCAGCTTAGAACGGCGCGTACTCGTCGTACAGGTCCTCGGCCTCGCCGGAGGCATTGACCTGCTCAACTCGTGTAACGCCGGGCACATGCTCCTTGAGGATACGCTCGATACCCATGGACAGGGTCAGCGCGCTCATAGGGCAGCCGGCGCAGGCACCCTGCAGCTCCAGTTTGACGACGCCCTCGTCGTCAACACCCACATACTCCATATCGCCGCCGTCAGCCTGCAGGTTGGGGCGGATCTCCTCAAGAACCTTCTTAAGCAGCTCTTCGTTAACAGCCACAGGGGCTCCTTTCTCACAATAACGCGGGCACGCCCGCGGACAGGGGCTATGTTACTACAGCCATGTACCCGCTCACGAGCCATCCATGCGCGCGGACACGACTTTCACGAGTAGTCAATTTGGGACGGGGCTCTTTTAGCTGCTTTTGCCGGCGCCCGACGCTAACACAGGCTGCTGCTACTGCTGAGCCTGTTCCCCAGTGCCAATGTGTACATCGACGATAACTTGGCGGTAGCTGATGCCACAGGAGTCGAGGATGCGGCGGCTGATGCGTCCATCATCGGTGTCGGCGTACTTGTTGTCCAGGTAGACAACCTCGCCCACGCCCACCTGCGCCAGGATTTTGGCGCAGTCGTGGCACGGGAACAGCGTGACGTAGACCGTGGAACCCTCGAGGTCCTTGAGCGAGCCACGGTAGTTGAGCACGGCATTGGCCTCGGCATGCACCACGTAATTGTGCTTGTCCTGTAGCGGGTCGTCGCTCGTACCCCACGGGAAAAAGTCGTCGTTGAGCGCCGAGGGCGTACCGTTGTAGCCCACCGAAAGGATGCGGTGGTTGGTGCTGGCGATGCACGCACCCACCTGCGTGTTGGGGTCCTTGCTGCGGCGCTGCGCGGCGATGGCTACGCTCATAAAGAACTCGTCCCAGCTAATGACGTCCAGGCGCTTGCCTGACGAAGTTTGATGAAGATCGTCCGACATGGCAGACACCTCCGTAATCGCAATAGTTTGACCCATTGTAGCAGGTGAAAGGTGGAGGCGTTTGTCCCCCCGGCGCCCCCACTTTTACACGCGGCGGGGCTTTTGGTTGATGCGGTAGAGCTCGGCGAGACCCCGCAGCGTCAGCGCGTCGTCGACCGTCAGGCTGTGGCCGACCAACGCCGCGAGTGCCTCGGCGTCGTCGCCGGTAATGACGATGGGCACGTCGCCCTCCCCCGCGGCCTTGGTCGCGCGCATCTCGGCGAGCACCATGTCGAGCATGCCGTCGATGCGGGCTACCTCGCCCAGAACCACGCCCGAACGCATGGCCTCGCGCGTGTTGCGACCGATCACATGCGTGGGTGCCGAGGGCTCGACCTGCGGCAGACGCGCCGCAGCAGCCGAAAGCGAGCGGGCGCCAAGCGCCAGACCCGGCGCGATGACGCCGCCGACAAAGGTTCCGCGCGCGTCGATGACCTCGATATTGGTCGTGGTACCCAAGTCAATCACGATGCAGGGAGAGCCGTAGACGGCGCGTGCCGCCACAGCGTCGGCGATGCGGTCGGGGCCGATCTCGGCCGGATCGTCGTAGTGTACGGGCATGCCGGTCTTGAGGCCCGGCCCCACGGTGAGCACGCGTCCCGTGCAGGTGCGGGAAAGTGCCGCCTTCCACGGGCGCTCGAGCGCCGGCACCACGCAGCTCAGCACGGCGGCCGCGGGAACGAGCGCGCCCGGCATGCCCGCATCGGCCGCCAGTGCGGCCATGACCTGCACGAGACGCATGCGCGCCTCGTCTGCTGTGATGCTCGACGGCGTGGTGATCTCGCACGTCGCAAGCGGACATTCCTGCGCCGCGGCCGAATCCTCTGCAAACAGGCCAAAGCGAATGAACGTGTTGCCCACGTCGACCGTCAATATATATGCGCACCCATTAAGCATCGTCGGCGCTCCTTTCGTCTGCCCAGCAGTATATCGCCTACCTAAACCAGTCATCCCAAAATGCCTAGCTTGCGGCTATACTGGTGCGCGGTCGCGCGCGAGCTCACGCGGCGGCCCTTGGTAACCCGACTTCCCGCGCCGTATCCGTAGCGGCGCTCCCGGGGGAAGCGGATATACGCAAAGGAGTTTTATATGAGCAATCCCTTGAACCGCGCTTCGATGCGCGGGCAACTCACGCTGCGCGGCGTCGTCATCGGCGTCCTTGGCTGCGTGATCATCACGGCGAGCTCGGCCTACACCGCCCTCAAGATGGGCGCACTCCCCTGGCCGATCGTCTTCGCTGCCGTCATCTCGCTGTTCTTCCTTAAGCTCATGGGCAACGCCAGCCTCAACGAGGCAAACGTCACCCACACCATCATGTCCGCGGGCGCCATGGTCGCCGGCGGTCTGGCGTTTACCATCCCGGGCGCCTGGATGCTGGGCTATGCCGACCAGATCAGCTGGCTCGACATGTTTATCGTGGCGCTCGCCGGCACCATCCTGGGCCTGCTGGCCACCGCGCTCATCCACCGTCACTTTATCGTGGACGCCGCGCTGGAGTTCCCCACCGGCAACGCCGCAGCTCAGACCTTGCGCGCGACCGAGGCCGGCGGCAAGACCGGCAAGCAGCTCTTTGGCTCCATGGCCATCGCCGGCATCTATAGCGTGCTGCGCGACGCCCTGGGCGTGGTGCCCAGCATGCTATGCACGCTCAACATCCCCGGCGTGACCTTTGGCATCTACAACTCGCCCATGCTGCTCTCCGTCGGCTTCCTCGTGGGCTTCGCCCCGGTCGCCTTCTGGTTTGCCGGCGCCCTGCTGGGCAACTTTGGCATCATCGTGGGCGGCACCGCTGCCGGTCTGTTCGATGTTGTGACCGCGCAGGGCATCGTCAAGTCCCTGGGCATGGGCCTCATGATGGGCTTTGGCGTCGCCGTCGTCCTCAAGGACATCCTGCCGCAGGTCGCCGGTATCGTCCGCGGCCTCGCCGCCGACAGCTCCACCGACACCGACGAGCAGTCGCTCATCTCGGGCTCCCTTAAGCTCGACGCCGGCATCATCGGCCTGGGCGCCGCCGCCATCGCCGTGATCATCGCCATCGCGCTCGACCTTGGTCCCGTCCCGGCCGTCATCGTGACGCTGTTCACCTTTGTCACTACCATCATGAGCGCACAGAGCTGCGGCCAGACGGGCATCGACCCCATGGAAATCTTTGGCCTCATCGTCATGCTCATCGTGGCCGCCTTCGCTCAGATCGCTCAGGTCAAGCTGTTCTTTATCGCCGGCATCGTGGCCGTGGCGTGCGGCCTTGCGGGCGACGTCATGAACGACTTTAAGGCCGGCGCCGTGCTGGGCACCAACCCGCGTGCGCAGTGGATCGGCCAGGCCATCGGCGGCATCGTGGGCGCCCTGGTCGCCGCAGCCGTCATGGTCGCGCTGGTTACCGCCTATGGTCCGGACGCCTTTGGTCCCGACAAGAGCTTCGTGGCCGCACAGGCAAGCGTGGTCGCCACCATGGTCTCGGGCATTCCGAGCGTGCCATGGTTTGCCGGCGGCTTTATCGCCGGCATCGTCATGTACTGGCTCGGCATTCCGGCCATGATGATCGGCCTGGGCGTGTACCTGCCGTTCTACATGTCACTCACGGCATTCCTGGGCTCCTGCGTCAAGCTCGCCTACGACAAGTGGTCCGCCCACCGCGACGCCACCGCTGGTCTTTCTGACGAGGAGAGGGCTGCCAAGGACGCCGCCTTCCAGGAGCAGGGCCTGGTTGTCGCCAGCGGCCTGCTCGGCGGCGAGTCCATCGTCGGCGTTATCCTAGCGTTTGTCTCCGTGGGCTTGAGCCTGCTGGGCTAAGTCGAGAAGCTGCTCGACAGCGACCATATTGCCTACGGCTTGCCCGGTCGGTAGCTTTTGCGGCTGCCGACCGGGCTTTTTATACCAACGCAAAGAAAGGCCGGCGCGCTGCATTTAACAGC
>CABPCG010000044.1 GCA_902405995.1 uncultured Collinsella sp.
GATCACCACCGATCGCGGGGCCGCGTCTTTAGCTGCCCAGGTTTCCTTATGAGTTGCGGTGAAATAGTTCCTGAATCGGCCCATCCAACGGCCAAACAGGAACTATTCCACCGCAACTTTTCTATAGACGAGATTTCGGGCTGACGCTAAGTTTGTAACAGTTCAAAACTATGCCGAATTACGGGGCTGAATTGACAACCTCTATCCATACCGGTAATTTGCAAATTTCAACAAGCCATCTACCTGCGGTTTTATCTAGGCCATTTTTGCTGTGGTCGGACATCACCAATCTAGCCCCGTAATCCGCCCTACTTTTGATAGCAGTAAGTATGAGACGGGGCTTTTTTACCACTCTTTACCGATATTGCGATCTCCGCATGCATGACCTCCTTAGTTGCGGTGAAATAAGGACTGTCTGGCGGGTAGAAGCCGATATTCAATCCCTATTTCACCGCAACTTTGTAGTTACTTGTGGACCAGTCTGGCGCAGAAGTGGCCGTCGTAGGAATCCGCGTTTACGGGGACGCTTTGGAAGAGGCCTCGATCGTTCTGGCGTACGGAGACGAGCTTCTTGGCCTGATCGAACTCGGGGAGTTGCAGAATCTGGGCTTCGGAGAGCGGCGCCACGGTAAAGCCGGCGCCCTCGGGAGAAGCCAGGAAGGTATCCACGACCTGCGTGTTCTCTTCATCAAACACCGAGCAGGTGGCATAGATAAGCTCACCGCCGGCAGCCACGCGCGCGGCGGCTTCCTTGAGCATCGTCAGCTGCAGTTTGGGCAGCTCAACCGTCACATCCTTTTCGGTCAGGCGCCACGGGATCTCGGGATGACGACGCATGGTTCCGGTACCCGAGCACGGCGCATCGATAAAGACCGTGTCGAATTTAACCGGCTCGCCAAGCATGGCATCAAACGATGTGAGCACCTCATCAAGCTCGCATGCATCGCCCGAAACCGTACGAACGCCCTGAATACCCGCCTTATGCAGGCGAGCGAGATTCAGATCGCACTTGCGATCATGAAGATCGAGCGCCGTATGCTGACGCTCATAGCCCGCACGCTTGGCCTGGCACATCATCACATAGGTCTTGGTGCCACGACCGGCACCAATCTCAAGGCAGCTACCAGGGCGCGTGGCGGCTGTTGCGATAAGCTGCGCGTTGAGATCAGATGCCACCGCGGCAGCACGCTCAAATACGCCCGACGCAACCGTAACCTGGGCATCAACCGGGGCATGGCAGCCTGGGAAGACAGGCGCGACGAGCTGCGAGATATACGGATCGGGCTTGGTAGCAAAGGCGTTCTCATGAAGGGCCAGCGGCGCGGGGGCCAGATTGCCGGCAAAGTTAAGCGCACCCTCAGGAGTGTCGAACGATGCCATAATGCGAGCGCACAGCCAACGCGGTAGACCCATCAGGCGCGACAGACGAACCAAGCGTCGCTCAGGCTCATCTACATCGGACGCAGTGGCAAAGTCCTCAACGTTGTCCGCGACCTTATGCAACACGGCATTGGCCAAACCTGCGGCAGACTTAGCTCCGCTGCGAACTAGCTCAACGCCCTGACTCACCGCAACGCGGCCAGGGGTATGAAGGTAGAGCATCTCGAAGGCAGAGATACGAAGGGCCATGCGAACACGCGGCGCAACCTTTTTGGGCTTATCGAGAAACTGGTCGAGCAACTCATCCAAAATGCCCTGCGTGGCGGCGACACCGAGCGCCAAACGGGCGGCAAAAGCGGAATCGCGCTGGTCAATGGCCTTGGCGGAAGCACGAGAAGACAACACGTCGCGTGCGTACATACCGCGGCGATCGGCCTCCATCAGCACATCGAGCGCAAGCTTGCGCGCGGGAGACAGCTTGCTCATGACAAAACACCCCAGATAAGATCGGCACCCTGCAGGCCAGCAGCCCAAGCAGAAGCGGCCATAGCACGCTTGCCATCAGGCTTAACCTCGAGCAACTCAACCGAGCCATCGGAAAGGCCAAGGTAAACACGCTTAGCCTGAACGAGAACCTGACCCTCGCCAAGCGACACATCAGCCGCCGCAGCATCGAGCACACGCACGGTCTTGCCGGCAATCACGCAACGAGCAGGCGCGGTATCGGACGAGGCCAGTACATGATGCACGCAATCAAGCGCCGCCATGTGCGGATCCAGGCGCATCTCCTGCTTAGAAATCTTGGCAGCATGGGTAACGAGCGCCTCGTCCTGTTCGATCCACACGGCGGTGCCATCGGCAAGAGAAGGAAGCGTATCGGCAAGCAGTTTACCGCCAAGCTCACCAAGCTCCATGGTCAGCGCCTCAGCATGCTTACCGGCAACCGACGTAGACGCCTGGGCACAATAAGCGCCGGTATCCACGCCATGCCCAATGCGCATAATAGAAACGCCGGCGACCTCGTCACCAGCAAGAATGGCACGCTGAATAGGAGCAGCCCCACGCCAACGAGGCAGCAGCGAAGCATGAACATTCACAATACCAAGCGGCGCCATATGCAGCACCTCATCGGGCAAAATGCAGCCATAAGCAGCTACACAGAAAATGTCAGCCCGGGCAGCCTGAAGTGCCTCAACAACCTCAGGCGTCATACGATTTGCCTCAACAACCGGCAACCCCAGCTCAAGCGCCTTAGCCTTAACAGGAGACGGCTCAAGCTTCTTACCACGCCCACGAACAGCATCGGGACGAGTAACAACAAGCGCAATCTCATTCCCAGCCTCCACAAGCGAAGTCAGCGAAGGCACAGCAAAATCAGGCGTACCCATAAACACAATACGCATAAAGGACATCTCCCCTCAACCAAAGCCGAGACGGCTACAAAGAGCAGCGGAAAGCCAAATCACCAGCCCATCCGCAATAACATTTCAACAAGAACAAATATACCCAAAACCAAAGAAAGAGCCGCAATAAAAGCAGCTCTTTCAGCAAAGCACCCATCAGCGAAGACGCCCATCCCTGGCCCGACGGCACCCGGGCGAACCGAGCCAGAACAACGCAGTCCCCGGTGCTGAGCGCCCACATATCGTCCCGCGCGCAGTTTCGCAGCAAAGCGAGAATGTTTGAGCACGGGATGATATGTGGGCGCTCAGCACCGGGGACGGTGGGACCTACTCCGTCTCGCCCGGTCGAGCGCCGCGGGCCAGGGCGTCCTGGTACTCCTTGACGGCCTTGATCCTCTGCATCGGCTTGAGGCGCTCGAACATGGTGTTGCCGTGCAGGTGGTCGATCTCGTGCTGCAGGCACACGCAGAACAGGTCGCCCGAGGCCTCGTAGCGAATCAGGTTGGCATCCAGGTCGTACGCCTCGACGACGACATGGTCGGGACGCTCGATCTCGCAGCTAATACCGGGAATGGACAGGCAGCCCTCGCTAAACGGCACCAGATGGTCGCTCTGCTCAACAATGACAGGGTTGATGAGCACGTAGGGATCGTAGTCATTCTTGTCGCTGTAGTCGCAGTCGATGGTGACGAGCTGAATAAGCTCACCGATCTGCGGGGCAGCCAGACCGCAACCGCCGTTGTCGAACATCATCTTCTTCATCTTCTCGGCAAGCGCCTCGATCGCCGGAGTGATCTCCTCGATGACGGCGCACTCCTGGCGCAGACGAGGGTCGGGCGACAGTACGATTCCGTTGGCTTCCATGGCCATCCTTTCGGGTTGTTACATCAAATCATAGGCGTCGACGTCAACGCTCACGCTCACGCCGCGCACGGAGCCAACCTCTTTGAGGCAGGCGTCGATATCATCAGAGACATGGTACCCTACCGGCGACTTTACAAGCAGATGGAAGCGGTAACGGTCCTTGGCTCTCTCGATTACACACGAAGCCGGACCAAGCACCTGGGGCACGGCGCTCCCCGCCCGCAAAAAGTCGGGCGCGGCGGCATGCCAGCGACGCTTGAGGAGCTTCGCGATGCGGCCGATGTAGTCCCGCGCGTCATCCGCATTCGTCGACCACACCAAGATGTTGGCCAAGCGCACGAACGGCGGATACAGGGCGTCGCGGCGCTGGTCCAGGTCGTAGTCGGTAAAAATCGAGCGGTCGTGCTCGGCGACGGCGCGAATGACCGGGTCCTCAGGCAGGTAGGTCTGGATGATAACCTCGCCGGGACGATCACCGCGGCCGGCGCGGCCCGCAACCTGCTCTAGCAGGTCGTAGGCGCGCTCCCCTGCGCGGAAGTCCGGCAGCTTGAGGGCGAAGTCGGCATTGACCACGCCCACGAGCGTGACCTCGGGAAAGTCGAGGCCCTTTGCGATCATTTGAGTGCCCAGCAACACCGCGCAATCGGCCGCATCGAACTGCTCGAGCAGCTTTTTGTGCGCGTCCTTGCCGCGCGTGGAATCGGCATCCATGCGAATGATGGCGACGTCGTCGGGCAGCATCTGGTGCAGCGCATCCTCGATCTGCTGCGTACCCAGGCCCATTTTAGCCAGGTAGCGGCTGCCGCACTTGGGACAGCGACTCGTGGGCGCCGGATAGGGTTGCACGCGCCAGGACGAACCGCAAGTGTGGCACTGCAGCGTATGGGTGCGCTCGTGATACGTGAGCGCGGTGGAACAGTGATTGCAGGTGGGGACGCAGCCGCACTCGCGGCACATAAGGAACGGCGCAAAGCCGCGACGGTTGTGCAGCAGCACGGCCTTCTCGCGGCGCTCGACTGCGCGCTCCAGGCCTTCCATCAGCGGTTTTGAGAACATGGAGCGGCTGCCGTGCGAAAACTCGCGGCGCAGGTCGGCAATGCGGACCGTGGGCAAGACCGCGTGCCCCGGGCGTTCGGGCATCTCGACGCGCGTCCAGGTGGCGCCGCCGTACGTGCCGCGGCGGCAGCGATCGAGGGCCTCCGCAGAAGGTGTGGCCGAGCCCAGCACGAGCGGGCAGCGATAGCGGCGCGCCATCTCGGCAGCCACCTCGCGCGCATGGTAGCGCGGGCTGGAGCCCTGCTTGTAGCTGGTCTCGTGCTCCTCGTCGATGATGATAAGACCCAAGTCGCTGAGCGGGCAAAAGAGCGCCGAGCGGGCGCCCACGACCACACGCGCGGCACCGCTGGCGACCATATCCCACTGGTCCAGGCGCTCGCCAGCAGAAAGTCGCGAATGGAACACGGCAACCGTCTCGCCAAAGCGCGAACGGAAGCGGCCGACGGTCTGGGCCGTCAGCGAAATCTCGGGCACGAGCACGCATGCCGAACGGCCGGCCGCCAGCACGCGCTCAATCGCCGAGAGGTAGACCTCGGTTTTGCCGGAACCGGTAACGCCATCGACAAGGACTACGTCGCCGTGGGCGTCAAGGCGGGCACGCTCAATCTGCGCGAGGGCCTGCTGCTGGCCGTTGGTAAGCGAGACCGGCGCTTTGCCGCTCGCGGAGGACAGCGTGGTCTGCTCGCTACAGCCACGCCACGCCCGGCGCTCCTCCACCACCACGACGCCGCGTTTTTCGAGCGCCTTGATGGTCGCCGACATGCTGTTGTAGAGCAGGTTGAGGTCGCGCGTCGTGACCGGGCCGCACTGGAGCGCCTCGATGAGCTGCCGCTGGCGGACCGCGGTCTTGGGCGGCGTGTAGTCAAAGCCCTCGGGCGTAAGCATGACCCAGCGGTTTTGGATAGGCTTCACGGCGGGACGTTCAACCGTCCACACACTGTCGTCACCCTTGACCACACGCGGGCTGCCGCCAGGGGGCAAGAACAGGCGCAGGCATTCGGAAAGCGTCGCGACATACTCGCGGCTCATCCAGCGTGCAATACGGGCAGCCTCGGCGGTAAAGAGCGGTTTGCTGAGGATGGCCTCGATGGGCTTGATGCGCGCAGGGTCGAGGGCGTTGTTGCCCTGCAGATCGCCCATCTCAGGCGCGATGTCGACGATATAGCCCGCGGCGGCACGGTTACCAAAATGGACTAGGACCGTGGATCCGATCTGCGCCTCGTCAGCAAGGGACCGGGGGATGCCGTAGGCGAATGGCTCGGACAGCGCACGCGTCGGGATGTCGAGGACCACGCTCGCGTAGGCGGCAATGGGCTCGCGCGCAGGCTTAGGCTGAGCCGAGGCAGCGGCAGGCACGGAATTCACCAGAGCCTCCTCCGGTTCCGGTGAACCAAACAGCGACAGTTGCTCGGCCATGGTCTCTGTACCTCCCATCCCATACGTCTTTAGAAACAAGAGCCCCGCTCGGGTGAGCGGGGCTCGGATACATGCGTTTACGCGGCTGCTACAGCGCCATCGTGCGGGCGCGGTCGATGCGCGCCAGGCAGTCGTCGCGGCCGACGAGCGCCATGGTCTCACCCAGCGGGGGGCTCACCATGTTGCCGCAGACGGCGACGCGCACAGCCTGGAAGACAACACGCTTCTTGAGGTCCATCTGCTCGGGCAGCGGCTCAAGCGCGACGTCGATGTTGGCAGCCGTCCACTCGTCCACGCCCTCGAGCGCGGCCTTGGCGGCATCCAGAATGGCACCCATGCCTTCCTTGGCCAGGCCCTTGTTGACGGATTTCTCGTCATACTCGAGCGTCTCGGCCGTGGCAAAGATGGGAGCGGCGACAGTCACGGCGTCGGCCGGCATCTTGGTGCGCGGCTTAACGATGGCAGCGAGTGCGTCGATCCAGTCCTCGCCGTACTCGACGTTACCCTCGATGAGGCCTGCCTCGTGCAGCTCGGGGACCATGATCTCGTCGGCAAACTGAGCGTCGGACATGCCGTTGATGTACTCGGCATTGACCCAGTCGAGCTTCTTGGGATCGAAGGTCGCCGGGTTCTTGGAGATGCGGTCGAGCGAAAACTTGCTGGCCAGGACGTCGCGCGGGATGATCGTGGTCTCGCCGTCGAGCGACCAGCCGAGCAGCGCCAGATAGTTGACGAAGGCGTCGGACAGATAGCCGGCGTCGCGGTACTCCTCCACCGAGGTGGCGCCGTGGCGCTTGGAGAGCTTCTTGCCGTCGGCACCCAAGATCATGGAGATGTGGGCGAACGTAGGCACGGGCGCGCCGAGGGCCTCGTAGACCATGACCTGGCGCGGGGTGTTGGACAGGTGGTCGTCGCCGCGGATGACGTGGGTGATCTTCATCATGGCATCGTCGACGACGGTCGCAAAGTTATACGTGGGCGTGCCGTCGGAGCGGAAGATGACAAAGTCGTCGAGCTCCTTGGCGTCGAAGGTCACCTCGCCGTGGACGGCGTCGTGGATAACGACGTCGCCGCGGTCCTCGGGCACCTTGATGCGCAGGACGTAGGGCTCGCCGGCCTCGATGCGGCGGCGTGCCTCCTCGGGATCAAGATCGCGGCAGCGGCGCTGATAGCCCTGGAAGGGGTCCTTGCGCTCCTGGGCGGCCTTACGATCGGCGTCGAGCTGCTCCTTGGTGCAGAAGCAGGGATAGGCCTTGCCCTCGTCCCAGAGCTTCTGGGCGGCCTGCTTGTACAGGTCTAGGCGCTCGGTCTGTGCGTAGGGGCCATAGTCGCCGCCCACCTCGGGACCCTCGTCCCAGTCCAGGCCCAGCCAACGCATGGCGCGCAGAATGATCTGCGTGTTCTCGTCGGTGGAACGGGTGGGGTCGGTGTCGTCGATGCGCAGGATGAACGTGCCGCCGTTTGCGCGGGCGAAAGCCCAGTTATAGATAGCGGTGCGGGCGCCGCCGATGTGCAGCTTGCCCGTCGGTGAGGGTGCAAAGCGGACGCGAACGTCTGATGCCATGGAAATCTCCTCGATTGCAGGATGGATGTCTAACCGCATCAGTATAAAGCAACAAAGCAACCTCCGCACAAAGGGCACCGACCCACTCATTGGGGACTACTCATTGGGGACAGACTTAAATGACCAGTCGTTGTAGTCATTGGGGACATTCTTGGTTTAAGACTGGTCATTTAAGTCTGTCCCCAATGAGTAATTAAGTCTGTCCCCAATGAGTGGCTGCGGAAAGGGTGTGAATGTTTGATTTACGCGCTATGATGTGCCCTTGCATAGAGAGCCCAGCGGAATGGTAACGGTCGCCGGGACACGTTTTTGAAAGGACAATCATGTCAGAAGAACTTCGTTCCATCCCACCCCAACACGGGTCCTTTGTTTTTACGTCGGAGTCGGTGACCGAAGGTCATCCCGATAAGATCGCTGACCAGATCAGTGACGCCGTCCTCGACGCAATCCTCGCCAAAGAAATAGAGCTCCAGGAGCAGGGCTACATCGCCCCCAACGGCGTGCCTGCCAACGTGGAGAACGTCCGCTGCGCCTGCGAGACCCTCGTGACCACCGGCACTGTCATCGTCGCCGGCGAGATTCGCACCCAGGCCTACGTCGACGTACAGGAAATCGCCCGCGGCGTTATCCGCCGCATTGGCTACAACCGTGCCAAGTTCGGTTTTGACTGCGATACCTGCGGCGTCATGAGCCTCATCCACGAGCAGTCCCCCGATATCGCCCAGGGCGTCGACGAGTCCTTCGAGACCCAGACCGGCGCTACCACCGACCCGATCGACCTAATCGGTGCCGGCGACCAGGGCATGATGTTTGGTTATGCCTCCAACGAGACCAAGACCCTCATGCCCATGCCGCACTACCTGGCAAGCCGCCTGGCCGAGCGCCTGGCCGCCGTGCGCCACGACGGTACCCTGCCCTACCTGCGCCCCGACGGCAAGACCCAGGTCACGGTGTGCTACGAGGACGGCAAGCCCGTCGAGGTCACGACCATCGTCATCTCCACGCAGCACGCCGCCGAGATCGAGGACATGGGCAAGATCAAGGCCGACCTCATCGAGCACGTCATCACCCCGGTCATGGCCGCCGAGAACATGCCGTGGGACAACGCGGACATCTACGTGAACCCCACCGGTCGCTTTGTCGTGGGCGGCCCCATGGGGGACACGGGCCTCACCGGCCGCAAGATCATCGTCGACACCTACGGCGGCTACGGCCGTCACGGCGGTGGTGCCTTTAGCGGAAAGGACTGCACCAAGGTTGACCGCTCCGCCGCGTATGCCGCACGCTGGGTCGCCAAGAACGTGGTCGCCGCCGGTCTGGCCGACCGCTGTGAAGTCGAGCTCGCCTACGCCATCGGCGTTTCCAAGCCCCTCTCAATCATGGTCGACACCTTCGGTACCGCGCATGTTGCCGAGGACAAGATCGTCGAGGCCGTCGAGAAGACCTTCGACCTGCGCCCGGGCGCAATCATCCGCGACCTGGACCTGCGTCGACCGATCTACGAGAAGACGGCAGCCTACGGCCACTTCGGCCGCGAAGACGCCGACTTCACCTGGGAGAATACCGACCGAGTCGAAGAACTCAAAGCAGCCTGCGGCCTGTAAGCTAGCGGCAAAAGCTACAGCCAAATCGAAACGCACCAAAAGAGGTACCGGACCAACCGGTACCTCTTTTTTATTAACCGGTGGTGAAGATGAGCCGACCTGGGACGCAGAATAGGTCACCAGCTCATGAATTTTGCAGCACGAGCGCCTCTACCATGTATCCTTAGTCCCGAGGGGCGGGGCATAAGGTCGATCGCGAGTTCCGCACGAGCCGGAGAGCACTTAATGTGCT
>CABPCG010000045.1 GCA_902405995.1 uncultured Collinsella sp.
GGAGGAGGAAACGTTGCTTTTGGGAGGAAACGCTTGCCGGCATGGGCGGAGCCGCCGCGACCGGTGCCGCCGTGGGCCTAGGCGCCGCAGCCGGCATCGCCTCCAACATGGCAAGCACTCGCGCCCCGCAGCGCCCGCTCGCCCAGCTCGTCGACGTCGTGAGCGGCGAGAGCCATAGCATCACCTCCGCACAGGTAACCATCGGTCGCGAGCGCTCAGTTTCCGACATTGCCCTGCGCGACCCCAACGTGTCGCGCCGCCACGCCCAGCTCACCTTTACGGGCTCGGATTGGTCGATCGAGGACCTCAATTCCACCAACGGCACGCTCGTCAACAACCGCCGCATTACGCGCTGCCCGCTGCGCAACGGCGATCTGCTGACGTTTGGCCTGAGTACCTTTGAATTTAGGGGATAGTCGCTTATGAACATCGATATCGTCCTTTTTGCAGGCCGCATCGTCTTGGTCGCCCTGCTCTATATCTTCCTGTTCGCCGTCATGAAGACCGGCGTGGGACTCGTGCGCGGGCAGCGCCGCGACTCGGCTATCTGGACGATCGATGTGGACAAGGGCCCGCGCGGTATCCGCGGCATCCACGTAGACATGCTCGGCCCCGTCATCGTCGGTCGCTCGCCATCTTCGGACATCTGCATCAACGAACCGTTCGTCTCGGCCTCGCATGCGCGCTTTTCGCTGCAGGGCCCGGCGCTCATCATCGAGGACCTCAACTCGCTTAACGGCACGCTCGTCAACGGCCGCCAGCTCGTGGAGCCCGCGACGCTGCGTGAGGGCGACGAAGTCCAGATTGGCGACGTGGTCATGAAGGTGAACCGTCGATGATCGACGAGGAGAACAAGTCCGCAACTATGACCGAGGCACCGGCCGCCGCCACAGCTGCGCCGGCCCACGCCGCTCCGGCGGGCTCCGCGCCCGTGGAGCCCGAGGACACCGTGTTCTCCCTGCCTCTTTCGCATGTAACGCATGATATTTCGGATCTCGCCGATAACGAGGACGAAGAGGATGCCGTAGCGGCGCCCATCGGCGCACATGCTGCGGAACAGCCCACAGCGCCCGAAGCAACCCCGGCGCCGGCTCACTTTGCAGAGCCCGTCGCCGCGGCAATCAACGAGAGCGCTGCGGTGTTTGCGGCACCCGAACCCGCCGCGCCGGCGTTTCCCATAGCCCCGGCATCCGAGGTTGCGCCCGCGTCTACGCCGGCGCCCGAGCCTATAGACGTCAGCCCGCAAGACGACGAGTCGACCGCCCGCGCGCCCGAGGAGCCCGGCTCCCCGGACACCGGCGATTCCGAATCAAACGCCGAGACCGACACCGTCTCTCCCGGTGACACAGCCGAGATCGACGTTGCCGCCGTTGAGACCAAGCTCAAAGACCCCGGCTCGACCATGAGCTTTGAGCCCCTGACCGAGGAGCGCATCGAGACCGACTCGACCTATGATGCCGGCACCACCACGCAACTCATGTGGGGCGCCCGCTCTGACGTTGGCTGCGTACGCCCGCACAATGAGGATTCCTACCTGGTGCAGTCGCCGCTCTTTTGCGTATGCGACGGCATGGGCGGTCACGCCGCCGGCGAGGTAGCCTCTTCCATTGCCGTCGAGACTATTGCCAAGACGGCCCCGCAGTCCGCCGACGCAGCACGCCTGGCCGCAGCCGTCGAGGCAGCCAACGCCGCCGTAATCGAGGCGGCCCTGAACGGCCTGGGCAAGCCCGGCATGGGCTGCACAGCCACTTGCGCCTATATCGAAAACGACACGCTCGCCATCGCCCACGTGGGTGACTCTCGCGCCTACCTACTCCACGAGGGCACGCTCATCCGCGTGACCCGCGACCACTCCTACGTGGAGGAGCTCGTGGACGCCGGTGAGATTACGGCAGACGAGGCTCGCGTCCACCCAAACCGCTCGGTCATCACCCGTGCGCTGGGCTCGGACCCCGCCATGTATGCCGACCACTTCACTCTGCATATCGAGGAAGGCGACCGCCTGATCCTGTGCTCCGACGGCCTTTCGAGCATGATTCCCGATAGCGATATCGAGAACATCGCCACGCAGTCCTCAACCGCGCAAATCTGCGTCGACAACCTAGTGGACGCGGCGCTTGCCGCCGGCGGCCACGACAACGTGACCGTAGTAGTCGTTGACCTGGTTGACGATGGCGTTATGCGCGAGGCGCAACGCGTGCGTCGCCGCAACGTCACCATCGGCGTCGTCTTAGGTCTCGTCTTGGTGCTGGCGGCTGCCATCTGGGCCTACACGGGTGTCACCGGCTCGTACTACCTGGGTACCTACCAGGGCAATGTCGCCGTCTGGCGCGGCCTGCCCGGCAAGCCGCTCGGACTCAAGCTCCACTGGCTCGAAAGCGAAACCAGTATCAAGCTGTCCGACCTGCCCGAAGACACGCAAAACCGCCTCAAGGCGGGCATTCCGCAAACAAGTGTCGACGATGCGCAGGACACGATATCCAAGTACCGCCACCAGATCGACGAGGAGCAGACCCGCCAGGTGATCGACGCGCAAACGATTCGCGACAACACCAATCAGGGATCGACCTCCGAATCAGATTCCGAGAAAACCGCCGAACAGTCCGCCGAGGCCGAAGCCTCCGATAAGAATTAGAAAGGGAGTGCCGCTTATGAGTCGCCGCAACACCGAGCTGCTCTTGCTCATCGCCTCGGCGTTCCCCGTCATCCTGCTGTATGCGATGTACGTGCTCACCGCGGGCGCTGCCATCTCCTTTGAGACGCTCGCCGTACCGATCGGCCTCTTTGCCGCCTTTGCTGCGGCCCACATTGCCGTGCGCATCTTGGCGCCCGGTGCCGACCCCGCCATCCTGCCCATTGTCTTTGTGCTTTCGGGCATCGGTATCACGTTCGTGACGCGTCTCGCACCCGCTCTCGCGATCTCACAGCTCATCATCCTGTTTGTCTCGGTGGCCCTGATGGTGGGAACGCTCGCGTTGGTTAAGAACCTCGACGTAGTCATGCGCTACAAGTACACCTTTGGCATTATCGGCATCATTCTGCTGATGCTGCCTATCTTTATCGGCACCACGATCTCGGGCTCCAAGCTGTGGATTCGCATCGCGGGCTTTACCATCCAGCCCGGCGAGTTCGCCAAAGTCTTTATCGTGCTGTTCCTGGCCGGGTACCTGGCCGAGAACCGCGAGCTGCTCTCCATCTCCAACCGCAAGATCCTGGGCTTTAAGATCCCTCGCCTGCGACTGCTGCTGCCGCTGTTTGCCGTGTGGGGTGTGTGCCTGCTCGTCGTCGTCTTCGAACGCGACCTGGGTTCGGCCGTGCTGTTCTACACCATCTTCTTGCTGATGCTCTACGTTGCCACGGGGCGCTTTTCGTATGTCGTTATCGGCCTTGCGCTCTTAGCCGTTGGAGCCGTGGGCGCCTACAAGTTCCTGTCGCACGTTCAGGTGCGTTTCCAGGTTTGGGTCGATCCGTTTAAGGACGCCCAGGGCCAGGGCTACCAGATCGTCCAGTCGCTCTTCTCGCTTGCCGATGGCGGTCTGGTCGGTGTTGGCATCGGCAACGGCATGGCCAACAACATCCCTGTCGTCGAGTCCGACTTTATCTTCTCTGCCATCGGCGAGGAGATGGGCCTTTTGGGCGGCGGCGCCGTGCTCATCCTGTTTATGCTCTTTGCCGTGCGTGGCCTCACCACGGCTGCCCGCGCTAAATCCGACCTCGCCGCCTTTAGCGCCACGGGCCTTACGGCCGCCATCAGCTTCCAGGCCTTCTTGATCGTGGGCGGCGTTACCCGCCTGATCCCGCTGACCGGCGTCACCCTGCCCTTTATGAGCCAGGGCGGTTCCTCACTGCTGGCAAGCTTTATCATCGTCGCGCTCCTGCTGCGCGCCGGTGACGAAGCGACCGGACGCGAGGCCGAGCTTACTGGCACCGGCACCATGACCGCCATCACCGATGATCAGGTCGCATCCGCCGCCGCCCCGACGGGCACGCGCTTTGCCACCTCGTCTTCCTACGGCAGCGGCAGCCATTCCGTCGGCTCGCGCATGCGCCGTCGCCTGCTCGACACGCCTGAATCCGGTGTGCTCGGCCGCGTTGCGCTCGCCAACCGTCTAACCCGTGCGGTGCTCGCCTTTACGGCGCTGTTCGCCATCCTTATCGGCAACCTCACCTATGTCCAGGTCATCAAGGCCAAGGACTATCAGGATATGCCGACCAACAACCACACTATCGCCCGCTCCAAGTACATCCAGCGCGGTTCTATCATCACGTCCGACGGCGTGACGCTGGCCGAGTCGCTGCAGCAGGAGGACGGCACCTACGTACGCTCCTACCCCAACGGCAACCTGGCAGCGCACGTGGTTGGCTACGTGAGCCAGCAGTATGGCACCACCGCCATCGAGAGCGTCATGAACGACACGCTCACCGGCTCTAAGGATTACTCCAGCTGGAACAACGCCATCGCGTCGCTCGCGGGCCAGACCCAGCCGGGCAACACCGCCAAGCTCACCATCGACTCGCGTATCCAGACGGCGGCCGAGCAGGCGCTCAAGGGCTTTAAGGGCGCTGTAGTGGTCATCGACCCGCGTACCGGTGCGGTGCTCGCATGCGCCAGCTCGCCCACCTATGACAACACCAACATCGACGCCCTGCTGCAGGCGGGCGGCGGCGAGGACGGCTCCATGTACAATCGCGCCATGGACGCGCTGTACACGCCGGGCTCCACGTTTAAGGTCGTTACGCTTTCCGCGGCACTCGAGACCGGCACCGCCAGCCTTACCAGCACCTACCAGGCGCCCGGCTCCATGGACATCGGCAACGCGCCGGTCACCAACTATGCCAACGAGAGCTACGGCACCATCAGCCTGCAGCAGGCCTTTGCCGTGTCTTCCAACGTCGTCTTTGGCCAGGTGGCAAACGAAGTTGGCGCAAACACGCTCGT
Organism: uncultured Collinsella sp.; assembly: GCA_902405995.1. Taxonomy (GTDB): domain Bacteria; phylum Actinomycetota; class Coriobacteriia; order Coriobacteriales; family Coriobacteriaceae; genus Collinsella. The sequence goes on from CABPCG010000045.1 coordinate 4,940, forward strand.
GCAGTTTGCCAACGCCTTTGGCTACGGCCAAAAGCTCGGCCAGGACCTGACCTCCGCGGCTTCCATCATGGCCGACCCGTCGCTCATGACCGAGTGGGAGACCGCCTGGGCCGGCGCCGGCCAGCCTGTCGGCATGGACCACACGCCCGGGCCGCAGACCACCGTCATGCAAAACGCCGTGATTGCCGCCGCCATCGCTAACAGTGGCGTGGTCATGGACCCGTACTTTGTAGCCCAGGTACTCGCCCCGGACGGAACTGTGGTCAAGACCACGCAGTCCCGCTCGCTGGGTCAGGCCGTCAGCTCCGCCACGGCCGACCAGGTCAAGCAGGCCATGCTCGCCGTCGTCCAGTCCGGTACCGGCACCGATGCCCAGGTCCCCGGCGTCAAGGTCGCCGGCAAGACCGGCTCGGCCGAGATCGGCGGCACCAACGTCAACTCGATGTTCGTTGGCTTTGCACCTTACGATTCACCCACGGTCGCCATCTCGGTGGCCTTGGAGGATTACGACAAACACGACGTCAAGGCGGCCAAGATTGCCGGCATCGTCCTGACCGCGGCGCTCGCCGCACAGGGAGCGTGATGCCCATGATCGAATCGGACACCCGAGGCGCGCCGCGGCCGAAGAGTTAGCGGCAACGCGCCACACGGCCCCAGCGGCCACATCGTAGGTACTACACACATCGTTGAGCGAATAGTTATGTTAGGAGCAGGAATGGAACAGAGGGTCCTCGGGGGAAGATACCTCCTCAAGGATAAGGTGGGGACAGGTGGCATGGCGACCGTCTACCGTGCACAGGACCAGGTCCTCGACCGCACGGTAGCCGTCAAGATCATGCTGCCACAGTATGCTGGCGACGCAACCTTCGCCGCACGCTTTAAGCAGGAGGCCCAGGCAGCAGCCGGTCTCTCCTCCCCCTATATCGTGGGCGTCTACGATTGGGGCAAAGACGGCGACACCTATTACATCGTCATGGAGTACCTGCGCGGCACCGACCTTAAGAGCGGCATCAAGAGCCACGGCGCCCTCGACCCCAAGAAGGTCGCCCAGATCGGCTCGCAGATCAGCTCCGCGCTTTCGGTCGCCCACAAGCACGAGATCATCCACCGCGACATTAAGCCGCAAAACATCATGGTGCTGCCCGACGGTAACATCAAGGTGATGGACTTTGGCATCGCGCGCGCCAAGAACAGCCACCTCACGCAAGACAACAACGTGCTGGGGACCGCCCACTACGTCAGCCCCGAGCAGACCCGTGGTCAGGACCTCGGCCCCACCTCGGATATCTACTCGCTGGGCGTCGTGATGTACGAGTGCGCCACCGGCCGCGTTCCCTTTGACGGTGACGACGCCATCTCGGTCGCACTCAAGCAGGTCAACGAGCTGCCTATTCCGCCGAGCCAGATCAACTCCGGTGTCGACGCCGACCTTGAGCGCATCATCCTCAAGTGCATGGAGAAGGACCCGGCAAACCGCTTCCAGACCGCCGACGAGCTGCGTCAGGTGCTCAACAGCTACCTGTCGGGCCGTGCCGTAAACATCTCGGAGCCCACACGCATCATCGGTGCCCCCGGTGAACTGGGCGCCACCAAGACTCGCGAGCTTTCCGATCAGACGCGCGCCATGGTGCGTCCCGTCTCGGGCGTGAGCGGCCAGAATACCGCCCGTAGCTCGGTTTCGGGCTCCACCGGCTCCTACGAGGTCGAAAAGCCCAAATCCAACAAGAACAAGATCATCGCCGCCGTGGTGGCGGCCGTTGCCGTCATCGGTATCGTGGTGGCCTTTGCCACAGGACTCTTTGGCGGCGAGCAGGTCACCGTGCCCGATGTGCTGGGCAAGGACCAGCAGACTGCCGTCGAGCTGATCAAGGAAGCCGGCCTCGAGGTCGGCACCATCGACCAAAGCTACAACGACGATGTCGACGAGGGCAAGGTCGCCGAGCAGACGCCCAACGGCAACACCAAGAAGGCCAAGGGCACTAAGGTGAACCTGGTAATCTCCAAGGGCCCCAAGCCCTCCGAGAAGGTCGAGGTTCCCCGGCTGGTCGGCCTGACCAAGGACCAGGCAGAAGCCGCGCTGGCAAGCGTTGGCCTGAAGGGCAACGCCTCCGAGGAGGCCAACGAGGCCGATGAGGGCCAGGTCTTTGAGCAGGGCACCGAAGCCGGTAAGGAAGTCGAGAAGGGCACGACCATCTCGTACAAGGTCTCCAGCGGTCCTGACACCACCTCCGTCCCCGATCTGACCGACATGACCGAGGCTCAGGCGCGCAACGCCCTCGATATGGCAGGCTTTGGCGTCGACGTGAGCTACCAGGAGAACGATTCGGTTACCGAGGGCACCGTGATTAGCTGGAACCCCAGCGGCAAGCAGAAGCCCGGCGCCACGATTACCGTCGTCATTGCCAAGAAGTCCGGCAAGGCCTCCGTCCCGGGCAACCTATACGGCAAGAGCATTTCCGCCGCCGTTACCGCGCTCAACAACGCCGGTTTCTATAACATTGGCTTCTGTGACCAGAACGGCAATCCCGTGAGCGGTAACGAGGATGCCACCGTTACGGGCGTCTCCCCCACCGGCAAGCAGTCCACCGACAGCACGATTACGCTGACGGTTGCACTTTCTGGCTCGGGTTCGGGTTCGGGCTCGGGCACGGGCGGCGATTCCGGTACGACCAACTAGTCATCAAGACGTTGCCCACAGCGGCTGCTGACGTAAATACATTCGCTCAATTGCGCCCGTTTGCTCCCCCTGCAAACGGGCGCTTTCTTCATCTGAAGTAGCGAAAACCACGGCATACCTTTAAACCAGAAGAGCCCGGCACCGTGGTGGTACCGGGCTCGGCAAATCTCTGGTGCCCCCGGGCGGATTCGAAAACTCCCCCCGCGGGGAAATTGGTGACGCGGGTGTCGACGGTCCGAATCCGCCCTTTAGACCAGAAGAGCCCGGCACCGTGGTGGTACCGGGCTCGGCAAATCTCTGGTGCCCC
>CABPCG010000046.1 GCA_902405995.1 uncultured Collinsella sp.
GGGCCAGCCCGTGGGAGGCCAGGGCGCCGCTGACCGGTGGACGGCACCGAGCCGTACGCTTGAACTGCAGAAGGGGGAGGCCTCGCGGCCTCCCCCTTTTTTGTATCTCGGGCAATTTGTCTCACATAGTAGCTGTGTTTTATAACCCTCGTTTGTCGCATCTTCTGTGAACGGGCTACAATAACTTAGTCTGTGCGATATGGAGGTGAACATGGCTGAAGCTGGTATCGGCGTTGATATCGTCGAGATTTCCCGCATGAAATCAATTCTTGAAAAGACGCCGTCGTTTGCTCGGCGTGTGTTTACCGAAGAAGAGCGTGCGTATTGCGATGCATCATCGCGTCCCGCTGCTCACTATGCGAGCCGCTTTGCTTCGCGCGAGGCGGTGCTTAAAGCTCTCGGCACGGGTTTTAGTCAAGGCGTGGGTCGCAAGGATGTTTCGGTAACGCGTGATAAACTCGGCAAACCGAAGGCGCTGCTTTCGGGCCGTGCTCTCGAGATCGCTCAAGAACTGGGCGTTGTTGAGGTCGCTCTTTCCATTACGCTTACGGGAGACTTGGCCGTTGCGAATGCCATCGCGATTACCGAAGATGCTCGGCCTAAGCCAAAAGATGAAAAGGTGAGCACCAAGAAACGCGTTGCGCAGACATTTAAAGAGGCTCGCTCTGTATTAGATGAGCTCGAGCAGCTGCAGAATTCAGCATTGACGGAGCACCTGGGCGATGCTTCGCAAGATACGCTAGGAGCATAGATGAAACCGGTTTTGAGTACCGAAGAAGTCGTTCGTCTCGAGGATATCATCGAACGCGAAGGGACTTCGAAGGCCGAGCTTATGGAGCTAGCGGGTGAGTTTGCCGCCAACGAGGTCTTGAAGCTCAATCCCGATCGGGTTCTCGTTCTGGTCGGTTTTGGTAATAATGGCGGCGACGGTTGGGTTGCCGCCGATATTCTGAGCCATAAGGGTGTGGACGTCGATATCGTTTCTCCGGTTGAGCCGGATGAGATTCCTGCTGCTCTGGCACGTCATGTTGCTCGTCGTACTGCCGGCCGCGATGTGCGCGTTTGCGTCGGCCCCTCGCGTGACGAGCTCGAGGTTTTGATCGATAAGGCCGATGTTGTTGTCGATGCCATTTTTGGTACCGGTTTCCACGGGAATCTGCGTGCGCCGTTCTCCATCTGGATTCCTACGGTCAATGAATGCGCCGATTGTGTCGTATCCATTGATGTCCCCTCGGGCCTGAATGCCGAGACGGGCGTTGTTGATGACGACTGCATTCGTGCCGAGCGCACGGTGACGATGATTGCGCCCAAGATTGGTCTGTATAGCGCTGATGGTCCTGAGTATGCTGGCGATTTGACCTGCGGCAATCTTTACGACCGTCTTGACGAGGTCATCGATGATGTCGACCACGCCGCCGAGATTGTCGAGCCCGGTGACTTAGTTGATTACTTTGCTCCGCTACCATCGAATATCGATAAGTATTCCCGTGGCTCTGTGCTTATTGTCGCCGGATCTGCGCAATATCCTGGTGCTGCCATTATGGCGGCCAAGTCTGCAGCTCGCGCGGGTGCTGGTTACGTGGCAGTCGCGGCTCCTGACGCCTGCGCCAATCTCATTCGCATGGCACTTCCTTCGATTCCGGTCTTTGCTATTCCGTCTGATTCCCGCGGCTCCTTTGGCGCCGCTGCGCGCATGACGGTGTGCGAGATCGCAAAGAAGTACAGCTGCGTGCTGTGCGGTCCCGGTATGACGACGTCTGCCGGCGCTATGCAGGTGGTTTCGGGCTTGCTCGAGCTTGATGTACCGCTAATTTTGGACGCCGATGCACTCAACTGCCTTGCTAAGATTGCCATTGACGGTATTGATAGTAACCCCGAGATGTATCGCCGCGAGCAGCCGTTGGTTATGACGCCGCACTATCGTGAGCTTTCGCGCCTGGTTGCCGGTGACGAGGTGAACGACCTTGGTACCGCGATTGCGGCCGCGCAGAAGGTTGTCTGGGCTGCAGGCTCCGACAATCTGGTGGTCATAGCCAAGGGGCCGACGACGGCTATCTGTGGCGTTGAGCGCGTGCTGCTGCCACTCTCGGGTCCGGCTTCTCTGGCAACTGCCGGTTCTGGTGATGTTCTCGCGGGTATTTTGGCCGGCACGCTTGCCACCATGCGCGACGAGATGGATCGTTGGGAGCTGCTGTATTCGTACGCCGTCGCACTTCACAGCTACGCCGGTTTTGCCGCGGCGACGGAGTATGGTGAGAAGAGCGTTATCGCGACCGATCTTATCGACTTGATCGGTCCTGCCATGGAGCTGGCGGCAAAGGATGCGCTCGAAGATCTGGGAATCATGGACGAAGGGTCGGATGACTAATCATGAATAAAGCCGATTTGACGCGCTGGTCCTGGGTCGAGATCGACCGCGGGGCGCTCCGTCGCAACACGAGAGCCTATAAGAACTTGTTGAATCCGCGTCAGCGCCTGTGCTGCGTGGTCAAGGCCGATGCTTATGGTCATGGAGCTGTTGAGTGCGCTAAGATCATGTATTCGGCTGGTGCCGACATGTTTGCCGTGGCGACGGTCAACGAGGGCGTTGGGCTCCGTCAGGGCGGAATTACTAAGCCCATCCTGATTCTAAGCGAGCCGCCTATCGAGGCTATTCCTGCATTGCTCGAGTTCGATATCATGCCCTCGGTCTATACGTCCGATTTTGCTCTCGCGTATGGCGAATGCGCCGTCGCGGCGGGCAAGGTGGGCAAGTACCATCTTGCCATCGAGACGGGCATGAATCGTATCGGCGTTCACTACACACAGGTGCTCGACTTTGTCCGCGGCATCAGCTTCCATCGCGGTATTCAGTGCGACGGCGTATTTACGCACTTTGCCACGGCCGATGAACCTTCGGGTTGGGACTACAAGCTGCAGTGCCAGCGTTTTACCGAGGCCGTTCAGGCCATTAAGGACGCAGGTTTTGAATGCGGTATCGTGCATTGTGCCAATACGCCATCCTCGATGCTCGATTCTTCAATGCACTTTGACATGATTCGTGCCGGCATCGGTTTGTATGGTCTGCAGCCATGTGAGCTGAGTGGTCGCGTGATGCAGCTTGATCCCGTCATGAGCGTCCACGCGCGTGTGACGCGCGTGGCGCATCCTGCGATGGGCGAGGGCGTGGGCTACGGCTTTACCTACCGCGTACCGCGCACGCGCGTTCAGATCTGCACCCTTCCGATCGGTTATGCCGATGGCCTTTCGCGTACGCTTTCCAATCGTATGGACGTGCTGTATCGCGGCGAGCGTGTGCGTCAGGTGGGCAATATCTGCATGGACCAGTTTATGGTCGCCATTCAGTCCAACCCGGCGCATGAGATTCCCGAGGCCGAGTATGGTGACGAGATGATCATTGTCGGCCGCGATGGAGATGCCGAGATTACCATGGACGAGATGGCGCGCCTACGCGGCACGATTAACTACGAGGTCGCTTGCGGCTTTGGTATGCGTCTCGACAAGGTCTACGTGTAGGAGTCGCTATGGGCGTCATGCACATTCCCGGCCATAGCCATCAGGCGCCGCGTGAGGTCGCACTCGAGGAGATCGAGGCCGTTCTGGGCGATTGTCACCTTTGCCAGCTTTACCAGTCGCGCCACAACATCGTGTTTGGCGTGGGAAACCCCCGCGCTCGCGTGATGTTTATTGGCGAGGCGCCGGGCCGTAATGAGGATTTGCAGGGCGAGCCCTTTGTGGGGGCGGCAGGCGAGGACCTCAACGGCATTTTGTCGCTGGCGGGGCTCAAACGCGAAGACGTCTACATTGCCAACGTGCTTAAGTGCCGCCCGCCGGGAAACCGCAATCCGCGCCCCGAGGAAGTGCTGGCTTGCTCACCGTTTTTGCGCGAGCAGATTCGAAGCATCTGGCCCGATATCATCGTGACGCTCGGCAACCCCGCAACGCACTTTGTGCTCAAGACCGAGATCGGCATTACCAAGCTGCGCGGCAGGTTCCATCAGATGGGGCACTTTGTGGTGATGCCCACTTTCCATCCGGCAGCAGCGCTACGCAATCCAGCGTGGCAGGAGCTGCTGGAGGAAGACTTTAAGATGCTGGGCGACTATCTGGGGCGACATCCCGCACCAGAGGACGCCTCGGAATAATAAGGAGCATATATGTCCCTGGAGCGCCTGGGGGTAGGTACTTACAAAACGACTTGCGCTGCCGATACGGAGTACTTTGGCGAGCTAATTGCACCGTGCCTTGAGGACGGCGATGTGCTCATCCTGACCGGTGGCCTGGGAGTGGGCAAAACTCACTTTACCAAGGGCGTCTCGCGCGGGCTGGGCGATGGGCATATGGTTACGAGCCCTACGTTTGCGCTCATGGCCGTTCACGATCAAGGTCGTATTCCGCTGTTTCACTTTGATCTATACCGCCTGGAGCATGCCTACGAGCTCGAGGATACGGGCATTTTCGATGTGCTGGGCTATGAGGGTGCTTGCCTGCTGGAATGGGGCGAACAATTCCAGGACGAGCTGACGGATGAGTATCTTTCGGTGACGCTCAAGCGTGATGAGGGCGATAGCGATGTGCGAACGATAACGCTCGAGGCGCACGGTGACCGCGCAATGGAGCTTTCCCATTTGATTGATAAGGCTGTACAAGATGAGCTTGCATAACGACAACGCGCTGGTGGTGGCGCTCGATACCTCGACCGACATGCTTGCCTGCGCGGCAAGCTGGATTGATGGGCAGACGGGCGAGACGAAGCTCGCGAGTGGCGACCACATGTGTCGCCGTCACGCCAACGTTGAGCTCGTGAATACCGTTGATGGCGTGCTGGCTCAAGCCGGTCTGAATCGCAGCGATGTTGGTTGCTACGTGGTCGGCCGCGGCCCGGGGTCGTTTACGGGCGTGCGCATCGGCATCTCCACTGCCAAGGGCCTCGCATGTGGTGCCAATGTTCCGCTGCTGGGCGTGTCGACGCTTGACGCTTGCGCTTGGACGGCGTGGAAGGCTGGCGTGCGTGGCAAGCTTGGTATCTTGGCCGATGCTATGCGCGGTGAGGTATATCCGGCGCTGTATATGCTGGTCGATGAGGGTCCCGAGCGTCAATTTGAGCGCGAACACGTGGTCAAGGCCGCCGTGGCGCTCGATGAGTGGCGCCAAGCAGCGGACTGGGACCAGGTTCAGCTGACCGGTGACGGTCTTGTGCGCTATGGCAAGCTGCTGGGTGAGGACGAGACCGCCCGCTGCGTGGAGCGCGACCTGTGGTGGCCTTCGGGCGAGGGCTTGCTGCTCGCGCACGCTGCGGGCGACGGCGATCCGGCCCGCGTCCTGCCGATTTACACGCGCCTTTCGGATGCCGAGGAAAACGAGCGCAAGCGTCTTGGTCTTGCCGAGAGTGCGCACAGCGAAATTACGGGCGTTGCCGATGAGCTCGCCGGTCGTCATCTGCAGTTCCGTCCCATGGGCGCGGCGGATGCCGAGGGCGCGAGCGCGCTGGAGGCCGCCTGCTTTGAAGGTGCCGGACACGAGGCGTGGACGCCGGGCATGTTCCTGTCCGAACTGGGCGAGGACGTCGCTGCGCCGCGTAGTTGGTGGGTGGCACACGACGACGGCAAGCTGCTGGGCCTTGCCGGCGGTATGGTCGTGGACGGTGATGTGCAGATTCTGGATGTCGCCGTCGACCCGGCACATCGCCGTGAGGGCATTGCCCGCAAGCTGCTGTCGCACGTGAGCTATGATGCCCAGATGCTCGGCTGCACTACGGCTTCGCTCGAGGTCGAGGACGGTAACGAGGGAGCGATCGCGCTTTATAACGCTCTGGGCTTTACCGAGGCTGGCCGTCGTCGTGGCTATTACGGTGCCGGCAAGGACGCCATCGTCATGACGGCCCCACTTCCCCTCGTGCTTCCGGTCGATAACGCCTCGCCCGAGCCGACGGCAGCCGAGCAACGCGCATGGCCCCTGTCTGCGCCCAAGCGCTCTGCCGAGGAACGTGTCGAGATTGAGCATCGCCGCCTAGTGCTCGCTATCGAGAGCTCCTGCGACGAGACGGCGGTGGCGATTATCGATGCAGATGGCAATATGCTGGCCAACCAGGTGTCGACACAGATTGATTTTCACGCCCGCTTTGGCGGCGTGGTGCCCGAGATCGCCTCGCGCAAACACGTTGAGGTGATTGTGAGCGTCGTGGATGCGGCGCTCGAGGATGCCGCAGCATCGCTTGGTCTTGAGGGTGGAGCCATTGCCCCTAGCGAGCTTGCCGCCGTGGGCGTGACACAGGGTCCGGGCCTGGTGGGCGCCCTCGTGGTGGGCGTTGCCTTTGCTAAAGGCTTTGCCTACGCTGCCGGTAAGCCGCTCGTATGCGTCAACCATCTGGAGGGGCACCTGTTTGCCAACTTGCTGGCGCAGCCCGACCTCAAGCCGCCGTTTATCTTCACGCTCGTCTCGGGCGGTCATACCATGCTTGTTCACGTCAAGGCGTGGGGCGACTACGAGGTGCTCGGCGAGACGCTCGACGACGCCGTGGGCGAAGCCTTCGACAAGGTGGCAAAGGCGCTGGGCCTGGGCTATCCCGGTGGCCCCATCATCTCCAAGCTTGCCGAGACGGGCAACCCCAAGGCGATCGATTTTCCCCGCGCGCTTAACAGCAGGGGAGACTACCGCTTCTCGCTTTCGGGCCTCAAGACGGCGGTGACGCTCTACATCGAGCAGGAGACCAAGGCCGGGCGCACGATTCACCTGCCCGATCTAGCGGCCTCGTTTGAGGCGGCGGTCTTTGACGTGCAGTACAAGAAGGCCAAAAACGCACTGCACGCTACCGGATGCAAGGAATACTGCATCGGTGGCGGCGTCTCGGCCAACCCGCATCTGCGCGAGATGATGATCAAGAAGCTTGGGCGTCAGGGGATCCGCGTAACGGTGCCACCGCTTTCGGCGTGCACCGACAACGCCGCCATGATCGCAGAGGTTGCTCGCCGTAAATTCGACCGAGGAGAAATCTCGCCGTTCGACGTCGACGCCGATCCGAACATGACGCTGTAGTTGGAACGGCGCGGTCCCCGGTCGGAGGGGCCGGATATAAGGTTTCCTGCTCTACAGTCCTGCGCAAGACGAAGGCCACATTAAGTGGCCTTCTTTGCGT
>CABPCG010000047.1 GCA_902405995.1 uncultured Collinsella sp.
GTGCTGCCGAGGAGGCTCATGCCGACGCCGACGCGCGTGCCGCCGCAGCCGAGCTCGAGGCAGGGGAGCGTATTGAGCAGGAACTCGCCGCCGCCAAGGCCGCGCACGAGCGCGAGCTCGAGGCCGCTCGCGCGGAGATGCAGCAACGCTTGGACTCGTTGGCACACGAGCTGGAGCAGTCCGAGCGCGATCGCGCCCGCGCCGAGCGCCGTGCCGAGGGCAACAGCCTGTCGCGCTATCTGCTGGCTCGCTTGCGCGGAGAGGCCGCCGAGGGCGATGTCGCCACGACCGTTGAGGGAGATGAGACCGACGTTTCGGCATCTGACGCCACTGACGTCGAGCCTTCCGCAAAGGACGCCGACAAGTGATGAAGCACGTGCTCCGCGTGATCAACGTGTTGGCGACCGTGGTGATCCTGGTCGCCTTTGTGGTGCTGCTGCGCACGGTGTTCACGCCCGCCGGCGAGATTCCCACCATCATGGGCTACGGCTTTATGCGCACGCTGACCGGCTCGATGGAGCCGGCGATTCCCGTGCATTCGTTTATCGTCGTCGATACCGACAACAGCCAGGCCTACCAGGTGGGTGACATCATCACCTTCCATTCGTCCGATGACGCGCTGGAGGGTTCACTCAACACGCACCGCATCGTTGCCGTGGAGGCCGCGGCCGACGGCACGCCGGTCTACCGCACCAAGGGCGATGCCAATCCGGTCGAGGACGCCGCGCCCGTGCCCGCCGCCGACGTGGTGGGGCGCGTGGTCTTTGTCTCGGCGGGGCTGGGCGTGGTGGTCTCGTTGCTCACCAATCCGCTGCTGTTCTTTCCGCTTATCGTGGTGCCGCTGATCGTGCTGCTGGTGCTCGAGATTCGCCATATGGTCAAGACAACGCAAGAGGTGGCACGCGCCGAGGACGAGGCCGCCCTGCGCGCAGCCGTGGAGCAGATTCGCGAAAAGCGCCGTCGCGAGCAGGAGGAGCAGGGCGACGCCGGTGACGAGGGCGATGCCGACGGTGGCCATACCGATGAAAGTGCGGAAGCCGATCCCGGCGCCCCAGGCGATTCCAACCGCTCGGCATAGCTCTTCGGTGCCTTTCGTCCCTGCAATTTGGATGCTCGTAGATGTTCCGAATCGCCCGCATTTCCGTATCAATATTCGTGCTACAGTTTGAGCGCTTTGTTGCCAATTGATTTCTGGGGAGTGGGATGGAACAGAAGCGCTCGGCGCAGTGTGCACGTGAAAGGGCTTCGGTACCGATGACGGCGGCGTCTGATTTTATCGTGCCCGAGGGGACTGACGAGCTGAGCCGCAGCACCCGCCGCGCATGGCGCGACCGCCTCAACGACGCCCAGGCGCGCAAGATGGCCCTGGGTACGCTCGCCGCGTTTGCCGGCGGTACGTTTTGGGGTTTTTCTGGCACCAGCGCCAGCTACCTCTTTGACGTGTGCCATATCGAGACGTTTTGGCTGATGAGCGTGCGCCAAGTTATCGCTGGCCTGCTCTTTATGTTCGTTGTGCTCAGAAAAGACCGCGACCGCTTGATCGAGCTGTGGACTACCCCCGCCGATCGCAAGCAGCTTATTCTGTTTACGATCTTTGGCCTGCTGTTCAACCAGCTTTGCTATCTGTCAGCCGTGCGCCTGACCAACGCGGGCACCGCGACCGTCTTCCAGTGCCTGCAGCTGGTGGTCGTCATGGGGTATGCCTGCGTCACCGCGCATCGACTGCCGCGCACGCGCGAGGCTCTTGGCATTTTGCTCGCATTGGGCGGAACGTTTTTGATCGCCACGGGCGGCGACCCCAGTACGCTCAACATCTCGCCGATGGGCCTGCTCTCGGGCCTTTTGTGCGCAGTGGGCGGTGCCTGCATAGCAATCATCCCTGCCGGAATCCTCAACAAATACGGTAGCCCGGTCGTCACGGGCTCGGCCATGCTTTCGGCGGGAATCGTGATGAGTATCTTTACCCAGCCGTGGGCGCATATGCCGGCGCTCGGCCCCTCGGGTGTCGGCGCGCTCGCGATATTTATTGTGGTGGGGTCGTTCTTCGCCTATATGTTCTACATGCAGGGCGTTAAGGAGATTGGCTCGGTGCGCGCGAGCCTCCTTGGAACCATGGAGCCGGTTTCGGCCACCATCACCAGCGCCCTTATGCTGGGAACGGTGTTTTTGCCCACCGACCTGGCGGGCTTTGCCATGATTATCGCGATGGTGTTTTTGACGGTGTAGCTGGCGCCAAGACGGAAAAGGCGTTGTGCCACATTTTCGCCAATTGATGTCCGTGTCTGGAGTTTAGCTGTCGATGCTCAAAATGCCATAAACTAGTAACGTTATGGACTTTTTCATTGCGACTCAATTGCGAGGATTTCTTTATGGCTGGTAATCACTTTAAGGGCAGCGATAGCGGCCGTCCTGCAGTTCCGCCGCGTCCGAACGGGGCTGGTAAGGCCGGCACGCCGGGCGGCGCTGGGCAGGGCGGTTCCGGTAAGCGCGTGTCCCCGGGCGAGACGGCGATGTTTACCGCTCTGTACGAGCAGTCTCAAAAGGCAAAAAAGACCGGCCGTGCAAGAGGGAATGTCTTTGCGGGCGGTGCAACCTCCACGTCGCAGCCGAGCGGGGCCCCTTCGATACCTGCGAACAACGCAGGTGCTGCCAACGCCGCGAATACCGCCGGCAACGTTAATGCCGGCAAGGCCGCCAACAATACTCCCTCTGCCGGTGGCGCGGGGCTTACGGGTAACCTTGGCACGATTTACACCGGCGCCTCCGAGACTGGCACGTTCGCCCGCCTGGATGATAGCGGTGCCCAGTTTGCGGGCTCGGGTTCCAAGGAAGATTATTACGATTTTGGCTTGAACTACGGTAGCGACGCTTCGTCGAGTTCGACCTCTGACGGTCTGGTCCGTCATCGCCATCGCAAGGGCGAGCGCAAAAAGCGTCACACTGGCGCCATTATTGCCGCTGTAGTCGCGGTGCTTCTCGTTGCGCTTGGCGCAAGTGGCTTTATGCTGCTTAACTCGGCAAAGACCGTAAAGAGCGAAGCGAAGGAGGCTGTCGAGATCGTCGGTGGCCTTAAGGACAAGGTCACGTCGGGCGATTTTTCGACGCTGCCTGACGACGCGAAGAAGATCGATGGGCTCTGCGATAGCATGAAGGCGGAGACCTCGAGCCCGCTGTGGACGGTGGCTTCGTTTATCCCGGTGTATGGCAGCGACATCAGTGCGGCCCGCACCATGATTGATGCCCTGTCCGATGTCTCGAGCAACGCGCTGGTTCCCATGGCCGACAACCTTTCGCAGGCCACGCCCGGCAAGCTGTTCCAGGACGGCATGATTAACGTGTCCGCGCTGCAGGCGGTCGCCGATTCGCTTTCCAGCAGCTCGAAGGTATTCAAGAGCGCCAACGAGAAGATCCAGGGTATTGGCGATACTCATATTTCCCAAGTGACCGAGCTGGTCGATAAGGCCAAGGACGGCTTTGCCACCCTCAACGGCGCGGTTGACGCGGCGGAGAAGGTCGCCCCCGTCCTACCCCAGATGCTCGGTGCCAACGGCCAGACGCGCAACTACCTTGTGTACGCCATGAACAACGTCGAGATTCGTGCTTGCGGCGGCTTTGGCGGTTCGCAGGGCCTGATTTCGGTCACCGACGGCCAGATGTCGATTGGCGAGTTTGTTCCCCGCATTGGACTCAGCGAGGATGAGGCAGTCGAGAGCGTCGACGAAGAGGATGAGGCGCTGTTCGGCAACCACAGTAACCTGTACAACTCGGGCAATACCTATTCGCCTGATTGGCCCCGCAACTCGCAGCGTGTCGCAGCCCTGTGGAAATCTCAATATGGCCAGGACGTTGACGGCGTCGTGGGTATCGACCCGGTGTTCCTGCAGTATCTGCTGGGCCTGGTCGGTAACGTGTCGCTGCCCGACGGAACGGTTGTCGACGGCACCAACGCCGCAAAGGTCCTCATGCACGATGTGTACTGGAACTATCCGGTCGAGGAGTCGGACGGCATCTTTGCATCCGTCGCCAGCGCTGCCTTCGACAAGATCCTTGGCGGTATCGGCGATGTCGATGTTACAAAGCTTGTCAGCGCCGTTGAGCGCGGTGCCGAAGAGGGCCGCCTGATCGCTTGGATGAGAAACGATGATGAGCAGAATGCCATCAAAGAGACGGGCATTGACGCTTCGCTGCCCGATCCGGATGATCCGAGTGCCGATCCCGTTGCCGGCGTTTACTTTAACAACCTGAGCTTCTCCAAGCTCGACTGGTATCTGAACACCGAAACGCAGATTGGCCAGGGCGTGAAGAACGGCGACGGCACGTGCTCCTATCGCATCACCGTTACCCTGACGAACATCATGACGCAGGAGGAGGCCGGCAAGCTGCCCGACTACGTCGCGGCGAGCGCGCCCGATGCCGCGCGCGACGACGAGCGTCTGAATGTCTCACTGTTTGCCCCGACGGGCGGCAACATCAGTGACCTTACGGTTGAGGGCACCCAGTTTGGTCTTGGCGCCGCTACGTGGCATGGAATCCCCTTCTATTCGGGTACCGTTGACCTGCATGCTGGCGAGACGACGACGATCACGTATACGCTGACCACGTCGGCCGAGGCGGGGGACAAGCCGCTTACGCTGCGTCAGACTCCTACATGCCAGGCGGCTCGCGACAGCGCGTCGGCGTAGGGTTTTTCTGGTAGCGCAGATAATCGAGTACCATTTTGGGGCGGACAGGCAATCTGTCCGCCCCTATTTTGTAAGGAGAGCGCATGAAGTACTTTGGCACCGACGGCTTTCGCGGTGAGGCCAACGTTGGGCTGACGGTAGAGCACGCTTATAAGATTGGCCGTTTTGTGGGCTGGTATTACGGCGCCAACCGCGAGCGCAAGGCGCGCGTCATCGTGGGCAAGGACACCCGTCGCTCGAGCTATATGTTTGAGGCGGCGCTGGTGAGCGGCCTGGTCGCGAGCGGTGCGGACGCCTATATGCTGCACGTGATCCCCACGCCGGGCGTGGCGCATCAGACCGTGGAGGGCTGCTTCGATTGCGGCATCATGATCAGTGCGAGCCACAACCCGTTTTGCGATAACGGCATTAAGCTCGTCAACAGCGACGGCTTTAAGATGGACGAGGACGTGCTGGAGCTCATCGAGGACTATATCGATGGCAAGAGCGAGGTGCCGCTGGCAACGGGCAATCACATCGGCGCCACGGTGGACTACATGCAGGGCCGCAACCGCTACATTGCTTCGCTCATCGCCAGCGCGAACTTTTCGCTGCAGGGCGTCAAGATCGGTATTGACTGCGCCAACGGCTCGGCTTCCTCGGTGGCCAAGCCGGTGTTCGACGCACTGGGTGCCGACGTGCGCGTGATCAACGCCGCGCCCGATGGCTTTAACATCAACGTCGACTGCGGCTCCACGCATATGGAGCGCCTGCAGCGCCACGTGGTGGAGCAGGGGCTGGATGTGGGTTTTGCCTACGATGGTGATGCCGATCGCTGCTTGGCCGTGGACGAGCGCGGCCGCGTGGTCGATGGCGACCAGATCCTGTACGTGTGCGGCGTGTACCTGAACAAGCACGGTCGCCTTTCGGGCGGTACCGTGGTTCCGACGATTGCCAGCAACTTTGGCCTGATCAAGTCGTTGGAGCTTGCCGGCCTAAGTGCCGTGACCAGCGGTGTGGGCGACCGCCACGTGTATGCCAAGATGCGCGAGGGCGGTTACAGCCTGGGCGGCGAGCAGACGGGCCATACGATCTTTGGCGATATCGAGCGCACGGGCGACGGCATTATGACCTCGCTGCGCGTGATGGAAGTGATCCGCGCCGAGCGCGAGACGCTCTCGCAGCTCACGGCTCCGTGCAAGCTGCTACCGCAGGCGCAGGTGGCCGTGCGCGTGGCGGACAAGGACGCCGCGCTCGAGAACATGGGCGTGCAGAACGCCATCGCCGAGGCCGAGGCTGCGCTGGCAGGCGAGGGCCGCGTGCTCGTACGCAAGAGCGGAACCGAGTCGGTTATCCGCGTGCTGGCCGAGGCGCCCGACCAAGCATCCGCCGATGCCGCCATGAAGCGCATCGCCAACGCACTCGAGGCTCTGTAGTTACGCGGTTTTACCAAACCGCGTAACTGCTCGACGCTGCAAACGCCCCTAAGCGGCAATCTGACGTTCAATTTCAAGGGCGCGACCAGAAGGTCAGCGCCCTTTCATTTCACGTCACCTTG
>CABPCG010000048.1 GCA_902405995.1 uncultured Collinsella sp.
GAGCCGACCTCAAGGCCGCAAACGCAGGGAATCCGGGGGCGTGACGGGGTCTTCTCTCCGGAACATTCCGCAGGACGCAAAGAGGCTCCGCAGCGCGAAGCGCGATGCGGAGCCTCTTTGCATGTCCGAGGACGTTCCGGAGAGAAGACCCCGTCACGCCCCCGGATTCCCGGTGGGAGTTCTAGACCTTGTCGGCCTTAGTACATACCGCCGCCCTGCTGACCAGCGGTGGCAGCAGCGATAGCGTCCTCAAGCTGAGTGTTCTTGGGCACATCGGAGACGGTAGCCTCGGTGATGAGAATCAGGCTGGCGACAGAAGCAGCGTTTTGCAGGGTGACGCGGCTGACCTTGACGGGGTCGAGGACGCCCATCTCGATCATGTCGCCCCACTCGCCGTTGGCAGAGTTGAGACCCTGGCCGGCAGGCAGCTCGGCAACCTTGTCGACCACGACGGCACCCTCAAAGCCAGCGTTCTTGGCGATGGTGGCGACCGGAGCAGTCAGAGCCTTCTTGACGATGTCGACGCCGATCTTCTCCTCGGGGTCGTCAAGCTCAACGGCGTCGAGCGCAGGAGCAGCGTCCATGAAGGCGACGCCGCCGCCGGCGACAATGCCCTCCTCGACAGCAGCACGGGTAGCCTGCAGGGCGTCCTCGACGCGGTGCTTGATCTCCTTGAGCTCGGACTCGGTAGCAGCGCCGACCTTGATGACGGCAACGCCACCGGAGAGCTTGGCCAGGCGCTCCTGGAGCTTCTCACGGTCGAAGTCAGAGGTGGTGTTCTCCATCTCGCCCTTGATCTGAGCGATGCGGGCGTCGATGGCCTCCTTGGAGCCAGCGCCGCCGACGACGACGGTGTTGTCCTTGGAGATAGTGACGGACTTAGCGGTACCGAGCATATCGGCGGTGATGTCAGCGACCTTCACGCCCAGCTCGTCCAGAGCAGCCTGGCCACCGGTGAGGACGGCGATGTCCTCCAGGATGCGCTTGCGGCGATCGCCGTAGCCCGGGGCCTTGACGGCGCAGACGTTGAGGGCGCCACGAATCTTGTTGAGGACGAGGGTCGGCAGAGCCTCGCCATCGATGTCCTCAGCGATGATGAGCAGGCCACGGCCAGCGCGCTGGACAGCCTCGAGAACAGGCATGATGTCCTGGACGCTGGAGATCTTCTGGTCGGTGATGAGGATGTACGGATCCTTCATCACGGCCTCCATGCGGTCGTTATCCGTGACGAAGTAAGCGGAGACGTAGCCCTTGTCGAACTGCATGCCCTCGACGGTGTCGATGGTGATGTCGAACGTCTGGGAATCCTCGACGGTGATGACGCCGTCCTTGCCCACGACCTCCATGGCCTCGGCGATCTTCTCGCCGACCTCGGGGTCACCGGCGGAGATGGTACCGACGGAAGCAATCTGCTCCTTGGTCTCGACCGGCTTGGCCTGCTTCTTCATCTCGGCGACGGCGGCGTTGACGGCCTTGTCGATGCCGCGACGGATGGCCAGCGGGTTGGCGCCAGCGGCGACGTTGCGCAGACCGTCGTTGACGATGGCTTGAGCGAGCAGGGTTGCGGTGGTGGTGCCGTCACCCACGGTGTCGTTGGTCTTGGTGGCGACCTCCTTCACCAGCTGAGCGCCCATGTTCTCGATGTTGTCCTCGAGCTCGATCTCCTTGGCGACAGAAACGCCGTCGTTGGTGATGGTCGGAGCACCGAACGTGCGCTGCAGCGCAACGTAGCGGCCCTTGGGGCCCATGGTGACGGTAACGGCGTCGGCCAGAGTGTTGACACCCTTGGCGAGCTTAGCGCGGGCATCGGTGTTGAACGTAATGTTCTTTGCCATGGTAGGTAATCCTCCAAAAGAAACGTGACTCGCGTCGCCGCTTCCGAGTCCTATGCGGCGGGCGCGTTCAAAGACGAATCAGAGATTCTGACGAGACTAGGCCTCGACAACAGCGTAGATGTCGTCGGCGCGCATCAGCAGATACTTCTCGCCGTCGACCTTGACCTCGTTGCCACCGAACTTACCGTAGATGACAACGTCACCGACCTTGACGTCCATGGGGATGCGCTCACCCTTGTCGTTGACCTTGCCGGCGCCAACGGCAACGATGGTGCCGCGCTGCGGCTTCTCCTGGGCGTTGCTGGCGATATACAGACCAGAAGCGGTCTTCTGCTCGGCCTCGTCGGGCTTGACCAGAACACGATCTGCAAGCGGCTTCAAAGACGACATGCTTGTTTCCTCCTTTTTGGGCCGCGCGGTTATGCCGCGCGAATTAACCCTTTTTGTTTGCGTACGCGTTGAATGGTACCCACGAATGGCGGGTTATACAACACGGAGTCAAAAAATCTTATTTTTTGGCACTTAGATTTTCTGAATGCCGGGGGATAACTTAGCGATGCCTCCCGTGTGGCTCCGGAGGGGCGGGGCATAAGGTTTCCTGCTCGGGCAGTCCTGCTCGCACGAAGGCCACATTAAGTGGCCTTCGGCTCGTGCGGAACTCGCGATAAACCTTATGCCCCGCCCCTCCGGAGCCACACGGGAGGCAGGTTAACTAATTCGGGCCCGGCATTCAGAAAAGTCAGTGCAGCAAAATGGCGATGCAGATGGTGCGAACAAGAAAGGGGCACGTTGCAGAAACGCGCCCCTTATGGGTGGGGTATGGGGCTAGCGCTCGTAGATCAGGTTGCCGGCTAGGTAGGTGGCTTGGACTTTGGTGGCTTGGAGTTCTTGGGGGTCGATGGTGAGTGGGTTTTGGTCCAGGACTACCAGGTCGGCGTATTTGCCGGGTTCCAGGCTGCCGAGGTTTTGCTCGTCGCCTGCCGCGTAGGCGCTGCCCAGGGTGTAGTTGCGCAGGGCCGTTGCCGCATCGATGCGCTCGCTCGGCAGCCAGCCGCCCTCGGGCCAGTGGCTTTTGGGGTCTTGGCGCGTAATAGCCGTGTAGAGCACGTTCATGCTGGTAACGGGCGTGATAGGGCTGTCAGTACCGAAGGCTTGGCGAATGCCGCGCTGCTTATAGGTTGCAAACGGCCACATGATGCGGCTGCGCTCCATGCCCAAATCGCGCTCGGGGCCGCCCGGGTCGAGCGTAATGTGACAGGGCTGGCTCGAGGCAATCACGTTGAGCTTGCGCAGGCGATCGATGTCCTGGGGCAGGAGATTCTCCAGATGCTCAAGCGTATTATGGCCGTGCTGGGGCAGGCCGTACAGGTCGGCGGCCTCCTCGAAGATATCCAGCGCGGCATGAATCGCACCGTCGCCGATGACGTGGATACGCACAGTGTGGCCGCGCTCCGCAGCCGCCAGAACCAGCTTACGCATGCGCTCGGCAGGAACTGTCAGACGGCCCTGGTCGCCCGGGAAGCGCGGACTGGTATAGGGCTCGGTGAGATATGCCGTGTGTTCGCTCGACACGCCGTCGAAGAACTGCTTAAAGCCCGGTGCCGAGAGCAGCACATTGTTCGCGTAACGTGCCTGCAGCTCTTCCAAGCGCGACTGGTCATCCAGCAGCGTGGGGAACAGATGGGCTCGGATGCCCAACTTGCCGGCTGCCTGTAGCTTGTCGTAGACATCATCGCGGATAAAATCGCAGCCCGGCATGGGCATGAGCGACATATCGCAGATTGAGGTGATGCCTTGCTCGGCCATACGCTTCATCTGGTCGGCGTAAGCGCTTGCGATGCGGTCCTCGCCCAGCCACTCAAGACAGCGTGGCAGCAGCTGCATGGCCGCAGCCTCGTGAGCAATGCCCGTGAGCTCGCCATTTGCGTCCTTGTCGTAGCTGCCACCCGCCGGCGGCTCGCTGTCGCGCGTCACGCCGAGTGCCTCGAGCGCGCGGCTGTTGAGCCACAGCGTGTGCCCGTCGCCCGAGTACATAGCGCAGGGACGATCAGGAAATGCCGCATCGAGGGAGGCCTTGGTAGGGTGCTCGGGCGGATCCCAGCGGTAATCGCGCCAGCCCTGCGTCACGACCCAGGCGTCGTCGGGCAGGTCCTGGGAAAACTTGAGCGCGTCCTGCACCAGCGCCGCCTCGGACGTGCCCATATCCATGAGCATATACGGTGAGGAGCCAACCGAGGTATGGAAGAAATGCAGGTGCGCATCGTGGAAACCGGGGCAGACAAACTGCTCGCCGTAATCGACCACCGGCGTGGCGGCAGGTGCGGCGTCAATCACGTCATCGGGCGCACCGACTGCGACGATGCAATCGCCCGCAATGGCAATCGCCAGCTCGCGGGCGGTATCGATACCGTCTTGCGCGGTAAAAACGTTCTTGGAGCGGATAATCCGATCGATATGTTGCATGGGCATCCCCATCTCTGGCAGGAAATTCAACACCCCCGAGTGTACTCCCCCGCCCTTGCAACAAAACTCCAAGCGGCAAACGGCAACTTTACCAGCCCTAGCGGCAGGTGGCATACTGGAGAGAGCCTGTACGATTTTGCGATCGAGCCAGCAAGGAGCAAATCGACCATGACGAAGACCAAGGCACAGCAGATTATGGCGGCAACCGAGGTTCGCGCGGCAGACGACGTCACCGCGGCCATCCAAGATATCGCCGCCGAGTTTGAACCCTACATCATCAAGCAGCGCCGGCACTTCCATAAGCACCCGGAGCTGAGCCTTGCCGAGGAGCGCACGACTTCCGACATCGCCAACCAGCTCGACGCCATGAATATCCCCTACGAGCGTCCACTCAAGACGGGCCTGGTGGCGACACTCCGCGGCACCGCGCCCGATGCCTACCGCGAGGACGGCACGCCGCGCCGCCGTATCCTGCTGCGCGCCGACATCGACGCCCTGCCCGTCACCGAGCAGACCGGCGAGGAGTTCGCCAGCGTCAACGAGGGCTGCATGCACGCCTGCGGCCACGACTGCCATATCGCCATGATGCTCGGCACGTTGCAGATTCTGCGCCACATGACCGATGACATCCACGGCGAGGTCCGCATCGTGTTCCAGCCCAGCGAGGAAAACGGCCAGGGCGCCAAGCTCATGATCGGCACGGGCGTGCTCGATGGCGTCGATGGCGCCTATGCCGCTCACATTTGGAGCGAGGTCGACGCCGGCACCGTGAGCTGCGAGCCCGGCCCGCGCATGGCCAATACCGACTGGTTCCGCATCGACGTTCGCGGCACCTCGTGCCACGGTGCCATGCCCCAGCGCGGCCACGACGCCGTTATGGTGGCGGCAGAGATCGTCAACGCCCTGCAGACCATCGTCTCGCGCGAGATTAGCCCCTACGAACCCGCCGTCATCACCGTCGGCGAACTGCACGGCGGCACCGCGCGCAACGTTATCGCCGGCACGGCGTACCTCGCCGGCACGGTGCGCACCTATGGCGACAAGACGCATGAGGAGATGCCCGAGCTTATGCGCCGCATCGTGGAGCACACCGCAGCAGCACTAGGCGCCGAGGCCGAACTCACCGACTACACCATCGCCAACTACAAGGTCGAAAACGATGCCGCCTCGAGCGAGCGCTGCCGCCAAGCTGTGCTCAAGTGCCTGGGCCCCGCAGGCGAGGGCCATTACCGCGGCACGCTTTCGGGCGAGGATTTCTCGGAGTACCTGCGCCGTGTGCCGGGCGTGCTCGCCTTTGTTGGCACGCGCAACCCCCAGATTGGCGCCACCTATGCCCAGCACTCCTGCTTCTACAAGATCGACGAGAGCGCGCTCGCCAAGGGCTCCATGGTAGCCGCTCAGTATGCCATCGACTTTTTGGCCGAGCCCACACAAGAGGAGCTCGACGGCCCCACAATCGCCGCGGTTGCCGAGACCAATCCCGACCTGGCAGCCAAGCTGCGCTCTGCCAAGGCAACGGCCGCCGAGGCCCGCGACGCCGTGCACGACGCCCGCACCGCCCGCCATGCCGCCATCAAGGGCATTCACGATGCCCGTGCCGCTGCTCGCCACGAGGAGAAGCATGGCGAGTAGCCGTCACGTCCACCCGTAACAACCTGGCTAGAGCAAAGCGGGGGCGAACGTTATCTCAACGATCAGCGGCTGATTACCGGTAGAAGAAGTGCTCTGTGCCATG
>CABPCG010000049.1 GCA_902405995.1 uncultured Collinsella sp.
GCAAGAAGCCCTCGCTGCGCACTTCGTGCGGCGAGGGCTTCTTGCGTCCTGCGGAAAGTTTTGGGAGGTAGCCCAAACAGCCCCGGCGGGGTCCTGTGTAGTCACCCTTTAGGCGGAACTCTCCTGATGGGTTGAGAGTTCTGGATACTTGCTTGCTACCGTTTATCGCGTATAGCTACCGTTTGCGGAATAAGTAACACTCCTTAATAAACCGTGTAGAATCTCAGATAAGCACGGAGTTTTCCAGGGAGACGCTGTCCTTTGTTATGTGCAAAGGGCGGCGTCTCTTTGGCGCTTGGACGCCGTTGTGCAACAGTGCGCCGGGCGTGTGTCATGTAGTGAAAAGCCAACGTCGAGATGGGTCGTGATGATAATGGGCAAGTACGTAATCGTGGTTGAGTCTGGTTCGGATGTGACGCCGGAGCTCTGCGAGCGCTATGGCATCGTGCGCGTGCCTATGCATGTCACGATTGGTGACGAGACCGTCGAGGACGGTTCGATTGATCCGCTCGAGATTTACTCGCGCTGCAACGAGTTAGGTGTGATGCCCAAGACCAGTGGCTGTTCGCCAGCGGATTTTGCGCATGTGTACGACCGCATTCATGCCGAGCAGCCCGACGCGACCATTTTGCATCTTGCATATTCCGAGGCCACGACCTGCTCGCATCAGTCCTCAAAGATTGCGGCCCAGGGGCGCGACTACGTGTTCTCCATGGACACGCGCTTTGTCTCGGTAGGCCAGTCGCTCGTTGTCGTCGAGACCGCCAAGTATATTGAGGCTCACCCCGATGCCACCGTCGACGAGATCTTTGCATTTGCGAATTCCGTCATGGACCGCGTGCTGTTGGGCTTTGTTCCTACCGACCTGGCCTTTCTTAAGGCGGGCGGTCGTCTGTCCAACGTCGCGTTCCTTGGCGCCCACCTGCTCAAGATTAAGCCCTGCATTGAGGTGACGGGCGGCAAGTTCGTGGCGACCAAAAAGTTCCGCGGCTCTATGCTCAAATGCGCCCGTGCTTTTATTGACCACATGGTTGCGAAAGGCGAGATTGACTACTCGCACATTGGCCTGGCGTATTCGGTAGGCCTTTCCGAGGAGTTGCGCGACGACATGGAAGTCTATGCGCATGACCTGGGCTTTAAGGACGTTACCTGGACTCAGGTCGGCGGCGTCATCTCGAGCCATTGCGGCCCGACCGCCTTCGGCGCGGTGCTCACACTCAAGGCGTAAGGCCTGGCATCAATCGATTTCTATTGCCTCAGCGGCGGGCGGGTTGCGACAACCTTCCCGTCGCTCTTGCGTAGGGTCAAATAGGACAACCCAATTGACCGCTAAACCGTTTCGCCATCATGCGTATGGGCTAGAATGATTCTGGCATTTATGTAGCTAAAACCAATGAGAGGCAAGGTAGCGGGAATGGCTGAGATGACGCTCGAGGGTATGGACGCTCGTCCCGAGGACTCTGCGTTTGCCCTGGGCCGCGTGCATTCGATCGAGACGATGGGAACGGTCGATGGACCCGGCATCCGCTTTGTGGTGTTTGTTCAGGGCTGCCCCATGCGTTGTGCGTATTGCCACAACCCCGATACCTGGTCGGTTAACGGCGGCACGATCGTGACCGTCGAGCACCTGATGGACGAGTTCCAGAGCAATCATGAGTTTTACCGCAGCGGCGGAATTACGGTTTCGGGCGGCGAGCCACTTCTGCAGCCCGAGTTTTTGGCCGACCTGTTCCGTGCAATGCACAACAACCCCGATGGTCGTGTACATACCTGCCTGGATAGCTGTGGCTACGCCTTCGACCCTCAGCATCCCGAGAAGTTCGATGCCGTGCTCAACGAGACCGACATGGTTTTGCTCGACATCAAGCATGCCGACCCGGTCGAGCATAAAAGGCTGACCGGTTGTGACCCCGCACGCATCCTGGCGTTTGGCGATGAGCTGGCGCGTCGCAGGATCAAGGTCGTTATCCGCCACGTGGTGGTACCGGGCATTACCGACACGGTGGAGGAGTGCGAGGCGCTCGGTCGTTTAATCGCCCCGTGGCATAACGTGGTCGGCCTGGAGATGCTGCCGTATCACACCATGGGTGTCGTCAAATACGAGCAGCTGGGGATTCCCTATAAGCTTGAGGGCGTGCCCCAGATGGATACCGCGCGCATGCCCGAGCTGCGCAACGCCGTCATGACGGGCATGAAAAAGCGCCGCGCCGAACTCAAAAACGCCATCGGCTAGCGGCACTCATTGGGGACAGACTTAAATGAGTGCCCCCGGGCACCTAGTTGATTGCTAAGGAGCCCCGTCAAGTTGCGGTGGAATAGTTCTTGTTTTTCGGCTTATGCCGCCCAAACAGGAACTATTTCACCGCAACTGCGTTTTGGGCAAAGATGCGCAACGGAATCGGTGTTTTTGCATAGAAACGCCTGTTTATTGTTTAGAGACACCTTAAACGCGACTGAATATCTTTGGAAAGAAATGCCTGCTATCGACATCGATGGCTGTACCTATGTCATGAGCGTCATGACATCGATGCCGTGGAGCGACCGCTCGAGCGAGGTTACGGCCGCGATTGCAAAGGCGCTGTTTGATACGCGAGCTGCACTGGCTTAGCGTGTTCGTTTGGCGAGGTCAAACAAAATGCTGGTACCATACCGTGGTTGAGAATTTCGTATAGGTTTGGGGAATGGTATGGCTACCATCGCGATTATCGGTGCGCTCGAAAAAGAGATCATGCAGATTAAGGAAGAGCTGAGCGACGTTTGCGAGGCACGGGAGGCAGGCTTGACCGTTGTGAGCGGTGAGCTCGACGGCCTGACAGTTGTCGCCACAACGGCGGGCATGGGCACGGTGAACGCCGCCGCTGCAACACAGCACCTCATTAGCAAGTATGCTCCGCAGGCTGTTGTGTTTTCGGGCATTGCGGGCGGTTTGAACCCCAAGCTCCATATCGACGACGTGGTCATTGGCAAACGCCTGCGCTATCTGGATACCGATACCGCGCTTATCGCCGAGTCCGCACCGGGGCTCGAGGAGTTTGGCTCGACGCCCGCGCTGGTCGATATTGCCGCCGACGTGCTTGCTGAGCGTGGGTTTGTCGACGCTTCGACAAATGCAGTCGCTTCGAACGAGGGCACCAAGCAGTTCCTGGTCGGCACGATTGCCACGGGTAACCGCTTTGTGACGGGCGCCGCCATGCGCAACGACGCTATCGAGGCGACGCATGCCGATTGTGTCGGCATGGAGGGCGCGGCAATTGCCCATGTCGCAACCAAAAATGGTGTCGATTGCCTGGTGCTGCGCGCTATCAGCGATAATTGTGACGAGGCGTACGATGCAATTTGCGACCGAGAGTTCGATCTGTTCGAGTACGCGCGTGTCGCAAGTAACATCACGCTCGATATCGTCCGCCGCATTGCCGCTGCGCAATAGCGCGCTTTTTTGTAAGAACCTACGACCAAGGAGTGTCCATGGCCGATTCCATTAACTACCAGCTTGCCAAGTTCGTCGCCAGCTACGGCAAGGTTTCGCAGATTCCCGAGTCCACCTGCCCCGAAGTGAGCTTTGTCGGCCGCTCCAATGTGGGCAAGTCGTCGATTATGAACAAGCTTTTTGGCCGCAAGAACCTGGTCAAGGTTTCGAGCACACCGGGCAAGACAAGCAACATCAATTTCTTCGAGGCCGACGACGTGCACTTCGTCGACCTGCCGGGCTATGGTTTCGCCCGTCGTTCTAAGGCCGAGCGCGACCGCTGGGCCGAGCTTATCGGCGACTTTTTCGACTCCGAGCGCAGCTTTAACTTGGTCGTCTCGCTGGTGGACATTCGTCACGACCCCAGCAAGCTCGATCATGACATGATCGACTACCTGCAGGGCAACGAGTTCAACTTTATCGTCTGCCTCACCAAAGCCGACAAGCTCAGCCGCACCCAGCAAGCCCGCCAGGCAGCAGCCATCAAAAAGCAGCTCAACGTTCCTGCCGAGAATGTGATCATCACGAGCTCCCAGACCGGCACCGGTATCGACGAACTCAAGCGCCGCATCGCCGAGGCCTGCCTCTAATCGAGCTGCAACCCCTCAAAAGCTCTTATCTATATCACCACAGTGATAGTTATTGGTAAACTATCACTGTGGTGATATTTTTTAGGAGGCCGAAATGGAGCTGTGGCACGGGTCGGAGGTTGTTGTCGAGCATCCGTCGCTGGATAGATGTAAGCAGTTCAACGACTATGGACGTGGGTTTTATTGCACGCCACATGAGGAAATGGCGATGGAATGGGCATGCCGGACCGAGTCCGATGGTATCGCGAATCGATATGAGCTCGATATGGATGGTCTCGCGGTCTTGGATTTGGAGTCCGGGGAGTTTTCAATTCTTAATTGGCTTGCGATTTTGGCCGACAACCGGGAGTTTAATGTCTCGACGCCGCTGGCACGCGAAGGACTTCGCTATCTGCTGGATAACTGCCTGATTGATATTTCTCCCTATGATGTTATTCGAGGCTATCGCGCCGACGATTCCTACTTTTCGTTTGCAAGACAGTTCGTTAACGGCATGATCTCGCTCAGGCAACTGCAACTCATTATGCGTTTGGGCGATTTGGGCATCCAATACGCTCTTATGAGTGAGCGCGCGTTCTCGGCGATCAGGTTCCGCGATTGGAAGCAGGCCTCGGGAGCTGAGTTTTATCCCAAACGATTTGAGCGAGAACAGAATGCTCGACGTAAGTATCTGGATACGATAAACGGATTTGACACCGAGGGTGTCGACATTAGGGATTTGATGGCAGGGAGGGTTGATTTAAATGATCCAAGAGTTAACGGATTGTGGGCCGAGTAGGACATATCCCGTCTATTACCTCGAGGACGCAATGAACAACCTAGGCGACTGTTTTGACTATGCCGTTAATGATTATGGAGCAGAGGGATCGGAAGTTGCTGAACTCTTTTGCCTCAGCGGCGTAGCTCGCGAGTTCGAACGCGGCAACGCATGGGTCGTATCGGGAAAATCGGGCGTTGAGCTGTTCGCGCTTATCGCTGAAAGATCGGGCTATCAAAACAGGCCTATACCGGACTGTACCTATCGATTTGAGAAGACGCCGGAATATTGGGCGGGCTGGATGCTGGCATACCTGCAGTGGCGTTTAGGGGAGTCTTTCGAAGATCTGCTGCATGTCGTTCCATTTGATGCGCTGCGCGGTCTGTACTATCCCTGGCATGAAGCCTCAGAGGAACGTGTGGCGCGTCTTATTTGCGATATGACGAAGAAAACACCTCGTCAAACTAAACTGGCGCAAGCAAGAAAGAGGCTCAAGAAAACCCAACAAGACCTGGCATACGAATCGGGCGTATCACTCCGCTCAATCCAAATGTACGAACAGCGCCAGAGAAACATCAACGAAGCTTCGGTTACAAGCGTAAGAGCCATAGCAAAAGCCCTCCACTGCAACATCGAAGACCTCCTAGAACCAGTCTTCGAATACAAAGAAACCAGCGCCGCCTAAACCAAGCACACAGCCGATGCCCGCCTCTAGGAAGTGCTCCAGCCTAGCAAGAGCCCCTACCAATAAAAAGCAACTATCAGCCCGGCGACTTTCCAGAGCGTAGGTTCCTGTAGCCGCCGCCAGCGAAGTTAACGTAGGGGAGGCCAGGGGCTTTGCCCCCAAATCTTTCTGCAGGACGGCAGGACCCCCG
>CABPCG010000050.1 GCA_902405995.1 uncultured Collinsella sp.
CTGCGCAAGACGAAGGCCACATTAAGTGGCCTTCTTTGCGTGCGGAACTCGCGACCAACCTTATGCCTCGCCCGCAGTCCCGGACCTTTCGGGTTCAAAGCGCGACACACCGGACTGGTTGCCTGATATAAAGATGGCGAAGCCCCCTTTCGGGGCCTTCTTTTTTATTAGAGGAATTCGCCTACTCGGTGGACTTCGGGTTCTAGGTCTACGTCGAATTGGTCTTTGACGGTTGTTTGGATGTGGCGGATGAGTTCGTCGACATCGGCGGCGGTGGCGTGGTCGGCGTTGACGATGAAGCCGCAGTGCTTTTCGCTCACCTGCGCGCCGCCGATGGCGTGTCCTCGCAGGCCGGCGTCCATGATGAGCTTGCCGGCAAAGTAGCCCTCGGGGCGCTTGAAGGTGGAGCCGGCACTCGGCATGTCGAGCGGCTGCTTGTCCTCGCGGCGCTGGTGGTAGTCGTCCATGTCGGCCTTGATCATCGCGGCGTTGCCCGGGGCGAGATTGAAAGTGGCCGAAAGCACGACGAAACCGTCGTCGGCAATGCGGCTCTTGCGATAGCCCAGGTTGAGCTCATCGACATCGAACTCAATAATGTTGCCGCTGCCGCGGGTGCCGTCGTCGAGCATGCGGGCGGGCTTGTAGACGCGCACAGACTCCAGCACATCGGCCATGCAGGCGCCATAGGCGCCGGCGTTCATATAACAGGCGCCGCCGACCGATCCGGGGATGCCCGAGATGGGCTCCATGCCGGTGAGGCCGGCCTCGGCTGCCGTCGCGGCGACATCGGAAAGCAAGGCGCCGGCTGCTGCCGTGACGTGCGTGCCGTTGACCGTAATGTCGGAGAGGCCCTCGCCCAACGCCACGACGACGCCGCGGATGCCCTTGTCGCCGACGAGTAGGTCGGAGCCGTTGCCCACGATGGTGAGTGGTAGATTGCAGCGATAGCAGGTATCGAGCGTGGCGACGAGGCCTTGCTCAGTATCGGGCGTGACAAAGACGTCGGCCGGACCGCCGATCTTAAACGTGGTGTGCTCGCGCATGGGCTCGCTCATCAGCACGTTGTCCTCGCCGGCAACGCCAGCGAGCGCGCACAGCAGGTCCTCGTTAAAAAAATCGTTCTCGTGCATACGAATATCCGCCTTTTGGTGGTCGTTGTCATCAATCGATTGCAATATACCCCACCCGGACGGATTTGGTGCGCTGGCGGCGATAAAACAGCCGTCCACCGGATTGGTAAAGTGTTTATCACCGAGGTAGAGGGGTAGTCGCTATACTTTCAAGAGATTGCGCGTAAACCCGGAAGGAGCGAGATGGCCAACAAAGTCACCCTCAAGCAGATCGCCCAGGAGGTGGGGCTTTCCCCCTCGTCGGTCTCGCTTGTTCTCAATAATCGGCCCTGTCGCATCTCGGAAGAAAACCGCAAGCTCATCAAAGAGGTCGCGGCGCGCAACCACTATGTTCCCAACCAGATTGCGCGCAGCCTGGTCATGCGCGAGTCGCGCACGCTGGGCCTTATCGTCCCTAACATCGAGAGCCGCTTTTTTGCCTCGCTCGCCGGTAGCCTGGAAAAGCGCTGCCGCGAGGACGGCTATGCGCTCTTCATTACCAGTTCGGGCGGAAGCGCCGATGACGATCTGGAGCTGCTGCGCCAGCTGGTGACGCGCGGCGTTGATGGCGTCTTCCTGGTGGTGGGTGACGAGTTCTCCGATGACCGCGCCCTGCGCGAAGAAGTCAGCCACCTGCCCATCCCGGCCGTAATGGTCGACCGTGCCATTGAGGGGCTCGAGTGCGACAAGGTGATGTTCGACCACGAGATGGGCGGCTATATGGCCATCCGCTATCTGATCGAGCAAGGCCACCGCCGTATTGCCTGCCTGGTTAATGCCCGCCGTTCCAATACGGGTCGCAAGCGACTTGCCGGCTATGAGCGCGCGCTGCGCGAGGTTGGCCTGCCGATCGACGCGCGTTTGGAGTTTGAGAGTGAGTACTACATTCCGAGCGCATACGAGGCCTCGGAGGCGGTACTCGCAACTGACGCCACCGCCGTGTTCGCAAGCTCGGATAACATTGCCCTCGGTTTGCTTAAGCGCTTGCACGAGATGGGGAAGAGCATCCCGGGCGATATCTCGGTCGTAAGCTATGACAACTCGGCGGCCGACGTTCTCTTTGAGCCGGCGCTGACCGCGATTGAGCAGGATCCCGGTGTCCTTGCGGAGCATGCTTTTGGCTGTATGTCCAAGCGTCTTGCCGGTAGGGGCGGTAGACGTGCCGAAGAGGTCGTTCTGGAGCCGGAGCTTATCGTTAAGGACAGCGTGCTCGAGCTTACTAAACACAACTAAACACGTTTACCAATTTGCAGAGACCGAATGTGGAGCACCTGTGACAATCAACGCCGCAGGTGAATGTCGCGTTTTGCTAATCGATGGGATTGATAAGGGTGGTAAAACGTTTTTTCACCATGATAAAACGTTTTAGCAAATATACTGGTCCCAACGAAAGGTTGCCGTATTGGAGGGTGACCGCACAGCGAAGGGACATAAACAATGGCTAAAACACTGGGGACGCCGTGGCAAAAGCTGGGCCACGAGGTGCCGGCTTCCGAGCTCGAGGGCGTCGACCTGTATTGGCGCGCATCGAACTATCTGTCCGTCGGTCAGATCTACCTTCGCTCTAACCCGCTAATGCGCCCCGACTTTGTCGACGAGAAAACCGGTGAGGTGCGCGACTTCGGTCGTCCGGACGTTAAGCACCGCCTGGTTGGCCACTGGGGCACCACGCCCGGCATCAACTTCCTGCTCGGTCACGTCAATCGACTGATCGCCGACCACAACCAGAATGCTATCTTCTTGATGGGCCCTGGTCACGGTGGCCCCGCCGGTACTGCTCAGTCGCTGCTCGACGGCACCTACCGCGAGATTCGCCCCGACATCACCAATGACGAGGCAGGCCTGCAGAAGTTCTTCCGCCAGTTCTCCTATCCCGGCGGCATCCCGAGCCACTTTGCGCCCGAGACGCCCGGTTCCATCCACGAGGGCGGCGAGCTCGGCTACACGCTCAGCCACGCTTACGGTGCCGTCATGGACAACCCGAGCCTGTTGGCCGTGGCCGTGGTGGGCGACGGCGAGTCCGAGACCGGCCCGCTCGCGACCTCTTGGCAATCCAACAAGCTCGTGAACCCGGCAACCGACGGTATCGTTTTGCCGATCCTGCACCTCAACGGCTACAAGATCGCCAACCCCACCATCCTCGCCCGCGTGTCCGACGAAGAGCTCACCAAGTTCTTTGAGGGCATGGGCTATAAGCCGCACTTCTTTGTCGCCGGCTTTGACGACGAGAGCCACGCAAGCATTCATGCGCGTTTCGCTGCCCTGTTTGAGCAGGTCTTCGATGAGATCTGTGACATCAAGGCAACCGCGCAGGCCCAGGCCGCCGCAGGCGAGACCGTGGTCCGCCCGGCCTACCCCATGATTGTGTTCCGCACGCCCAAGGGCTGGACCTGCCCCAAGCAGATCGACGGCAAGAAGACCGAGGACTCCTGGCGCGCGCATCAGGTGCCGCTGGCGAGTGCCAAGGACACCCACGAGCACTTCCGCGTGCTGCGCGAGTGGCTGCGTTCCTACAAGCCCGAGGAGCTCTTTACGCCCGAGGGCCAGGTGCGCCCCGAGGTGACGGCCTTTATGCCGACCGGCGAGCTGCGCGTCGGCGCCAACCCCAACGCGAACGGCGGTAAGGTGCGTCGCGAGCTCGAGCTGCCCGATATTCATGCCCACGAGGTCCCCGTCGACACTAATGGTCATGGCTGGGGCTCCACCGAGGCCGCCCGCGTCTTTGGTGAGTACACTGCCGACGTTCTGGCCAAGAACATGGATGACTTCCGCATCTTCGGTCCCGACGAGACCGCGTCCAACCGCCTGCAGGCTGCCTACAAGGTGACCAAGAAGCAGTGGGACGCCGGCTTCTACGAGGACGAGGCCAACGACGAGCTGCTTGCAGGCTCCGGTAAGGTCGTCGAGCAGCTGTCCGAGCACCAGTGCGAGGGCTTCCTCGAGGCCTACGTGCTCACCGGCCGCTCCGGCGTGTGGAGCTCCTACGAGAGCTTTGTCCATGTGGTCGACTCCATGGTCAACCAGCACTGCAAGTGGCTCGAGGCTACCAAGCGCGAGATTCCGTGGCGTGCCCCCATCAGCGGCCTTAACATTTTGCTGTCGAGCCACGTCTGGCGTCAGGACCACAACGGCTTCTCGCACCAGGACCCCGGCTTTATCGACCTGCTGCTCAACAAGGCCAACGACACGCACATCGTGAATGCCTACTATCCGGCCGACGCCAACATGGCCCTTGCCGTTGCCGAGCGCGTCTACCAGTCCACCGACTGCGTCAACGCCATCTTCTGCGGCAAGCAGCCTGCTCCGACCTTCCAGACGGTCGACGAGGCCAAGGCGGAGCTCGCCGAGGGCGTTGCGACCTGGGAGTGGGCATCGACCGCCGATTCGCTCGCCGAGGCCGATGTCGTGGTCGCCACCTGCGGCGACGTGCCGACGCTCGAGGCTCTGGCTGCAACCGACATGCTGCGCGAGCTGGGCATCAAGGTATGGTTCGTCAACGTGGTCGATCTGCTCAAGATCCAGAACGTCTGCGAGAACGACCAGGCTCTCAGCGACGAGCGCTGGGCTGAGCTGTTCGGCTGCGGCGAGAAGCCCGTCCTCTTCGCGTTCCACGCCTATGCCGGCACGATTCGCCGCCTGATCTGGAACCGCCCCGGCCACGATGCCTTCCGCGTCCACGGCTACGAGGAGAAAGGCTCCACGACAACGCCGTTCGACATGCTGCGCCTGAACAACATGGACCGCTGGACACTGGCCGCCGACGTGCTGCGCATGGTCGACGCCGATAAGTTTGCCGAGCAGATTGATAAGTGGGAGGCATTCCGCACCGAGGCCTTTGAGTTCGCGTGCGATGAGGGCTACGACCACCCGGCCTTCACCGACTGGGTCTGGCCCGACGCCGCAGCCGCAACAGCAGCCGACGGCGCGCTCTCCGCAACGCAGATGACCGCAGGCGACAACGAGTAGGTAGGCATCCGGGACGGTCTCGCGCTGGGGCCGCCTCCGGGCTGGTGCCCTTCCTCGGAGAAGTGGGCTTCGCGAAC
>CABPCG010000051.1 GCA_902405995.1 uncultured Collinsella sp.
ACCAACGACGACCCCATCGCAGGCCACTCGCAGCAGCGTCACCGCAGGCGGGGGCCGGGCTTAGTTTTCAGAACACTCCGCAGACCAGTGTGGCGCCTTGTCCGCGGCTCCGAAGGAGCAGGACAAGGCGCCACACATGGTCGAGGACGTTCTGAAAACCAAGCCCGGCCCCCGCCGGACAGGTCCACCGCTACTCGCAGAGCAGCTTAGCGATCTGGACGGCGTTGGTTGCCGCGCCCTTACGGATTTGGTCGCCGCAGCACCAGAAGGTAATGCCACGTGCGGCCTCGGGGTTCGAGATGTCGCGGCGTACGCGACCGAC
Source organism: uncultured Collinsella sp. (assembly GCA_902405995.1). GTDB lineage: Bacteria > Actinomycetota > Coriobacteriia > Coriobacteriales > Coriobacteriaceae > Collinsella. The sequence continues at coordinate 323 of CABPCG010000051.1, forward strand.
CCAAATCAGGTCCTGGTCGGAGGTGTCCATCGGCATGGGGAAGCGATCGTGCGCATCCTCGGCACTCATGTCGTCAACCAGCTTGACGCCCGGAGCGGCAGCCAGCGCAGCACGGGCCTCTTCCACCGTGATGTCGCGCTCAAACTCGAGCGTAATGCTCTCGGAGTGCGAGCGCAGCACGGGCACGCGCACGCAGGTGCAGTTCACGCGCAGCTCGGGCAGGTGCATGATCTTGCGGCCCTCGTTTTGCAGCTTCATCTCCTCGGAGGTAAAGCCCTCTTCCTTGACGCCGCCAATCTGCGGAATCAGGTTGCTCGCCAGCTGGGCGGCAAACGCGCGCGGCTCGGGAATCTCTTCGCCACGGCCCAGGGCGGCCAGCTGGGCCTCAAGCTCGGCCATGCCGGGGGCACCAGCGCCCGAAGCCGCCTGGTACGTCGAGACGATCATGCGCTTCACGCCAGCGAGCTGATGCAGCGGCCACGTGGGAACCAGGCCGATAATGGTCGCGCAGTTGGGATTGGCGATAAGACCGTGATGCCACTTGATGTCGTCGGCATTAATCTCGGGCACGACCAGCGGTACCTCGGGATCCATACGGAAGGCATGGCTGTTGTCGACCACGACGGCGCCGCGCTTGACGGCCTCGGGCAGCAGCTCCTTGGCGATATCGTCGCCGGCAGCGCCGAGCACGATGTCGCAGCCCTCAAAAGCCTCGGGGCAAGCCTCCTCAATCACAGCCTGCTCGCCGCGGAACTCGACGGTCTTGCCCGCAGAGCGTGCGCTCGCCAGCAGCTTGAGCTTGCCGACCGGGAACTCCTGCTCGTTCAGGCACTCGAGCATCTGGGTGCCCACGGCTCCCGTCGCGCCCAAAATAGCAACCGTGTACTGTTTCATGCTTCCCCCTTTAAAGGTTGTGGCTATCGCCCGCACGCCAAGCAGGCCGATTATTGTTGCCAGTGTATACAAGAACGGGGCAGGCACGAAACCCGCCCCGTCGAAACGAAACCGAAACGAAACGCCCCGCCGTAGATTTTTTGACATGACCCAAAAATCTACCGAGCAGTCGCTACTTTTTGAGCGCGGCCAGAGCGGGATCAACCGGCGCGGAAGCCTCCAGGTCGGAGACCTTCACAATGCCATTTTCGTCGGAGAAGGCACGGTAAATGGTCCGAATCGCCAGGTCAAAGTCCTTCTCCTCGACACCGATAATGATGTTGATCTCGTCGCAGCTCTGCGAAATCATACGCACGCTCACGCCAGCCTGGCCGAGCATGCCAAACAGATGGCCCGAGATACCTGCACGGCCGCGCAGGTTACGACCGACGGTCGCGATAAGCGCCAGACCCTCAACGACCTCGATCTCGAGCGGCTCGACCTCCTGCTGGATGTCGCCCACGAGTGAGTACAGCGAATCGTGCACATCCTGCTCCTGCACCACGGCGCCAAAGCGGTCGACGCCGGTGGGCATATGCTCGACGGAAACGTCATAGCGCTCGAAGACCGAAAGCGCACGGCGCATAAAGCCAACGCGGGGCTTGGTGCGGTCGCGGGCCACGTTGATGGCGACAAAACCGCGCTTGCCGGTCACGCCGGTAATGATGGGCTCTGCCTCGCCTTCATCAGCCGTCTCGCTAATGATGGTGCCGGGGTCCTGCGGCGCATTGGTGTTCTTGATGACCAGCGGAATGCCCGCCTCGCGCACGGGGAACACGGCCTCCTCGTGCAGGACGCTTGCGCCCATGTACGAAAGCTCGCGCAGCTCCTCGTAAGTAACGCGCGCAATGGGCTGAGCCTCGGGAACAATACGCGGGTCGGCAGAATAGAAGCCCGAGACGTCGGTCCAGTTCTCGTACAGGTCGGCGCCCAGGCACTTGGCCAGAATCGAGCCCGAGATATCGCCGCCGCCACGATCGAGCAGCTTGATCTGGCCCTCACGCGTCGCGCCGTAGAAACCGGGCATAACAAAGCCGCCCTGCTGGCCGTACTCCTGCACCAGCTCGGAGGTACGGTTCATGCTGAGCGTACCGTCGTGATGGAACGCCACAACCGTCGCGGCGTCCAGGAACGGCAGGCCCAGGTACTCGGCCATCAGGCGAGCGGTGAAATACTCGCCACGGCTCACGAGCTCCTCGGTGGAGTAGCCGCCCGAGCGGGCGCGCTCGGCAAAGGCTGCGAACTCCTCGCGGATGGGATAGGTGAGCTCCAGCTCGTCAGCGATATCAAAATAGCGCTGGCCAATGTCCTCGAGCAGCTCCTCGCACGACACGTGGTACTTAACGTGCGCGTTAACCAGGTAGAGCAGGTCGGTCACCTTGGTGTCGCCCTTAAAGCGGCGACCGCAGGCAGAAACCACCACAAAACGGCGGGCAGGGTCGGCGTCGACAATGGCCTTAATCTTCTTGAAGTGTTCGGCGTCGGCGACCGACGAGCCGCCAAACTTGGCAATCTTAATCATGGGCTTGAGGTTACCTTTCTAAAAAGCCTCTGCGAACCTACTTTGCGCGCTCTGATACCATGGTTTCACCGATTGGGACCAAGGCATCCGAGGAGCAGTGTTATATGGGAACTTATCATAGTACACGAGGACGCACTTTATCGTGCTCAAGTAAGGTGGCAATCCGCACCGGCATCGCTCCCGACGGGGGTTTGTTTGTCTCAGACGAGCTCGGCACCCAGCAGGTCGATATCAACTCGCTTGCAGATAAATCGTACTTTGAAATCGCTCAAGATGTGTTGGGAATGTTACTGAATGATTACACGGCCGAAGAAATTTCGGCGTGTGTCGACGAGGCATACCGCGGCACGTTCGCGAGTGAAGAGGTTACGCCGCTCGTCAAACTCGACGCTGCGCCGGGCGCTGACGCCCCTCAGACCTATGTGATGGAGCTCTTTGGCGGCCCCACAAGCGCCTTCAAGGACGTCGCCTTGCAGATGCTCCCCCGCCTCATGGCCCGCACTTCCGCCAAGGACGGCGGCGCCGAGCGCATCATGATCGTCACCGCCACGTCGGGCGACACCGGCAAGGCCGCACTCGCCGGTTTTGCCGACGCTCCGGGGACGGGCATCACCGTCTTTTATCCCGAAGGCAAAGTCAGCCGCGTGCAGAATCTGCAGATGTCCACACAGGAGGGCGATAACGTCGCCGTCTGCGGCATCCGCGGTAACTTCGACGACGCCCAGAGTGCCGTCAAGCGCATCTTTGCCGATAAGGAACTTGCCGAGCGCTTGGAGGCCGCCGGCACGGTGCTTTCGAGCGCCAACTCCATCAACGTCGGCCGCCTGGTGCCGCAGGTTGTCTACTACTTTGCCGCCTATGCGCAGCTGCTGCGCGCCAGCGCCATTGTGGCCGGCGACGCCGTTGAGCTCTGCGTGCCGACTGGCAACTTTGGCGATATCCTGGCCGGCTACTACGCCAAGCGCATGGGTCTGCCCGTCGCCAAGCTCGTCGTGGCGAGCGACAAGAACAACGTGCTCGCTGACTTCCTGACCACCGGCGTTTACGACCGTAACCGCCCGTTCTTCACGACCATCTCGCCGTCGATGGACATCCTTATTAGCTCCAACCTGGAGCGCATGCTCTACTTCTTGTCCGACGGCGACTGCGAGCTCGTTGCCGGCCTTATGGAGCAGCTGGCACAGACTGGTCGCTACGAAGTTCCCGCCGACCTGCTGGCAAAGATTCAGAGCGTCTTTGGTTGCGGTTGGGCCAGCGAGGACGAGGTCCTCACTGCCATCAAGAGCTGCTGGGACGCGAACGGCTACGTGATCGACCCGCACACCGCTTGCGGCTATCACGTCTTCGAAAAGGTCGCTCCCGCCGAGGGCGCCAAGGCCCGCGTGTTGCTTTCGACCGCCAGCCCCTACAAGTTCCCGCGAGCCTGCTGCGACGCCTTGGGCCTCGACGTTCCCGAGGATGATTTTGAGGCTATGCGTGTGCTCGAGCAGGCCACCAACACGGTCGCCCCGACCCAGCTCGCCGAACTCGAGTCCAAGCCCGTCCGCTTCGAAGACGTCTGCGACGTCGATGAGATGGCAAGCTACGTCGAGTCTGCAGCAAAACGAATGAGCACCAACTAAACCCCTTATTAAGCGCCGGCGAAAGCCG
>CABPCG010000052.1 GCA_902405995.1 uncultured Collinsella sp.
CCCCCCCGCCGCTCCCACTGAGAAAAAGGCTCCGACCAAGAAGACCTCCGTCCGTAAGGCGACGGCCACCCGCAAGCGCCGCTAATCCGGACGATTAAAACTTAATCCAACGCAAAAGGGGGCGCCCCAACCAGGCGCCCCCTTCTTGGGTGAACTTCTGTATTAAAAAGAGGGCCGGTTTACTACGACAAAATAGCTCTGGCCGACCACGGGGAGTATTCTATGAAATTGGCAACGCTTCTACCCGCGGTTTTAATATCACCAAATTGACAGTGGTTGAGATCATTCAAATCGTCGTAGTAAACCGAAGTACTTTTGTTTGACTACAAATAGTATCCGTCTGGGCGTTTTCGAATACCGCGATAATTTGGGTGGTAAAACGATTTTCTAGGACAACCGTTCGCCGATGGTAAACGGATGTTGTTTATACACCCTATGTACAATAGATATACTTACACCTTGTGCGTTAAGCCCATGGCCCGCTGGCCATGATTGTATAGAACTGGACCGTACTATGAGATTGATTCACAACAGCCGTCTACCGCAGTTTCGCACTCCGTTTGGCGCTGTGACCACTGGAACTTCCGTTGCACTCTCGGTGATTTTGGAGGATGCCGACCCCAACCAGGCAACGCTTACGCTGCGCACCTGGGTCGATGAAATCGGTGAGTCTCGGTATCCCATGACGCACGAGGGCGACGGCATATTTACCGTAGAGCTTGAGTGCGCCGAGCCCTGTCTTATCTGGTACAGCTTTATATGCAATATCGAGGGCCAGCCCGAGGTCCGCTTGGGCGCACCGCAGGGTCGCACAGGCGGCGAGGGCGTAACCTACGACTACGCCGAAGTGCCGTCGTTCCAGGTCACCGTCTACAAGCACCGCGAAGTTCGACCCGAGTGGTACGAGCGCGGCATGGTGTACCAGATCTTCCCCGACCGCTATGCCCGCGACGAAAACTGGCGCGAGCGCACGCTGGCCGAAGTCGAAAAACCGCGCAACGGAATCCAGCGCCGCATGATCGAGGACTGGAACGAGTCGCCCGTATACGAGCGCGCCGAGGACGGCTCCATCAAGACCTGGGACTTCTACGGCGGCTCGCTCAAGGGCATCCAAAATGACCTGCCCCGCATCGCGGAGCTGGGCTTTACGGCCATCTACCTCAACCCCATCTTTGAGGCCGCGAGCAACCACCGCTACGACACGGCTGACTACACCAAGATCGACCCAATCCTGGGCACCGAGCAGGACTTTACCGAGTTGTGTGAAGCGGCCGAGAAGCTCGGCATTTCTATTATCCTGGACGGCGTCTTTAACCACACGGGTGACGACTCGATCTACTTTAACCGCTACGGAAACTATCCCGGCGTCGGTGCGTGGCAGAGCGAGGACTCGCCGTGGCGCGATGCGTTTACCTTCCATGAGGACGGTACGTATGACTGCTGGTGGGGCGTGGGCAACATGCCCGCCATCAACGAGAATTCCGAGCTGGTGCGCGAAAAGCTTCTAGGCAAGGACGGCGTTATCCGTAAGTGGCTGCGCGCCGGTGCCCATGGCTGGCGCTTGGACGTGGCCGACGAGCTTTCCGATGACTTCCTAGCCGATATCAAGACCGCCGTGCTCGAGGAAAAACCCGACGCACTGCTGCTCGGCGAAGTCTGGGAGGACGCCTCCAACAAGATCAGCTATGGCCATCTGCGTCGCTACCTGCAGGGATCGGAACTCGACTCCGCCATGGATTACCCCTTCCGCGACATGGTCATCGGCTTTTTGATGGGCTACAAAAACGCCTACCAAGCTGCCGAGGATATCGAGACCCTACGCGAGAACTATCCGCGTGAGGCCCTGTCTTGCGCGCTCAACCTGCTGTCGAGCCACGACCGTCCGCGCATCATCTCGGTGCTCGGCGGCGGCCCTGATGAATCGCAGCTGCCCGAGTGCGAGCGCAGCAAATGGCGTCTGGACGAGAACGCAATGGGCCTGGCCAAGAGCCGTTTTTGGCTCGCGACGCTCATGCAAATGACGTTCCCGGGCGTTCCCTCAATCTATTACGGTGACGAGTACGGGTTGGAGGGTCTCACCGATCCGGGCAATCGCCGCACCCTGCCGACCAAGGACCAACTGCACGACTTCGACACGCTGGCTATTGTCAAAAACGCCTCCGCCGTACGCCGCGCACTACCGTTTATGATCGACGGCGAGATCAAGGCCTTCGCACTCAACGACGAGGTGCTGGCATACAACCGCACGGGCAAGGATGGCGAGTCCGCGACGGTTATCATCAACCGTAGTCTGCGCAATTCGCACTGCGTGACGATTCCGGCGCTCGGCGAATGCGCGAGTGACGTGATCAGCGGCCGCGAGTGCGAGATCCACAACGGTACGGTCACGCTCGATCTGTATCCGCTGGGCTCGTCGATCATCTATCACCATGCCGAGCAGCGTCTGCAGGAGCCGCTCGATCACGGCGCGGGCGTCGTGTGCCACATCACCTCGGTGCCCACCGACGACGGCAAGCCTGGCACAATCGGTGCGCCCACGCGTCGCTTTATTGACCACCTGGCCGCCATGGGCATGCGCTACTGGCAAGTTCTGCCCGTCAATCCCACGGACTTCTTCCGCTCCCCCTATGCCGGTCCTTCGGCCTTTGCAGGCAATATCGACCTGCTGCCCGAGAGCCACGAGGAGCTAGCTGCCGACTTTGCCACCTGGAAGACCCGCGGCGGCGAGGATGCCGACCCGCTGTACACGGCGTTTAAACATCGCAATGCCGATTGGCTCGAGAAATACTGCGTCTACATGGCCGTTAAAAAGTACTTTGAGGGCGAATCGCGCCACGATTGGCCGGCAGATGTTGCGCGCTACAACGAGCATCTGATTGACGACAAGCGCTTCCACGACGAGGCCGAGCTTCAGGCGTACATGCAGTATCGCTTTGACCTGGCTTGGTGCGAGCTTATGAACTATGCGCACAAGAAGGGCATCGAGGTCATCGGCGATATCCCTATGTACGTGTCCGACGATTCGGCAGATGCGTGGAGCGAACCCGAGAATTTCTGGCTATCCGATACCGGCAAGGCAATCGAGATCTCCGGTGCGCCGCCCGATAACTTTGCGCCCGAGGGCCAGGTGTGGGGCAACCCGACGTTCCGCTGGGACCACATGAAGCAGAATGGCTATGGCTGGTGGATGGATCGCCTGCGTCGCGCGTTCTCGCTCTACGACCGCGTGCGTCTGGATCACTTCCTGGGATTCCACAGCTACTTTAGCATTCCTGCGGGCAAGGCCTGCGCCGACGGTCGTTGGCTGGCGGGACCGGGCAAAGACCTGTTCCAGACCGCCTACGACGAGCTGGGTCCGCTCAACTTTATCGCTGAGGACTTGGGCTATCTGACGCCTGGCGTTCGTGCCATGGCTTCGACCTGCGGCTTCCCCGGCATGGACGTGCTGGAGTTTAGCGACTACGACGTTCGTTGCGGTGTGCATCCCACGCCCGGCAAGATTCTGTACACCTCGACGCACGATACGTCGACGCTGGCCGGGTGGTGCACGCGTTCCTTTGCGGGTGGCGACGTGCCGAGCGGTGTTGAGGTGGCGTCCAAGCTGATGAACGACGCGCTGGCAAGCGACGCTCCCCTGGTGATGATGCCGCTGCAAGATGTCTTGGGGCTAGGCGACGACGCGCGCATGAACGTTCCGGGCGTGGCTACGGGCAACTGGACCTGGCAGGCTGACGAGGCGGACATTGCAGCCGCCGAGAACAAAGCCGCACAGCTCCTGCGCAACAACAATAGATTCTGGGGCGAAGCGTGATAAAACCCCCGAAATAGGGTACAGTTACAGACGTTTGAATTTTTGCGGGCAGAGTAATCTGCCCGCTTTGTGCTGAAAAGGAAGTATTATGGCGCGCTACGATTATAAGTGCTCGAGCTGCGGCAACGTGTTTGAGGTTGAGCATCCCATGTCTGAGACTCCCGAGGTCGTGTGCCCCAGCTGCGGTGCCCCGGCGGCCAAGACGTTCTCGGCCAGCGGCATTAAATTTGAGGGTAGCGGTTTCTACAACACCGACCAGCGAAGCGGCGGCGCCAGCACCAGCGCCACCAGCGGCTGCTGCGCCAACTGCCCGCATAGCCACTAGAAACAACGCGGCCCCG
>CABPCG010000053.1 GCA_902405995.1 uncultured Collinsella sp.
ACCCGTGGCTGCCCTGGAAACCGAATGACGGTACGAGCATCCATTCGGCTTCCAAGGCAGCCACGGACAAAACGGGGCAAAGAGCTACGAGCGACGTCGTCCCTACTCCCCCGCCACGCTCGCGCGCAGCTTAGCCGCGATGGGCTCAGACGCCAGCAGGAACACCAGCATTGCCACCGAGCACGCCAGGCACACGATCCATGTGCTCGTAAAGGAGCCCGTGGCATCGAACAGTATTCCCGAGACGATGGCGCCCACCGTGCCGCCAACCATCTCGAGCGAGGTGATGGTGCCCGTGACCTTACCCAGGTCGGCCATGCCAAACTGCTTGGAAGCCGCGATCGTGGGCGTGATGGTGCCCATGCACGTTCCAACACCAAAGCTCACAGCGGCGACAATAGGACCGAGGTCCGTCGTCGGGAAGCACAGCGCCACGCAGGCGATAATGCACGCAACGGAGCCAAGGATATTGCCAAAGCGCAGGCCAAAGCGGTCATAGATTGCACCGAGCGAAATCTTGGCAATAACGACGGTGACCATGTAGGCCGAAAGTACGGTACCCGCCCACATGGGATCGTGGCCTCCCGTGACAATCTTGGCGCCGTTGACGGTAACACTCGTCATGTTGGTAACCTGGTTGGGCAGGATGGCGCCATTGACCAAGCCCATAAAGAGGAAGGCAACGACGAGCAGCCAAAACGCCGGGCTCTTCTTGATACGCGACCAGCCGACGCTAACCTCGGGCGCCGTGTGCTCGTCCTTGTCGCCAGCCGTCGAGACGGACGGATCGCCCGGGTTCTCGCCGAGCGGCTTAAGGCCAATCTCGGAAGGCTTGGTGCGGAAGGAATAGTCATGCAGTTAACGAAAATGGTGTAGCACGTGGCCATGATGACAAAGCCGGAGGCCACCACGAGCCAGCCGGGGAAAAATTTACGTTGCTGGGACATGGATTACTCCTTGTGGTCCGCAATGTATCCGAGAGCGACGGCGGCATAAGCCGCGGCGCCGAGAGGAAGCTCGGCATCGTTAAAGCGCGCCTTGGGATGATGCTGGGCAAAATGCTCGTCCGTATCGGTCACGGCCGCGCCCACGGTAAAGTACGCACTCGGAATCTCGCTCGAGATAAGCGCGAAGTCCTCGCTCGCCATGGCGTGGAATAGCGGCAGGAAGGCAGCCTTGGGCAGCACCGCGCCCACGTAACCAAGCGAGGCCTGGGTCATATCGCTGTCGAGCACGAGCGGCGGAACGTCCGAAAGCGTCTCGATGGCTGCCGGCGTACGATATGTTGCGGCAACGCCGTTGACGACCTCCGCGATACGCTCCTTGAGATGAGTCATGAGCTCGACATCGAAGCCGCGCAGCGTTCCCTCGAGCACACAGGTGTCGGGGATGACGTTGGCCGCCAAGCCGCCAGCGAACTTACCAACGGTAAGTGCGACTTCCTTGGCCGCTGGCACCTCGCGGGAGATAAGCTCCTGGAGCGCCAGGTGCACATGGACGCCGGCCGTGATGGGGTCGATGCAGATCTCGGGGCTCGAGCCATGGCCGCCCTTGCCCTGCAGCGTGATGCGGAAACCGTACACGCCCGAAAGCGCCGGGCTCCCATAGAGCACCAGGCCGAGCGGCGATTGGCTGTTGACGTGCATGGCAAAGGCAGCCTGGGGGCGCGGGTTCTGCAGCAAGCCATCGGCGATGGCAGCGCGGGCTCCCTCAAAGGTCTCCTCACCCGGCTGGAACAGCAGTTTGACGGTGGCATTGGCGTCGACAAGCTCGGCCTCGCGGGCCTTGAGCAAACGGGCCGCGCCGAGCAGCGCCGTCGCATGCATATCGTGGCCACAAGCGTGCATGCACCCGTTGGTGGAAGCGAAAGGCTCGCCCGATTCCTCGACAACGGGCAGGGCATCCATGTCGCCGCGAAGCATGATGACCGTACCGGCCTGTTCGTCCGTGCAGACGCCATTGCCCTGGGCCGCGGCGGCACCGGCGCCGACAAGGCCCACAACACAGGAACCATCGACGAGCGTGGCAAATGGGATTTCCATCTCGGTCAGGCGCGCTTGAATATACGCAGAGGTCTGCGGGAGGCTATTACCCAGCTCGGGCATCTGGTGTAAATCGTGTCGCCACGCAGCGAGCTCGTCTGCAAAAGCCTGAGCTTCTGCAACGAGACCGTCACCGATAGCGGCCTGCGCCGCTGCGGTGGCCTTGGGCGCTGATTGCGGTTGAAGATCGGACTGAGCTGGTGCCATAAATGCCCTCCAGTAACGTTTTTGCAGTAAGCACTTTGATAGCGTAAAGTGCAAGGTACAACTTTAAAGGCGAGGCATAAAAAACGCCGCCCCAGGAGGGCGGCGCAACAAGTTGTTTACAATTGCGGGCGAGATTTTCGGCGCAAGAAATCGAAATGCGTCTCGCTCAAGATAATCGACAAAAAGATGAGCGCAAAGCCGGCAAGCAGGCGCGAGGTGAGCGCCTCCCCCATCAGCAGCACCGAGAACAGCACGCCCGAGGGGGACTCCATCGAAAGGAGCAGCGAGCCCGTCGAGGCCGGGACGTGCGCCAATCCAACGTTTTGGACGAGCAGTGCCACGCACGTACAGCCCACCGAGAGAAAGGCCGCCACGCCGACAAAGCTCGGCGTCCACACGGACAGAGGCGCCTGAGTCTCGAATAGCAGCGACGTGATTAAGCTCAAAACGCCATTGCCCACAAACATCCAAAACGTGATGACGTTGATGTCCATCTTGCGGCCATACTTGGCGGTCACTGCCATCTGGATAGCAAAGAAGACCGCGCCGCCCAGCGTGATGACATCTCCAGCATTGAACTCGACGCTATCGAGTGCCACCAGGCCAATGCCCGCCAGGCACAGCAGTGCCGCACCCAGGTTATAGCGGGTGAGCTTTTCGCCGCTCAGGACATAGCTGGCAAACGGCACAAGGATACAGTACGTGCCCGTCAAAAATGCACTCTTGCCTGCCGTGGTCTGCGCCAGGCCAATCGTTTGCAGCCCGTATGCTCCCCACATGAGCGCACCCATGCCCAGCCCGACGATCAGGTTGCGGGCATTGAAATGAGCGATGATGCGCTTATGGAAAATAGCAAACATAACCAGTGATGCCGGGAGAAAGCGAACGTAGACCAGCTCGAACACCGGAATGGTATCGAGCGCATCTTTCATGGTGGTAAAGGAATAGCCCCAGATGACCGCCACCGAAAGCAGCAAGACCTTCCAGAAGAACGGAGAACGCGCGCCGGCGCCGCGGGAGGTGCCGCCGGCACCCAGGTCTTCGCGCGCTACAGGGCTATCGGGCATGTTTTCGATTTCATCAACGGCATTCTGAGCCATAGGGCATCCTCGCGCTCAGTCTGGGCGTGGTGTCCGCACGTGCATGGCCGCGTGCCGCCTCATGGTCAAATAAAACGGGGCGCACCGGACCCCCGGCACGCCCCGCTACTGTAGCAACAACCAGCGTTGCACCGCAATCCAGCCCACTAAAGCATTTTGTTCCGCCGTTCTACC